>CAYVRP010000016.1:0-98963 GCA_964454025.1 uncultured Polyangiaceae bacterium | reverse complement strand
CGCCGCTCGAGCGTCACGGTCACCGCTGGAGGCAGCGGGGATCACCGCTCGAGGGTCACGGTCACCATGGACTCGGGGGGTACCACGACGACGTCCTCCGCTGGAAGCTCGCCGAGGTCCGCCGAGCGCTCGACGCCGCCGAGGACCGTGCGGCTCACGGCCGATGCCGTCGGCTCGAACTCGGCGTGGTCGAGCTCGACCACGAACCCCGCGTCCCCGGGGTTCGTGAGCACGATCACGAGCCGATCGTCGGCGGGCGACGCCCACGCCGAGGCGTAGAGGTCGCCGGCGTCGGAGTCGGCGGCCACCCGCACCCAGCCCGGCGCGACGTGCGCGGAGTAGTGGCACATCACGTGACGGGTGTCTCCGATCGTGAAATCGTCCGCCGAGAGCCGGATGAGGGAGCTCACGTCGGTGTCGTGGTCGACCGGGGCGGCCACGAAGCCATTGTGAACGAAGACCGACGCGCCCTCGACCGCGAGCGCCGCGTGCAGGAGGACGGCGGTCGTGAGCGGATCCGCGAACATCTCCGACTGGAAGAGGGGCCGGTCGAGCTCCGCCGCGAGGTCGCCCATCTCCGCCAGCGCAGCCAGATCGAGGTTGGTCGTGTCGGTCCCGTACAGGTGGTGAGCGATGACGTCCACGTGCGCGAGATCGAGTGCGGCCAGGTAGTCCGCCACCTCCGGGTAGCTCGTCGTCTCGGGCGCCACCACCTGGGGCACCGAGGGGAGCCCCTCGAGCGCACCGGTGACCGCCGCCAGGGCCTCCGCGTAGCCAGGGTACCGCACCTCGACCTCGCCGGCGTCGGTGGTGACCGTCTCGGTCCCCTCGGCGGGGAGGAATCGGCACGCCTCGTTCGCGTCCCCCGCGGGGGGGACCCAGTCCGGGTTGTTCTGGATGGAGACGTACTCGGGCTCGATCCCCACGAGCGCGTAGGCCTCGAGCGACGCGCGCCAGTGGCGCGCGAGCCCGGCGTAATCGAACGTGCCGTCGGGCAGCTGGACGAGAGTGCAGGTGTCGGGGTTGTTCTCGCAGAAGGTCGACCCGTTCGCCTTCAGCTCGCTCGGCGGGCTGGCGGAGTTCAGGATGACGGTGGGGCGCCGCCCCAGGCGCTCGGCCGCGGCGGCGACGAGCGCGCCGCTGTTGCCCAGGTCGCCGTCGATCGTCGCGTGCTGGTTGCGCAGCCGGATCATCCCCAGCCCGGTCCCGGAGAACATGGCGTCGAGCAAGGCCGCCTGCCGCGGGTGCTCCATGATCTGATCGACGACGTACCCGATGCCCGCGCCAATCCCGACCAGCCTCTGGAACCGTTGGGACTCGTCGATCGTCACCTGGGCGGTCGGCGCCGGCAGCGGGACGCACAGGCCGGCGACGCAGCTCGTGCCGGGCGCGCAACCCTCCTCGGAGCAACGCGGCAGGCACATCCCGTAGCTCTCCGGGGCGCTGCCGCCACAGAGAGCGATCGCCCCGTAGTCCGCGGCGGAGACGCACGACGCGCCCGGCAGATCGGCGCAGCCCTCCTCGTCGCCGCACCCGCGCGTGCACGCCCCGCACCGGCACCGCAGCTCCCCGCAGTCCGCGTCCGACTCGCAGACGTGGAGCCAGTTGGTGAGCCCGCCCGCCCTCGGCCCGCCGCTCGAGCCGCACGCGAGAGCGAGCGCGGCGAGCGCCACCGTTGCCATGCGCGCCGCGCGCGCCGAGTCGCGACCTCTCACTGGTCCTGCTCCTCGTCCGTCCGGAACTGGCCGTAGTAGAACGTGATCTTGTAGGTGATCTCAAGGCCGCGGTCCCGATTCTCGTCCTCGACGGCCTCCCAGAGCGCGGCGAGCCGCCGGCGGGTGTCAGCAAGGATGGCACGGACCTCCTGCTCCCTGGGGTGCCCGGGCCAGAGGTCGAAGCAGATCGTCGTCCCCCCGACCTCGTCGTCGGGGGCCGATCCGTGCCGGCCGCTCGCCACCTTCGCCCCGAGCGCGGCGAGCACCGCGCGGTGGTGATCGACGATGGCCGCCTCCCAGCCGGCCGTGTCCCCGACCGGGATCAAGCAGCGGTCGGTCGAGTAGACCTCGCCGTCCGGGCGCGACTCTACCCGGACGCGCCCATCCGCCACGAGAGCGCTCAACGCCTGCGCGAGGGCCGCGGGGGACAGGGGCAGGAGCGCGGCGAGCTCTTCCTGGCGCAGCGGTCCGGCGCGACACACGTGGACCCAGACCACCGCCTCACTGGCCGCCGATGAACCGCTGGCGCCGAGCGCGCCGAGCTCCTCGAGCTCCTCGGCGGTGGCGACCCGGTAGCGCGCCTCCCGGCCCCGCCCGACCCGACGCACGAGGCCGCTGTCGACCAGATCGTCGAGGACGCCGCGCAGGGTGCCCTCGTCGTCCTGCGCGAAGCGCTCGCGGAGCTCGGCCCGGGTAGCGGCGTCGCGCTCGGCGAGGAAGGCGTGGACGGCGCCGGTGAGGGTGACGCCGCGGGAGGTCACCGACTCGCGCAACCGCTGCACGCGGCGGCGATAAGCGCGCAGCCCGAGCCCGAACAGATCGGCGATCACCTCCTCGCCCAGCCCCTGTTCCTCGAGCTCGCGCACCAGGCCCGCGAGCGCCTGCTCGGCCACTCGCGCCAGCGGCGAGCTGGCGCCCTGCGCGGTGGCCAGCTGGGAGATGAGGACGATCGTTTGGCGCACGATGGCGTCGATGACGAGCTGGGAGTTCATGCGGTGACAACCATCCTCTCGCTGATGAGCCGGGCTCCGAGCGGGGGGACCGGCGGCCGTGACGAAGCGACGAGGACGCTCACGACCCTCGTGCACCTCCACGGCGCCCGCGTCGCGCTCCACACCCACCGCCGACTCCTCATGACTCTAGGTCCAACGTGTCACGCCCGCCGCAGGCTCGACAGGGGTGCGCATCCTCCCCTCTGACCTGAAATGCCTCGCACCGACGGGGGAGACGTCATGCGCCCCGCTCGACCGTTGGCCGCGCGCAACCAGGGAGCTTCAGAGAACGACCTCGGACGACACGCGACCACCTGCACCACCACGCGCGTGAGCCGCTCCAGCGGGGCCTCGTGCCGGATGAAGAGAGCCGCGCTCGACCCGCCCGCCGAGGTCCCCGGAAGCGGCCAGGAACCGCCGCCGAAACCGGGAGGGAACGGGGGCGGTGAGCGGCCGGGAGCGGGCACCGCCGAGCTTCGGCGCGGGGCGAGTCCGCGCCCGCGGGGCAAGCCGTCGGCGTCGCGCCCTGCAGCTCGAGCCACTGCCGGTCGAAGTCGGCGTGGGTGTCGAAGACCACCACGCACGCGCTCCGTAGCGACGAGGACCGCCGGGCGCCGCCGCCTACCGCATGAGCCGCCCGCGCGGCCCGCACGCTCGGGAGCCGGAGGGACGGCGATCGAGCGCCGCACGACCGCGCCAACGGGGCGTCACCTCCCGATCCACGGGCGCTGGACCAACGCCTGTGGCCCGGAGGACACCGCCCCCGCCGAGATCAACCGACCCAGAGGAATAGGAGGGGCGCGGCGCGCTGGAGAGGAACACGATGGGAGTCGCGCGCCGCGCCCGATTGCTGACGCTGTTCTGGAGGAGGGACGCAATACGAAATACCCCGGACCGAGATCCGGACAGGCTGGCCCTGCAAGCGAAGTTCAAGCAGATGGTCTCCGGTCACCGCCCCGAGCAGGCAGCCCTGGGCTCGCGCCGGCTCGAAGAGGGCCTGGCCACCGCGTCGGCGCCGCGCACGGGGCGCGGGGCGGACCACGACGCGAACCGGTCGCCGGGCGCGGCGCTCGGCAGCGTCGCGCCCGGCGCGGCCGCCGCGCCCCGCCAGGCCGACCGCGCCAGCCCCCGCACGACAGCGGTGGTGCCGGCCGCGACCACCCCGGCCAGCAGCGCCCCGAGCAGCCAGCCCCGGCGCTGGCGACGGCGCTCCTCGAGCCGCATCGCGGCCCGGATCCGCGCGGCCGTGGGGTGGCGCAGCGCGACCTGGCGCTCGGGCCTGGGCGACGGGGTTCGCGAACGCCAGAGAACGCCGAGCGGAGCAAAGGAGTCGCCGCTCACGTCGTCCTCCGCGCCCTGCTCTGCGCGAGCCGTCGGTGCAGGTCGCGCCGGCCCCGCACCAGGCGCGACTGCGCGGCGGCGACGGAAATCCCCGTGGTAACGGCGATCTCGCCCAGATCCTGCCCGAGGACGTCGTGGAGCAGAACCGCCTCCGCGCGCCCTCGCCGCAACGCCGCGAGCTCCACGCGGATCCGCTCGATCGCGGACCGGGCGGCGACCACCTGCTCGAGGTCCCCGGGCTCGGCTCGGAGGTCCTCGTGCAGGAGCACCGTGCGATCGATGACCCGCCGCTCGCGTCGCCGGGCGCGCAGCGCGTTGGTCGCGATGCGCGTGGTGACGGACGCCGCCCAGGTGCGCAGGCTGCAGGCGCCAGCGAAGGAGCCGCGCGCGAGCGTGATGATGATCTGCTCGAACGCCGCCTGCACGAGATCGTCGTGGTCGTGCTCGCGCCGCCCCAGGATCCGGTAGAGCGTCCGGTCCACGATCGGGAACAGGCGGTCGTAGAAGACCGTCGAGAGGGCCGGATCGGCGCCGCGGATCCCCTCGATCAGCTCCTCGTCGGAGGGGACGGGGACGTCGCTGCCCGGAGCGGCGCCGGTGCGCCCCCGCGGCAAGCGGAGCGGCGAGGACATGAATGAACAGTGGAGTAGCCGGTGGTCCGCGCGACAAGGCAGGCCGCCGGCGCGCAGGCGCGCGTCGCGCGCCTGCCTTCCCGTTGGCACCGCGGTTACTCGCTCGGAGGTGACGAGCCTCGTGCGCTGCGCGGGCGATCGCCAGCGAGCGCATTCGCCGCGGCCCGTCGCCCGCGATCGCCCGCCGCCGGCCGGGATCGGGGCAGGCGGCGCCGCGTCCTGGAGGGCCGGGTGGGGACGGGATCGGGGCGCGAGAGCGACCCGCTACCCGAAGGACGCTCGAGATCAGAAGCCGGGGGGCGTCCGCGAGGTGGACACGACCGGCGAGCGCGTCCGGTCGTGCACGATCCGATCGTTCTAGGTTGCCGCCCGTCCCTCCACGGGCGCCCTCCGGCCCGGATCGGCTCCGGGTCGGTTCCCCGTCCGCGGCGGCTGATGCTACGCTCGCTTCCCGGACATCCCGAGGCAACATGGTAACGGCACTCGTCCTGCTCAACGCCCAGCGTGACAAGATCCCGGATCTGGCCGAGCGCGTCGCCGCGCTCGAGGGCGTGTCCGAGGTCTACTCGGTCAGCGGCCGCTATGACCTCGTGGCGCTGGTGCGGGTGCGCGACACCGACGCGCTGGCGGACGTGGTGACCCGCAAGCTGCTCCGGGAGCCCGCCATCACGCACTCCGAGACGCTGATCGGGTTCCGCGCCTACTCGCGGTACGATCTCGACCGCCTGTTCGGGCTCGGCGATCCCGCGGCTGGCTGAGCACACCCGCGCGACGCTCGCTACCCCCACAGCAGCTCCGCGAGCCCCGTCGCGCGCGCGATCCGCCTCGCCACCGCCGCGCGCAGGCTCGCCTCGCCACCGAACAGGGTCACCCGCGATCGCGCCCGCGTCACGGCGGTGTAGACGAGCTCGCGCGTGAGGAGCGGCGACCCTGGCTCCGGGAGCACCACCACGACCGCGTCGAGCTCCGAGCCCTGGCTGCGGTGGACGCTCATCGCGAACGCCGTCTCGTGGGCGGGGAGCCGCGACGGCGAGAGCGCCCGCGGCGCGCCGTCGGCGCCGGCGAGCCACACGCGCGCGGGCTGGTCGGGCTGCGGGGCCCAGGTGACGCCGACGTCGCCGTTCCACAGGGCGAGCCCCGGGTCGTTCTCGGTCACCAGGACCGGCCGCCGGTGGTAGTCGTCGCCCCCGGGGCGGGAGCGGCGGGTGACGCCGAGATCGCCCTCGATCCGGGCCACCAGCCCGGCGACCCCCGCCGGGCCGCGGCGGTGCGCCGCCAGCACCCGGAAGCGCCCGAGGGCGGCCAGGGCCTCCGCGGGATCCGGGGCGCCGAGGTACGGCGTGAAGCCTTCGACGATGCAGCGCGCGAAGCCCGGGCCCGGCCCGGCCGCGGCCGCCGGCGCCAGCGTGACCGCGGCGTCCTCGCACGCCGCCACCGCCGCGTCGCCGTCACCAGCGAGGATCGCGGCCGCGAGACGCCCGATCCCGCCGTGCTCCGCGAAGCGGTGGCTCGCGGTGAGCTCCACCAGCGAGTCGGCGAGCCCCCCGGGCCCGTCGCCGGACCCGGGGAGCGCCTCGCCGAAGGTCGCCAAGGCGGCCCGCGCGAGGCGCTCGGAGTACGGGGGTCGCGAGGGCGGCCCCGAGAGGTCGGCCAGCACCGCCCCCGCCTCGACGCTGGCGAGCTGGTGGCGATCACCGAGCAGGATCAGGCGCGCCGCCGGGAGCACCGCCGCGACGAGCCGCCGCATGAGGCTCAGGTCCACCATCGACGCCTCGTCGACCACGACCACGTCGGCCGCGAGGGGCGCCGCGCGCGGCCGCGACGACGCGCCGCCCAGCCCGAGCGCTCGGTGCAGGGTGGCGGCGCTATCCGGGATCGCGGCGCGCACGGCCTCGGCCACGGGCAGCACGCGACGGGCGACGCGCACGGCCTCGGCCAGCCGTGCCGCGGCCTTGCCCGTGGGCGCGAGGAGCGCCACCCGCGGCGGGGGCAGCCCCTGCGCGAACGACTGCTCGATCAGGAGCGCGATCACGCGGACCACGGTCGAGGTCTTGCCGGTGCCGGGCCCGCCGGTGATGACGGTGAGCGGGCGGAGGGCCGCGAGCACGGCGGCGACGCGCTGCCCGTCGGGCCCGCCGCGCGGCGGCGGGCCGAAGAGGCGCTGGAGGCTGTTGCGCGCGGGCGCCGCGGCGAGCGGCGGCGGCGACGCGCTCGCCCGCTGCCGGAGCGCGGCGGCGAGCGCCCGCTCGTCCGCCCAGTGGCGGTGAAGGTAGACCCGCCCGCGATCGAGCACGAGCGGCGGCGCCCGGGTGCCGTCGCTCACCAGCGCGCTCGCCTCGAGGAGCGCCGCCAGCGCGGGCGGCTCGGGGCCGGGGGCGAGGTCGCCCGCGGCGCGCGCGCGCGCCGCGGCGAGCGCCGCCAGCGAGACGCAGGAGTGCCCCTCCCGCGCGGCGGCGCTCACGAGCGCGGCGGCGAGCAACACCGGCTCCGGCGTGTCCGGGACCAGCTCCGCCAGGGCGCGAGCGAGGTGCGCGTCCAGCGCCGCGACGGCGCCCTCGCGCACGAGCTCGTCCAGGCGGTCCACGCCGGGGTGGCCGGCGCCGGATCGAACGGTCACGGCTCCACCCCCGTCGCGTCCCCCTCGAGAACCCGCGAGAGCCCCTCCACCAGCGCCCGCGGCGGCCGCGCGGCGAAGACCCCCGCGCCGGGCCGCCCCGGCGCCATGCCCCGCAGGAACAGGTAGTAGACGCCGCCGAAGTCGCGATCGTAGTCGTAGCCCCGCCGGCAGGCGGCGAGGTGCCGGTGCAGGGCGACCGCGTAGAGGAAGGCCTGCAAGAAGTAGTGGTGCTCCGCCATGGCGGCCGCCAGCGCCGGCGCCGAGTAGTCGGCGAAGTCCTCACCGAGGTGGTTCGACTTGTAGTCCACCAGGAAGTACCGCCCGTCGTGCTCGAAGACCAGATCGACGAAGCCGCGGAGGTGCCCGACCAGCGCGGCGAAGCCGAGCGCCGCCACGCGCTCCGGGTACCCCGGGGAGATCGCCGGACCGCCGTGCGCCCCGATCACCCGCGCCAGGGCGGCGGCGTCGAGCGCCCGGGCCCGCGGCGCGGCCGACGCGGGCGCACACACGGGGAGCGTGAACTCGACCTCGGTGCGCCAGGCGCCGGGCCGTAGGTCCCGCAGGCGCGGCCCGCCGTCTGCCAGGGGCGTGTCGATGACGCCACCGAGCGCCGCCGCGACGAGCTCGCCCCACGCCGCGCGATCGAGACCCTGCCGAGCCAGCTCCACCTCCACGCCCGGTCGCGCCGCGGCGGGGTCGTAGCTCGGGAAATCGACGTGTTCGAGGACGGCGTGCAAGGCGATGCCCGCGGCGGCCCCGCGCGGGAACGCGTGGAGCGGCACCAGGGTCGGCGCGGCGGACGGCGCCGCGATCGCCTCGACGACCACCGCGTCCCCCGCGGCGATGTCGCCGTGATCCGTGCCCTCGTCCTCGGCGAGGACCGGCGCCCGCGCGACCAGCGCCGTGTAGCTCGTCACCCGGCGCGCGAACGCGAACCGCCGCGTGGCCCGGCGCAGCGTCACCTCCACCGGCGCCGGCGCCGGCGCCGGCGCCGCGACCCCGGACGCGGGCGCCACCGGCCGCGCCCGGAGCGTCGCCGGGTCGTCCCCGGCGAACGCCCGGAGTTCCTCGAGGACCGCCGCCGCGCTCGCACCGCCGCGCCCGGGTCGCGCCGCGGCGGTCGCGGCCGGCCCACGCAGCAGGGAGCCGAGCGGGGTTTCGTCGAAGTCCGGCGATGGACGCACGAGCACGGTCGCCTGGTGGCGAGCCCGCGTGACGGCGACGTAGGCGAGCCGCAGCCCCTCCGCGAGCGCCTCGGTCGCGGCGAGCGCGGCGGCCCGCTGCTGTCCGGGCCCCCCGAGGCAGAGGCGAGGCCGGCGCGCCGCCTCCGGGTCGTGGAAGAGGACGGGGCGCGCGCCGCCGACGTGGTCGCCCCGGCTCGCCGCCAGCGACGCCACGACGACGATGGGGTACTCGAGCCCCTTGCTGCGATGCACGGTGACGACGCGCACCGCCTCCGCGTCGCTCTCGAGCCGCAGCTGTGTCGCGTCGATGATGACCTCGTCACGCGCGCCCCGGTCGTGGCGGACGCGCGCGAACCACCGCTCGAGCGCCACTGGTCCCAGGTGCCGCGTGATCGCCGCCTCGTTCAGCAGCTCCCCGAGGTGGAGGACGTCGGTGACGCGCCGCTCGCCACGCGGCTCACCCAGCAGGCGCGGGACGACGTCGAGCTCGTCGAGGAGCGCGCGGAAGGCGTGGCCGAAGCCGCGCGAGCGCCACCGCTCGTGCCACCGCTCGAAGCGCTCGACCCACCCCTCCCAGGCCGCCTCGTCGGAGGCGAGGCGCCAGAGCTCGCCGCCGTCCACGCCGACCAGCCGCGTCGCCAGCGCGGCGCGGACGCGCTCGCCCCGCGCCGGGGCGGCGAGCGCGCCGAGGACCAGCGACACCTCGAACGCCTCCTCGGTGTCGAGGACGCTCCGGTCCCCGTAGAGCACCGAAGGCACGCCGCGCCGCGCGAGCTCCCGCTGCACCCGCTCGGCCTCCTCGTTGGTGCGCGTGAGCACGGCGACGTCCCCCGCCCCCAGCGGGGCGCCGTCGATGGTCGCGCCCGCGCCGAGCCAGCGCACGACCTCGGCGGCGGCCGCGGCGGGCACATCGCTCGCCGCGCCGCCGGCCGCCCGCGCCGCAGACCCCGCCTCCGCCGCGCCCAGGACCACGAGCTCCATCGCGCCGTGATCGCCGCCCGGGGTGGCCAGGCGCTCCGTCGCGTCCGGGCGCGGCGCCACCGGCCGGTAGCGGACGTCCTCGAGCAGGAACGGCGCGGGGCGGCGCGCGAAGAGGCGGTTCACCGCCGCCACCAGCCGCGGATCGGCGCGATAGCAGACGTCGAGGGTCAACGCCTCCCGCCCCACGTCGCGCGCGGCGCGCAGGTAGGCGAACAGGTCCGCGCCCCGGAACGAGTAGATGGCCTGCTTGGGGTCTCCGATGACGAGGAGCGTCGCCGCCGGATCCGCGTAGATCCGGTCCAGGATCTCGTACTGCACCGGGTCCGTGTCCTGGAACTCGTCGACCAGCGCCGCGGGGTAGCGCGAGCGGAGGGCGGACGCGAGCCCCTCCCCGCCGGGACCCCGCAGGGCGACCAGGAGCTGGAGGAGCAGATCGTCGAAGGTGACGACGCCCGCGCGCCGCCGGGCGCCGGGCAGCGTGGCACGGGCATGGGCGACAAGACGCTGCTCGAAGGCGAGCACCCACGCCTCGAGCGCCTCGCTGGCGCGGTCATGGGCGCAGACCAACGCCTCGAGGAGGTCGAAGCAGGCGTGCCGAGGCGGCTCCTGGCCGGCCCGAGTCGCCGCCGTCAGGGCCCCGGGCGTGAGCCGACGCGCCGCGCCCACCAGCTCGGCCGCGGCCGGGATCGGCGCCCCGCGCAGCGCGTCGATCGCGGCGAGCCCGCCCGGGATCCAGTCGGCGCGGTAGAGGTTGCGCTTGAGGCCGGGGTGGCCGGTGAGCAAGCGCGCCACCGTGCCCCGTTCCTCGCGCCAGACCTCCCGCGCGCGGGCCCGCGCCGCCATCAGCGCCGAGAGCGGCCCCGCCGTGTCGATGGGCTCCGCGAGGGCGGGGACGAGCTCCAGATCCGGGCGCGCGACGGCCTGGCGCGCGAGCCACAGGAGCACGGGGAAGGGTGCCCGCCGGCCGAGCGCGCGCGCCTCGGCGACGCTCGCGGCCGCCAGCTCCCGCCCCCAGAAGTCAGCGACGACCGCGGCGGCGAGGCCGGCGTCATCGGCCACGGCCTCGGCGGCGAGCGGGGCGCCGAGCTCGAAGGCATGCTCGGCGAGGACCCGCGCGCAGAACCCGTGCAGGGTGAGGATCGGCGCCTCGTCGAGCTCGCGCAGGGCGCCGAGCGCGCGCGCCCGAGCGCGCGCGCGATCCGCGGTGCGCGCGAGCAGGGCCGCGATCTCGACGTCGGCGCCAGCGTCGCCGCTGCCGAACGCCCTCGCGGCGGTCCGCAGGCGGCGTCCGATACGCTGGCGGAGCTCCGCCGCCGCCGCACGCGTGAAGGTGACGACCAGGATCTCGGACAGGCGCCGGTCGCGCTCGAGCAGCAGGCGCAGCACCAGCGTCGTGATGGCGTGGGTCTTGCCGGTCCCCGCGCTGGCCTCGATCAGGCTCCGCCCGGAGAGCGGGATCTGGTCCCACACGAACGCGCTCACGACCGCGCCTCCCCGGCGGGGTCGGGGTCGTCGTCGCCGGCCTCCCGCGCCGCGAGCAGCGGCCCGAAGACCCGCCGCGCGCCCTCCGGGAAGGGCGGCACGCCCGGCAGGCCGGCGCCCGCTTCCGGCTCGGGGGCGAGCGGATCCCCGTCCGCGTGGAGCCGGCGGACGTAGGGGTCCTGTGCTTCCCCGGGCGCCCCCTGGCGCGCCGCGCCCAGGAAGACCGCGCGCGCGGCCGCGAGCGCCCGCTCCGCGGCGTCGGGCGCGCCCTTCGCGGTGAGCCGCCGGTGGACCGCCGCGTACTCGCGCGCCGCGCGCGGGAAGAAGGGCACGGGCGCGGTCGCCGCGCGCCCCACCAGCGTCACCAGGGACTCGAGCTCCCGGCGCGCCGTCGCCAGATCGAGCGCGCGGAAGCTGACCACCTCGACGCCCTCCGCCTCGCTCGGACGGGCGACGAGGACGGTCCGGGCCGGCAGCTCCGGACCGAGGGCGTCGGCTCGACGCAGCTGGAGCGCGAGGTGCCGCACCCAGGCGTCGAGCTCGACTGCGCCGCCTCCGCGCGAGTAGCGGACCAGCACCTGCGCCGCCGGCCAGAGCTCCGCGAGGACCCCGACGACGCGCGTGTCGCCGAGCGCCAGCGCCACGGACACGGCCGGGAGCCGGTCACCCCGACGATGGCGCCGCGCCTCGCGGGCGATCGCCTCCACCTCTGGGAACAGCCCCTCGAACAGGCCCCGCCCCGCGGCGCCGTGAGGCAGCCGACCGCGCGCCCGCTCCCGCTCCCAGGCCGCCTCGAGGGGGACGCCGGCGGGCGAGGCCAGCGCCAGCGCGAGCAGGTCCGCGCCGATCGCCCGGCGCACTCGCGGGTCGATCTCGACGGGGTCCTGTCCCAGGAGCTCCGCGCCGTGCTCCTCGAGCGAGACGCCGAGCCGACCCCGGAGCAGCGCCCGCGACGGCGAGATGAGCGCGTCCACGAGCGCCTCCAGCGACAGCTCCCCGACGGACGGCGCCGGCAGGGGCGCCGCGAGGAACCGCGACGGCGGGCGGCGGGGCGCCGTGAGCGCGCGGGCGCCCGCGGCCGCGACGGCGTCGAAGGGCGCGGCCCCCGCGGCGAAGCGCCGCGGACTGAACCGCTGGATGGGGTGGCTCACGATGCGGCGCGTGCCGACGCCGCCGCGATCGTCGGCCGCACCGGTCGGATCGCGCGCGGCCGGTGACGCCACCGCGAAGGCCTCGTCCAGGAGCGCGACCAGGTCGCCGACCACCACGGACGGCGCCCGGACCGTGTCGTCCTGCATGCTCCGGCCGACGTAGCTGATCACGAGGCGCTCGCGCGCGGAGAGCAGCACCTCCAGGAACAGGTGCTCGTCCTCGTGACGCAGCGAGCGGTCGCCGGGCCGCGGCGACGCGAGCATGCGATCGAAGCTTGCCGGGGGACGGGCGCGCGGGAAATCGCCGTCGTTCATCCCGAGGAGGCACACGACGCGAAACGGCACGCTCCGCATGGGCAAGAGCGCGGAGAAGGTCACGCCACCCGCCAGGAACCCGGCGGCGGTCTCCGCCTCGGGGAGCCGCGCGGCGACGAGCTCGCGGAACAGCGCGAGCGGGATCGGCGCCGAGAAGCCCGCCGCGGCGGCGGCCTCACCCAGCGCCGCGGCGACCCCGCGCAGCAGCGCGAGCCCCTCCTCGGCGGCGGCCCCGGACGGGAGCCACGCCGGGAGCAGCTCGAGCAGCGCCGCCGCGTGATCGGCGATCGCCCGCGGCGCCCGCAGCCGCTCCCGCCAGGCGAAGAGGGTCGTCAAGAGCTCGGCGAGGCGGCCGATGAGCTCCGGCTCGCCCGCCGCGACGGGGGCGACGCCGGCGAAGGGCTCGGCGTCGTCAGGGAGCGCGTGGCCGAGCAGCAGCCGGTGCAGCCCCCGGCGCCAGGTGTTGGCGTCCACCGCCAGCGCGCCGCAAGCGGCGCGGTCCGCGGCGTCGATCCCCCAGCGGATGCCCGCCTCGGCGCAGAGCTCGAGCAGCCGCGGCACGGCGCCGGCGGTGAGCCCGAAGCGCGCGCGCACCGGCTCGGCGTCGAGCAGCTCCGCGACCTCGCCCAGGGTCACCCGACCGGCGAGCACCGAGAGCACCGTGAGCGCCGCCTGGACGGCGGGCGAGCGAGCGCCGGGCGCCTGGTCCGCGACGCGATAGGGGACGCGCGCGCCCCCACCGTCCTCCGCGCCGAAGACCGCGTCGATCAGGGGGGCGTAGGCCGCCAGGCGGGGTGCCATCACGATGACCTCGTGCGGCTCGAGCGTCGGATCGTCCTCGAACGCCGCGCGCAGCAGCTCGTGGAGCACCTCGACCTCCCGCAGCGGCGCGTGGCACGAGTGAAGCTCGATGGATCGGTCCGTGTCGGGGATGAGGAGCGGGGGCGGCCGCGCGGGATCCTCGCCCCCGCCCGCGCCCCGGCGCCGGCGGAACAGCAGGTCGTGCTGCACGGCGTGCAAGAGCGAGTCCGTGCCCGGATCGACGAACGGCTCGCCGGCGAGCACCGCGCGGGGTGCAAGCACCTCGAGCACGTGCTCGAGGTCGTGGTGGACGTGCCCGAGGGCGGCGAGCAGCGGATGATCCGCGTCGGGCGGGCGGGGCGCCGACGCGAGGGCGCCCGGGGCCCCCGGCGCGACGGGGACGAACGAAGAGCGCTGGCGCGCGGGGCAGAGCAGGAACAGGTGCACGTCGACGCGCTCCCCGAGCAGCGCGAACAGCTCGAGGTACGTCGGTGGCAGCGACGCCACGCCGAACAGCGACACCCGCCGCGGGATCCCCGGCGGGAGCGGGTCGGGGTCGGCGAGGCGCTGGCGCAGGAGCGCCCGGCGCCCGGCGAGGTGCAGCGCCGCCGCGGCCTCGCCGGCGACCTCTCGCCGGAGCCGCGCCATCAACGCGCGCCAGAGGTGCGCCTGCCAGTCGTCGTCCTCGCCGCGCTCCCACGCGAGGACGAGGTCCGGGCGGTAGACGGCGTACTGATCGAAGAGGTCGGCCAGGCGCGCCGAGAGCGCCAGCAGATCGCGGCCGGTCCCGTCCTCGCGGAGGTAGCGGCGCACCGGCGCGAGCTCCGGTCGCGACGCGGCGGCGGCGAGCTCCGTCGCCACCTGAAAGGTGAGGCGCTCGCGCGAGAAGGGGCCGGCGCCCGTCACCCCGAGCAGCTGCCCCGTCACCTCCTCCAGGAACGCGCGGGGGAAGGGAAAGCGGGCGCCGAACCACACGCCGAGCTCGCTGGCGAGCGTGAGCGACAGCCACCGCTCCATGCCGCGGCTCTGCACCACGATGACCTCCGGCGCGAGCGGAGCACGCGCCCCGCTGGCGATGACGGCCGCGAGCGCCCGAGCCAGCTCCTCGGCGCGGTTGCTCCGGTAGATCCGCATGCAGAGGGCCTGCATAGCCACGACCGAACCGGGCGGCAAACCGGCGCCGAGCGCGACGTTGCGCCGCGCGGCGGGGCCGGTCAGGATGGCGCCGCGACGCCCGGCGCCCCGGCGCCCCGACGCCCCTCCCCATGCCGCGCCACGCGAAGGACGCCGACGCGCTCCGCTACTACCTCGACGAGCTGTCGCGGGTGCGCCCGCTCTCGCGCGAGGAGGAGCTCGCCATGGCCCGGGTCGTGAGGGACGCCCAGGACACGATCCGAGACGTGGTCCTCTCGCACCGGCCGAGCCTGCGGCGGCTCGCCGATCGGCTCGGGCGGGTCGCCAGCGGTGAGCTCCCGGCCGTCACGCTGGTCGCCGACCCGTACGCGTCGGGGGACACCGCGGAGCAGCTCCGCCAGCGCCTCGTCGAGGCCGGACCCCGGCTGGCGGCGCTGGTCGGCGCCCCCGCCGCGGGCGCCGCGGCCGGCGCGTGCGAGGCGGCCACCGAGCTCGCCCGCGCGCTTCCGCTCGCGCGAGGCGTCCTGATCGAGCTGTTCGAGGAGGCGTGGCGCGCGGCGCCGAACGGCGGCGACGGCGACGCGGTGACCGGCGACGAACGATGGCGCCGGGCGCGCGAGATCCTGGCCGGTGCCGAGCGCGGCAAGCGGAAGCTGGCCGAGCACAACCTCCGGCTCGTGGTGACGCTCGCGCGGCGCTACGTCGGCCGCGGGCTGCCGCTCGACGACCTGATCCAGGAGGGCAACCTCGGCCTGCTCCGCGCCATCGACGGCTTCGATCCGGGACGCGGGTTCCGCCTGGGCACCTACGCAGCCTGGTGGATCAGGAAATCCATTCAGCACGCCCTCGCCGAACAGACCCGCACCATCCGGGTACCGCGGCACGTCACCGAGGTGGCCTCGGCCGTGGGCCGCTACGCCCGCGGCTTCCAGCACGAGGCCGGACGGGCGCCGACCGCGGACGAGATCGCGAACGGCCTCGGGGTGCCCGTCGCGCGGGTCAACGCGGCGATCGATCTCGGCCCCGAGGCGGTCAGCCTCGAAACCCCGCTCGGCGCCGATGACTCGCTCGAGCTCGGCGACGTGATCGCCGACCGGGAGGCGCCGAGCCCCGACGATCTGCTGCTGGTGAAGGACTTCGCCGCCCGGACGCGCGAGGCGCTCGCTGGCCTCACCCTCGAGGAGCGGGAGGTGCTGTCCCTGCGCTTCGGCATCGGGGCGACCGGGCCGCACACGGTGGAGGAGGTCGCGACGCTCCGCGGTTTCGGGACCGAGCGGGTACGGCAGCTGGAGGCTCGCGCGCTGCGAAAGCTCCGCCACGCCAAGCACACGCGGCTCCTGCGCGCCTATGCCCGCGGCTGACCGGCCCGCGGCGCGCGCCAGCCGCGGTCCCGAGCGGACCGCCGCCGCCGCGGGCGCAGAACCCGGGGTCCGAAGCGGGTCCCGCGGGGATCGCCGCCGGTGAGCGAGGGGGTGCGGCGCGCGGCTCCCCTGTCGGCGCGGCGGCCACCGTCGCGGTCGAGGCGTCCGGAGTCGGAGCGCGCACGAGCGGCCGGACCGGGCGCGCGACGGGGAGCGGGACCGGGCGCGCCGCGGGGGCCGCGGGCAGGCGCGGCGAGGGCGAGGCGGCCGAGCTCGCCGAGCCCGTCGGCGCCGGGGCGCTCCAGGCCGGCTCCCGCGCGAGGCGCGTCGCGTACGGGCGCTCCCGGATCGCCGCCGTGAGGGAGTCGAGCTCGGTCATCGCTCCCCGACAGGCCGCGCAGTCGTCGCTCGGGTCCTCGCCACAGGGGTCGATGCGGGCCAGCCGGAGCACGGAGGGCAGCGAGCGGCCATCCGCGTAGAGCATGGCGTCGTGCAGCGCCAGCGCCACGGTGCGGCAATCGCTGGCGCCCTCGAGCGCGAGCGCGACCTTGAGCCCGCGCGAGGCCCGCCCGGCGACGTCCTTGGCCCCCAACAGGTCGGCGGCCAGGGCGCGGACCGCCGGGGGACGCGCCTGATCCTGGCTGATCTCGTGCAGCACGTCGGGCCCGATGACCCCCGGCAGGCGCACCACGGCGGCGAGCGCGTCGGTCACCAGCCGCGGGTCGTCCATGGCCCGATCGATCCGGGCGAGGATCGGGGCGTCGGCGCCCTCGTCGGGACCGTCCGGCGCCGCCTGCCCGATCAGGGCGAGGGCCTGCCGCTCGCGCTCGACGCGCCCCACGTGCGGCGCGAGCACGATCGCGGCGGTGCGATCCGCGGGGGGGATGCCCTCCACCGCCTTGATGGCGTCGAGGTCGCCGAGCGCGGCGCGGGCGGCGGTGTCGAGCTCGAACGGCGCCTCCGAGGCCGCGGTGGAGGGCGCCGGGGCCGCGGGGCTCGGCCCCGGCCGGCCCGCGGAGCGCGCGGTCCCGCGGCCCAACCAGAACCCGCTCCCCAGCGCTCCCACCAGGAGCAGTCCCAGCGGGATCACCGCGGGGACGACCCAGCCGAGCAGCCGCATCCGAAGGCGGACCAGTCGCCCGAGCGAGAACGCCCGCTCCCACGCGTGGCGGGCGGCCGACTCCTTGCGCAGGCGGGCGAAGCCGGTGAGCGAAAGCCACAGGCTGCTGCCGCTGGTGACGCCCGTCTCCACGGCGTCGAAAAGCTCATCGTAAGGGATCCGCGGCGACGACTCGAAGCCGGAGAAGGACGGCTGATCGACCCGGGTGGTGTCACCGAGCGCCGCGTGCGCCGCCGGGGCGGCGCGCGGCGGCGGCCCCACCTGCGTCACGGGGTCGTCGGGGCCGCGCGGGGCCGGCACCGGCGCGCGCGGCGGCGGCGCCGCGTCCAACCGCGCCCGGTACCTCCGCGGATCCCGCGGCTCGACCATACTCCAAGCCTAACATCCCGCCCCCGTCCGCGCGCCGGGCAGCCACCGAACACAGGGCGGCCCCGCCGAGCGGGCCAGGGGGCCGCGGGGCCTCGCTCCCGGGGGTCGGTCAGCCACCGCCGGGTTCGGTTGACCGCAGATCCGCCGGGCCACGGAGCGACGCGGCGCCGCCTCACGGGTGTGGACGACCGTCGTCCGCGCGCTCCCCGGACTCGGGGGGAGCGATCCAGCGGATCTGCCTGCCGACGACCGTCGTCCACGATCGGCGCTCACTTCGTGGGCAAAACCGCGCGACGAGAGCCGGCGAGGACGGCCGGGAGCCTCGAGCGAACGGGGGGATCCCAGCGCCAGCGCGGGCAGGCCCCCCGAGAGGCGGGCCGCCCCGGGGGCGATGGGCCCGGGTCGTCCGGCGCTGGCACGGGGCTTGTATCTGCACGAGACGTCCCCCCTCTCACCCTAGCGAACGGAGCAACGAAGAGATGTCGAACGTCGCGCGTCCTCAGGTGACCCTCATCGCCCAGGATCCCAGCGTACTACAGCGCGTGAAGGCGCTCGTCGAGGCGGCGGGCTATCAGGTGACGATCGCCAGTGAGGCGCCCGCGAGCCGCCCCGAAGCACCCGTCGTCGTCCCCCTCGCCGAGCTCGAGCAGCAGGCGATCGAGCAGGCGCTCCGCGCCACCGGTGGCCGGGTCGCCAAGGCCGCACGCCTGCTCGGGATCGGCCGCGCGACCCTGTACCGGCGCCTCGCCGCGCGCCCGGTGAGCGTGGTCGTGGCGTCGAGCACGCCCCCCGAGCCCCACGCGAGCTCCTTTCACTGAGCGGCCGCGCCGACGCGCCGGCGCACGTCCCAAGGTCAAGCCTTGACCTGCGTGGCCGCTAGCCCATATCGCTTCAAGAGTCGCCGGAAGTTGGAGCGATCGACGCCGGCGATGCGCGCGGCCTCGGCCGTGTTGCCCTCGGCGCGGCGAATGACCTGCTCCAGGTACTGTCGCTCGAACTGCGCCCGCGCCTCGCCGAGCGGGCGACTCGGCACGACCCCGGACGCGCCCGTGGTCACCGGGAGCTGCGCCCGCATCTCCGCCGGGAAGAGGTCCGGGGTGATGGTGTCGCCGTGCGCGAGCACCACCGCGCGCTCGATCGCGTTCTCGAGCTCGCGCACGTTGCCCGGCCACGAGTAGCCCAACACCCGCTCCAGCGCCTCGGGCGAGATCTTGGCGACCGCCCGCTCGTACCGCGTCGCCGCCTTCTTGATGAAGTGGTGGACGAGCGCGGGGATGTCCTGCTGTCGCTCGCGGAGCGGCGGCAGCCGGAGGGAGACGACGTGGAGGCGATAGTAGAGGTCCTGGCGGAAGGACCCCTGCTGCACCGCCGTGGCGAGATCGCGGTGCGTGGCGGCGATGATCCGGACGTCCACCCGGCGTGACTCGTTGGAGCCGAGCGGGCGGATCTCCCCCTCCTGCAGCACGCGCAGGAGGCGCACCTGGGTCGCCGGCGCGAGCTCCGCCACCTCGTCGAGGAGCAGCGTCCCGCCCGAGGCCTCCTCGAACAGGCCGCGGCGGTTGGCGACGGCGCCGGTGAACGCGCCGCGGACGTGCCCGAACAGCTCGCTCTCCAGGACCGACTCGGCCAGCGCCGCGCAGTTGATGGCGATGAAGGGGCGGGTCGACCGGTGGCTCCGCGCGTGGATCGCACGCGCGACCAGCTCCTTGCCGGTGCCGCTCTCGCCCGTCACGAGCACGGTCACGTCCGTCGGCGCCACGCTCTCCACCATGGCGAAGACGTCCGCCAATGCCTTGGAGCTGCCGACCACTCCCTCGAACTGCGCCGTCCGCTCCAGCTGTCGCTCGAGGAACAGGTTGCGATCCACCAGCCGCTTGTGAGTCACCGCGCGCTCGACGGCGGCCACCACCGTCTCCAGCGGGTCGAAGGGCTTGACGAGGTAGTCGAACGCCCGCAGGCGCATCGCCTCCACCGCCGAACCGATGGTGCCGCGCCCGGTCATCACGATGAAGGCGATGGTCGGCCACTGGTCCTGGATCGCCCGGAGCAGATCGAGCCCCCCGATGTCGGGCAGGTTCAGGTCCGCCAGCACGACGTCGACCTCACCGCTCACGGCGCGGAGCGCCGCGAGGAGCGCCGGTGACGTGTCGAAGCCGGTCACCTCGAACCCGGCGCGTTCGAGCTTGCGGCTCACCACCGCCAAGACGTCGGGCTCGTCGTCCACGACGAAGATCCGCCCGCGGGTCCGGATGACCGCCTCTTCGCCCGCCCGTTCCATGGATGCTCGACCAGCGTCCCCCTCCCCCATCATCCCGTCAACGGGAGGTCTTGGCGACCCCCCCGGGCTCGACAGCGGCGCTCAGGCGACGCCAGGAGCGCCAGGCCCGATGGCCGGGCTCCTCCGCTCGCGGAAGTCCGGCCCGGCGCGCGGCCTGGTCGCTGAACCTCGGGGGCCCCCCCCCGTCGCTTGGCGACGACCCGCACCGCCCTAGGGATCGCCGGCCACGAGGCGCCGTTCCGACCCGCCGGCGGCGCCCCGCGCGGATCCCACTGCGGAGGAGGTGCGTCGATGCTGGATCGAATCGTCGAGCTCCTGGGCGAAGAGGCGTCCCTGCTCGAGCACGTGTGCCGAACGATCCCGAAGGAGAAGCTGTACCTGCCGGGGCCCGACTTCGTGGACCGGGTCTTCGCGGCGACGGATCGGCCCGTCCCGGTGCTGCGCTCGCTGCAGACCCTGTTCGATCACGGCCGCCTCGCCGGCACGGGGTACCTCTCCATCCTCCCGGTGGACCAGGGCATCGAGCACTCCGCCGCGGCGGCCTTCGCGCCCAACCCGGCCTACTTCGACCCCGCGAGGATCGTCGAGCTGGCGATCGAGGGCGGCTGCAGCGCGGTGGCCTCGACGCTGGGGGTGCTCGGCGCCGTGGCGCGCCGCTACGCCCACCGGATCCCCTTCTTGCTCAAGTTGAACCACAACGATCTGTTGGTGTATCCGCCCCGCGCGGACCAGACGATGTTCGCCACGGTCCGGCAGGCCCAGGCCCTCGGGTGCGTGGCCGTCGGCGCGACCGTCTACTGGGGCTCCGCCGAGTCGGCACGGCAGCTCGCGGAGGTGAGCGCCGCCTTCCAGGCGGCGCACGAGCTCGGCCTGGCAACGGTGCTCTGGTGCTACGTCAGGAACCCCGCCTTCAAGCAGGATCGAGACTACCACCTGGCCGCGGACCTGACCGGCCAGGCCAATCACCTCGGCGCCACCCTGGAGGCCGATATCGTCAAGCAGAAGCTGCCGGAGACCAACGGCGGATTCCAGCGGATCGCGGTGGGGAAGACCCATCCCCGCGTCTACTCCGAGCTCACCAGCGCCCACCCGATCGACCTGACCCGCTACCAGGTCCTGAGCTCGTACCTGGGCCGGGTCGGGCTCATCAGCTCCGGGGGCGCGTCGAGCGGCGCGGGTGATCTCGCCGAGGCGGTGCGGACCGCGGTCGTGAACAAGCGCGCCGGCGGCATGGGGCTCATCGCGGGGCGCAAGGCGTTCCAGCGCCCGCTCCGGGAGGGGATCGAGCTATTGCACGCCATCCAGGACGTCTACCTCACCCCCGAGGTGACCGTGGCGTAGCCCGCGTGGAACCGCGGCGACGCGGCGGGCGACGCCCGACCCGCTCAGCCCCGCGCGAACTCGTCGTCCGCCCGCGCCGGCGCCCCCCCCGCGGCGCGGGGGCCCTCGCGCAGGACGCGGCGGGTCTGGTGCAGCCCGAGCAGGCCCGCCACCGTCGCGTAGCCGAGGTTGACCGCGCGCTCGAGGCTGGCGGCGGCCACCCCGATCAGGGTGGAGCCGCCGACCACCCCGGCGAGCCCGCCCAGGACGAGCTCGCGCAGCCCGAGGTTGTTGGGCACCAGGTTCACGATCGAGGCCAGCAGGGCCGTGGATCCGAGCAACATCACCGCGCGCGGCGACAGATCGACGCCGAGCTCCCCGAAGCAGAGCCAGAGCCGCAGCGAGTTGAGCGTGAGCTTCACCAGCGAGGACAGGGCGAGGAGCGCGAGGCCGACCCCCCGCCCCCGGATCAGCGCCACCCGCTCGACGAGGCGCCGCGCGAGGCGCCAGGGGAGCGCGGCCCCTTGCGGCACCCACGCGGCAGGGGCGAGGACCGCGGCGATCACGCCCAGGAGCAGCGCAGCGCACAGCGCCGCGAACGGCGCCACGGCGCCGGTCGTCGGCAGGAGCCACAGGCACGCGACCAGCCCGCAGACGGACGCGACCCCGACGTTCATGACCGCCGCGAGCGTGAGCGCCGCCACGTAGGAGCCGTAGGTGAGGCCGTAGCGCTGGCGCAGGGCGACCGCCCGCGCCACCGAGCCCGCGCTCAGGGGCAGGTAGTTCAAGAGCATCGCGGCGCCGGTCATCATCACGTTGTCGATCAGGCGCTCCCGCGCCCCGAGCCGGCGGTACATGTAGTTGAGCTCCACCGACCGCTGCAGGTGCGATGCGTGCACGAGCAGGACGAGCAGCGCCAGCGTGCCCCAGTCGAGCTCGAGCGCGCGCCAGAGCTCGGCGCGCCGGAGCCAGAGCAGGCGCGCGAGGTAGCCCACGAAGACCGCGCTGAGCAGGGCGACGGCGGTGGTGCGGAGCACCGACGGCACGCGCGGGGTCGGCTCGTCGGCGCTCGCGCCGGGCTGGACCTCGACCATGGACCTCGGGCTCGAAGGTGGCAGATTTCACGGGCGCCGGCGAGCGAAACCGGACCGCGCGGGGCCCCGGGGAGCGGCGCTCGGCGGGGGCGCCGGACCGGATCGCGTCCCGCTCGGAGCGCCGCGCCGTTCGCGCCTTCACAGCCGCGACTCGAGGCGGTATCAGTCCCGTGATGGTCTGGAGGGGTGGCCCCCGGAATCCATCCGGTGCGCCCCCTCGGTTCCGGTCCCGCTCGACCCCCCCCCGGCCCAGCGCTCCTACCCCTCCACGGGCTCGCTCGCCCGGCGCCACCACCGACCGCATGAAGCTCCTGGTCGTTCACACCTGGCTGCGCGGGAACCTGGGCGACGTGCTCCAGTGCTCGGTCCTGCTGCGGTCGCTCCGGGAGCTCCGCCCGGACGCGGTCGACCTGGCGGGCTACCCCGCGACCCCGGGCGAGGGCGCGCGCGAGCTGGTCGCGCTCGCCGATCGACATCTCCCGGAGCCTTTCGCGTGGCACTGGCGCTTCGCCCCCTCCGCGGCCCGGACGCTGGTCCTGGAGCCCCGCTGGCGCCGCCAGCGGGCGGCCCTCTTCTCCCGCTACGACGCGGTCGTCAGCGCCCCCGGACCCTTCCTCGCCGAGTACGACGCGCGCTCGCCCAGCGCTCTGGCGGACATCGCCGTGGCCGCCGACCTCGGCATTCCGTTCCTGCTCGCCAGCCACTCGATCGGCCCGCTTTCGGCCGAGTCGCTGCGGCGCGTCGGGCGCGCGGCGCTCTGCGTGGCCCGGGAGGACCGGACCTTCGCGTACCTCGGGGCGCACGGCCTGCGCGCGGTGCGGTCGGCCGATCTCGCCTTCCTGTTCCCCTACCAGGCGACGCTCGCCGAGGCCGGGGGCGCGCCGCGGGTGCCGGGGCGGTACCGGCTCCTGTTCCTGCGGGCCCGCAACCTCCCGGCCCGGAGCGTGCGCTGGTGCGCGGGCGGGCTACGGTGCGGGACACGGGAGATCACGCTGGAACCCGGCGAGCAGGTCGTCGTCGCCACCAGCGACGCCCCGCGGGACGGCCGCTTCGTGGCCCGGCTGTCGCGGTCGCTCGGCGTGCGCGCGGTCGAGTGCCGCTCGGTCGCGGAGCTCCTGAGCCTGGTCGCCGGCTCCACGGGCGTCGTGTCCGACCGCTACCACCCGGCCATCTGCGCCGCGGTCCTGGGCAAGCCCGCCGAGATCCTGTCCAACCGCGAGCCACACAAGATGCTCGGCCTGCAGGGGCTGCTGCGCGAGCACGACCTCGAAACGCTCCGCGCGCTCGCGCGAGCTGGCCTCGCGGCCGTTCACGCCGCGCTGTCCGGCGCCGCGCGCGCCGACCCCACCGCCGCGCTAGCATGACCGCCGGGAAGGAACCGGACATGAGCTCACCCCCACCCATCCGCGTGCTGTCCTTGATCCCGACCTTCTGGCCCCGGCAGGGCGGCGCACAGATGGTGCTCGCGTCCATCGCGCGGTCCCTGGGCCCGCGCATCGAGAACACCGTGCTGACGAGGGGCTACGCCGGGTGCCCGGCGCGGCAGCGCTACGACGACTTCGAGGTCCGCCGCTACTGGAACCCGGCGCCCGAGCGCTGGAAGGACTACGCCACCGGGGCGCACCACGTCTCCTTCCCGGCCAAGGCCTGCGTCGGGGCGTTCGACGTCGCCGGGTGCGCGGCCCAGCTCGCGCGCCTGGCGCGCGACGCCGACCTCGTCCACCTGCACTTCCCGCTCCCGCTCGGCCTCGCCGTGCTCGCCGTGCGCCGGCGGCGCTGGCCGCTGGTCGTCACCGTGCACGGCAACGGGGACATCTACGAGCTGCCGCCCGCGGTCGCGCCCCTGACGCGGGCGGTCCTCGCGCAGGCCGACGCCATCGTGAGCGTGAGCGAGGATCTCGCGACCCACCTCGCCGAACGGCTGCGTGTCGGCCCCGTGACGGCGATCCCGAACGGCGTGGACACCGAGCTGCTGCGGCCGGCGCCGCACCCGCCGTCCGACGTCATCCGCCTGGTCTCGATCTCCCGCGTCGTGCCGCGCAAGAACATCGACGTCCTCGTCACCGCCGTGCAGCGGCTCGAGCAGGAAGGCGAGCGGCGCCTCGCGCTCGTGGTCGCGGGTACGGGCCCGAGCGAGGGCGAGATCGCGCGGCTCTGCGCGCGCAGCCCCGCGACCCAGTTTCTCGGCTTCGTGGACGAGGCGCGCAAGCGGGAGCTCTTGGCCGCGGCCGACGTCTTCGTCCAGCTCTCCGTCCGCGCGGGGCTGTCCATCGCGACCCTGGAGGCGTTGGCCTCGGGGGTCCCCTGCGTCGTGTCGGACCTGCCCGGGGTCCGCGAGCCCATCACCCCCGGCCAGACCGGCCTGCTGGTCCCGGACCCGGAAAGCGTGGACAGCGTCGTCAGCGTCCTGCGCGAGCTTCTGGCGCGGCGCGAGTCGCTGGACGAGATGCGCCGCGCCGCGCGCCAGGCGGCGGAGGAGCGCTTCTCCGAGGCGGTGATGGCCGAGGCGTACTACCGGGTCTATCGTGAGGTCCTCGATCGGAGGTCAGCTTGAGGTTCCTGGTCACGGGTGGTGCGGGGTTCATCGGTTCGGCGCTGGTGCGCGAGCTCGTCACGCAGGCGCACGACGTCGTCATCTACGACGACTTCTCGCGCGGGCGCCGCGAGTTCGTGCCCGCGGACGCCCGGATCACCTTCGTCGAGGGCGACATCCGGGACCGCCCGCGGGTGGAGCGGACCGTCGCCGACCACGCCCCGGAGCGGGTCGTCCACCTCGCGGCCCTGCACTTCATCCCCGACTGCATCGCGCGGCCGCGCGACACGCTGGAGATCAACGTCGGCGGCACCCAGAACGTCCTCGACGCCTGCGCGCGGCAGCGGGTCCCCCGCGTGCTGTTCGCCTCGAGCGCCGCCGTCTACGCGCCGAGCGACGAGGCGTGCCGGGAGCTCGACTCGCCCCTCGGCCCGTCCGACGTGTACGGCGAGTCCAAGCTGCAGGGCGAGGAGCTCGCGCGCCGGTACCACGCCGACACCGGGCTCGACGTCAGCATGCTGCGCATCTTCAACGCCATCGGCCCGCGCGAGACGAACCCCCACGTCCTGCCCCACGTGCTCGAGTCGCTGCGGACCTCGGACACCATCGCCCTCGGCAACACGGAGGCGAAGCGCGACTACATCGACACGCGGGATCTGGCGCGGGCGATCGCCGTGATCGCCGCGCAGGCGCCGGGCCTTTCCGTCTACAACGTCGGGACCGGCCGCGCCCACTCCGTCGCCGACATCCTCGACCTGCTCCGCCGCAAGCTCGGCCGCCCCCTGACGGTCACGGTAGATCCGGCCCGGCTCCGGCCGAGCGACAACCCCCTCCTGCTCGCGGACGTCACCAAGCTCCGCGCCGAGCTCGGCTGGATCCCGCGCGTCACCCTGGAGGACGCGGTGGACGAGCTCATCCGCTACTACGGGCTGCGGATCGGCCCGGCGGTGGCCTGAGTCGGCGACTCCCTCCGGGGCGCCCCGCTCAGCGGCGCAGGGCGTGGAGCACGTAGCCCCGCGACAGATCGTGGGGCCGGGCGCGCCAGCGCAGGAACTCGACGACCTCCGGCGGGATCTTCCCGTGGGTCAGGACGTGCGTGGCGCGGTACCGCGCGAGGATCTGCTCCCGCTCCGCGTTCGAGGTCGCCGGATCGAGGAACCGCTGCACCAGGGCGCTGCGCACGCGCTGGTCGGCCACCAGCGGGTTCGGGTGCTGCAGCGCCACCACCTTCACGCCGCACGCGGGCAGCGACCAAGAGGCGAGCGGGTCAGCCATCACCACCGCGCCGGGACCGGCGACGTCGGCGACGCCCCGGCAGCGGCGGATGACGCTCCGCCGGGTGCCGCGCCAGGAGTGCGTGATGGCGTCCGCCTTCTCCACGTTCACCATCACCATGGCGCCGAGCGCGGCGGCCACGCCGAGGACGGACAGGTGCCGGACCCAGGGCGGCCCCCGGAGGCGCCACCAGCCCTCGTGGAAGCCCGGCGTCGCCTTCAGGAGCATCCAGACCAGCCCCATCTGCAAGAACGGGATCACCAGCAGGATGAACCGGTGCCCCAGCGGCACCTCCACCGCCGCGTTGACCACGAAGGGCAGGAGCATGGTCACCGCGCCGAGCAGCAGGAAACGGTGGCGACCCGTGAAGACCACGGCCGCCAGAGCGTAGGCGCCGACGGCGGCGAAGCCGATGGTCTTCGCCAGGGGGACCGGGCGGTAGAACAGGTGGGTCGCCTTGCCCTCCGCTTCTTCGGCGACTTCGTCGCTCCCGCCCGTCACCCAGCTCAGATCGACCTCGTCCCCGCCGCGGAGGGTCTGCCAGGTCGAGTAGTACGGCCACAGCTCGACGGCGAGGCAGGCCGCGGCCACCACGGCGAGGATGACCCACCGGCGGCGGCGCTCGACGCCCGGCTCGAGGAGCGCCAGGGCGCCCAGACCCGTCACGGTCATGGTCGCCGTGAGCGGGTGGGTCAGCACCACGTTGGTCACCATCAGCCCCAGCAGCACGAGCCACGCGCGCGAGGGGGGACCGCGCAGCACCCGCACGGCGATGGCGAAGGCGACGAAGCTGAGGCCGACGGCCGCCGTCGAGGGGTAACCGGCGACCTCGAACAGGATCGAGAGCTGGTAGACGTTCGAATAGTGGAACCCGTCGTACCAGCTCCCGAGGGCGACGATGAGGCCGTAGAGCGGGGCGCGGCGATCCCGGAAGTACAGGCGATAGAAGGCGTAGACGCCCCCCATCAGGATGGCGAGGTGCAGGACGCCGGCGAGCGCGAGCGCCTGGAAGGGGCTGAGGGTCAGGACCCGCGCCACCAGGGCCAGCAGGACGAACTCGGGGATGAAGCGCGGAGATGGATCCGCGGTGTCCAGGTGCGGGTTCTGGGGCGAGAAGGGGGCGTCGATCAGCGCCCGCAGCGCCGCGGCGGGCTCCCAGAAGTCGGAGCGCGTGCTCGCCTGGGCGAGCGGCGCCACGAAGCGGCTCTGCCCGACCCAGCCGAGGACACCGCTGGCCAGGAGCGCGAAGACGACCGTGGGCCACTCGGCGCGCAGGGCGGCGGAGGCGCGCCTCGCCACGCGCGCCCAGGCGGTGCCGGGCCCCCCGCGCGCCCCGACCGGGACCGCCGCTCCGGGCGCGGAGATCACGCCGTCACGATGCCGGCGAAGTCGGCCGCCTTGAGGGAGGCGCCGCCGATGAGGCCGCCGTCGATGTCGGGCTTGGCGAGGAGCTCCCCGGCGTTGTCCGCCTTCATGCTCCCGCCGTACTGGACGCGGACCGCAGCCGCCACCTCCGCCCCGTAGAGCCGCTCGAGGAGCGTGCCGCGGATGAAGGCGTGCACCTGCTGCGCCTGCTCCGGCGTCGCCACCTTGCCGGTCCCGATCGCCCACACCGGCTCGTAGGCGATGACCGTCCTCAAGGCGTCCTCACGCGACAGCCCCGCGTAGGCCCCTACCACGTGATCTTCGACCACCGCCTCCGTGCGCCCGGCCTCGCGCTCCGACAGCGTCTCCCCCACGCAGATGATCGGGAGCAGGCCCGCCGCGAGCGCCGCCTTGACCTTCTTGTTCACCGTCTCGTTGGTCTCGTGGAAGTACGTCCGCTGCTCGCTGTGGCCGATGATGACGTACTTGACGCCAGCGCTGACGAGCATGTCCGCGCTCACCTTGCCGGTGAAGGCCCCGCTCTTCTCCCAGTGCAGATCCTGCGCCCCGAGCGCGACATGCGTGCCCTTGATGACCTCCCCCACGGCGGGCAGGCACACGTAGCTCGGGCAGATCACGACCTCGGCGCGCGCGCCCGCGGTGGCCGCCACGACGCCCCGGGCGAGCTCGATCGCCTCGGGGATGGTCTTGTTCATCTTCCAGTTGCCGGCGATGATCCTCTGTCGCATTGCTGTCACGTGCTCCTCGCTGTCAGGGGCCGCGGGGGCGCGGGCCGCCGACGACGGCGGGCCAGCCCGGGGCCTCCGCGTCGGCCCGGTCCGTCGAAGCGCTCGGCGCGCCCCTCACTTGTCGGTGAGCGCCACCACGCCGGGAAGCAGCTTCCCCTCGAGGAACTCGAGGGAGGCGCCGCCACCGGTCGAGACGTGGCTGCCCTTCTTGCTGAGGCCCGCCTTCTTGATCGCGGAGGCGCTGTCCCCGCCGCCGATGACGGTGACGGCGCCGTTCTGCTGGGTGGCGTCCGCGAGCGCCTGCGCGATCGCCATGGTCCCCTTCGCGGTCGCGTCGATCTCGAACACGCCCATGGGGCCGTTCCACACCACGGTCTTCGCCCTGCGGACGATCTCGGAGAAGAGCGCCTCGGTCTTCGGGCCGATGTCGAGGCTCATCTGATCGGCCGGAATCGCGTCCTTCGCGACCTCGGTCACGGCGCCCACCGTGCGCGCCTTGAAGTCGAACTCCGGCGAGATGCGGCAGTCGACCGGCAGCATGAGCTTGCTGCCCCCCTTCGCGAGCAGGCTCCGGGCAAGCTCGATCTTGTCGGCCTCGACCAGGCTCTTGCCGATCTCCAGGCCCTGGGCCTTGAAGAAGGTGTAGGCCATCCCGCCGCCGATGAGCAGCTGGTCCACCTTGGGCAGGAGCGCCTCGATGACGTCGATCTTGCCGGAGATCTTGGCGCCGCCGATGATGGCGACGAACGGGCGCACCGGGCTGGAGAGCGCGCTCCCGAGGAAGTCGAGCTCCTTCTTCATCAGGTAGCCCGCCGCGCACCGGGAGAGGTGCTGGGTGATGCCCGCCGTGGACGCGTGCGCGCGGTGCGCCGTGCCGAAGGCGTCGTTCACGTAGACGTCCGCGAGGGAGGCGAGCTGCTGGGCGAAGGCCGGGTCGTTCGCCTCCTCGGCGGCGTGGAAGCGCAGGTTCTCCAGCACCAGCACGTCGCCCGCGGCCATGGCGTCGACGGCAGCGACGACCTCGGGCCCCACGCAGTCGCGGGTGGCCTTCACGGGCTTCTCGAGGAGCTCCCCGAGGCGCTGGGCGACCGGCGCCATGCGCATGCTCTCCACCACCTGCCCGTCGGGGCGCCCGAGGTGGCTCATCAGGATCACCTTCGCGCCCTTGCCGATCAGGTACTTGATGGTGGGGAGCGACTCGACCAGACGCTTGTCGTTCTCCACCACGCCGTCCTTGATCGGCACGTTGAAGTCAACGCGAACGATGACCTTCTTTCCAGCGACGTCCAGATCCTCGATGAAGAGCTTGTTCATTGGGATGTCCTCCAACCCGCGTGGCTCGGGCGGTGGTTTAGCCGAAGCGCGGCGGCGGCAGAACAGCTAATTGGGGGGCCGCCCCGGGGCCGCCGGGGCGCCGCTCGTCACGAGCGGGGCCGGCCCCTCCGGCGAGGGACCGAGGCCGGCCCACCCGCGGCCAGGCCGCGCCCCGGGGGCCGTCGCCCGGCCCCCGGTCAGGCCCGGCCCCCAGCGCCTCAGGCGAAGATGCCCTTGCCCCGGCCCGCGGAGCCGAGGACGGTCTGGTTCTTCTCGATGATCATCTTCTTCAACTCATCGCGCGCCGGGCCGAGGTACTTGCGCGGATCGAACTCGCCGGGGTTCTCGGCGAAGACCTTGCGGATGATCGCCGTCATGGCGAGGCGCCCGTCGGAGTCGATGTTGATCTTGCACACGGCGGACTTGGCCGCCCTGCGGAGCTGCTCGGCGGGGATGCCGACGGCCGCCGTGAGCTTGCCGCCGTACCGGTTGATCATGTCCACGTACTCGGGCAAGACGCTCGAGGATCCGTGGAGCACGATCGGGAAGCCCGGGATACGGCGCTCGATCTCCTCCAGGATGTCGAAGCGCAGGGGCGGGGGCTCGAGCACGCCCTGGGCGTTCAGCTTGCACTGCTCGGGCTTGAACTTGTAGGCGCCGTGGGAGGTGCCGATGGAAATGGCGAGCGAGTCGACGCCGGTGCTCTGGACGAACTTCTCCACGTCCTCCGGCTGGGTGTAGATGGCCTTCGCGGCCACCACGTCGTCCTCGATCCCGGCGAGCACGCCGAGCTCGCCCTCGACGGTGACGTCGTGCGCGTGGGCGTACTCGACGACCTGCCGCGTGAGCTCGACGTTCTTCTCGAACGGGTGGTGAGAGCCGTCGATCATCACCGACGAGAACCCGGTGTCGACGCAGGACTTGCAGAGCTCGAACGTGTCGCCGTGGTCGAGGTGGAGCGCGAACTTGAGGTGCGGGTTCTTCTCCCGGATCATCTCCGCGGCCCCCTGGGCCATGTAGCGGAGCAGGGTCTGGTTGGCGTACTTGCGAGCGCCGGAGGAAACCTGCAGGATGAACGGCGAGTCGGACTCGGCGCAGCCCATGACGATCGCCTGGAGCTGCTCCATGTTGTTGAAGTTGTAGGCGGGTACGGCGTACCCGTTCTCGTTCGCGTGCTTGAACATCGCGCGCGTGTTGACCAGGCCAAGTTCCTTGTAGCTGATGGTCGTCATGTCTCTCTCGTCTCGGGTGGGTGGGCTGGGGCGTCGGGCTAGGTCGCTCCGCTCGAGCGCCGGCGGGCGGAGCGAGGCGGGGCTTCGGCTGCCGCCGAGGTGCCCCGGATGAGCGGTGCCGAGTGCTCCCGGGTGCCGGGCGGAGCCGGCGAGCGCACCGGGACGCCGCGCGCGGCACCGGCGCTCCGCGGGGGAGCAGGCGGTGGGGAAGTCGGACTGGCCCGGGCAGCGGTGGGAACCGGGGCGCGGGATCGTTTCCGGGCGTTCGACTAGCTCGACGCCGGACGCGGAGCAAGTACGGGGTGGGGGCCCGCCGGCGAAACCCGCGCCGGGAGCGTCCAACCCGCGCCCGCCCGGCCGCCGCGCGCACCCGCGCACCGCCCGGCGCCGCGGCCCGGCGCGGGGAGCCGCCCCGCCCCGCACCGGGGCCGCGCGCCCCCGCGGGGGGCAGAGCGCGCCCCGCCGGCGCCGGAGAGCCCGGCTCAGCCGCGGCTGAGGATCTTCTTGACGGCCGGGGCGACGATCCGATCCGTGGTGGGCAGATCCCCGACGAGCGGCCGCGCGTAGGCGAGGAACGCCGGCGTCACCCCGTTGCCGGCCTCGTTGATAAAGGAGTCCGGCATGTGCTTGGTCTTCGCCGCCACCTCCTCGAGCTTGAGGAGCTTGTACTCGATGGCGTAGTCGCCGACCCGATCCATGGCGACCGAGCCGTCGATGTTGTGCCAGGCCGCGTACTGCACCGCCTTCTCGCCCACCTCGCGCGCCTCGTGCTGATCCACGGCGCTGACGCAGCCGAGGAAGGATCGCTGGAGGTAGCCGAGCGTGTCGGCGCGCACGCGCTTGATCTTGGTGTGCGATTTCACGTAACCGGCGAGCAGATCGCCGAGCGCCCCGGTGCCCGAGAGCTGGACGTTGCCGTGCGCGTCCTTCTCCACCGCTCCGCCCTGCGCCAGGGTGGTGACGATCGCCTGCCCGTTCTTGTCCTGGATCCCCTCGGACACGGCGACGATGCAGCGCCCGTGCCTGGCGTAGACCGCCTCCACGTCGGCGACGAACCGCTCCGGATCGAAGACCCGCTCGGGGAGGTAGATGAGGTGGGGACCGTCGTCGGGGAACTTCTTGGCGAGCGCGGCGGCGGCGGTGAGGAAGCCCGCGTGGCGCCCCATGACCACGGCGACGTACACGCCGGGCAGGGCGCGGTTGTCCTCGTTGCAGCCGGCGAAGGCCTGCGCGACGAACTTCGCCGCGGAGCCGTAGCCGGGGCAGTGATCGGTGCCGACCAGGTCGTTGTCGATCGTCTTGGGCACGTGCACGGTGCGAAGCTCGTAGCCGGCCTGGTTCGCCTGCTCGTTGACGATCCGGCAGGTGTCCGAAGAGTCGTTGCCACCGATGTAGAAGAAGTAGCGGATCTCGTGCGCCTTGAGCACGTCGAACAGCTTCCGGCAGTACTCCTGATCGGGCTTGTCTCGGGTGGAGCCCAGCGCCGAAGCGGGCGTCCCGGCGACCTGCTCCAGGTTGTGCGTGGTCGCCTGCGTGAGATCGACGAAGTCCTCGTCGAGGATCCCGCGCACGCCGTGCCGGGCGCCGTAGATCCGGCGGATCTCAGGGAACTTTCGCGACTCGAGGACCACGCCCACGAGGCTCTGGTTGATGACCGCGGTGGGACCGCCGCCCTGCGCGACGAGGGCTTTTCCGGGGAGGATCGTCATGGTGGTGACTCCGGTGGAGAGGGCCGATTGCGGGGCCGGTTAGCGCGATGGGGAGAGCCCGTCAAGGGAGCGCAGGACGCGTGGCGCGTGCAGGGCCGGTCTGCTAGGTTGCGGCGCCGCGCGAGCCCGCGCCCTCGCCGCGGCCGCCCGCCGCCCCCGCAGCGCGAAGGATCCCGGCATGCTCACCATCACCGACCTTTCCATGGGGTTCGGGGAACGGCTGTTGTTCCAGAACGTCAACGTGGTCTTCAACGGCGGCGAGCGGTACGGGCTGACCGGCCCCAACGGGTGCGGGAAGTCCACGTTCATGCGCATCGTGGCCGGGGACCTGGAGCCGACCTCGGGGCGCGTGAGCCGTCCCAAGCGCCTCGGAATCCTGCGCCAGGACCATTTCCGCTTCGAGAGCGTGCGCATCATCGACGTCGTGATGATGGGGAACGAGGCGCTCTGGCGGGCGATGGCGGAGAAGGAGACGATCCTGGCCCGCGGCGACGACCTGAGCGACGAGGACGGCATGCGCCTCGGCGAGCTGGAGGGGATCATCGCGGAGGAGGACGGCTACGCCGCGGAGTCCGAGGCGGCGCAGCTGCTCGAGGGGCTCGGCATCCCCGAGGCGCGGCACACGGACACGCTGTCGACGCTGGTCGGCGGCTACAAGGTCCGGGTCCTGCTGGCGCAGGCCCTGTTCGGCAAGCCCGACGCGCTGCTCCTCGACGAGCCGACCAACGCCCTCGACATCGCGAGCATCCGCTGGCTCGAGGGGTTCTTGCTCGAGTACCGGGGGACCCTCGTGGTCATCAGCCACGATCGGCACTTCCTCAACGAGGTGTGCACGAAGATCGCGGACATCGACTACGAAACCATCATCCTGTATCCCGGCAACTACGACGACATGGTCGAGGCGAAGGCCGAGGCCCGCTCGTCGCTGGAGCTCGCCCATTCGGCGCGCCAGAAGAAGATCGTGGATCTGCAGGAGTTCGTGCAGAGGTTCCGCTCCGGCTCCCGCGCCAGCCAGGCCCGGTCCCGCGAGAAGGCGCTGGAGCGAGAGCGGAAGCTCCTGCTCGACCTCAAGCGCTCCAACATCCAGCGGCCCTTCATCCGCTTCGAGCAGCGCCGCCCGAGCGGCCGCCAGATCCTCACCATCGACGGGCTCAGCAAGCGCTTCGGCGATCAGGTGATCTGCGAAGACTTCCAGCTCAACGTCTTCCGGAAGGACAAGGTGGCCATCGTCGGGGCGAACGGCGTGGGCAAGACCACCCTCCTCAAGATGATCGTGGGGGCGATCGAGCCCGACGCCGGCCGCGTCGAGTGGGGGCACGAGGCGCACCTCGGCTACATGCCCCAGGACCACGGGGAGCTCATCGAGCCCAGCGACGAGACGGCGCACGCCTGGGTGTGGCGCTGGAACCACACGGCCAAGGAGGAGGAGCTGCGCGCGCTCTTCGGGCGCCTCCTGTTCACGCGCGACGAATGCTTCAAGCCGACGCGGGTGTTGAGCGGCGGGGAGACGGTGCGCCTCCTGCTCGCCCGGCTGATGATCCTCCAGGCGAACGTGCTCCTGCTCGACGAGCCCAACAACCACCTCGACCTGGAGTCGATCCGCTCGCTCACGCAGGGGCTGGTGGACTACGAGGGGACGGTGATCTTCGTGACGCACGACCGGCAGATGGTGAGCCAGGTCGCCACGCGGATCCTCGAGTTCAGCGAGGACGGCATCCGGGAGCTGTCACCCACCCAGTTCGACGCCGGTGACTTCCTCGTCCGGCACGCAACCTACCAGCGACGCGCGTGACCCGGGGAGCCGCGCCCGCCGCGGGGAGAGCCAGGAGGGGAGCATGGGCGAGAAGCCAGCCACGGTGGAGGCGCTGCGAGCGCGGATCGACGCCGATCCCCAGCTCGCGCCGCTCCTCTTCGCGCTAGAGGAGGCGAGCCGCCAGGACCCCCGCCGCGACGTCGGGCACGCGCTGCGCGTCGCCACCTGGACCCTGCGCTGCCTGCCGCCAGGACAGGACGAACGCGCCGCCGTCGCCGCTGCGCTGTTGCACGACTCCATCGAGCCGGCCCGCGACGAGGTCGAGCGGACCCGCGCCAGCGAGCGGAACGCCGCGCGGGCCGCGCGCCTGCTGACCAGCGCCGGCTTCACCCCCGAGGCGGTGCGCGAGATCTGCCTCGCCATCCGCGAGCATCACCGCGGCGCCGACGGCCTCCCGGCCTCGCCCGTGGGAGCCGCGCTGCAGGACGCGGACCGGCTCGAGTCGCTGGGCACCTCGAGCCTGCTCCGGACGGTGGCGACCGGAACCCGCCGCGGCGCGGGCGGCCGGGAGGGCGAGCGTGCCCGCGGCGGCGGGCGCCTCCTGGAGACGGCACGCTTCTTCATCCGGCTCTTGCGCCAGCCGGAGCTGATGCGGACGGCGGTGGGCCGCGCGGAGGCCGAGCGACGGGCGCGCGCGGTGCGGCGGTTCCTGGCCGAGCTCGCCGACGACCTCGAGGGACCGATCGTCGTCGAGCCGGAGGACCCCGACGACGGGTAGCGCAGCGCTCAGCCCGCGGGGGCACCGGCGGCGACCGCCTCGCCGCGCAGGATCCGGACCACGGTCCGCCACGACCCGGCGATGGCCGGGGCGAGCGACTCTCCGTCGCCGCGATCCCGGTCGGCGAGGACGCGAGCGCGAGGGACGAAGACCAACCCGCACACCGGCGGCACGAACGCCCGCCGGTCGACGTAGCCGTCCACGTGGGCCTTGATCGCCTGCCGCGTCAGATCGCGGAGCGCGACGACGTTGCACAGCACGCCGTAGAACACCGCGATGGGCCAGCCCGCGCCGGTCAGCGCGAGGAGCGAGAGGTAAGCCGTCAGGGCGAGCCCGGCGAGCAGCCGCGGCCGGAAGGGCGAGAAGAGGTACCCCGCGCCGATGGGGACGCAGGCGCCGACGGTGAGCACGCCCACGACGGCGGCGACGAGGACGGTGACGAACCCCTGCAGCTCCAGGCTGCCCGCGTCGGCGGCGGCCACGTACCGGCGCCCGAGAGGCACGCCCGGCGTGCCCGGGAGGCCCCGGCGCGCCGAGTCGGAGCGCGGGCGAACGCGGTCCCACCCCGCCGCGGCGGCTCCCCGGGCGAGCGCGGCTTCGACCTCCGGGGCGCGCGCCGGGAACAGGGTGAACACGTGCTCGCGCGTCGCGTCCGCGGCGAGCTCCTCCAACACCACTAGCTGGCGCACGGTCGCCGACTCGGCGACCCCGACCCGCACGAGCCGTGCCGGAGAGACGGCGCGCTCCCGCGGCCGGAGCCAGCCGCGCGCGAGGAAGCGGAACCCCGCCGGGGACCACACCGCATAGCCCGCCCGGCAGAAGCCGACGCCCGGCGCCCGGTAGGTGTAGGCGGGGATCACCACGATCCGGTCGCGGGCCTCGCCCTGCTCCGCCAGCCGCCGGGCGATCCAGGCGGGCACCGGCGCCACGTTTCCCTCCTCGCCCAGCCAGGAGCGCCGCGCCTTGGTAAGCAGCGACCACGCCATCCGGAACTGGATGGCGGTCAGGCGCGCCAGGGGCGGGCCCACCACGGCACCTACCAGGAGGTACAGGACGCCCGCGGCGATGGCCAGCCAGGAGAGCGGCCCGTGGTCTAGCAGCAGGCCGATCAGCGTGACGCAGAAGGCGAACAGGTCGTCGAGGAAGGAGTGGGCGATCTTGAGGTGCGGGACGGGCAGCACGGCCAGGAGCAGCCGCGTCCCGATCTTGCCGATGGTGGCCAGGACCCCGAACAGCGTCCCCACCACCAGGGTGACGACGAACAGCAGGCCGCCCGCGATCGCAGGCCCGGAGGTCCCCACCTCCGCCGCGGCACCGAGGGCGATCGCGCCCCCGTCGGCGGAGGCGCTCGCCGCGAGCGCGAGCGGCCCCGCCCACCCGCCGCCGCCGAGCCCGACCCCCGCTCCGGGGCCCGCGAGATCGGACGCGACGGGCGCGCCGAGCAACGCCGGGTCCTCGCCGGCCGCGACCGCGTGGGCGATGAGCGCGGAGACACCCACCGCGGCGAACGGGCGCCAGGCCACGGACAGCGGGGTGAGCCAGCACTCGATCCAGTGCACCTTGTCGGCGAAGGAGTCGAGGACGGCGAGGACAAGGAAGACGGCGGCGAGGGCGAGGAGGACCGAGGGCGGCGCCATCGCGTGAATCCCCCGGTGGAGCCCCGGCTCCATCAGGAACCGCGGCACGTCGCCGAAGGCCGCGAGCAGGAACAGCACCCCGAACGGCAGCCAGGGGTTCTTCCCCGACGCCGCACCCGCCGCAGCCGCCGTGATCAGCGATGGGGGCAAACCAGGGACAGTCTTGCCGCCCGCCCCGGCGCTGGCAAGGGGGGCGCGGCGAGTCGGGGGCCGTGGCGCGTCGCCGCCCACGCGCTAGGGTGCAGCGCCGCCATGACCCGCGATCTCGTGGTGAATGCGCGCGTCACCATCCCGGCGCGCGATCTGAGCTGGACCGCGGTGCGGTCGAGCGGGCCCGGCGGGCAGAACGTGAACAAGGTGGCGAGCAAGGTCGAGCTCCGGTTCCACCTCGAGGCGACCGCGGCGCTCGATGTGGCCACCAAGGCCCGGCTCCGCGCGCTCGCGGGGCACCGGATCGACGCCGACGGAGCCCTGGTGGTGGTGGCGCAAGCGAGCCGCAACCAGCTCCGGAACCTGCACGACGCGCGCGAACGCGTCGTGGAGCTGGTCCGCGCCGCGCTGCGCGCGCCGCGGGTCCGGCGGGCCACGAAACCGACGCGCGCCTCGGTGCGGACCCGGCTCGCAGACAAGCAGCATCGCGCCCTGACCAAGGCGCGGCGCCAGGCCCCGCGCGCGGACGAACCCTGAGGCGCGGGCCGGGCTTCCGCACGCGTCCTTGGCGGAAAAAGCGCCGCGGGCCTGGACGGTGAAGCCCAGGCCCGCGCAGGTGGCCGTCGAGCGACGGCCCGCCGCCTCACTTCGTCGCCATGTGGGCGATGAGATCGAGCACCTTGTTCGAGTAGCCCCACTCGTTGTCGTACCAGGCCACCAGCTTCACGAAGGTGTCGCTGAGCTGGATACCGGCCTTCTTGTCGAAGATCGAGGTCCGCGGATCGGTCAAGAAGTCGGTGGAGACGACGTCCTCCTCGGTGTAGCCGAGGATGCCCTTGAGCTCGCCCTCGGAGGCCGCCTTGAGCGCCGCCGCGATCTCGTCGTACTTGGCGGGCTTGGCGAGGCGGACGGTGAGGTCAACCACGGAGACGTTGGGCGTCGGCACGCGGAACGCCATCCCCGTCAGCTTGCCCTTGAGGGAGGGGATCACCTTGCCGACGGCCTTCGCCGCCCCGGTCGAGGACGGGATGATGTTCTGCCCAGCGCCGCGGCCGCCGCGCCAGTCCTTGGCGGACGGGGCGTCGACCGTCTTCTGCGTGGCGGTCACGGCGTGCACGGTCGTCATCAGGCCCTCGAGGATCTCGAACTTGTCGTGGACGACCTTGGCCAGGGGCGCGAGGCAATTGGTGGTGCAGGAGGCGTTGGAGACGATGTCCTGACCGGCGTAGCTGGTGTGGTTCACGCCCATCACGAACATCGGCGTCTCGTCCTTCGACGGCGCCGACATGACGACGCGCTTGGCGCCCGCGGTGATGTGACCGCGCGCCTTGGCGTCGTCCAGGAAGAGCCCCGTGGACTCGACCACGTAGGTGGCATCGACCTCGTTCCACTTGAGCGCCGCCGGATCCTTCTCGGCCGTGACGCGGATGGCCTTGCCGTTGACGACGAGCTTGCCGTCCTTCACCTCCACGGTGCCCTTGAAGCGGCCGTGGGTGGAGTCGAACTTGAGCATGTACGCGATGTAGCCGACGTCGAGCAGATCGTTGATGCCGACGATCTCGATGTCCTTGCGGTCCTGGGCGGCGCGGAACACGAGGCGGCCGATGCGTCCGAAGCCGTTGATTCCTACCTTGATGGTCATCTCGAGTACCTCTCTATCGGGGGGCGGAGGCGGGCTCCAACTCGGGCACCGGGTCGCGGCTGGCTCGGACCTCCGAGGCGCCGGGGGCGGCGAGGCCGCCCGTACCCGGGATTCGAAGCGCCTATAGTGGCGGGCGCCGGACGGAGCAAGCGCGCCGTGGGAGCGACGATGCGGGAGCCCGAGCACGGAGCCGCCAGACGCGCCCGTCGCGGGCGCCTCGACCGCGCCTCGCGGGGTGTGCCGACGTTCAGGGCTCGGAGGGGCTGCCGCGCGCCACCGAGCTGCCGCAACGTGACAATTGATCAGGAAGCCGCCACGCGACGGGCGCGGGAGGGGCGGCCCGGCGTGGCCCGGGGGCCGGCGTGCCGGGAGCCCGGCGCGCTGCGGGATCCGGCGTGGTCCCGACGGAGGACCGCGGTAGGCTCGTCGCCGGGCGGCGTCAGAGCGCCGTGGAGGACGAGCGTTGCAGCTTGACGCGCGGGCATCGACCGAGCGGCTCGGGACGACCATAGGGGGCAGGTGGCGGCTCGAGCGCATCCTCGGCGTGGGCGCGAGCGCCACCGTCTTCGCCGCCACGGACCCGGCGGGCCAGCGCGCCGCCGTGAAGGTGCTCCACACCGGCGCGCTGGTCGACGAGGAGGTGCGAGCGCGGTTCGCCCGCGAGGCGGCTCTGGTGGCCCGCCTCGACCACCCCGGGATCGTGCGCCTGCTCGACCACGACACGAGCGATCCCGCCGCCGCCTATCTGGCCATGGAGCTGCTGGCGGGTGAGACCCTCGGGGCGCGGGCGGCTCGCCTGGGGACCATCCCGCTCGGCGAGCTGCTCGCGATCGCCGAGCAGGTCCTCGACGCGCTGGCGGCGGCCCACGGCGCGGGGGTGGTCCATCGGGACCTGAAGCCAGAGAACGTCTTCGTCACCACCGACGGCAGCGTGCGTCTGCTCGACTTCGGGATCGCGCGCCTGCTGGGTCCGAGCCGCGGACCGGGCACCCGCGCCAGCCTGACGCTCGGCACGGCCGCCTACATGTCGCCCGAGCAGGCCCAGGGCCGCAACGACGAGGTCGACGCGCGCACGGACCTGTTCGCCCTCGGCGCCATCCTCTTTCGGCGCCTCTCGGGGCGGCGCCTCCACGAGGCCCGGACCGACGCCGAGCTGATCGCGGCGATGGCGACCCGCCCCGCGCCCGCGTTCGCCACGGTCTGCCCCGAGGCGCCCCGCGATCTGGCCGCGGTGATCGACACCGCCCTCGGCTTCGACCGCCAGGCTCGCTATCCGGACGCGGCGACGATGCGACGTGACGTGCAGGCCGGGCGTACCGGACAGGCGCCACCGCACGCCCGGAGTCGCCTCGTCGCCGCCGCGATGCCGACGGTGGCGTCGGGGATCCTCGACGCGAGCCCCCGCGAGGCTACCCCTGCGCCCTCCGCGCCGGCCGGCACCGCCGCCCCGGCCGCCCCGGCGCCCGAGGCGGGCGGCGAGGCGCTGGATCGGGTGGGGACGACGATCGCCGGTCGCTACCGGATCGATCGCCTGCTCGGCAGCGGCGGGATGGGCGCCGTCTACCGCGCCGAGCACGTGCTGATGCGCAAGACCGTGGCCCTGAAGGTCCTGCACCGGGAGATGACGCTGGTGCCGGAGGTGGTCGCCCGCTTCGAGCGCGAGGCGTTCGCCGCGTCCCGCATCGATCACCCGAACGTGGTCGCGGCGACCGACTTCGGCCAGCTCGAGGACGGCGGCTTCTACCTCGTGCTCGAGTTCGTCGAGGGCCGGAGCCTGCGCGCCGTGCTCGACGCGGAGGGGGCGCTCGCGCCGGACCGCGCCGCCCGCATCGCGGCGCAGATCGCGAGCGCGCTCGCCGAGGCCCACGCCCAGGGGATCGTGCACCGCGACCTGAAGCCCGACAACGTGATGCTGATCGAGCGCCCGGAGAACCCCGAGCACGTCAAGGTGCTCGACTTCGGGATCGCGAAGGTGACGGCGAACGATCTGGCCGGGCAGCCCGCGCTCACGCGCTTCGGCTCCGTCTTCGGTACCCCGGAGTACATGTCGCCCGAGCAAGCCATGGGCACCACCGTCGATCACCGCGCGGACCTCTACGCGCTCGGCGTCCTGCTCTACGAGATGCTCGCCGGCGAGACGCCGTTCCACGACGACGACCTGATGGCGCTGCTGGCCCGCCAAATGACGGCGCCGCCGCCGCCGCTGCCGGCGTCGGTGCCGCCCGCCCTGCGGGCGGTGGTGGACCGGCTCCTGGCGAAGCGGCCCGAGGAGCGCCCCCCGAGCGCCGACGCCGTCGTCGCCGCGCTGGCGCCCCTCGCGGGCGTGGGCGGCGCGCGTCCCGCGCCGGCGGGGTTGGCGGCGCGCGCCCGGCCCGCGCCCCCCGCGGCCGCGTTCGGGGCGGCGACCGCGCCGTGGAAGCTCTGGCTCCGCGACGCCGCGCGCCGCACGCTCGTCGCGACCCGACGCGCGCTCGCCGCGTCGGGGCCCGCGCTCGCGGCCCTCCGGGGCGCGCTCCTCCGCCCCGCCCGCCTCGGGGGCCGGACGCTGCCGGGGTGGGCGCTCGTCCTGGCGGCGCTCGCCCTGGTGCTGGGCGGTGTCCTGGGCGTGACCCTGCTCGCGCCCGGACCAGCGCCGGTCGCGGGGCTCGCCGCGGCGTCGGCGAACGATCGCTCCGGCGCGGCCGCGAGCGCGCGGCGCATCGCCATCATCCAGGCCCGCCCGGAGGCGGAGCGGACGGGGAGCGACTGGCGCGCGCTCGCCCTCGAGCACGCCGCGCACGAGGATCTCGGCAGCGCCCTCAACGCGACGCGCCGCGCGCTCGCGGCCGAGCCACGGCTGGCCAAGGATCCCGCGCTCGTCGCCCTGGTCCGCCGCGCCGCGGACGACCCCGAGCAGGTGGTCCGCGCCCTGGACCTCGCCGCCGACCTCGGCAGCGCCGGCGCCGACGTGCTCTACGACGTCTGGCGCGCGGCGCAGGGCGACCCGACGCGCCGGACCGCCGCCACGCTCGCCGAGGAGCGCCTCGCGCGACCGGAGGTTCGTTCCCAGGCGTCGGAGGCGCTCGCGATCGCCCTCGAGCTCCGGCCGGGCAAGACCTGCCTCGAGTACAAGAAGCTCATGCCGAAGGCGGTCGAGCATGCCGACGCGCGCGCCGAGCCCTACCTCGCGAAGCTGGCGAAGAAGGAGCTCTGCCGGGGCGGCCGCTTCTCGTTTCGTCAGTTCGACTGCTGGGCTTGCTTGCGCCCGGAGGCCACCCTCCCCGCCGCGCTCGAGCGCGCCCGGCGCACACCGGCGCCGCGCTTCGACGCCGCGCCGACGCCCTGATCGCACCGCCATCCCGCGCCCCGCGGTCCGCCCGGTCGGCAGAAACCCCGCGTCCGCGCCGGGGCGCGCGCCCCGTGTCGCCGGCGGCCCGTGGATCGTGATAAGCGTGCGCCCCGTGACGCCTCTCTCGGCCACCGCCCCCAACATCGCGATCTACTGCGACTACGAGAACGTCGCCCTCGGCGCGCGGGACGCCAAGCTCGACGGCTTCGACGTGAGCCTGGTCATCGCGCGGCTGCTCGACAAGGGCAAGATCATCGTCAAGAAGGCCTACGCGGACTGGGACCGCTACAAGGGCGACCGGCGCCGGCTCCACGAGGCCGCGTTCGAGCTCATCGAGATCCCCCACGTCTCCTACTCCGGGAAGAACTCGGCCGACATCCGCCTGGTCGTCGACGCGCTGGACCTCTGCTACACCAAGAGCCACGTCGAGATTTTCGCCATCGTCTCCGGCGACAGCGACTTCTCACCGCTGGTGAGCAAGCTCCGGGAGAACGACAAGCGCGTGATCGGGCTCGGGGTGAAGAACTCGAGCAGCGATCTTCTGATCGCGAACTGCGACGAGTTCATCTACTACGACGATCTGGTCCGCGAGAAGCGCGCCGCCAGCGAGTCGGTCGCTCGCCGGGGCAAGGCGCAGGGCCCCGCCGAGGGCGCCGGCGCCAAGCCACGCTCGGCCAAGGCCAAGGCGAAGGCCGACGACTCGAAGGAGGACGACGTCGAGGCGCGGCGGCTCGAGGGGCTCGAGCTGGTCCTGGAGACGGTGGAGTCGCTCTTCCGCGATCGCGACGAGAGCCTCTGGGGCTCGATGGTGAAGCAGACCATCAAGCGCAAGCGCCCGACGTTCTCCGAGTCGTTCCACGGCTATCGGAGCTTCAACGCGCTGCTCGAGGACGCGGAGCAGCGGGGGATGCTCGAGATCGAGAAGGATCAGAAGTCGGGTGGATACCTGATCGTGTCGTTCGGACCCCGGGCTTGAGGGGGCCGCGGCGCGTGGAACGTGCCTTGCATCGACGCCGCGCGGAGGAAAGTCCCATGCGCCTCGCATCCCCGCCGTTGGTGTCGCTCCTGACCCTCCCCGCGCTCTGGCTCGGCGCCTGTGGTCCGGCGGGCGGGACCTACTGCCAGTCCGGGCCAAAGTACGGCACCACCTGCTACTCGAGCACCGAGGTCACCGGGCAACCGGGGATGTACGAGGCCCCCGACCACACCGACGGCGGGCAGGAGGTGGCCGGTCCGCCGTGAACCTCCGGTGACTCACGACCCGTAGCGCCGGCGCGACAGCCCTCGCGGACGCCGCGCCGCCCGTCCGAGCGCGCCGTCACCCGCGGGGCGGCGGATCGTAGGCGCACGCGGGGTCCTCGGCGAACGGGTCACCGTGCACCGCGAGGGCGCGCGCGCGGGAGCCGCCGCAGACGTCCGCGTGCTCGCAGCGGCCGCAGCGACCGCCGAGGCGCCCCGGATCGCGCAGCGCGCGCATCAGCTCGGGGTCGCGGTAGAGCTCGGCCAGCGGCCGGGAGCGGACACTCCCGACCGAGACGGGGAAGAAGCCCGAGGGGAACACCTCGCCGAGGTAGGAGACGAAGCAGAAGCCCTTGCCGGAGTTGATCCCCTTGGCGCGGGCGCCGAACGACTCGTGCGTGGACAGCTCGCGCGAGAGCTGGGCGGGGATGGCCGAGCCGGAGCGGCCGAGGCCGCCGGGGTGGCCCCCCCCCGAGCCCGACCCACCCGCACGCCGTCGCTGCTCGAGCACGTGGCGTCGGTAGTGGGGCGCCTCGGTGACCTTGATCAGGAATTTCACGCGGAGCGAGGCGGCGTACAGGCTCGCGAAGAGCGCCTCGTGCTCCTCCGCGCCGAGCGGCTGGAGCACGGTCCCGCGTCCCACGGGGACGAGGGAGAAGACCTCCCAGAAGACCACGCCGAGCGACTCGACGAGCGCGATCATGGGCTCGACGTCGTCGAAGTTGTGGGCGGCGAAGGTGGTATTGATCTGGAGCGGCAGGCCGAGCTCGTGCGCCCAGCTCACGGCTTGCATCGTCCGCGCAAAGGTGCCCGGCACCTGGCGGAACCCGTCGTGGCGCGCGGCCGTCGAACCGTCGAGCGAGAAGGCGATTTGATCGAGCCCCGCCGCGGCGAGCTCCGCCAGCCGCTCCCGGGTCAGCCGCGGCGTCGCCGCGGGGATGGTCGCCATCCGCAGACCGAGCGACTTGCCGTGGCGCACGAGGGCCGCGAGATCCGCGCGCTCCAGCGGGTCGCCACCGGACAGGACGCACACGGGCGCGCCGAGCTCCCGGATCCCCGCCAGCAGAGCCTGGCCCTCCTCCGTCGTCAGCTCGAGGGGATCGCGCGTCTCGATCGCCTCCGCCCGGCAGTGCTGGCAAGCGAGCGCGCAGGCCCGCGTCACCTCCCAGATGACCAGGAACGGGGTGGTCGCGAAGTCGAGGCTGGCGAACGAGAGCGGGTGCGCGGTCATGGAGTGGCTCGATCGAGGGCCAGCGGGCCGGTTCGGCCGATGGTAGCCCGCCGACGGCGCCGCCGCGGCCCGCCGCCGGCAGCGTTCGTGTAAGCTCGAGCCGGAACCCCGCGTTGTCCAGCCGGGTCCCGAGAGGCTCTCGCGCGATGACTGTCCGGTTCGAGCACCGCCTCTGCAGCCTGGCCCTCCTCTCGCTGCTCGCGGGCGGCTGCGCGCATCCCGCGGGATCGGCGACGCCCCCGCGCTACGCGGCGCCGCCCCCCCCCGCGCCCGCGGCGCGCCGCGAGCAGCGCCTGGCGGAGCTCGAGCGGACCCTCCGCGAGAGCGAGGAAGAGCTGTTGGCCACCCTGCCTTCGCCGCCCTCGCCCGCAGCCCCGGCGCCCACCGCGCCGTCCGGGGACGCCGCCGAGGCGCCGGAGGCCGACGCGGAGCTAGCGGCCGCGGCGGATCGCGCGCCGGCGCCGACCTCGGCCCCGCCCGCCCCGCCGCCCCGCGCGAGGGCCGCCCCCGTCGAGGAACCGCCGTCCTCGGGACGCGCCCGCCGCGAGGAGCCTCCCTGCGCCGTCGCCTGCCGGGCACTGGACTCGATGAGCCGCGCAGCGGGCCGGATCTGCTCCCTCACCGGCGAGGGCTCCGCGTCCTGCTGCGACGCCCGCGAGCGGGTCGCGGCCGCCCGCGAGCGGGTCGCGGCCGCGGGCTGCGGCTGCGGCCGGTGAGCGCTGGCCGCCGGTGCTCCGCGCCGGAGCGCGCGAGCTCGGACGCGCTCGCGCGCCGGGCGCGAGGCCGCGGCGTCAGCCGGCGGTCAGCGGCGGCCGGAACTTGTACCCGTAGACGACGCTCCCCTGCGGTCCGTCCTCCCGCAGGCGGCGCGTCACCATCTCGACCGGCATCCCGACGGAGACCGCCTCGGGCTCGACGTCGGTGAGCTGCGCGGCGACCAGCGGCCCCTCCGCGAGGCGCACCAGGGCCACCACGTAGGGCGCGTACTCGGCGAAGCCGTTCGGCCCCTGAAACACGGTGGAGTACGAGTAGATCTCCCCGCGACCGCTGAGGCGTTGCGGCGCGACGTCCGCCGAACCGCAGCGCGGGCAGAGGTCCCGGGGAGGGAAGGAGACGGCGTCGCACCGCCGACACACGATCGCCTCGAGCGCGTAGCGCGCGCGCTGCGTCCGCCAATTCCGGGGTACTTCCATGGCGCTCCTCTACCTCACCGCCTCGAGGATGGTGGTCACCACCGTCGCGCCGCTGCCGCCGATGTTCTGGGCCATGCCCAGGGTCGCGCCCGCGACCTGGTTCTCGCCCGCCTCACCGCGGAGCTGCAGCACCACCTCGACGATCTGGTAGACCCCGGTGGCCCCGACGGGGTGGCCCCGCGCCTTGAGCCCGCCCATGGTGCTGAGCGGCAGCTCGCCGTCCCGCGCGATGGCGCCGCTCGACCCGAGTCCCACCGCCCTCCCGCGCTCGGCGAAGCCGGCGGCCTCGAGCGCCAGCACGGTCATGATCGAGAAGGCGTCGTGGGCCTCGAACAGGTCGATGTCGGCCGGGGCGACGCCGGCGATCTCGAAGGCCCGCCGCGAGCTCCGCACTGCGGCCGCGAGCTCGAGCGGATCGCGGCGGTCGTGCAGCGCGATGGTGTCGGTGCCGACGGTGCAGGCCCGGACCCGCGCCGCGCGACCGCCGAGGCCCCGCGCGCGGTCCGCGGAGCAGAGCAGCACGGCCGCCGCGCCGTCGCAAACCGGCGAGCTGTCCAGCGCGGAGATCGGGTCGGCCACCATGGGCTGGCGCGCCAGCTCCGCCGCGGTCACCGGGAAGCGGAACATCGCGTTGGGGTTGTGCACGGCGTTGGCGTGCGCGTTGACGATGAACGGGGCGAAGTCGTCGCGGGTCAGCCGGTACTCGTGCAGGTAGCGCCGCATCAGAAGCGCGTTGATGGCCACGAAGGAGAGCCCGATCTGCGACTCGAAGTCCGCGTCCGCCGCGGTGGCGAGCCCCTGGGTGACCTCCTTGCCGGGGCGATCCGTCATCTTCTCGACGCCGACCACGAGCGCCGACCCCACCAGTCCGCTCGCGACCGCCGTGTAGGCGGTCCGGAAGGCGGCGCCCCCGGAGCCGCAGGCCGCCTCGACGGCGATCGCCTCGACGCCCACGAGCCCCGCATGCTCGGCGATCAGCGGGCCGAGGGGGTGCTGACCGGAGAGGTCCCCGGCCAGCATGTTGCCGACGTAGAGGGCGTCGACCTCCTCGGTCCCGGCGTCGGCGAGCGCGGCGCGCGCCGCCGCCGCGCCGAGCTGGCGCAGCGAGCGATCCCAGTGCTCGCCGACCTCGGTCTGGCCCACTCCCACCGCGAAGCCGTCGCTCATCGTCGCTTCATCCGCTCAGTCGACCGCGATCTTGCGGCGGTTCCGCGCGTAGCCGGCGTAGTCGAGCGGCACCGCGCGCTCCACGTACTGGCGCGTCGTGGGCACGTCACGCGGCAGCGCACCGATGCGCTCGGTGACCCGGAGGCTGAAGGCGTCGCTGCCAGCGCCGCTGCCGAAGGAAACCACCAGGATCCGATCCCCGGGCCTGGCCTCGTCGAGGATGGCCGTCAACCCCAGGATGGCCGCCCCGGCGTAGGTGTTGCCGATCTCGTTGGCCAGCATGCCGAGCCGGAGCTGGTCGGCGGTGAAGCCGAGATCGCGAGCCGCCTTGGCGGGAAACTTGGTGTTCGGCTGGTGGAATACCGCGTGCGCGTAGTCCCGAGCGCTGCTGCCGAGGCCGTCCATGAGGGCGCGGCCCGCGGCGCCGACGTGCCGGAAGTAGGCGGGCGCCCCGGTGAAGCGCGCCGCGTGCTCGGGGTAGTGGGCGTGCTGCCGGCGCCAGAAGTCGGGGGTGTCGGTGACGAAGGAGAGCGACGCCTCCAGCACGGCGACGCTCTCCGCGGCCGGCCCGATGACGAAGGCCGCGCCGCCGGCGCCGGCCGTGTACTCGAGGGCGTCGCCGGGCCGTCCCTGCGCCGTGTCCATGCCGACGCCGATCGCGTAGGCGACCATGCCCGACCCGACCAGGCCGATGGCGGCCTGCAGCGCCTCGGTGCCGGCCTTGCAGGCGAACTCGAGATCCGCCGCGAGCGTCGCGGGCACCGCCCCGATCGCCTCGGCGACGATGGTGCCGGTCGGCTTGACCGCGTAAGGGTGGCTCTCGCTGCCCACCCACACCGCCCCCACCGACGCGGGCGCGACGCGGGCGCGCCGGAGAGCGCTCCGCACCGCCTCGATGGACATCGTGACCACGTCCTCGTCCAGGCCCGGGACCGACTTCGACGCCACCGGCGCGCCGGCGGCGCCGCCGCTCCAGACCCGGCTCACCTCGCTCGAGGGCAGGCGGTACCGGGGCACGTAGGCTCCGTAGCCCACGATGCCCACGTCGCGAGAGGGTTTCATCGGCTGCATCGTCGAACCGGGCGAGCGCCGCGCCAACGCGGCGGCGTGGCGGACGCTGCCAGAACGTAGCTCCTCTGCCAACCCCGAGACACCCTCTCCGGGGCGCGGCCCGACGGGGGATCCTGCCCGTCGCCGCTGATCGGGGCATTTCGAAGCGCTTCGTACCGGAGCCTTCGCACCGCCTGCACAGATTTCACGCGAGACCTCCTCGGTTCTTCCCCGGTCTGGCGGGCCTGCGGCGCCGGCGGCGGCGCAGGCGGGCGCCGCGTCGAGGCGCCCGGCCCCGCCGGGACGGCGGCGCGCGGCTCCGCTATACTCGCCCCATGACGCTCGCGGACCGCTTCGCCGAGGCCCAGACGCGCGTCCGCGGCCTCCCGACGACCCCGACCCCCGCCACGCTGCTGGAGCTGTACGGCCTGTACAAGCAGGCGACGCTGGGCGACGTCGACGGCGCGCGGCCCGGCCTGCTCGACCTCAAGGGCCGCGCCAAATGGGACGCTTGGGCGAGCCGCCGCGGGCTGCCCGCCGACGCCGCGATGGAGCAGTACGTGGCGCTGGTGGATCGACTGGCGCCCCCGCCGGCGCCGTAGCCAGGTCGCGGCCGTCCGGAGCGCGGGCCAGGCGGCGGTGACGCCCGGTCACGGTCGGGCCTCGGGCTCGGGATCGGTCGCCGCGTGCATCCCGGCCGCCACCACGCGCCAGCGACCGTCCCGCCGCACCAGGCGCAGCGAGAGCCGCCGCTGCCGCGCGTGCAGGTCCCGCCCGACATCGGCGCCCAGGCGCGCGTCGACGATCGCCCGAGCGACGTCACCCCGGACCTCGACCTCGATCGCCGTCAGCTCGACCACGCTCGCCTCGCCGGGCGCGACCAGACCGGTGAGGGCGCGCGCGAGCGCCCCGGGCTCCGCGCCGAGCCCGGGCGCCTCCTCCACGTCTAGGACGGCGTCGGGGGCGAGCGACCGCTCGACGACGGCGCGGATCCGGCGCTCCCGCTCCGCGGGGTCGTCGCCGGGCGGCGCCGAGACGGCCCGGGCGAGCTCGCCGAGCTCGGCGCGGATCTCGGCGGCGGGCCCGCGCGTCGCCCCGCGCCACCAGACGAGTCCCGCGAGCGCCGTGCCGCCGAGCAGGAGCCACCACCGGGGACGTCGCCGCGCGGACCGCACGCGCGAAGCCCTACCCTACCCGGGGTGGCCCTGCCAGCCGTCGCCCGCCCGCGCGGCGCCGCTCAAGGCCCGTCCAGGAACGCCACCACCGCCTCGTCGAACCGCCGTACGGCGGCGCCGCTCAGCAGGTGCGCCCCCTCTACCAGCGCGTGCCGCGCGCCGGGGATGGCGGCCGCCAGCGCCCGGGTGTCGCCGGGCGGGTACACGAGATCGTCGGTCGCGCCGACCACCAGCGTGGGCATCGACAGCTCGGCGAGCCGCGAGCAACCCTCGTAGTCGAGGCACGCCGCCACCTGCCCGCGGATGCCGTCGAGCGGCTCGTCGGCCGCCGCGGCGACGGCGGCGCGGACGAGCCGCTCCACCGCGCCCGGGCGGGCGTAGGTCGCATCGTCCAGGATCCACAGGAAAAGATCGCGGTAGTACGCCTCGAGCAGCCCGTCCCGCTCGCGCAGCGCCAGGCTCACGCGCAGCCGCTCGCGCCCGCGCGCGCTCGGCCTGCGGGCGGTGAGAGCGAGCACCAGCCGCCGCACTCGCGCCGGGTGGGCGAGCGCCAGCTCCTGAGCGACGCACCCACCCATGGAGAGCCCGAGCACGTCCGCCTGCTCGAGGTCGAGCGCGCCGAGCGCCGCGGCGACGTCGGCGGCGAGCTGGCGGATCGTGTACGGGCCCGGGGGGGCGTCGGACCCCACGCCGCCGCGCAGGTCGAGCGCGATCACGCGCCGGCGCGCGGCCAGGAAGGGCAGGTGGGGCGCCCAGTGCTCGAGCCGCATGCCGAGCCCCGGCAGGAGCACGAGCGGTGGGGCCGCGGCGCCCGCCTCGCCCGCGCCGCCGCGCGAGGTGGGGCCGCAGGCCTGGTAACCGAGGCTGACCTCACCGGCTGCTGTTCGGCTCATGGTCTCGCTCCCCGGCGACGGCGCGGCGCAGCGCGCGCACCAGCGCCGCCAGCGTCGCCGGCTTGGGCACGAACGCGGCGGCCCCTTCCGCCAGGAGCTGCTCCACCGCGGCACCGGTGGCGTAGCCGGAGGTGATCACCACCCGCGCCTCGGGGTCGAGGCGTCGAATGGCGGCGAGCGCCGCCACGCCGGAGAGGCGCGGCATGGCGAGGTCGAGCAGCACGACGTCGTAGGCCGAAGGGTCGCGGCGAAAGGCCTCCACGGCCTCCTGCCCGTCCACGCAGACCTCGACCGCGCACCCCACCTGCTGGAGCAGGAGCCGCGTCGCCGCGGCGAGGCGCTCCTCGTCCTCGGCCAGCAACACGCGCAGGCCGAGGCGCACCTCGGCCAGCTGCCCTCCCGTGGAGCTCGGCGTCGAGGGCGCCTCGACCAGCGGCAGGTAGATCGTCACCTCGGTGCCGACGCGCAGGCGGCTCGTCGCGCGGACGCCGCCCCGGTGCGCGCGGGCCGCGCCGTAGACCTGCGCCAGCCCCATCCCGGTCCCGTCGGGCTTGGTGGTGAAGAAGGGCTCGAACGCGCTGGCGAGGGTCCGCTCGGACATCCCCTCGCCCGTGTCGAGCACGGTGACGGCGACGTACGCCCCGGGCTCGAGCGCCAGCGACTCCGCCGCTGGCCCGGCGAGCGCGACCGCGGCCGTCCGGATGGTGAGCACGCCCCCGCGCGGCATCGCGTCGCGGGCGTTGATGCCCAGGTTGAGCAGCGCGTTGGCGAGCTGGGCCGGATCTCCGCGCACGACGAGGGGGTCGGCGCTCGTCTCCACGCGGACCTCGATCCGACGAGTGAGGCTGCGTCGGAGTAGCTCCGCCGTGTCCGCGGCCATCGCGTTCACGTCGACGGCCTCGTCGCGGGACGCGCTCTTGCGCGCGAAGGCGAGGAGCTTCCCGGTGAGGTCCGCGGCGCAGCGGGTCGCCTCCAGGATCTGCGCGGCGTGCGCGGAGACCACCGCCGGCTCGTGCGCCCGCAGCCCCACGAGCTGCGCGAGCCCGCCGATCACCGCGAGCTGGTTGTTGAAGTCGTGGGCGACCCCGCCCGCCAGCAGGCCGAGCGAGCGGAGCTTCTCGGACTGAAGGGCCTGCGCCGCCGACCGCTTGCGCTCGTCGATGTCCCGCACCACGGCCAGCACCCGCGGGGCGCCGCCGATTGCCGACCGGCGGAGCGTGACCTCGACCCAGAACTCCTGACCATCCGCCCGCCGCGCCGGCCACTCGAAGAACTGGGGCCGGCCCTGCGCGGCCGCGTGGAGCAGATCGCGCGCGCGCGCCGGATCGTGCGCCGCCGACGGGGCCGTCAGGCCGCCGAAGCCGAGCGGGGCCAGCGCCTCGCGCGAGCAGCCGTACAGGACGAGCATGCGGTCGTTGACGTCCACGAGGGTCCCGTCGCCGGCGTCGTGGATGCAGATCCCCTCCTGGGTGGCGTTGAAGATCTCCCGGTAGCTGCCCTCGCTGCGCACCAGCTCGGTCGCGATGAGCTCGGCGACCACCCCGAGCGCCGCCAGCATCAGCGGGACCAGCAGGTAGTCGATCAGATCCGTGCGCGGGAGGGGCTCCTTCGGCAGCCATCCCGCAGCCTGCGCCCCCCCGATCACCACGACGATGCCCACGGACGCCGCGGTGAGGAGCGTCGACAGCGGCCGCTCGAGGAGCAGGCAGCCGAGCAGGAGCACGGGGGGCATGACCATGACGGCGACGTCCCGGATCCCGTCGCCGACCCACATGGCGAAGGCGGAGCAGGCGATCGGGGCCGCGAGGGCGATGATCGACGCGGCCCCCGCGCGCCCGGACCGGAGGAGGTGGAGCGCGACGGTGAGGCTCACGACGGCGACCAGCGCCATCAGCAGGGTGACCCGCGCGTGGGTGACGCCGCCGACGGCGGAGACGCAGAGCGTGCCCACCAGCAGCGCCTCCAGCACCGGCCGCACCACGGGGCGCACCCGCGACCCGCTGTGACCAGGCGACAGGCTGGTGCTCGTGACCATCCTGGGGTTCCAGGTTCATGATACGGGGTCGCGGGCGGGGGTCCAGCCTGGACGCGGCGGCGCGCAGCGAGCGCGGCGCCCGCCGCGCCGGCGACTACCGCGCGAAACCGCGCCCGTCGGCTCGGGCCGGTGACGCGGGCTCGACGGCGGAGCGCCGCCCCCGGGGAGGCCGCCGGCGGGCTTCACGGGGCAGGGCGGCGCCGCGGCGCTGGCCGTGCAGGACCGGGCGCGACCCGGCCTACGGGCACCCGCACTTGTCGGCGGCGAGCACCTGACCGTTGCCGTTCGCGGTGTACTCTGCCATGCCCCAGTCGGCGAAGTAGGCTCGGGCAGCGTCCACGGTGACGCCGGCGTAGCAGACGCCACCGGCTGCGATCGCGACCGACGTGGTGCCGTCGTGCGACAGCTTCTGGACCGTCGCCTCGCCGGCCACGCCGGGGCAGGTGCCGAAGTAGAAGCTCGTGGCGTCGATGGCGAACGAGCCGATGGGGACGTCGGCCGCGACGAGCTCGCCCAGCGGCCCGCCGGCGACCGGGTACCGCTCCAGCAGGCCCCGCGGCCCCGTCGTCGGCAACGGCACGTTGACGACGACGTAGACGAAGTCGTCGAAGATGGCGATCCGCTCCGGCTTGTCGGGGACCACGTTGGAGAGGACCTCGGCCTCGCCGCCCGCCTTGGGCCCGCGCATGAGGACGTTGGTGCCGTCCGCGGGGAGGATCCAGTAGACGTGGGTTTCGTCGAGCGCGAACAGCACCCGGCGCGCCGCGGTCGCGATCGCCTCGACCTCGCCGCCCGCCTTGGGGATCCGATTGATCGCCACCCCGGTCGCCGCCGCCTCGCTGAAGTAGACGTGCGGGGCGTCGACCTGCACCATGTCGGCGGGGACGGCCGCGACGATCTCCGCGGGCCCGCCGGCGAGGGCGACGCGGCCCACGCCCCGCTCGGAGTCGCCGAAGTAGACGTGGGTCGCGTCGAGCACGATGGTCGTGACCCGCCCCGGGTCGACGTCGGCGATCACCTCCGGCTCCCCGTCGGGGAGGCGGAGGCGCAGGACGGAGTTCGGATCGCGGTCGGTGCCGATGCCGGTCGCGGGGATGTTGCGCCAGTAGAGGTAGCCGTCCTGCACACGGAAGGAGCCGGGGCCGGGCACCCCCTCGTCGAGCAAGGTCGGCGCGCAGGGCGTCACGGTTGCCGGGCAGCTCGCCGCCGGCGGCACGGTGAGGTCGTCGAGGGTGGCGCCGCCCGCGCCAGGTCCGGTCCCACCCGCGCCCGCGCCGCCCGCGGCGTCGCCCCCGGGCGGCGTCGCGTCGACCGTGCCGCCCCCGCAGGCGGCGACCAGGGCGGCGGCGAGGCAGACCGGAGAGAGCGATCTCGCGAGCGTCATGACGCGGCATCGTGGCGGCGCCGCCCCTCCCCCGCAAGGTTTCCTGGGCCGAGCCGGGACCGGCGTTTCCACCGGCACTGCCAGCAGAGGCCGTGCGCGGAATCCACCCCGGGGGTGAGCCATCGCCTGCGTTGGCCGTCAGCCTCGCGACCGCGGCCGACGGCGGTCGCGGACACCGCTCGCGAGCGAGCGGCGAGGGTGCAGCGCTCGCCGGCGAGTCCATCGCCGTCGTCGCCATCATGGCCGGAGGACGCGCTCCGGAACCCCTGGTCGAGCGCGAACCGGTGCCGCGGCTCGCGACCCTCGCTCGCTCCTGGAGCGACGAGCCGCTCAGCAGGCGGGGTGAGAGCCGAGGTAGCACTCGGCGAAGCCGGCGCAGGCGGTGACGTTCAGGCAGCGCTCCGTTCGACTGGCCCATTCGCGCCGATCGTGGCCGGAGAGCGAAGCGACGCAGCGCCGCGTGTCTTCCTCGCAGGCGCCGGAGCCCCCGCTGACCAGGTAGTGGCAGGCCTCGAGCTGGCGGCAGAAGCGGGCTTCCAGGGGCTCGGGCTCGGGCTCGGGCTCGGCGTCAGCCCCACACGCCGCGGCGAGGCCGACCCAGAGCGGGAGGAGCGCGCAGCGGTGGCGACTCGCGCGCCAGATGGTGTTCGATCGGGGGCGGGCGGGGGCGACAGGGGACCACGACACGGCTCGGCTCGGCCAGCGCGGAGGAGGCGCCGACCACCTGCCTCGTCGTCCGCCGTCGGGTCGCGTTGCGTCGAATCTCGGGGCGCCGCGCGCGCCGGCGGTGTCCCGGCTCACCGCACGAGGGCGGCGCCGTCCCAGCGGAGCCGCACCTCCCGACCATCGACGGGAAGCTCCGCATCCGCCGTGATCACCCGTGGCGGCTGCCCCTGCGGGGCGGGCAGGAGCGCCTGCACCCGCACCGGGGTCGGCGGCTCCGGCTCGGCGCCCGGGCGGCGCACGAGGACGACCTGGGCGCCACGGTCCGCCGCCGGATCGAAGACCAGCGTGTGGATCCCGAGCCCCGGGGCGAGGGTGGTCGCGGTGCGCGCTGCGCGCTCGCTCCCCGGCGGGGGGACCAGCTGCACCCCTACGGGGACGTCCCCGGCGGGAGCCCGGACGAGCAGCGCCGCCCCCCGCTCGTCGAGCGCGAGCTCCCCGAGCGAGGACCGGAGCAGCCGCCGCGTCTCGGGATCCTGGGCGGCAGCGTAGGCGCGCCCGCGCAGGACCGCGGCGAGCTGGGTCGAGCGCGCGCCGAAGGCGGCGTCGCCGGAGCGACCACCGGTCTGGGTCAGGCGGAGCAGCATCCGCGCGGCGATGTCGGTGCGACCCGCGCCCTCGTGAGCGAGCGCGAGGCGCAGCGTCGCCGCCGGCTCGTCGGGGGCGAGCCGCTCCAGCGACTCCCCCGCGGACGTCGCGTCGTCGTACCAGCCGGCGTTGCGGAGCCGATCAGCCAGGAAGGCACGCGCCCAGGGATCGGCGGGCGCGCGCTCGATGAGCTCGCCGAAGGCCCGCCGCGCCTCCGCCTCGTCCCCCGCGCGGATCAGCGCCTCGGCGGCGGCGGCGAGCAGCGCCGCGTCGGCGAAGGGATCGTCCCGCACGCGGCGCACCTCGGCCAGCAGCCCCGACCCGTCGGAGGCCGCGACGAGCAGCGCGAGCAGCCGGCGCCGGAGCCGCGCGTCGTGCGGGGCCACCTCGAGGAAGCGCCGGACGACGGCGAGGCGCCCCTCGGCGCTGGTCGCGGCCGCGTAGAGCTTCTCGAAGGTGCCGACCGGGTACTCCTCGGTGCCGAGCAGGTGCTGCCGGATCGCCCGGAGCTCCCCGGGGTCCCGGGCGCGGCGCACCGCCTCGCGGCGGAGGAACTCCGCCGCGTCCGCCTCGCCAGCGAGGGCGAGCTGATCGCCCACCCGCAGCCGCTCGAGCCCGTCCGGCTTGGCCGCGAGCACGAGCTCGAGGAAGGCGCGCTGGTCGGTCCAGGTCCCCAGCTCGCAGCGCGCCCGGGCCACCACGAAGGCCTCCGCGGCGTCGCCTCCGACGCGCTCCCGCCACACCCCGCGCCGGAGCGGCATCGGCACCGCCGAGAGCTCCGAGCAGCGCCGCGGCTGCGGCACGATCGCCACCGGGAAGGCGATCTGGTGCTCGACCCGGATCTCGCCCGTGGCGCCGCACGCCGGGTAGTCGAGCCCGACGAGCACCGCCTCGACGCAGCGGGTCAGCGCGGCGTCGTCGATGGTGCGCGACAGGGGCGTCACCCGGGAGCGCCTCACGCGCCCCTGCCCGTCGATTGCCAGCTCGACGCGGAGCGCGCCCTCCAGGTCGGGGCGCAGCGCCGCTCGCGCGTCGCGGCAGGCGCGCAGCGCCACCCGGGCAGCGTCGATGGTGCGGCGGGCGGCCGCGGCGGCGGCCTCCTCGAGCAGCCGCGGATCGTCGCGGAGCGGGTCGGCCGCGTCGTCGCGGCCGGCGTCGAGCGCGCCCGCGCCGGAGAGCGGCGCCGCGTAGGTCGGGTCCACGACGGGGGACAGATCGAGGATCCGCGTCTCCACGCGGCTCGCCCGATACCCGGACCCGTCGGCCACGAGCGCGGTCCAGGGGGTGAGCAGCCCCGCCCGCGTGGCGACGTCGATGGCGGCCTCCTTGCCCTTGCCGGTGAGGATCACGTCGTCGTAGCGCGCCTTCGCCCAGCGCCGGCGCAGGTCGTCGGCCACGGGCGGCGCGAGCTCCACGAGCGGGCGGACCGCCTCGTGGCGCCCGTCAGCCCCCCGCCAGCGGAGGGTGATCTGCCGGGGGCGGCGGCCCGCCGGCGCGCGCGCGACGATGGACACGGTGTCTCCGGCGCGCACGGCGCGTGCGGCGCGCGGGTAGATCCGCTCCACGAACGGCTCGAGCTCCACCTCCACGTCCGCGTGCGTGGGGCGCAGGGCCTCCACCATCAGCCGCACGGCGGCGGCGGCGGCCTCGCTCGTGTCCGCGACCTCGAGCAGCGGCCCCGCGCTGCGCGTCAGGGCGGCGAGGAGCGGGCGGTTCGCGAGCGGCCCCACCGCCACGGCGGCGAGCCGCGGCGCGCCGCTCGGGCGCCGCGCGAGGCGGGCCTCGATGTCCACGAGCCCCGGATCCCCGAGCGTGGGCCAGCCGTCACCGACGTACACCACCATTCCCCCGGGCGCGGCCTCGGGGAGCGCGTCGGCGCCCGCCTCCAGCGCCCGGCCGAGATCGGTCGCGCCCCCGGGCGTGAGGCGATCGAGCGCGGCCAGGGTGGCCTCCCGGCGCGCGGCGTCGACGGGCCCGACGCCGGCCGGCCCGAGCGCGCGCGCGGATTGGTCGGCGGCGAGCACGACCGCGCGATCGCGCGCCCCGAGCCCCCCGAGGATGGCCGCCACCACCGCCCGCGCCGTGTCGAGCAGCGCCGCGTCGACGCGCGCCGACGCGTCGACGACGACCGCGAGCGTCACGCCCTGGTCCGCCGGCGCGGGCGGGAGCTCGGTCCGGATGAGGAGCGTGTCCCCGGCCGGGTCGCCCGCCGCGGGAGCCACGTACAGGCGCGCCGGCTCCTCCCAGCGCGGCAGCGCCAGCTCCACGACGAGGTCGGCCGCGGGCCGGAAATCGGAGCGCCGCACCACCACGGAGCGGCCCTGGACGCGCGCGCCGACCCCGGCCGCCACGGCGAGCGCGCCCGCGCCGCTGGCCTCGACCCGCGCCGAGAATTCGCCGACGAGCGGCGGCTCGCCCACCCCGGAGAGCGGGTAGCGGTACTCGACCACCTCGGCGGTCCCGCGCCGCTCGGGGTGGAGCCACTCGGTGTACTCGACGACCACGGTGGCGGTGCCGCCCGAGCGGATCGCTGGCAGGCGACCGCGCACCCAGCCGTCGCCGGCCCACTCCAGCGCGGCCGTCGACGGGAAGCGGTCCGCGGAGGGCACGCGCCCGACGGCGATGGCCGTCTCCCGGAGGTCCTCGCCGCCGAGCCCGTAGGCGAACCGCGACACCAGCGCCCCCGCCGGCAGGGCCAGCCGGAAGTCACCCGCCACCGGCGCGCTGCCGCCGTTGAAGAAGGTCGTCTTCACCGTCGTCCGCGCCACCTCGCCCAGCACGGTCGCGGCGACGTCGTGGGCTCGGATGGCGAGCGGCGAGCCCGCGCTCCCGGGCTCCGCGGCGTCACCGACCCCCCACAGCTCGCCGAGCGCCCGCCGCGGCTCCCCGCGCGCGGCCCAGGGCGCCGCCATGCCCGAGGTCCAGTCGTCGAAGACCTTCTCGGGCTCGACGGTGACCTTGCCGCCGGTCAGGACGGCGGACTCACCGGAGCGGACGCGGTGCTCGCCTGCCGCGTCTCGCACCACGATCTCCTCGCGCGCGCAGTAGATCCGGCCGTCGCCGCCCTGGCGCTGCAGGCCCCCGTCGGCGCCCTCCACCAGCGCCACCACGTCCCCGAGCGCGATCTCGTGCCGCGACCCGACCACGCCCTGAACGAAGACCCGTCCCGCCTCGAGCCGGGTCCCGCCAGGGCGGAGGGACGCCTGCGTGCGGCGGTCGAGCAGGATCACCGTGCCGTCGTCGCTGCGCACGCGCGCGAGCCCCTCGTCGCTGGTCTGGATCGGGTCGCCCTCGACCAGGCGCCGCGCCCCGCGCACCTCGGCGTCGGCGACGGTGACCCGCGGGTGCACGACCTCCAGATCGGCGACGGTGGTGGCGAGAGCGGGCGGGGCGCCGCGGCCGCGGTGCAGGGCGAAGGCGAGCCCGCCGCTCACGGCGAGCAGCGCCAGGGTCACGGCGAGCGGGCGCCGGAGCAGCGAGGGGGCCAGGCTAGCCACGGAGCACCTCCTGACCGCGGAGCACGAAGCGCTGGACGGCGGGCGAGCCTGGACCATACCGGATGGGGACCCGCACGATCCGCTCGCGCCGGTCGAGCTCGGCGAAGACCACGGTGAGGACCGCCTCGACGCCGAGGCGGCCGGCCGCCGCGAGCTCCGCCGGCTCGACCCGGACCTCCACGGCGGCGTCGTCGCGCAGGGGCACCACCGCCTCCGCGATGCCGAGCGTGAGATCCCCGATCGCCGCCGGCATCGGCGCGCCGAGCGCGTTGCTCCAGAGCGTCGGGTGGAAGTCCGGGTGCGTGAAGGTCAGCGTCACGCGCGCCGCCTTCGTCGCCGGCTCCTTGAGCAGCCGGCGCGCGCGCGCCGCCAGCGCCTCGCGCTCCTTCTCCCGCGCTGCCGCGTCGAGCCGCCCCCAGGCGAGGAAGGTGGTCGCGAAGGTGCGCGCCGTGATCGCCGGACCCTGGGCCACGTCCGGGGCGCCGGCGTCGATGCCCTTCTCCGTCCACCGCACCGCTTCCTCGAGCCGCCCTTCCCCCTGGGCGGCCGCCGCGATCAGGAGCGCCACGGCGGGGTCGTCGGGGGTGAGCTGCGCGAGGGTTTCGTACTGGCGCCGCGCCTCGGCATGCCAGCCGTGCGCCCGCAGCAGGTCGCCGAGGCGCCGGCGCGCCACCGGGTCGGCGGGCGAAAACTCGACGATCTCGCCGAAGGCGCGCCGCGCCTCCGCGATCGCCGCGGCCCGCTCGCCGGCGCTGTTGGCCCGCCCCGCGAGGCGCAGGAAGAGCTCGCCCACGGCCGTCCGCACGCCGGCCTCGGCGTCGGCGCGCGCCCGGAGCTCCGCGGCGAGCACGCGGGCGCCGGCCTCATCGCCGGCGTCCTCGAGCGCTTCGAGCAGCCGGAGCGCGAGGACCAGGTCGTCCGGGAACTGGTCGCGGAGCGCGCGGAGCTTGGCGATCCGCTGCCGCGGCTCCTTGGCGGCGGCGAGGGTCTTGGCGAGGACCCCGGGGTCGACGGATCGCAGCCCCAGCGCGTCGTGGAGCTCCCGGATCTGGGCCGCGGTCTTGGTGCGAGCGAGGATGCCGCGATAGAGCAGGTCCGCGGCCCCGAGCTGGTCCCGCATCGTCCGCCAGAGCTCCACCTGACCGCGAACGGTGCTCATCGCGTCCAGCATCAGGGCGAGCAGGCGCGCTCGCTCGCGCGGGGACGACGCCTCGCACTGGCGCAGCGCGCGGGAATAGACGGCCGCCACGGCCGGCGCCTGATCCCGGACCTGCGCCAGTCGCTCGATCCAGAGGGCCACCCGCTCCTCGAGCGACACCCGCGCGGCGTCGCCGCACAGGATCGGCACCCGCGGCAGCACCCGCACCAAGAGCGTGGGCGCGACGGCCTCGGCGGCGGCGGTGCCGGCGGCCCCGCCATCGGGCGCGAAGAGGATCGGGTAGACGACCGTGACCCTCCCGTACTCCGGAGGGGGGAAATCGAGCCCCCGGAACGACGTCACGACGCAGCCCACCACGTCGGCGTCCGGCAGATCGGAGCCCTGGTTGCCGATCGTCTCCACGGCGCCGTCGGGCCCGATGACGAAGCGGACGGCGACGCGCCCGGTGAGGTTCGGGTTCCGGGCGAGCCCCTGCTCGTAGCACATCCGGTAGCGGCCGTAGCTCTGGCGCACGATCCGCTGGATCACCTCCGGCGGCAGGCCGCCCTCGACGGAGGCGGAGCCCAGGCGCAAGACCGGCACCCGGGTGGCGCGGGTGGCCCCGAGGCGACCGTGCCCGGAGCCGACGCCCTCGCCGGCCCCCGGGGCCGAGGCCGCCTTGAGCGAGACGCCCTCGCCCAGCCCTTCCCCGCCGCCGCCCGCGCCGACCCCCGATAGCCCGAGGCCGGCTCCCCCGGGCGCGCCGAGGTCGGCCGCCTCCTGACCGAGCGACGTGTGGCGACTCCGGGGCGCGGCGCCCGGCGGCACCGCCACGGCGTCGGCCTCACCGCTGGCGCTGTCGGCGAGCACGCCGCTCGTCCCGAGCTCGCTCGCCTCCCTCAGGGCCGCGGCGCGGGCCACGGGCGAATCGGCCGCGGGCGCCGGCGGCGCGACCTCCCGCGCCAGCCTCGGTGCCGCGGGCCGCGCGGCGGTCGGCGGCGCCGCCTCGTCCGCTCTGTCGCGCGCGGCGGCCTCGCCCCTCGCCCGCGTCGAGGCGCCGTCTTCCACCTCGGCGGCCACGACCTCCGCAGTGGGCGCGGGCGCGGCGCTCGCGGCCACCATCGGCGCGGACGCGGCGGCCTTGCGCCGGAGCAGGAGCCGTCCGACAAGCCCCGGCCGACCCGACCGCCCCTCCTCCTCGCGCGTCGCGGGCTGCTCCGCCCCGTCGTAGTCGCTCGCGAGCTCGCGGGTCGTGGGCACGTAGAGCGAGGTGACGGGCGTGATGAGCCCCTGCCGCGAGCCGAGATCGACCATGGCCGCCGGCCCCGCGCCCTCGTCGAGCAGCTCGGCGAGCCGCCCGAGCCCCCAGCGCCGGGCGGCGTCTCCCTGATCGGCGAGCGGCCGCACGGTGAGCTCGACCTCGCGCCGCCCCGCGGGTCCTCCCAGCACGACGCGCTTCGGGGGCTCCCGGCCCGAGAGGCGCCCGACGAGGACCACGCTCTCGTCGGCCACCCAGGCGCTGGTGTCGCGGGGGTAGACCCGCTCCACCGCCGGGCCAAGATCGACGCTGGCGCCGAGCCACACGGGCCGCTCCGCGTGCTCGAGCAGCTCGAGGGCCCGGCGCGCGGCGCCGAAGCCGTCCTCGACCCGCACCGCGAAGCCGCCGCGGGACAGCCCGCCGAGGATCCCGAGGTCGGCGCCCACCCCCACCGCGAGCGCGTAGACGCGGACCGGCCGCGCCAGCTTCGCGAGGCGCTGCCGGAGCCCATCGAGGCCAAGCTCGCCTACGGTCGGGCGGCCGTCGCCGACGTAGACCACCGCGCCGCGCCGGGCGGGATCGAGCGCGACCGCGGCGTCGCCGAGCATCTTGCCCAGATCGGTGGCGCCGCCCGGCGCGACGCGCGCGAGCGCGGCCCCCACCTCGGCGCGGAGCGCCGGGTCGACCGCGGAGAGCTTCCCGCTGCGCGGGGTGACGGGGCGCAGCGCGTCGGCGCCGACCCACACCGCCACGCGATCGTCGGCGCCCAGGTGTGCGAGCAGGGCGCCCGTGGCGGCCCGCGCGAGCGCGAGCGAGCCCCCGTCGGTCGCGGCGGAAGCGTCGATCACGATCGCCAGGTCGAGCCCGCCCGCGGCCAGCGGGACGTCCGTCGCGCGCAGCGGCACCACCAGGTAGTCGGGCTCCTTCGCGACGGCGTCCCGCGCCGCCTCGCGCTCGCGGCGGGGCAGGGAGTCGAGCGCGAGCGCGTGATCCGCGCGGTACCCGCCCACCCCGTCGACCCCACCGTCGTAGAGCTCCACCGCGAGGTCACTCCGCGGCACGAGATCCTGGGCGCGCACCCGGATCTCGTTGCCGCGCCGCACGCCCGCCATGCCCGCGCGCACCACGGTGGCGCGCGCGGCGCCCAGGTCCAGGGTGAAGGTGAACTCCTCGATGCGCGGGAGCGACTCCTCCGCGCCCTCGGCCGCCATCGGGAAGACGTACAGGCGCCGCTCGCCCTCCGCGCCCGTCCGGCCCAGCCACTCCGAGTAGCGCGCGACCACTCGCCGCGTCTCACCGGCCTGGATCGGGTACAGGCGCGCGCGGTAGACGCCCGCGGCCTCCCACTCGAGCAGCGCCGGATCCTCGGTCGAGCCCGCGTAGACGTTGGACTGGTACTGCGCGGCGGCCGCGACCTTCTCCTCGACGTGGCCCCAGGCGATGCGGCCCCCGCGGTCGACGCCGAACCGCTCGAAGGTCGCCCCGACGGGCGTGCGGAAGCCGTAGAGCCCCTCGACCACCTCCGAGCTGGGGTTGAAGAAGGGCTGCTCCACCTCGGTGAGGGCGAAGTCGCCGCGGACCTCCACCTTCACCGCGAGCTTCTGGATCGCGAGCGGAAACCGCGCGTGGCCCTGCTCCCCGGGTCGCCGCGCGCCGACGGTCCCGATCCCGAAGGGCGCCGGCGCCGGCACGCGATCCGTGGTCGCCAGCCCCCCGGTCCAGTCCTCCCAGGCGACGGCGGGGACGGCCTTCAGGCCCTCCCTCTCGTGCACCAGCCGCTCGCCGGCGCGCGCGCGGACGCCCCGGTGCCGCACCTCGCCACGCAGGACGTAGGCCTCGGGCGCCCCGCCCGGTGATACCTCGACGCTGGCGCGCACCGCGGCCAGCGTCATCGGCCCCTGGGGCGTCACCAGCTGGGCGGTCTGATCCGGCGGGACGTCGACGAAGACGCGCCCCTGCTCGAGCTCGAACGCCGCCGGGCGCTGCCGGAGCCGCGCCGGACCGCGCACCAGCAGCGTCGTGCCGCCGTCGTGGCGGATCCAGGCGAGGCCCCCCGCGTCCACGCGCACCGTCGTCCCGTCTGCGAGGCGCTCGCGCGGGTACGGCGCCCGCGCCGTGCCCGACGGCGGGACGACGGTGATCCCCCGGCGCACGCTCCGGAGCTCCGCCCAGGTGTTCGTGTCCGGGGCGAGCGGCTCCTCCTGCGGACCGCACGCGGCTCCGAGGAGCCCGGCCCCGAGCAGGAGCAGGAGGCAAGCGAGCGGCTGCGGGATGCGGAACGACCGACGCACAGAAGAGGACCGCATGACCCACCTCCGACCACCGACCCAGTGCCGGGCTTGGCCTCTTCATTGATCTTCCTGCGCCACCGGGAGGGCAAGCCGCGCCCAGCCGACCGGGCGCGGCGCCGTGAAATCGCGGCCGAACCCCGCTGACAGCCCCATGCGAGCTTGACGCCCCGGGGCTCCCTGGCGAAACAGGCCCTGCTCGCCACCGGGACGGAGCAACTTCCCCATGTCATTCCGCGCTGCCCGGACGTCCCTCTGCTGGTGCGTCGTCGTCACCTCGATCACGCTCGGCGTGCTCGCCCTGCAGCGAGGGGCTCGCGTCGCCCACGCGCAGGACTCCGCACCCGGCGCCGCCCGCCTGCCCGAGTCCGGTGAGGCCCTGTTCCTGAAGACCTGCGCCTCGTGCCACGGGGCCGCCGGACGCGGCGCGCCCCGGAGCGAGGTCGGCTTCGATCTGCCGCTGCCGGACTTCACCGACTGCAATTTCGCGTCCCGCGAGCCGCGCCGAGACTGGCTGGCGGTGGCGCATCGCGGCGGGCCGGCGCGCGGCTTCGATCGGACGATGCCGAGCTTCGAGGGAGCGCGGACCGACGCGGAGCTCGAGCGGATCGTCGCCCACGTCAAGTCCTTCTGCCCCGAGCGGCGGTGGCCCCAAGGGGAGCTCAACCTGCCGCGAGCGCAGGTGACCAGCAAGGCGTACGTGGAGGACGAGGTGGTGGTCGCGGCCAGCGCCGCGCTCGAGGGACCGACGGACGTCGCCGGCAAGCTCATCTACGGTGCGCGCCTCGGGGCCCGCTACCAGCTCGAGGCCTCGCTCCCCTTCGGGTTCCGCGAGGTCGAGCCCGACGAACCCGGCGTGGCGGGGCGTTGGGCGGAGGGCGCCGGCGATGTCGGGGTCGGGCTGAAGCGGGTGCTGGTGCACAGCGTCCGGTCCGGCTCGATCCTCACGCTCGCGACCGAAGCGTTCCTGCCGACGGGCGACGCAGGCGACGGCTACGGCCGGGACACGGTCATGATCGAGCCCTTCCTCTCCGCCGGGCAGATCGTGGCTGGTACCGGCTTCTTGCAGGTGCAGGGCGGCTTCGAGCTCCCCATCGAGACCGAGCTCGCCGAGCGGGAGGTCTTCGGGCGCCTGGCCGTCGGCAACAGCTATCGGCCGCGCCCCTGGGGCCGGGTCTGGTCGCCGATGGTCGAGCTCACCGCGGCCCGCGCCCTCGAGTCGGGGGCGAGCACCCACTGGGATTTCATCCCCGAGCTGCAGGTGAGCCTCAGCGCGCGCCAGCACGTCATGGCCAACGTCGGGGTTCGGCTGCCCATGACCGAGCTCGACTCGCGCCCCACGGAGCTGCTGTTCTACGTGCTCTGGGACTGGTTCGACGGCGGCGTCCTGGAGGGGTGGTGAGGTGTCGATGACGATCCGACGACCGCTGAGGACGACGCTCGCCACCGCGACGTTCGCGGCGCTGCTGGCGCTCCCCGCCGCCGCGCAGCGGCGCCCGCGGGCCGGCAAGCCGCCCGTGCTCTTCGCGCCGAGCGGGCAGTGCATCGCCTGCCACAGCGGGCTCACCACCCCGTCCGGCCGGGACGTGTCCATCGGGGTCGACTGGCGCGCGTCCATGATGGCCAACGCGGCGCGGGACCCGTACTGGCAGGCCGCGATCCGTCGCGAGTCGCTCGAGCACCCGACGGCCGCCGCCGCGATCGAGGACGAGTGCTCCAAGTGCCACATGCCGATGGCGCGCTTCACCGCCCACGTCGCCGGCGGCCAGGGCGAGATCTTCGCCCACCTGCCGATCGGTCGCGCGGCGACGCCCCTGGCCGCCCTGGCCGCGGACGGCGTCTCCTGCACCGTCTGCCACCAGATCACGGCCGAGAAGCTGGGCACGGCCGAGAGCTTCGTCGGCGGGTTCGTCATCGACCGCCGCCTGCCCCTCGGCCGGCGCCCGCTCTTCGGCAAGTACCCGGTCGACGCGGGTCGGTCGCGGGTGATGCGCAGCTCGTCGGGGTTCGAGCAGCGCCAGGCCGACCACCTGCAGACCTCGGAGGTCTGCGCCACCTGCCACACCCTCTTCACCCACTCGCTCGGCCCGGACGGCTCGGTCACGGGCCAGCTCGCCGAGCAGGTGCCGTACCTCGAGTGGCGGCACAGCGACCACGCCACGCGCAGCTCCTGCCAGGACTGCCACCTGCTCCCCGAGGCCGACCCGACGCCCATCACCAGCGTGCTCGCCCAGCCCCATCCGGGCATGCGGCCGCACGTCTTCCGCGGCGGCAACGCGTTCGTCCTGGGCATGCTGGGCCGCTTCCGTGGTGAGCTCGGCGTCACGGCCTTCCCCACCGAGCTCGAGGCGACCGCGGCGGGCGCCCGCGAGCAGCTCGAGCGGCGCTCGGCCACGCTGGCCATCACCCGCGCCGAACGGTCGGCGGGCTCGCTCGTCGTGGATCTGCGCGTCGAGAACCACGCCGGGCACAAGCTGCCGACGGCCTACCCTTCGCGGCGAGTCTGGATCCACCTGGCGGTCCGCGACGCGAGCGGCAGCCTGGTGTTCGAGTCGGGGGCGCTGGCGCGTGACGGCTCCATCACCGGCAACGACAACGCCGCCGACGGGACGCGCTTCGAGCCCCACTACGGGGTGATCGAGCGCCCCGATCAGGTCCAGATCTACGAGCCCATCCTCGGCGATCCGTCCGGGGCGGTCACGACCGGACTGCTCACCGCGACCCGTTACCTCAAGGACAACCGCCTGCTGCCGACGGGGTTCGACCGGCGCACCGCGCCCGCCGACGTGGCCGTCTACGGCGCCGCGGCGACGGATCCGGACTTCACCGGGGGCGCTGACGAGCTACGCTACCGGATCGCGCTGCCGGACATCGCCGGGACCCTGGAGATCACCGCCGCGCTCCTCTACCAGCCGATCGGCCATCGCTGGGCCGAGAACCTGCGCGCCGTCGCCGCTCCGGAGCCGGCGCGGTTCGGGCGCTACTACTCCGCGATGGCCCCCGCCTCCGCGACGACGCTCGCCTCCTGTCGCCGGACCGTGCCGCCGCCGTCGGACTGAGCGCCCCGCTCCTCATCGCGGGCGCGGCGCCGCGGGGGCTCGGGCGACGGCGGCGTGGCCGCCACGGTGGGGGCATCGCGCTCGGCGTGACCTTCGACGTCGCGCCCACTGGGTGGTGCACCGGGTGCGGGTTTCGCGTACGCGCGTGGCACGCGGTGGCCACGGGGCTGCTCATGCCCTGAGCGACGCGGAGGTCACGGCGTGGCGCGACCGCGCGCCCAGCTCGAGCGCTGTCTGCCCGCTCGCGTGCCGCCGACGGAGCGCGACGAGAGCGGGTTCGTGAACGACAGCCAGCGCCTCCCCTCCGAGGACGCGCTCGGTCGCCTCGCGCGCCCGCGGGGACGCGACGTTCGGTATCCGCTGCCTGGCCTGCGACCTCGATCTCCGCCCCCAGCAGTCCCACGCCTTCTTCCGGCTCCTGGATGAGCGCTGCCGGAGGCGCACCCCGCTCATCACCACCTACCTCGAGCATGGCCGCGCCGGTCGGGCCGTCCACCAAGCGGGGGGAGGTGCCCATTGCCTCAGACACACCGAGGGCCGGCGTGCCAGTCGTGCGATGAGCTCTTCGTGCGTAGGCCGCTCGGCGCCGCGCCTCGGCTCGGCGAGGACATGATCCGAGCGCGACAGGCCGGCCGGCGCCGCCCGCGCCTTGAGGGTGCGGCGCATCTGCTCCGGGACATTGCGGACCTGCAGCATGACCGGTCGGGCGCGGAGCATGCTTGCACGTGTCCGGTGCGGTGCGTCGCCGTGACCTGCACCCGGCTGGGGGCCTGGGCCCGGACGGCGTCACGCCGCGGCCGCCGACGTGGGTCGGGGGTCGCTGCGGCTTGCGCGGCAGAGCCCCGGGGCCGAGCGGCTGCGCCGCGGCGCGGTCGTGGACACCGAGCAGGTCGTGCTCGGGCCCGGCCCCGTAGGCGAGGACGCCCCGCCGCTGCACCAGACTGCCGCTCGCGCCGCGGGCCGCCACGATCCGGAGGCCCGTTGCCGGTTGTCGGTGACACCACGCTGGGTGGGGACGACGGCGCCATCGCGACGGACTCGACCGCCGGCAGCGGGGTCGGACTGACCGTCGGCGCTGGCGACGTCGTGGCCCTCTCCGCCCGCCGTCAGACCACCAGAGATGTCGGGCCGGGTAGGTGCGCAGGACCCGCCAGGTCGCGCCGCAGCTCGGGCCAGCGCAGACGACCCGTACAGTCCGCCGAACGCCTCCCGCGCACCGCCCGAGTGTAGTCAACCTCCCAGCATCACCCAGTCTTGCCCGCCTCGGCCTGCCCGTCGCTTCTCGAAGTCGGGGCTGCTGGCCGCAGCAATTTGGGACACCATCGGGAGCCTCGGAACCGCTATACTGACCGTAGCGTCGTTCGAGCCCGCTCCGAACGACCGCACGGGAAAGGACGAAACGCGTGAAGATAGCTGATCTCGACCTGAGGAAGATGCTCGAGTTCGATCCCGAATCCGGCCAGATCAAGCTCGGCCGTGATCGAATGCTCCTGTTTCGCCAGGACGCCTTCGCCGCCTTGCGGCGCCTCCTCTACCATCAGCTCGGGGATCAACTGGCGAGGGCGATTCTGACCCAGTTTGGCTACCGCTGTGGCCAGGGAGACTACGAGGTTCTCTCCAAGAGCTACGATTGGGACACCGACGCCGATCGGCTGGGTTGCGGCCCGGCGCTCCACTCCTGGGAAGGGATCGTCCACTCCACACCCGACGTGATGGACTTCGACCTCGACGCCGGTACGTTCTTCCATCGCGGAACCTGGAAGAACTCCTACGAAGCCCAGATCCACCTGGCCGAATTCGGTGTGTCTGCGTCTCCGGTGTGCCATTCGCTGGTGGGCTACGCCATCGGTTGGTGCTCCGCCTTCCTTGGCCGGGGCCGCCTCTTGGGCATGGAGACGAAGTGCGTGGCGAAGGGGGACGATATCTGCCAGATCATCGTCAAGCCCGAGAGCGAATGGCGTCCTGAGGAAGTCGCGGAGCAGAAGGCCGCGCTGGACGCCACCACCCAATCCGTGGCCCGCGAGTTGCAGGAAAAACTGGACACGATAGAGAAGCAGGCGGCGGCGATCCGGGAGCTCTCGACGCCGGTCATGGAGATCTGGGACGACGTGCTGGTCCTGCCCGTAGTCGGGGTGGTGGACACGAAGCGGTCGATGGACATCATGACCACCCTGCTCGAGCGCATCGTCCAGACTCAGTCCAAGTGCGTGATCATCGACATCACTGGCGTTGAGATCGTCGATACTCGCACCGCCGACTACCTGCTGCGGGTGTCGCGCGCGGCCAATCTCCTGGGCACCCGCTGCGTGCTCACCGGCTTGAGTCCAGCGATTGCCCAGACACTGGTGGAGATTGGCGCCGATCTGACCGAGGTCCGCACCCTACGCAACCTCAAGGATGGGCTCAAGGACTGCCTGCTTTTCCTGAAGCAAGTCGGCGGCAATCAGCGCGGCACGTCATGACCACCACACGTCGGTCGATCCCGATTATCAGACTTTACGGGACACTGATCGTCGCCATTCAGGTCGAGCTCACCGATCAGCTCGTGGTCGAGCTCAAGAACGACGTCGCGGCGGCGATTCGGCAGCACGACGTGGACGGCCTCATCATAGAGGTTTCCGGTGTGGGCATTCTCGATAGCTACATCGCCCGCTCGATCCGTGACATCGCTCGGATCTCCACGCTGATGGGCGTGCGCACCGTTCTGGCAGGCCTCGACGCCGGAATGGCCATCACCCTCGTCGAGATGGGCATGGCGCTCGACAACGTGCGGACGGCCCTCAACCTCGAGAGCGCTCTCGAGCTCTTTGGGTACACCGCGATTCGCCGAAAGGTCGATGACGCATGGGCATTGGAAATGCTCACGAGTGACGGGGCTCCCGGAGGGTATGGCGAGCAAGACGGCTGAACGAGTCCAGGAGACGCTCCGCGAGTTCGTCAACCCCATCGTTGCTCGCGGGGTTCTTCGATATGCGCTGCATCAGTGTGGCCTGACGGAAGACGACCTCGAGCACCGGGGCCTCACCCCCGAGATCGTCAGCGAGCTCGAGCGCGGGCTGAAGTTGATGTCCGGCGGGGGCGGCACCGAGGCGCTCGGTGGCCGGGCGCTGCGAGCCATGCTCTCGGCAGAGTCTTCGCGAGCACGACCGGATGTCCAGACCCGAGGGACACGGCAGCGAGCCGCTCACGGAGCCGAGGCGATTCGGGCTCCGCAACCTCCTGGCCAGACGGTAACCATCGACATCCGTGAGGAGGCCGACATCGTCCGTGCGCGCGGTCGAGCGCGCGGGTTCGCTGCGTCGATCGGGTTCGGGTCCACCGATCAGACCAAGATCGCCACCGCGGTTTCGGAAGTGTCGAGGAACATCTTCACGTATGCCCACGAGGGAACGGTCAGCCTGCTGGCGTTGAGGACCAAGCGCGGCATTCGCATCGAGGCTCGTGACCGGGGTCCAGGGATCACCGACCTCGACCGTATCCTCAAGGGCGACTACACCTCGAAGACGGGGATGGGGCTCGGGCTCCAGGGCTGTCGGCGGCTCATGGACCGCTTCGAGATCGACACCGGGCCCGGCCAGGGGACGGTCGTGATCATGGAGAAGGAACTCTCATGAGGATCGGCGCTGCCATGCGACCGAAGACCGGTGAGAACGTCTGTGGTGACGGCTACGTGGTGAGGTGGCTGAATGACGGGGCACTGATCGCGGTGATTGACGGGCTGGGACACGGCCCCGAAGCCGCGGCGGCGGCGGGTGCAGCGTGCAGTTACGTAGAGGCCCACCAGGATGAGTCCCTGGGTTCCCTCATGAGGGGGCTGCACCGAGCCATCGCGCACACTCGTGGTGCGGCGGTGGCCCTGGTGCGGATACGACCCGATGCGGGCGAGATGATCCACACCGCGGTGGGCAACGTCGAGGTGGTCGGGCTCTTCCAGGAGGAGGTCAGGCCCCTCTTCGCGCCCGGCATCGTGGGGTACAACATGCGCAGAGTGGTGGAGAGGAGCTTTCGTATTCACGGCGGCGATGTCTTCGTGATTCATACCGACGGCGTCTCGCAGCGCCTGAACCTCGAACGATACCGGCACTTGGAAGCACAGGCGCTGGCAGAGGCGGTCTTGGGCCACTGGGGCTACGGTCATGACGACGCCACCTGCGTCTCCGTCTGCTGTTGAGAAATGGTATTTCCTGCGCAGCGACTCAGATGTCGCCGTCGTTCAGGCGGCCGCCCTGCGGCTCGCTCGGGAGACGGGGTTCGACAAGAAAGGCGGCTGGGAGTTCGCGATTGCGGTTAGCGAAGCGGCGACGAACATCCTGAAGCACGCCACCGAAGGCGAGATCCTTCTGCGCGCGAGCACGCGGTGTCTGGAGCTTCAGGCTCTCGACCGGGGACCGGGGATCAAGGACGTGGAAGCCATGATCCAGGACGGATGCTCGGAGAACCGTAATCTGGCCGAGGACACGACCATCGTCGGCCGCCGAGGGCTCGGTCTGGGCCTGGGGGCCATCAGGCGGCTCATGGACGAGCTCTCGATTTCCGCGCGCAGCGGCGGGGGAACCGCGCTGGTTGCGCGCAAGTACAGGGCAGCCTAGGTCGCCGCCCGGATCGCGAGGCCGCTTCTCTCGGCGCGACCGCGACGGCGCTCGGCCCCGTCGTGGACGAACGCATCCGGGTCCGCGACCTGCCGGGGCTCGCCCACGACCCTCCCCCGGTGGCGGGCTCGCCGGGCTCACCGTCGGGGTCACGGTCTGGTGAGGCTGGGCGACGATCGCGCCCTGCGGTCGCCCCACGGCCGCCGGCGGCGCAGGGGACTCCCGAGCGAGAAGCCCCATTGCCTTGCCCTTGCGCCCACCGAAAGGCGACGCATAGAAGCGTAACCATCCGCCACACCAGAGAGGATCCACACCCCGTGACCCGACGACACCACTCGCTCTGCCTGCTGGCCGCGTTGCCGGCGATCAGCCTGCTCGTGCCGACGCTAGCTTCGGGACAGACGCCGGCCCCGGTCGAGGCCCCGCCCGCCGCGGCGGTCCCCGGCGAGCCGGGCGCGGGCTCCGCGGAGGGGTCGGCGACGGCAGCGGCCGTCACCCCACCACTGGCCGCGCCTGGCTCGGCCGCAGCGGCGGCGAGCACACCGCCCGCGGCCCCCCCAGCGAACCCCGCGGAGACCGCGCCGGCTCCCGTGACCGAGTCGAGCGGGGCGCCGCCCGTGCCCGCCGCTCCCACCGCGACGGCGCCAGCGGAGCGCCGGCACCTGGGCGTCGCGCTCGCGGCGGAGCTCGGCTTTCTGGCCGCCCTCCACCACACGGTCCAGTTCTCGAAGGACGGGAGCGAGATCGACTACGTGAAGGACGCCGGGCAGGACGTCCTCTTTCCCTTCGCACGCCTCGGCGCCGATCTCTTCCTCCGCGAGCGCACCGTCATCACGCTGGTCTATCAGCCGCTGAAGCTCGTGACCCAGGAGGTGGCGCCCCGCGATCTCACCATCGACGACGAGGTCTTCGCACGGGGCACGCCCATGACCTTCACCTACGGCTTCCCCTTCTGGCGCGCCGGCATCGCGCGCGACGTGCTCCGGAGCCCGCGGCACGACCTCTGGCTCGGCGGCGGCCTGCAGATCCGCGACGCCACCATCGAGTTCGCGTCGCTCGACGGGGAGCAGCTCGTCACCAACCGTAACGTCGGACCGGTGCCGCTGCTGCGCGCGGCGGCGCGGATCACCTTCCCGTCGAAGCGGTTCCTCGAGGGTGAGGTGGACGGCTTCTACGCGCCGATCAAGTACATCAACGGCGCCGACACCGACGTCGAGGGCGCCGTGGTGGATCTGAGCGTGCGCGGCGGCGTGCCGCTCGCCGACCTGGGCGAGGTGTTCCTCAACCTGCGCTACTTCGGCGGCGGCGCCGACGGCACCGGCAACGACGACGGCCCCGGCGACGGCTACACCAGCAACTGGCTCCACTTCCTGACGCTGTCGCTGGGTGCGCGGCTGCGCGTGCTCTAGCGGCCGGCGCCGAGGGTGTCTCGGCGCGAGCGCTCAGCGCAGCGGCGCGGCGTAGCGCGGCTGCGGCGGCCCGGGCGGCGGCGCGGCGTACTTGGTGCCCGGGTTCGGGGGCGGCGGCGCCGGCACGGGCTCCAGCTCCGCCGGGACGCCGTACTTGACGACCATCTCCCCGGGAGGAGAGGGCGGGGCGTAGCCACCGTCGTCCACCGGTCCCGTCGCGATGGGCACCGCGGGGGACGTGCTCCCGGGCGCAGTCGCGCCCGGCCAGGCGGCGGCCGGTTCCGGCGCGAACGACCCCGTGCTCGCGGGCGCGGTCGAAGTGAGCGGGCCGGTCGCCTCGGCCGGGACGCCGGGCTCCGCGGGGAAGCCAGGCTCGCAGGACCCGCCGTGACGGTGGCAGCCGCCCAGAACCGCCGCGACCCCGACCGCGACGGGGACCGCGCGGCGCGGCCAGCGCGGCCGGTCCCGCAGCGCCCGCCCGGCGTCGAGCGCTGCGCAGAGCTGCTCCAGGAAGCGACGCATCTCGGCGGCCTGGTCGTTCATCCTCCTCCCCTTCCGTCTCGAGCTCCCGGTTCGGGGAGAACTGTACGCCAGCGGCGGGCGAGCGGCGACCGCCGGGCACGCCGGCGCCGAATTGGTGATCCTGACCGCCCCCTCCCGGCGCACATTCGGGACGAGCTTCCCCACTGCCGCCAGCAGCCCCCTTTGGAAGAGCTCTACCGAGCTCACTTCGCCCACGTCTGGCGGACGCCGTGCCGGCTCGGCCGTCCACGGGCGGAGCTCGCGGACGCGACCCAGGGTCGCTTTCCTCGTGGCCTTTCGCAAGCCCGACGGCCCCTGCTCCGAGGGGTAGAGGTGGTTCGTCAACTCGATGATCGGCAGCTACGGCGTCGCCCTGCCGCCCGACTGCGGGCTCCCCGCGCCGGGAGCCTCCCTCGGCTTCGAGGCGGCGAACGGTCAGTGGGGCTCCACGCTGCGCGCCGCCGTCGAGCTCCGAGTCGCCGGCAAAGCAACCACCTCCCGGCTCGAGGCCTTCTGGTTCCCCGCCGACGCCTGCGACGCCGACCTGTCGGACTGTCGCTTCGGCGCCTCCTGGCCGGCGAAGGGCGCGGCGCCAGGCGCGGCCCACGGCGCGCCCGACGGCGCCAGGCGCTGCACCCCGCCTGGTGCCGTCCAGCGCCCCGGACGGCGGGGTCGGCTGATGACACCCGCGGCTGGAACGCACCCCCATCGCCGGGTACGATCGCCGGCGGAGATGTGGGCGCGCCGGGAGGCACCGTGAGCAATCGTCACCTGCTGGTCCTGGTCTTGTTCGCCGGCTCGCTGCCGATCGGCTGCGGCGGCGGCGCGGACGGGGCGACGGCCCCCGAACGAGGGTCCCCGCTCCCCGCCGGACCCACGCCGGCCAGGGCCGATTGCTCGGTCCCGATCGGCCAGCGCTACTACGTCTCCCCGACCGGCGACGACACCGATGCCGGCAGCGCCGACGCACCCTGGCGCAGCCTGGAGCGCGCCGCGGAGGCCGTGGAGCCCGGCGACGCGGTCTTCCTCGGTGGAGGTACGTACGCCGAGCGCCTCGTCGTCACGCGCTCGGGTGCGGAGGGTGCCGTCATCCTGTTCGCGGCCGCGGATCCGACCGACCGCCCCGTGATCGACGGCACCGGCGTGGCCGTGGACGACGGCCTCGTCGAGATCGCCGGCCAGCGCCACGTCGAGCTCTGTAACCTCACGGTGCGAAACTCCGCCGAACACGGCGTCGCCGTGGTCGACTCCGACGAGGGCGAGCCGGCCTCGTTCGTCACGCTGCGCGGCCTCGCGGTCGAGCACGCGGGGGAGGCGGGGATCTACCTCGAGGGGGTCGAGGACGCCCGCGTCGAGGGCTGCACCACCTACTTCAGCGTCTCCTCCGGGATCGGGGTCTGGTACTCCACGCGCATCTCGGTACGCGACAGCACGGTCATCAACGCGCGCTTCGACGAGGAGGACGGCCACGAGGAGAGCGTCTCGATCTCGGGCACCAGCGACTTCGAGGTGTCGGGCAACGAGGTCTTCCTCGAGGCCGGGGTGCCCTGCACCGGCGGCAACGCCGCGATCAAGGCCAAGGAGGGCAGCCAGCGCGGTCGAATCTTCGGCAACTACGTGCACGACTTCTTCCCCGAGGGCCACGTCTCGCTCGACGCGTGGGACGCCGGCCGGAACGGCACCCCCACGCTCAACACCATGGAGATCTTCGGCAATCGGATCGTGTCATCGGGCGGGATCCGGGTGTCGTCCGAGGAGGACGGCGTCCTCGAGGACGTGAAGATCTACAACAACCTCCTGCTCTTCACCGACAACGGCATCATGATCACCGACGCCGGGGTCGGGGGACCGCGGCGCAACGTCGAGATCTTCAACAACACCATCTACGAGGGGAACGACGAGTGGTTCAACGGCATCACCGTGATGAGCGCCAACGTCGAGAACGTCGTCATTCGCAACAACCTCGTGGCGTCGGAGTACCGCGTCGGCAAGATCCTGGTAAGCGACGCGAGCGTGCTCGGCACGGTCACGGTGGATCACAACCTCGTGTACGGCCCCGAGGGTTGTTACGATGACGCCCCGAGCTGCGCCGACCTGACCGCGATCCCGGCGAACATCGTCGCCGCGCCCGGGCTGGTCGACCCGGACGCCGGCGACTGCCACCTCACCGCCACGTCCCCGGCCGTCGACGCGGGCGCCGCCATCCCGGGGCTCACCAGCGATCTCGACGAGGTGCCTCGCCCCCAGGGCGGAGCGATCGACATCGGCGCGTTCGAGTACGCCGAGCCCGGTTGAGGCGCGGAAGGCGCGACCCGCGTCACCAGAGCGGCCGCCGCTCCCGCGCCGCCGGCGAGGAGGGCGGTGGTCCACCCCGCCGACCGGCGGGCTCCGGTCGGGTGGCACGGGTGGCGGGCCCGACGGGGACGCGCCGTCGACGGTCGCGACGCCGTGGCGCTGCGCGCCCGTCGCGCGCGATCGCCGCTCGGCAGCGCTCGTCCGCTGGGCGGGCCAGCGGGCGGCGAGGTGCTAATCTAGCCGCCGGGTGCCGTCCGCACGACCACGGGCGGCTTCCCCTCGGTGCCTCCGCGCGCCGCGGGGAGGGGGCGACAGAAAAAGGGACTGAATGGGGGGGGCATCCTGGCGACCGAGGGCAAGGTGAGCATGACCCATTCCCCGCGACTGCAGGCCGTCCCGGTGGCCAATCTGCGTGAGTTCCTGCGGAAGTGCGAGCAGTCCGGGGCCGCGGCGGAGGCCGTGGCGAAGGCGTGGAAGGCCCTGCTGCCGCCCTCACCGCCCACCGGGAAGGGGATGCCGACCCGAGGCCAGGGTTCCCAGTCGCGGGGCCGGTCGGGGCGCCTCTACCTCACCGGCGTCCAGGCCGAGGCCTTCGCGCCCCTCCTCCACGACGTCGTGGCCTCGTTGCCGCAGCGGCTCCTCCTGCCCCACAAGAGGTGGCTGAAAGGTGGCGGCGTCACTTCGCTAGCGAGTCACGTGAGGACCGGCATCGGCCTGCCGCTGACGCCACCGCCGGGTTCGGGCGACCCCTGGCTCGAGGAGCTCGAGATCGGGGGCGAGATCGAGGGGAACGGGCTCGCCCTTTTCGTGCAGGCGGCGCTCTGCCTCACCCCCGCGGAGCCCCGCGCCCTGGACGCCGTGCTGGCGGAGGCCGCGGCGGATCTCGACCAGAACCCCCTGCTGGCCTCGAGTGCCCGCCTGTGGCTGCGGGCTCGAGTCCGGACCGGCGCGCCGGAAGCAGGCAACGTGGAGGAGGCTCGGGTCGAGTCGCCGTGGATGACGCTCGCGCGGCTCCGTGCGCTCGCCAACCCGGGCGCTGGCGGGACCCCGATCACCCTCGCGCAGCTCGCGGATCCGGCGGCCTTCACGCACCTTTTGGACACCGCGATCGATCACGCCGACGGCTGCGTGGCGAAGCGGCACTCCCGGCGGCTGCCGCTGCTCACCAACCAGGACCACCTGAGCCTCCGGGACGCGGCGACGACCGCCCGCTTCCTCCTCAACCTCCTGGTCCTCACCCCGGGGCGGGACGGGGGCGCGGCGCGCGACGAGCAGCGGCTCGTCCTGACGCAGCAGTTTTTGGAACAGGAGCGAGAGTTGAACCTCTTCCCGACGGTGAGGGCAGCCGCGCAGCGGGCCGGGTTCCGGGTCTTTCGGTCGCGGGGCGCCGGCACCAGCCCCATCGCCCACGTCGCCCGGAACCGGCTGCAGCTCAAGCTCTACGAGCGCCTGCGGACCCTCGAGCTTACGCCCTCGGCGGCCGTCGTCTTGAAGCGGATCGCCAACGTACTCGTCTTCGATGCCTTCTTCGGCGGCAAGCTCCCGCGGAGCTTCCCCCGCGGGAGGCGGTCGAGAACGAACCGCCAGTCGAGCAAGACCCGGGGCCGGGTCCTCGCGAGACTGTGGAGGCGCGCGAGCGGTGGCAGGCTCATCCCCGAGCTCCAGGCGCTGCTCCGGCTGCTCTCGGGCCGGTCCCTGCCCGAGTACGCACGCACCCTCGCTCCCGGCCTGAACGACGTCGCCCTCCGGCAATTCTACGTCGACCTGCAGCAGTTCGAGTGGGCCTACGGGGCGCCCCTCCGCGACGCCGAGCCGGGCGAGGTCGCCACGCTCGAGCGGCTGGACTCGGGCGCGAACCTCCTCGCGGACTGCTGGTCGGCGCTGTTCCGCTACCTCTTCGTGGGCCGGCGGAGGCAGCCCGGCAGGCACCGTGGCTTCCTCGCGATCTCCCGGCTGCTGCTGGACGAGAACGGTCGTGCGCGCCCGCTCACCGACCTCAACCGCGGCGAGATCCTCTCGCTCTGCATCGCCCTCGGCCTCAGCGTGAACCGCCCGGCCAGCGAAGCCGACGCCCTCTGGGTGGCGGAGGCCTTGTATGGAGTCTGACACCATGGCAATCCCGGACGAAGGGCGGGGAGCGCTCGATCGCGCGCTCGACGCCATGGCCGATTCGCTCGGCGAGATCGACACCGACGTGCTCCTGCGCGCGCTCGGTCAGCCGCTGCCCGACTGGTGGATCCCCGTGGGACTGCCGGGCCACGAAGCCACCGAGGACCGCCTCCTCGAGCGCCTGGCGGCGCAGGACTGGCGCGTCTGCCTGGAGCTGCTGGCGGCGCGGGAGGACCCGCGGGCGCTCGTGCTCCTCGCCGAAGCGACGGAGGAGGATCCCGAAGCCGGCACCGCGCCCGAGCTCGACGAGCGGGACCAGGAGCTGCTCTGGCACCTCGGCTCGACGGAGGCGCTGGCGGCGATCGCCGAGCGGCTCGGGACCACCCGCGAGCGGCTCGAGGAGCAGATGGCGGAGCTCGGGCGGCGGCTGGGAAGCTGGGCAGAGCGTGTCCTCGTGGCGCGCCTGGGCGCTCACGTCGACGTTGCCCGATGGCGGGCGGACTGCGGCGACCAGACCCCCGCCTCCGAGCGCAACTTCCGGCTCAACGCCGCGAGGGGGGGCGACTTCGAGCTTTCGCCGACGCTCTCGGCCCGTGCTGACGTCGGGGACATCCTCCACGTCCATGCCACCGAGCACGGCACGACGCTGGCCTTCACGCGTCGAGCCGAGTGCCCCGGCATGCCGCGGGTGCGCTGGCGCTTCACCTTCGACCCCGGCGAGGAGGAGCGGTGCCTGCGCGGGCTCGGCCTCGACCGGACCTTGCTCGGCATCGCCCGGGTGCACGGACCGGATGAGCGTGCCTACACCCTGCTGCTCGACCGGTTGCTCCATCGCGCCGGGCAGTTCGACGCCACCGTCGGCTACCGCACGACGGTGATGGGACGACAGCCCCACATCGAGTACTTCTCCATCGCCGTGGACCGCGACGAGGACTAGTGCCATCTTCCTCGCCATGCGGGTCCTCTGCGCCACGACGAACGGAGCCGCCTCGATCACGGTTTCCTTCAGGGCTGACGGGGGTGGCTGGCGCAGCGATCCCTCGATCAACGCCGCCCTGAAGGCAGCCGTCGAGAGACTGGACCAGCACGAAGCACCCCTCGCGATGACCTTGGCCCAGTACGTCCACGCGCTTCTTCCCCGGCCATACGATCTGTCGGACCGCCGCCCCCACGTCGACGTCGAGTTCGGGGCGCTGACGGCGGGGACGACCCCCGAGACCACCCGCGGCAACTCCAAGGACCTCCCGGTCGCGCTCGCCTTCGCCGGAGCCGCGCTCCGGGAGCTGATCGGCCTGTCCCTCCCGCCCGCCGCGGGTGGCCGGGACGCCGACGTCGCGGCCGTGAGCGAACGCGACGCGGCGCTGGGCCGCCTCCTCGGCGAGATCCAGGGACTGCGCACGATCGACCCAGTCATCGTCGGCACGGGAACGCTCGAGGGAAACCGGGTGCGTCCGGTCGAGGGGATGACGGAGAAACTCTCGCGCCTGGCCGCGAACCCGGCGCCCGGGCTCGGCGCCTTCATCGTCCCCGCGGGCGGAGCGGGCGCGATCGGCGAGCGCAGATCGGGCGCGCCGGCGCCGGACCCGGGTTGCCCGATCGTCCCGGTCGAAACCCTCGACGAGGCCCTGGAGGTGCTGTTCAAGACGTGGTGGGAGCACGCCGAAGCCGCGCTCGCCGGGCTGACCCGGTACCTCGATTCCCTGAGCGAGGACGCGCTGGCGGAGCTCGAGATGTGCCCCGCGGTGCGCGAGGACTGGGGGGAGAAGAAGCGCCGATTCCACGACGAGATCCTGCTCGAGCCGGCGCGCTGGTTCGTCACCCAGGCCGAAGGCCGGACCGTCGATGTCTGCCCTCCCGGCAGGCTCCTCGCGGCCGTGATCCGGATCTGCCGCAACCCGCCGGCGCCCGGCTCGTCGGCGGGGCAGTTCCTCGATCGCGTGGTCTGGCGAGTGGCGGCCATCGACTACCTGGCCTACGCGAAGCTCCGGGCGCCCCGGTCTGGCTCGCGCCGCTTCCTCGTCGAACGGAGCCCGGCGCCGAGCGACGTCGGGCGGGCGGTGCTGCGGAATGCGAGGGCGCTGACCGCGGCGCTCCGCGTCGAACCCGATGGTCCCCTCCTCGAGGGGCTGCTCCGCTTCCTGCTGGCGGACGAGGCACCCGCCTCGGACGCCGCCTCGACGGACGCCGCCCGGGCCGAGGAGGAGCGGGTGAGCGCCGGGCTCTGCGCGCTGGAGGAGCTCCTGCGCGACGATCACCTTGCGGCCGAGCACCGCGAGCGGATCCTGGAGGTGGGCCTCCGCTACGCCGGCTCCGCGCGCGGCGAGTGGGTGGCGACGGCCGCCGCCATCATCGTGCGGGCGCTGCACGGCGACAAGGAACGCCGCTGGCAGGCGCTCCTCGCCGCGTGCCGCGCGGCGAGGACGGACTGCCGGGCGCAGCTCCTGCCGACCCTGGCCGGGCTGGCGGGCTCGAACCAGGAGCGGCGAGATCGGGTGCGAGAGCTCCTGGTCACCGAGGGGGCTCCGCCGCGGTCGCTGGCCAGCGTGGCCGAGCAGATCCGCAAGGACTTCGGAGACCAGGATGCCTAGAGCCCCGAGCAGCTCTCCGGCAGCCACGGTGACGCGATCGTTGGCGAGGTGAATGGAAGCGAGGAAGCCATGCCCGAGCAACTGCACCTGCTCCACCTCCTGATCCGCGATCGGAAGGCCACCCGCGACCTCACCGCGCCCTCGGTCCCGTTCCTGTTCTACCTGCCGCACGGCTCGGGCAGGCTCACCTTTCCCACCAAGGAGCTCGTCGTCGGGAACGCCTTCCCGGGGCGCGCGCTGGACCAGGCCGTGGACGAGCTCTGCCGCGAGCTCCGCTTGCCCGAGGACTCGTACGCGATCCTGGCCGAGGTGCCCGCCCTCGGTCCGCTGGACGAGGAGGGAATGCCCACGTACCTGCACGCCGTCGACCTCTGGGTCGATCCCGCTCAGCGCTACCTCCTGGCCGATCCGGACCGTCCCGCCGCGTCACGGCTGCCCGGCGGGCGATGGTTCACCCACGCGGAGGCGCTCCAGCCGGAGAGAGCGCTGCATCCGCACGCCCGGGACGTCCTCAGCAGCCTCGCCATGGACGCCGCGTATCTCCAGGCCGACTCCCGACCGCGCTCCCCCTCGATAATACCGTCCCCTCGCCCGCTCCCTGCCAGGTCGCTGCTCACGCTGGAGCCAGAGCTCACCATGCACGCTCTCGCTCGGCGGTGGGCGGCGCGCAACGCGGGCAGCGGCCGCGTGCTGCGCAAGCAGGACCTGGACCGCATCTTCTCGGGTCGCGATACCGCCCCCCTGTACCTTCGCATCGAGGATCCGTTCGAGCGCTACCAGCGCCAGGGGGTCGGCTTCACCTGGAGCTTCTTCACGCAGCACGATCTGCAGGACCGCCACGTCCACGGGGCGCCCGCCGTCGAGATCTACGGCGTCCTCAGCGGCAAGCTCGAGATCTGGTGGAAAAACTACCAGGATCGGGGCGTATCCGCGTGGCGGTCGGAATTCCTCGGCGAGGGGGACTGGTTCGAGCTCGCGGGGCTACAGTGTCACATCGTGCACTTCGTCGAGGGCAAGGGGCGCGGCGTGGTGTTCCGGGCCGGGCTGGGTCCGCTCGGGGGCATCGGCGAGATCGGCGTCCGGGGCAAGACGGTCTGCGGCGAGAACTGCGGCTGCACCCTGCCCGACCGCGTCAAGGAGCTGACCGAGAAGGGCAAGCACTCGCCTCGATCGGCCTGAGCGGCGCGGCGGCGGGACGGCCACCCCGGCCGGCATCCGAACCGGGCCGGCACGACGGCGACGCGGCGCGTGCCGACCTCCGCGGCCTCGACGCCCCCTCGGTCGACCTGCGCGAGGCGACCGGCTTCCAGCGGCGGGGGCGATGGTGAAGGACACCTCTCTCGGCGACCCCGCGGCCGATGGATCATCACGCGGCTGGAGCGGACGTGGGACGGGAAGGCCGGCTTCAGAGGCGGGCTCGAGCTCGTCGAGGACGGCGCGGGCGGGTGGCGCGCCATCGTGGAGAACCCCAACTTCTGCGCTGGATTCGAATGCCCGAAGCGCGCCGTCGCGCGGAGCTACTGCCCGGTGTTCGACGTGCGATCGGAGGCTCGGGGCTGGGGGTGGCAGCGGCGGGGACACGCGCGCATCGACTGCTCGTTTCCGGAGGGCGGCACCCGGAACGTCGATCTCACGTTCCGTGGCTGTGCCATCGTCACGCCGATGGGCGGGGATCCGTAGATCCACGCGCCGGCGCATCCCGGCGAGCATCATTCGCTGGGCGTCGTGGGCCGCCGCCGAGCGCGACCGCCTCGAACCCCGTCGTGACGGCGGGCCCGGCCGCGACGATCCGCGCTGCCTTCGCCCGCCCCATCCGAGCGCCCGGCTGCCGGAGATCTGGCAGCGACCATGCGGCGCGGGCGCTCCAGGCGCGCGGCGCGGTGCCCCGGGCGCACGCGTATCCGGCTCCAGCGACCGGATCCCACCCTCCGACGGCGCGGATCCCTCCCCCGGGCGCGGCTCCCACCTTCTGGCGCTGCGGCGCCCCCCCCCAACCGCGGTCCCCCGCGTGGGGCTCCGTCGCGTGGACTCCGAGCTCCGCGCCCTCCGCGGCGAGGGTGGCCGCTTTCTCCCCCCGGACGTGCCCACCCCAACGGCGAGTAGGGCGCTCGGCCGCCACCTATCGTCCCGTCACGTCCGCCAGGTCGCGGCGCTCCGAGGTCCCGCACGAGGCGTTCGCCCGGAGCGCGCCCTACCTCGACTGGTAGATCTCCACGAGGTTCGGCTCGCTGACGACGACCAGACGCCCCTCGTCGGCGAGGGTGACGCCCTCGTACTGAGGCGAGCCGGCGAGATCGCGCTGGTCGAGCAGCTCGCCCGTCTCGGGCGCCACGCGGAGCAGGCGGCTGCTCTCCTGGCTCAGCAGCAGCAACGTCGAGCTCGAGGCGTCGTAGCAGGCCCCGGCCAGATCGGTGACCACACCGCCAAGCATGGCGAGCGCGTCCCACGGCTCGTCAACCAGGAGCGACCCATCCGCGTGGTCGTAGCTCCCGGCGCTCGCCCCTCGTTGGAAGAAGAGGACCCGGATGGGTACCCCCGTGACGCCCCCCTCCTGACACACGACGAGCTGCCCGCGGGGACCGACGTCCGGACGCCAGGCGACCCCCTCTAACCCGCGGTTGACGGGCGCTGGTGGCGCGCTCACCCGATAGCGTTCGGCGTCGCCCGCGGAGAGGTCGGCGCTGGTGGCTCCCGCGGGGATCTTCACCACGAACACCTCGTTGCCTTCGTCCACGACGGCGAACCGATCGGCGCCGAGGTAGGCGACGTCCTCAGTGTCGGTCGGTCCGCCGTCGAGCGAGATGTCCCGGAGCCGGGTCGAGAGGTCGGCCGTGTACTCGTAGAGCGTGTGGCTCCCGTTGGTCACGACGAAGAACGTGTCGGTCTCCGGCTTCCACGTGATCCCGGAGGCATTGGCGATCCCGGCGAGCTCGAGCGGCCCCAGCGTGCGCACGTAGCCGTCGAGCGGGGCGGCGGTGACGGTCGCTCCCCCCTGCGGCGACGCGCCTCCGAGCGCCACGACCCCGCCCCTCGAAGAGTCGCCGCCGCTCGCCGTCACGCCCCCCTCCCCGGCCCCCCCGTCGTTCGCCGCGGCGCCCGCAGCCGAAGCCCCTCCCGTGGGCGGCTCACCCCCGCTCGAGGACGCGCCCCCGTCCCCGGCTCCACCCGTGGACGAGGAGCCACCGCTCGAGCTACCCCCGAGCGAGGCTCCACCCGTCCCCGGCTCGCCTCCCGTCGCGGCAACCGTACCGCCGGAGCCGCCACCAGCGGGGCTCTCCCCTCCCAGACTGCTCGCTGGCGCTCCACCGCCGGGGGCGCCGGCGCCGTCGGTCCCCGCTGCCCCGCCGGCCGCGGTCGAGGCGACCCCACCGGATTGCTGGACCGCGCCGCCGAGGGCCGGCGCCGCGCCGGTAGAGGCCGGCTGCGGGCTCGCGCCCGCGGCCGCGCCTCCTGCCGCGTCGCCGGGGGGCTCGAAGGACTCCGTCGCGCAACCCCACGCGGAGAGGAGGATCCAGCAGCAGACCGGGCGCATCGCTCCTCGCCCGATGGAGGGCCACCAAGGCGCGGTTTCGGCTCAGGGCGCGGCCCATCGCGGGGCGCTGCGGGCTTCCGCCGAGACGCGCCCTGAACCCGGGGGCGGTCGAATGGCGGAACGAGGTCGCCCAGTCGAGCGTGGGTGAGGCGCACCGGCCGCGCGAGCACGCGCCTATCCCGGCGACAGCAGCAAGCTCGCGAAGCTCCGCGACGGCAGGGTGACGCGGTGGGCGCGACCGCGCGCGGCCACGGTGAGCGCCACGGGGCGCTCCGCGGCGTTCATCAGCTCGACGACGAGGTCGCCGTCGGGGTTGACGAAGGCGATCCGGTCCGGGTACGCGCCCTCCGTCGCGACGAGGCGAGCGCCACGCTCCACGAGCGCCGAGTAGTGGCGGGTAGCCCAGTACATGGGCGTGATCCGGAGCTCGCGGGTCGCTCGGTCGACCACGAGCGCGGCGTTCTGCGGCCAGGGGCGCCGAGAGTCGAGGTTCTTGCCCTGCTCGTCGAGCACGAAGTTCCAGAGCATGTAGCTCGACGCCCCGCCCCCCAGGTAGTCGCGGATCTTGCGCCACGTGTGGGCGGCGTAGGCAAAGTCGTTCGGGGGGCGCTCCGGATCGAAGCCCGGCTCCCAGTGGTGGTTGCCGCACTCCGTCTCGGACTGCATGACGTAGAGCGCCGGGAACGCGGCGCGGATACGGGGGAGTTGCGCGAGTCCGCCCCACTGGAGCGCCACGCCGGAGACGAAGGGCGAGACTCCCGGGTCCCCCAGCACCGACGCCACGTCCCAGTCGGCGCGGTTGATGGTGCCGACGAAGATCCGGGTCGCCGGCGACCGCGCGCGCAGCAGCGGCCCCAGGTGGTCGCGGAGGAAGGTCACGTACTGGGCCGGCCGCCAGTCGGCGCTCGGGTAGTGGGTGAGCTGCCCGGGCTCGTTCTGCGGGACGACCATGGTGACGTCGATGCCGCGCGCGCGGTACGCCTCCACGAACTTCAGCAGATAGCGCGCGTAGGCCGCGTAGATCGCCGGCTCGTCGCGCATCGCGCCGCCGTCGAAGTCGCGGTTGGTCTTCATCCAGGTCGGCGGGGTCCAGGCCGAGCCCCACAGCTTCAGATCCGGACGCACGGCGAGCGCGGCGCGGATGAAGGGGATGAGCCGCTCTTCGTCCCGCGCCACGGAGAAGTGCGCCATCTCGATGTCGCCGGGAGTCTCGTTCAGTGTGTAGCGGCTCATCGCGTAGTCGCTGGCGCCGATGGGCGTCCGACACCAGTCCAGGGCGAGGCCCTCGCGGGCGTCGAAGAGCAGCCGCAGCGCCGCCGCGCGCGTCGTCTCGTCGAGCACGGAGAGGGCGTCCCACCCCTGCTCGTTGAACGCGCCGCCGAAGGCGTCGATGACCTGCGCCGGTCGCGCCTCGTCCACGGTGACGTCCGCGCCACCGCCGGCGGACTCGGCCGGGATCGTGCTCCGCGCGAACGGCGTCGCGGGCGTCGTGAGCACGCAGCTCGCGGCGGGGAGCGGCGCGGTCGGCCCCCCAGGAGCGGTGACGGGGGCGGCGGGGGCGGTGGCCACGCCGTGCCCTGACGCGCGCGTGCCCCCGCAGGCCAGCGCGAGGATCCCCAACAGGACGCCCAGGAGCGGAGGGTGCTTCACGGGGCCGACCTTACCGGTGACCGCCGCGCGAGGACAGCGCGGGATCGAGCGGACGCCCGGCCGCCGCGGGGGAGCCGTACCTACACCACGTTGGGGGGCGAGGGGGGCGTCGGGAGCTCGCGGATCCCGAGCCACGCGAGGGCGGCGCCCCGGCGGGGGAAGGCGCGCAGGCAGCCGCGCGCGCCCCGCTCCTCCGCCAGCCGTTCGAGCAGGCGGGCGGCCGCGAGGGTGGGGCCGGGCTCGGCGAGGATCGCCCAGCGTCGCGGCGAGCGCGGGCCGAGGAGCGCCCGCTCGACGACCTCGCCCAGGTGATCGAGCGAGAGCCGCGTCAGATCGCCGTCGACCACGCTCCAGAGCAGGAGCCCACCGGGGCAGAGCTGGAGCGAGCGCTCGACGGCCTGCGTCAGGTAACGCAGCGTCGCCTGCCCGTGCACCAGGCAGACGGCGCGCCCGGGGTGGTTCCCCCGCTGGCACGTGACCTTCGACATGACGGCGAGAGCGCGGTGCAGGCGAGCGGCCTCCGCGCGGGGGGGCATGCTGCTCGCCTGCGCCTCACCCTACAACTGACGGGATCCGCCGCGCGGTTTTCCAGGATCGACGTCATTCGATCCTCGCTCCTGTGGCCCGGCGGTGCGCGTCGCCCACGCACGATCGAGCCCGATGGGGGGCGGTGGCGCAGGAGTCGGCGCCGCGGGCCAGCGACCCCGAGTGCGAGCGCCGCCAACCTCCCGCAGCGCCGATGCTGCGGCGACCGCCTTACCCCGTCCCAGGGCGTCGCGTCCCCGGGGAAAACGGGTGTGCCGGTGCTGCCCGCGCAACGAGTCGGCACCGTGCACGAGACGCAGGAGCGCCAGGTGGCCATCGTCCCGGGTCCAGGCCAGGTGGAAGAGCTCGCGCCAGACCTCGCTCCGGCACCACCCGGGGCGGCGGCGTCCTCGCCCGCCCCGTCATCGACGATCAGGACGAGGAGCTACGGCGGGTCAGGAGTCATGGTGAAGGTCCACTCCGCCGGCGTGACGCGCGACGGGAGCTCGTCCCGTGCGATTGGCTCGTCCTCGCCGTAGCCCGCGAGGGCGACGCGGACCGCCGACGAGCGACGGCGGCTCCAGCGGGTGCCCGCCGGAACCCCGCGCTGGACCCTGCTCACCGAATGCCTCCAGGTAGCACAGGTCGCCGATCGGACCCTGCTGCTCGGCTACGGCTGGGTCGTGGTCTCGCCGCGCCCGCGCCGGCGCGGGCCCGCGGCGCTCGGCTAGGACGACACCGCGCTCAGGCGGGCGCCGCTCGACGAGGCCAGGCAGGTGGGGCTCTCCGTGCTCGGCCCCATGGTCGGCCCGCTCCTCGACCTGCGGGAGCGCGCGAAGACGCGGAGCCCGCGCGTGTTCCACGGCTGGGCGCCGTCGAGCCACCCGGTGGTCGGCCGCGCCCTCTCCCTGCGCGGCGACGAGCCGAAGCTGGACGGCCAGGCGCTGGGCCAGCGCCTGGGCCAGCGTCCGAGCCGGCTGCTCTGCGTCTTCCAGGGCGAGGTGGGCGTCTCCCTGGTCGAGTACCGTAGCCGCCTGCGCCTCGATCGCTTCTTCGCCGCGGTGGACCAGGACGGCAGCCACCTGCTCGAGGCCGCGCTCGCCGCCGGCTTCGGCAGCTACTCCCAGCTTCGCCGCCTGTTCCGCGAGCTCGTCGGGACCACGCCCCGCGAGTACCTGCTCGGCCCGGGGAGCTCCCGAGCACGGAAGCGCCGGCGCTCGCCGGGCTCGCTATAGCCGCGCGTTGCGCGCGAGCTCCAGCGCCTGCGCCTGGAACCACTGCCCCGCGGGCGGGCCGCCGTTGCAGGGGCCGTCCGACTCGCCCGGGCGCTTGAGCCACAGGAAGGCGTGCACGAGCGGATCGCCGGTCTCGGCCGTGGGGGCATGACCCAGGCCGCGGCCGCGGGGGTTGCACCACTCGTTGTCCGGCGCCTCACCGAGGCCGTTGCGGCTGGTGTCGATGACGAACGGGACCTTGCCGCCGAGCGCCTGGCTGATCTCCTTGCCGTAGGCGATGTTCTTGTCGGTGGCGACGTAGTTCGAGGTGTTCAGCGAGAAGCCGTGGGCCTCGCGGATCCCGGCGCCCTCGAGGCGGCTCACCGCGTCGGCGACGGGGAGCCAGTTGGGGTGGCCGATGTCGAGGTAGACGGCCGTGTTCGGCCGCTGCCGCAGCGCGCGGACCGCGTACCGGATCATGGCGAGGCGCGCCTCTTGATCGGCCGGCGACAGGCACTTGGTGAGCAGGCCGAGGGCGTCCGGCTCGAGGATGACGACCGCGCGGCCGTCGCCGATGCCGCGCGCCAGACCCGTGATCCACTCCCGGTAGGCCGAGCCGTCCTTGACGCCACCCTTCGAGTAGGAGCCGCAGTCGCGGTTCGGGACGTTGTACGCGATCATGACCCGCAGCGCGCCCTGGGCGTTCGCCGCCTCGACCATCCGGCGCGCGGCGGCCTCCACGTTGCCGGTCCACTCCCCGAGCCAGTCGGCCTGTGGCTGATCGGCGATGAGCTTGAGCAGGGCCGCCTCCGCGCCGGTGGCCTGACGCGCGCGCCCGGCGGCCTGGGACGAGGGATCGACGAAGAGCTTCGCCCCCGCGAAGGGGTTGCCCTCGGCGACCGGCGGCGCCGGCGGGAGCTCCTCGGGCACCGGACCGCCCGCCGGAGAAGCGGTGGAGGTCCCCGCGCCGGACGCGGGCGGCGTGGCGTTGGTCCGGGCGGCGCAAGCGGTGAGGGCGAGGAGGACCAGGGGCAGGAGCCGTCGCATGGCGCCCCCTTACGTCGACTCCGCCGGGAAGTCACCTCGTGAAGGCGGGGAGGGTCGCGCCGCTCGCCCCGCGGTCCCGGCCGTCACCGGCGGCGCGCCGACCACCCGGGGCGGCGCCAGACATGAGAAGAGAACGCCATCAACTCGAGGATCCGTGCCGGCGGCGGCCGCAAGCTCACCGCCGCCCCGCGACGCGCCCCTGGCCGCGGCGCCCCTCCCTGCTGCGGAGACTCCGCTGCGCCGGGTCCCCCTGCTCTTCGATCTGTGCTGGCTCGCGGCGTACTCCGAGGGCGACGACACCGCGCTCACCCCGGGCGGCGGAGCCGGCGACGGCGGCGCGGCGACCGCGGGCAGCGCCGATGCGCGCGACCCCGGCGGCGCGGGCGGCGCCGGCGGGGCAGGGGCCGCGCCGCGCTGACCGGACCCGGTCGAGGTCCAGCGCAGGGCCGTCGCGTTCTCGCAGGGTCCCCGTTCGCCGCCCGCGCGGCGACCTCCGGCGAGGGCGCCGCCGCCCACCAGCCCGGGACGCGCCGCGCGACGGGTGCCCGCGCGGTGCGCTCGAACCCGCGCTCCCACGCCACCGCGAAGGGGCTCGCGTCGCAGCGAACGCTCGTGAGTTCCCGGAGCCCGTGGCCGAGCAGGTGCTCGACGGCGAGCCGCGCGACGGCCTCCTCGTCGAGGCACGCCGAGCCGATCCCGTCCCCGGTGGCGTCGTCGTTCACGCTCACCACCGCGCACGACCCGAAGGCGCGCGCGGCCCCGCGCCAGCGCGACGCCTGCAGGACCACCCTCGCGCGGCCGCCACACCTCGCAGAGCCACGCGAGGTCGGAGGTCGGGTGGTCGTGGAGGAGGGTGAAGCCCCGCGCGCCGCGGCGGTGAGCCTCCGGAGCATCCCGCGCGTCCAGGCGGGCGCGGCGCCCAGCACGATGAGCACGCGGGGACCAGGTGGGAGGAGGGCCACGCGGCGAGCGGCGACTGCATGCTGGCTCGCCGCCGCTCGCCGCGATCCTGCTCCCGTACCCCCGAACCCCGGCCGGCGACGCGAGGCGTCAATCGAGGATGGAACCGGCCCCCGGCGCCCCTTGTGGTGCCGCCCTGGCTCGACGATCCTCTCTTCATGCCCCTGCTCGCCATCCGGACCTCGGCCCCCCTCTCCTCTTCCGCCGAGCGCGACGCCGCGCTGCTCCGACTCTCGCGGGAGGTCGCGCGCCTCCTCGGCAAGCCGGAGGCCTACGTGATGGTGACGCTGGAGGGCGCCGCGATGTGCTTCGCGGGCCGCAGCGAGCCTGCCTGCTACGCCGAGCTCAAGAGCATCGGCGGCATCAGCGGCGCCACCACCGGCGGGCTCAGCCAGGCGCTCTGCGCGGCCCTCGAGCGGGAGCTCGGGGTGCCCCAGGCCCGGATCTACCTCGAGTTCACCGACGTCGACGGCGCGCTCTGGGGGTACGCGGGGCAGACCTTCGGTTGAGCGAGCGCTGGCGGCGCGCGCTGCGCGGGCTCGCGCCGCCCACCGCGGACTGCGCCCCGACCCCGGAGGCGAGGCCTGACGAAACCCTCGCCGCCTGGGAAGCCAAGACGAAGAAAGTGCGCGCCGCCGGATCCGGCGGACCGGGCTCGCGTCACTACCCCCTGTCTCGGCAGCGGCGCCGCCCCGGCTTCCGTTGGGACCCGGCCACGGCGAAAGGAGGTCGGCTCCCATGCAGGGTCTGAGGTGGACGCGTCTGCTCGCTACCAGCGCCGTCGCCTGGACGGCGGGATGCTCGTCGAACGAGCCCGAAAACGACGGGGAGGTGCCAGCGGCCAATGGCAGCGGCCTCGGTGGCACCGCCGGCGACGACCTCGGCGCCGCCACCGGCGGCGCCCCCCCGAGGCTCCAGCCCGCCATTGACGAGACGGGCGGCGCCAGCCCGAGCGTCTACGCCGAGTCGACGCCGGATGGACTGCTCGGGATCACGGCCGAGGAGGCCGCCGCCTTCACCAGCTCGAAGTCCAACTGCGCGGGCTGGTCGGCCGAGCCCGAGGGGAACGGTCCCCCGGTCCTCGAGTTCGTGATCGACGTGACGGGCTCGATGGCGGATCTGCCCGCCTACCCCGACGATCCGTCCCACGAGGCGTCGCGCTGGGACGAGATGCAGCGGGTGCTGCCCGGCGTGTTCGCTGACCTCCCGGCGGACTGGGTGGTCGGGTTGTCATACTACCGCAAGCCGGACGACGGCTGCTTCGAGCCCGACCAGTCGGTGCCGATCGGGATCCTGGACGCCGCTCAGAAGGCGGCCGTCACCGCGTCCATCCAGCGCCGCCGGCCCCAGGCCGACACCAACGCTCCCGACAACGTGCAGGGCGCGACGCCGACCCTCGCCGCCTGGCGCGCCGGACTCGCGGAGCTGGTAGCCTGGGTCCCGCCGCCCGGCTACGAGCCGAGCCCCCGCTATGTCGTCGTCATCACCGACGGCGTGCCGACCGTCGAGAGCGACGGATGCACCTACACCAACCCGATCACCCGGGCCGAGTACGATCGCGAGATCGAGATCGTCCGTGAGGAGGGGGCGGCGGCGGGGGTGCGGACCTTCGTCGTGGGCGTGCTCGGCAGCGAGCAGACCCAGAACGCCACCTACGACCCGCTCTACATGCTCTCCCAGCTCGCGCTGGCCGGGCGCACCGAGCAGCCCCCGGGGTGCGTGCCCACGTCAGGGACGGTGGACGGCTCGGTCGAGCCCTCGGTGCTCACCGCGCGCGGTAGCTACTGCCACTACGACCTCACCGCCTCCGGCGACTTCGCCGGGTCGCTGGTGAGCGCGCTCGGCGCCATCGCCCAGACGATGATCTCCTGCGACTACGCGGTCCCGGCGCCCCCCGAGCCCTCGCTCGTCGTCGACCCGAACCTGACCAACCTGGTCTACGATGACGGCGCCGGCGGCTACTCCCTCCTGCTCCAGAGCGAGGGTGAACCCTGCGACCGCGGCTGGCGCTTCACCGACGCCACCCGCACGGCGATCGAGATCTGCGGGCTCACCTGCGACCTCATACGGAATGGCCGCGACGCGCGCCTCGCCGTCGTGTTCGGCTGCCAGACGGGCGCCGTGCCGGTGGTCCGCTGAGCGACGGCGGCGCGCGGGTCGCGGGCGGCCGCGCCGCTCCCCCCGCCGACCGGCTCGGCCGCTACTTCTCGCCGACCACCTCGTGCTTAATCTGCGTGGCCGCACCCGGCTGCCACTTGTGCTGCACGGTCCCCGCCGGCTCGACCTTGATCTGCGTGGCCACGCCCGGCTGCCACTTGTCCTGCGCGGTCCCCGCCGGCTCGACCTTGATCTGCGTGGCCGCGCCCGGCTGCCACTTGTGCTGCACGGTCCCCGCCGGCTCGACCTTGTCCTGTCGGACCGTGCCCGGCCGGAGCTTGTCCTGCGCCGCCGCGCCTGGGCTCGGCGCGTCGGCACCCGGGAGCTTGAGCTCTGCGGGGAGCGCCTCCTCGGGCGGGGCCTTGCAGGCGCCGAGCGAGGCGCCGAGCGCGGTGACCGCCAGGGCGAGCGCCAGGGTGTGCGGGTGGCGCGGGGGCTCGATGGGGTGCTGGCTCATGGTTCCTCCTCCTCTTCCGGGGGCGTGGCGGCGATGCGTTCGAGCATCGCGACGTGGATCTGCATCGCGGCCCAGGGATCCATGGTCGGAGCGGGCGCCCCGGACGCGGCGGGGCCGAGCACCATGGCGTCCAGGTCGAGCCAGGCCGGGAGCGGTCCCCGGTGTGCGTAGCGGCCGCCAGCGGGGCCGAGATCCAGCCCCTCGAGCGCCTCCGGGTGCCGGGCGAGCCGTCGCTCGAGCGCCAACGCGAGGCGGGTGAGGACGGAGAGGTACCGCGCCGAGGCCGCCACGTACTCGGTGATACCCTGGCCCGCGAGGAAATCTTCCACGGTGCCGTCGCCGCCGTAGATCCCCTCCGTCGCCGGGTGCGGTTCGAGCTCCACGAGCTGTTCGGATCCGTCGGGGAGCGTTCGCCTCCCGAGGGGGTAGAGCCGACAGGCGAGGGGCTGGTCCCCGTGGACGGAGCAGCCGCGCCCCTCGAGTAGGCAGCAGGCGCCGTCCGCGGCGCGGCGGAGCCAGACGCCGTCCTCCGTGTAGCGCGCGATGGTGTCGGTGGTCGACAGCCCCAGGTGGCGCGCGATCCGCGCCACCTCGTAGGGGTTGACCTGGATGAGCTTGTCGTGACAGCAGCGCCCGCACCCCGCGCAGCGGTACGCGAAGGGCGTCGCCCGATCGAGCGGGCGACGCACCGGGAGCGCCTGGGGTTCGCCCAAGGTGAGGCCCGCCAGGATCGTGAGCCCGCCGGGGCGCGAGCGGTAGCTTGGATCGCCGGCCGCGAAGAGTTCACGCAGCGGGTCGAGCGCCGTGGCCCCTGACCGCCTGGACAGTGCTCCGAGCCGGCGGGCGGGTCGCGGCAGCGCGCGAGGAGTGGCGCCGGCGCGCGCGACGCCTGGCGCCGCCGGCCGCGGCCTCAGTCGAGGCCGGCCGCGAGATCGCCGGGGCCGCGGGAGACGAAGCGCAGGCGCTCGGCCTCGGCCCGCGCGCCGCGCGGGTCCTGCGCGCGGCGAAAGCAGGCGACCTGGGACCGGAGGTACTCGTCCGTCCACTCGGGCTGGTCACCTCGCGCCGCGAAGGCCACCGCGCAGAGCGCGGGGTCCGGGTGCGCGGAGGCCAGGCGGCGCCAGGTCTGGAGGCGTGAGCGCTCGCCCTGCCAGGCCGCGAGCGGGCCCGCCGCGACGAGCTCCACCGCGCGCCGCAGGCGTCCCTCGTCGCCAGGAGCCGCGGCCTCCACGGCCCCGAGCAGGAGCGCCGCCGTGCTGCAGAGCGGCAGCGCCTCCGCGCGCAGTAGCTCGAGGCCCTCGCCGGCGTGCAGGAGCGCCGCGCCGGGGCGGCGCTGGGCGAGCGCGAGGTGCGCGCGAACGGCCGCGGCCTCGGGACGGAACCCCGCGCCCTCGAGCGCGGTGGCGAGCGTAGCGGCGGGCGACTCGCCTCGCCGCGCCGCGAGCAGCGCGGCCACGTAGCGCTCGACGACGTCGCGGACCGGGTACGGTCCGTCCCCCCAGCGCTCGGCGGCGAGCCTCAGATCCCCGCTGCAGGCCGCCTGCGTGGTGAGGATGCGCCGGCGCAGCGCGGGATCGGCCGGCGGCGGGCCGAGGTTGTCGCGGGCGATCATGGCCGCGCGCGGCCGCAGCTCCACCACGCGCGCCCAGTCCACGTCGCCGCGCACCGCCGGACGATCGGCTCCCCGCGCGGCCGCCAGCGCGAGCAAGCGCACCACCAGATCGGCGTCGCCGGCGCCGACCCGGCGCGCGAACTCGTACTCGAGGGCGCTCGAGTCGTCGGTGTTGACGGGGGTGTACGGCTTCTCCGCGATGGCCGCGGGCAGCGCCTCGTCGGCCACGAAGTGGCCGAGGATCCCCTCGGCCTCCTCGGTCAGGAAGGTGCGGGTGGCGGCGGCGTGGACCGCCGGCTCCCGCAGCCGCGCGCGCAGCCGCGCCACGTCCACGGTCATCGGCTCGAGCGCCGCCAGCAGCAGGAAATCCCCGATCTGGGTGTGCCAGGCCTCCACGTGCGGGAAGACCGTGCGCAGGGTCTTGATCACGATGCGCAGGGTGGAGGCGCCGACCTCGTAGCCCTGGACCCACTGGGCGAAGAACCCTCCCGGCCGCAAGCGCGCCCGCGCCGCCGCGTAGAACTCCCGGGTGAACACGCTGGCCATCCCTGCGCGGTAGGGGTTGCTCGGCTCGCTCGCGATCACGTCGTACTGCTCGCGGGACGAGAGCAGCCACTCCCGCCCGTCCCCCTGCCAGACGCGGACGTTGGGGCGCTCGAGCACCCGCGCGTTGGCCGCAGCGAACTCGGCCGCGGCTTCCACGATCGCGGGCTCGAGCTCGGCCACGTCCACTCGCTCCACCCCGTCGAGGAGGGACACCCAGCCCGCGCTCATCCCGGTGCCGAGGCCGAGCACGAAGACGCGCCGCGGCGCCGGGTGCAGCAGCGCCGGCAGCAGCGCGCCCATGGCCTGGGTGCCGCGATCGACGATGAGGGAGCCGTCGGCCTTGCCGTTGATGAGGAGCACGAGCCCGTTCTCGCGACCGAGAGCCACCGCCGCCTCGACGCCGTCCCGCTCCCAGAAGACGTCCCAGTCGGTGTCGCGGACGCGCGCCTCGAGCTGGTTCTCGGTGAGGCCGCCGACGCGCATTCGCCCGGCGCCGATGGGGGTGTGGCGCCAGAAGTCGCCGGGGCCGGGGCCGAGCAGGGTGAGCGCGGCGACCACGGCGAGCGCGAGGTTGCCTGCCAGCCCGGCGCGCGCCGGCCTGCGCCCTGACCGCTCCGCGCGGGCGACCGCGACCGCGGCGGTGACCACCGACCCGAGCACCAGCAGCCCGACCATCGCCCGCCAGGTGCGCTCGACGCCCAGCGCGGGCAAGAGCCAGAAGCCGCCGAGCAGGGAGCCAGCGATGGAGCCCAGGGTGTTGAGGAGGTAGGCAAGGCCCACCTGGCGCGCGACGTCGCTCTGGCCCTGGCCGAGGACGCCGATGATGACCGGGAACTGGTAGCCGGAGACGAGCGCCGCGGGGAGCAGCACGGCGGCCGTCACCAGCAGCCAGCCGCCCACCAGCGAAGGGAAGCCGAGCGCGACGGCATCCCGCGCGAGCGCGGCCCACACCGCGGGCCGATCGCCGAGGAGGAGCGGGTACCCCACCGCGAGCGCCTCCAGGCCGAGCGTGAGCGCCAGCAAGCCCAGCGTGGCCGGGCGACGCTCGTCGCGGCGCGCGTACCCGTAGCTCCCGAGCCCGATCCCCGCCAGCGCCACCGCGAGCACGAGGCCGAAGCTGTAGCCGGTACCGCCCAGGATGGGAGCGAGGATCCGGTACCAGACGAGCTCGAGCGTGAGGAAGGCGAACCCCGCGAGCGCTGCGACGGCGATGGCTGCCCGGGTCGTCCGGTCGCGCGGGGCGGCGGCGGGGGCCGCGCCGCCCGCCGCCGCCGCCACCGCGACCGGATCGGACGTGCGCCCCAGCGAGCGCGCGACGATCGCCACCAGCAGGTTGAGCAGGCACGCTACCCACAGCATCAGGCGGGTGCCGAAGAGCTCGAAGCCGAGGAACGTCCCCACCACCGCGCCCGCCACCGCGCCCAGCGTGTTCAGACCATAGACCAGCGCGAGCCGGCGGCGCGCCGCGTCGCCGTCCGACTCCACCGCGCGCGCCGCCGCGGGTAGCGTGCCGCCCATCACGAACACCACGGGCCCGGTCGCCAGCGTGACCAGGAGCAGGCGCGCGAGCGTTCCCCCGAGCAGGCCCAGCCGGACGCTCCCGCCGAGGCCGTGGTAGATGGCCGCCGCGAGCTCGACCAGCAGCGGCGTGAGCGCCGCCCCGAGGGCCACGGCGAGCTCGAGGTGAGCGTAGAAGAGCAGGGGCCGCGCGGAGCGCTCGACCCGGTGGCCCAGGTAATACCCCCCGAGACCCATGCCGCCGAGGAAGATGGCCAGGACCGCCGCCGACGCCGGTGTCGAAGCGCCGAACACCAGCCGGAACATCCGCTGCCAGGCCGTCTGGTAGACGAGCGCCGAGAGCCCCGAACCGAAGAGCAGCCACGGGACCGACTGCCAGCGCCCTCGCATCCCCGGCCCCATACAGCGACCGAGGACCCGTGGACAAGCCCCGGGTCGGGCCGGGCCCGTTTCGCGCGGCCCCTCCGCTCGCGCTGCCCCGGAGAACGCCCGGTCTGGGAGCAGTCCACGGTGTAGCATGACCGCCGCCGGTGGCGGGCCGGCCATGGTACGAGCCCGCGACGACGTCCCATGTCGCTCCCCCCGAAACCGATCACGGCCATCGCCGACAAGTACCGTGTCATCGCCAGGATCGGCCGTGGCGCCACGGCCGACGTCAACCTCGCGGTGGCGAGCGGTCCGGGTGGGTTCAACAAGCTCGTCGTCCTCAAGTCGCTCCGGGAGGAGCTGCGCGGGATCGAGGGCTACGCCGCGCTCTTCATGACCGAGGCGCGGCTCAACGCGCAGCTCAGCCACCCGCACATCGTCCAGACCAACGAGGTCTTCGAGTTCGAGGGCCTGCCGGTCATCGTGATGGAGTACCTGGCAGGCCAGTCCCTCGGCGCGGTGGTGCGGGCGGCGCGGGCGGCGGGGGCCCGCGCCGCGTTCGATCAGACCATGCACCTTCGGGTGCTGTCCGACGTGCTCCACGCGCTCGACTACGCTCACGCGAAGCGGGGCCTCGACGGGAATCCGCTCTCGCTCGTGCACTGCGACGTCTCGCCGCAGAACATCCTTCTGACCTACGAGGGGGAGGTCAAGCTCCTCGACTTCGGGATCGCGCGACAGATCAGCGCGCGCGGCGGCCCCGACGTCGGCGTCGTCCGGGGCAAGCTCCGCTACATGCCGCCCGAGCAGATCGCGGGCGAGGGGATCGACCACCGGACGGATCTCTACGCCGTCGGGGTGATGGCGTGGGAGGCCGCGGCCGGAGTTCGACTCTGGGCGAACGCCACCGACGCGGAGCTCATGCGGGCGGTCCAGGCGGGGCAGATCCCGACCCCGAGCAGCGTGACCGGCGGCGTGGATCCCGAGCTCGAGCGCATCGTCATGCGCGCGCTCGCGCCGGACAAGGAGCGGCGGTACCCCAACGCGCTCGCCATGCAGACGGACCTCGACGCCTTCCTCGGGCTCCCGGGCACGCAGCTCCGAAGCCGGGACATCGGCGCCGCGGTGTCCGAGCTCTTCGCCGATCGGCGCGCCCAGACCGAGGCCATCGTCGCCGATCAGCTGGCCCGGCTCGCGACGTTGTCGGAAGGGCAGGACGCGGCCCTCCTGCTGGTCGATCTGCCGCGGATCTCGCTGGCCGGCGACGTCACGCCCCGGCCCGAGCCCCCGTCACGGCGGCGCCGATGGCCCTTGGTGGCGGCGCTCCTCGGAGTGCTCCTGGCAGCGGTCGGGGCCACGCTCTCGGTCGCGGCCGGCAGCCGCGCCCCGCCCGCGCAGACGCCACCGTCCCCATCCGTCGAGGTCCGGATCACCGCCTTCCCGGCCGAGGCCACCATCGCGCTCGATGGCGTGGCGCTCAGGACCAACCCCCACCGCCAGACCTACGCCCGCTCCTCCGCGCCGCACGAGATCCGCGTGACCGCGCCGGGGCACGAGGCCGCCCTCCGCCGCGTCACGCTGGAGGAGACGGTCGACATCGTCATTGCGTTGAAGGCGCTCCCGCCCGAAGCTAGCGGGGCCTCCCGCGCCGGGGCCGCTCCCCCCGCGGGGGGAGCCCCACGCCGAACCCCCACGGTCAGGCCCGGCTGCAATCCGCCGGCCTACTTCGACGACGCGGGGATCAAGCACTTCAAGCCGCAGTGCCTGTGACCCGATCGAGGCCCCCGTCATGAAGGAACGCCTGCGCTCGCATCGCGGTCCGCCCCTCGGGCGGGCGCGGCGCCGGCGACGGCGCGCGCTGGCCGCGCTGCTGCTCGCATCGTCGTCGGCGGCAGCCGAGACGGTCACCACGCAGACGTGCGTGGACAGCCACGTCAGGGCGCAGCTTCAGCGGCGGGAGGGGAGGCTCGTCGAGTCGTCGCGGAGCCTGCGGACCTGCGCGCAAGAGGCCTGCCCCGACGTCGTCCAGCGCGACTGCGTCGCGTGGCTGGAGGAGCTCCGGGACGAGGTCCCCACGGTGGTCTTCGATGCCTCCGATCGCAAGGGCCCGCTGACGGAGGTGACGGTGACCCACCAGGGGCGCGTCATCGCGACGTCCATCGACGGTGCAGCCGTGGAGCTCGACCCGGGGGCGTACGACTTCGCCTTCGCGACCGCCGACGGTCGGCGCCGGACGGTCCGGGCGCTGATCCGACAGGGGGAGCGGGACCGCGTCGTCGCCGCCGACTTCGCGCGCCGCGACGGGCCGGACGGCGCGTGGGTGCTGCGCGTCCCCCCGTCGGCGCAGGTCCTCGGCGGCGTCGCGCTGGTGGCGACGGCGACGAGCGCAGCCTTCGGCGCGAGCGCGCTGCTCCGCCAGGCCGACGCCCTGGACGGCTGCGCGCCCGAATGCGACGAGCCCTCGAGCGAGCGCATCGCGACGCACGCGGCGATCGCCGACGTCGCGGGCGGAGTGGCGCTGGTCTCCGGCGTGGTCACCGTCGCGCTGGTGGCGCGGGCGTCCGGACGGGAGCGCCCCCGGCCGCTGGCGCGCGGCGCCCCCTTGCTCGAGTTGTCACCGGCGGCGGGGTTCGTCGCCCTCCGGGGGAGCTTCTGATGTCCCGCCCGCAGAGGCGGAGCGCCGGGCGGGCAGGCTGGCCCTGCACGCGGCGCCGACGGATCGCGGCGCTCGGCGCGTCGTCTGCGATGTTCGCGCTGTCCTGTAGCCTCATGATCGACGCCGACGCCCTCTCCGGCGGGTTCGACCGCAGGGGCGATGGCGGCGCGAGCGGCGCCGAGGTCGCGGCCGGTGCCCCGGGCACGGCCGGCTGCGGTGTTGACGAGAAGCTCTGCCCGGTGGACGGCGCACTCCGCTGCTTCCCGACGCGGGATCCGGCCCTGGGGTGCGGCTGCGAGGGGTGCGAGCCCTGCGCGCGGCCCCTCGCCCCCGCCAACTGCAGAGCCCGCGGCGGGCTCTGTCGCCTCGCGGAGTGCAGCGACGACGTGCGCCGGGATTGCGACGAGGCGCACGAGAACGGCAGCGAGGTCGGCGTCGAGGTGGAACGGGAGCACCGCGGGGCCTGCGGGGTCGAGTGCCCGGAGGCGCCGCGCACGTCGCGGGTCACCTGCCTGCTCGGAGCGTGCGCCATCGGCGACTGCGCCATGGGGCTCGGCGACTGCAACTCCACCGTCGACGACGGCTGCCGCAACGGCTGATCGCGCGCGGGAAGGGGCATCGGCGATGAGCGAACACTGCGTGAAGGTGCTCTTCCCGTTCGAAGGCGCCGATCTCGGCCCCGTCTTCGCACTCGAAGACGAGCTGACCGCCGCCATCGAGCAGGTCCACGCGGGAGAGTTCGATGGGAACGAGGTCGGCGACGGCGAAGCTGTGCTGTACATGTACGGACCCGACGCGGACGCGCTCTACGCGGCAGTCGCTCAAGGTATCCGTTCACGGCCTGGCGAGGGTAGCGCTTCCATGGGCGCCAGGTGTGTTTGTGTATTCCATGGTGGGATCTACTTTGCATGAAGCCTGACAGGGGGCTTTCCATCGGGCTCGGGATGGGGCATCGGATGGGCAGTGAGCGCCGACCCCCGCGACCGGCTCATCGAGGAGCTCAGGGCGACCGAGCCGATTCACGCCGCTCGGAGCGTGAATCGGCTCGCCCCAGTCAGCCGGCTCCGGGGCCGTGCGAAATCCGGGATGATCAGGCCGGGCATGAGATTGGGTATCATCATGTCGTCCAAGCGGGAAGAATGGCAAGAGTAGGGACACTGGGACCGTGGCGATTCGCTACACCTATTCCTATTTGAGCGTTCTGTCTCTCCAGTCCGACGGACGGTTGGCTGGTGGCGCCATCGTCGGTCCCGGTTTTGGCAAGGAGGTGTTGGGATATTGGGGGCAGTCCCCGACGATGGTCGTCGAAGATAGCCAACTCCTCATGGTCTCCCGCACGGAAGAGCGTCCTCGCTGGTGGATGCGCGGTGACGCTCGAGCCCGGCGGGCCATTTACAGGTGCGGTCGTTTGCCCATGGACCCGAGTTTTCGAAGGGCCATGGTTGCCCCTGGCGACCACTTGCTGCTGGTCCGCGACGCGAACGCCGATCCATCCCTGGTGCTGCGCAGGAACGACCAGGTGCTTTTCGCTGTGGGACCGAGTGGCGCGAATCTGGAGTCAGGCGAGGGCGTGAGTCTGGTTCTCCAGGAAGTCACGCACCAACGCCATCCCGGCGCTTCGGTGCCGACACCTGGCTGTCCATACAACGAACGCGGCCTTGTGGAATACGGCCCTTGGCGCCTATGGCGGTTGCGAGCAGAAGAGGAATCTACGTTCGGCGTGGCTGCGATTTGGTGTGCCTTTCGTGTCGGGGCTGGAATCGGTGAAGAGGCTGCCATCTCGGTGGCTACCCGCTTTTTCGAAGCCGCATTCGAAAACGAGTCGTGGTGATGCGCTAAGCCCGGATTTCGCGCTGGGGGGGGGGCTGGATCCCGCGAACGGACGAATACTAGCTGAAGCGCCGCGCGCAGCGCGTCGCACACGCTCGACAATGGGGGGAA
>CAYVRP010000015.1:0-99448 GCA_964454025.1 uncultured Polyangiaceae bacterium | reverse complement strand
TACACCTACGCCTACGCGACGCTGGGCGAGCTGGCCGCGTGGATCATCGGCTGGGATCTGGTCCTCGAGTACGCCATCGGCGCGTCGACGGTGGCGGTGAGCTGGTCCGGGTACGTCATCTCGCTGTTGCACCAGCTCGGCGTCTCCTTCCCGGCGGCGCTCGCCGCCTCCCCCTTCGAGCACACCACGCTCCCCGATGGCACCACCGCCGGCGCGGCCGTGATGAACCTGCCGGCCGTGATCGTGGTGATCGTCATCTCGCTGCTCCTGATCGTCGGTATCCGCGAGTCCGCGCGCTTCAATTCCACCATCGTGGTGCTCAAGGTGAGCGTGGTGGTGCTCTTCATCGCCCTCGGCGCGTTCTACGTGAACCCGGCGAACCACGTCCCGTTCCTGCCGCCGAACCAGGGGCACTTCGGCCAGTTCGGGTGGAGCGGCGTGCTGCAGGGCGCGGGGGTGATCTTCTTCGCCTACATCGGCTTCGACGCCGTCTCCACCGCGGCCCAGGAGGCGAAGAACCCGTCCCGCGACATGCCCATCGGCATCATCGGATCGCTCGCCGTCTGCACCTTGCTGTACGTGGCGTTCGCCTACGTGATGACCGGGATGGTCCATTACACGGAGCTTAACTCAGCGGCGCCGGTCGCGGTGGCCATCGATCGCACCCCGTTCGGGTGGCTCCGGATGGCGGTCAAGCTCGCGATCATCGCCGGCTACACGTCGGTCATCCTGGTGCTCCTGCTCGGCCAGTCGCGGGTCTGCTTCTCGATGGCGCGCGACGGGCTGCTCCCCGGCCTGTTCGGGCACGTCCACCCCCGCTTCCGCACTCCCTGGAAGTCGAACCTCGCCTTCATGGTCTTCGTCGGCCTGCTCGCCGCCTTCGCGCCGATGAGCGCCCTCGGCGAGATGACGAGCATCGGGACCCTCTTCGCCTTCACCATCGTGTGCGCCGGCGTGCTAGTGGTCCGCTACACGCAGCCGGACGCGCCCCGCCCCTTCCGCACCCCGCTGGTCCCCTGGGTGCCAGCCCTCGGCATCGCCACCAACCTCTATCTGATGTGGGGCCTCAAGCTCGAAACCTGGTACCGTCTCTTCGGCTGGCTCGCCGGCGGTCTCCTGCTCTACTTCGCCTACGGGCACCGGCACTCGCGCCTCGCCCAGGGGCCGACGGTGCCACCCCCGGCGCCCGCCCCCACCCCGTAGCCGCCGGGCGACGGCGGCTCAGTCGTCCGGCTCGACCTGCACGGTGACAGGGCCGCGGAGCAGGGTGCCGGTGGCGCCGGGCTTCAGATCGGCGGCGTTCGCCTCGTCCGTGTCGAGGTGCATGTCGAGCACGAAGTCGGGGTGCACGCGCACCAGGACGTCGTCGAAGATGATGCCGCGCTCGCCACCGACGCGCACCATCACCCAGTCCTTGTCCTTCACCCCGTAGACGGCGGCGTCGGCCGGGCTCATGTGGATGTGGCGCTTGGCCTGGATGGCGCCGCGCTCGAGCTTCACGCGGCCCGCCGGGCCCACGAGCTCGATCCCGGCGCTCCCCGCGAGCTCGCCGGAGGGGCGAATCGGCGCGTCGATGCCGAGCGCGCGCTCGTCGGTCCGGGAGATCTCGACCTGCGTCTCGGGCCGCACCGGCCCGAGGACGCGCACGTCCGGGATGCTGCCCCGCGGGCCCACCAGCGTGACCTGTTCGGCGCAGGCGAACTGTCCCGGCTGGCTCAAGTCCTTGCAGGGCGTGAGCGCGTGCCCGGGGCCGAAGAGCAGCTCGACGTGCTCCCGGGTGAGGTGGACGTGGCGCGCGCTGATCGAGATCGGGATGGGGGGCGGTTCGCTCATGGGACAGTGCTCCGGGGCGGGGATCAGATCCCCATCAGCCAGCTCGTGAGGAGGTAGTTCGCGACCAGGATCGCCACGGCGCTGTTGACGACGGCGCGGGTGGTCGCCTGGCCCACCCCGCGCGCCCCGCCCGAGGCGTGGAAGCCCTGGTGGCAGGAGATGACCGACACCAGGAAGCCGAAGACGACGGACTTGACCATCCCCATGGTGAAGTCCTCGAGCTCGAGGTACGCCTCGACGTTGGCGAGGTAGGTGCCGGGGTCCAGGCCGAGCCCATGCACGGCCACGAACCACGAGCCCGCCATCCCCACGCAGGTGAACAGCACGCAGAGCAGCGGCAGCATCATCACGCTCGCCAGCATCCGCGGCGTCACCAGGTATTGCACGGGGCTCACCCCCATGGTCGCCAGGGCGTCGATCTGCTCGGTCACCCGCATGTTGCCGAGCTCGGCGGCCATGGCGCTGCCGCCGCGGGCGGTGACCATGAGGGCGGCGAAGACCGGGCTCATTTCACGGGTGAGGGAGATGGCGACGATGGCCCCCACCATGCTCTCCGCCCCGAAATCGCGCAGCGCGTTGACCATCTGCAGGGCGAGGACCATCCCGGTGAAGGTCCCGGTCAAGACGACGATGAAGATCGACTGCACGCCGACGAATTCCATCGCCAGAAGGAGCTGCCCCAGGCGAAGCGGCGGACGCAGCGCCCAGAGCAGGGCCTGGACGGCCAGGATCACCAGGGTCCCCACCGCCTCGAGCAGCCGGATCAGCGGCTCGAGCGGCTCCAGCAGCGCCTCCCGGAGGCGAGGCTTGTCGGCCGGCGCGCCCACGGGCTCAGGGTACACCACATGCGGCGGCGAGTTCGGCGAGAACCTGCGCCGAGCGGAGGCCGGTGGCGCGGATCTGGGCCTGGCGCCGCGGCTCCACCACCAGGTCGACGACGAGGCCGTCGCCGCCGAGCAGCGCCAAGAAGGGCTCGCCCCACTCCACCACCAGGATCCGCCCCTCTTCCCGCTGCGCGTCGAGCCCCAGGAGCCGGACCGCGTCCGCGTCCGCGAGGCGGTAGAGGTCAGCGGGGGCGACCGGCGGCGCCGTCTCGAGCTCGTGCAGGAGCGTGAAGGTGGGGCTCGTCACCGGCACCGCCGGGTCGAGCCCGAGGGCGCGGCAGAGGGCGCGGGTGAGGAACGTCTTGCCCGACCCGAGCGGCCCCTCGAGCACCAGCAGGTCGCCTGGCGCGAGGACCCGGGCGAGCCGCGCGGCAAGCCGCGTGGTGGCGCGGCGGTGGGGCAGGGCGACGGTGAGCGCGCTCATCGCCCCAACCCCTTCGAGGCCGGGGTCGCCGGGACCACGTCGATCGTCCGCGGAAGCGAGCGCCCCCCGGCGAACCCCGTCGCCGCGGTGGACCAGAGCTCGACGGTGACGGTCGCCAGCCGGTCGCGGATCGCGCGGTGCACGGCGGCGACCTCCTCCGCGCCCTCCACACGCCGGTCCTCGACCTCCGCCAGCGCCGCCGCCGCGAGCGCGGCCGCGTCGTGGCCGAGCACCTGGTGGAGCGAGAGCGTCCGATCGGTGACCGGCACGCTGGGGAAGCGGCCCGCGCGCGCCACCAGCGTCGGCGCCGCACGCTCGACCCCGGCGAGGCCGTCGGCCCCCTCGAGATCGACCGCGACCGGGGCCCGATGCCCCGCCGCGGCCGCGGCGGCGAGCGCGTCCCGAACGCAGTCGCCGGCGCCCGTCAGCAGCAGCGGCGCCGCGGCCCGCCGCCAGTCCGCGGCGGGGAAGCGAGGCCGCCCCGCGCCCCCCTCCACGTCGCAGGCGAGGCCGCCGGGTCCGACGACGACGGGGATCGACCCCGGCGCAGCGGCGGTGAGCGCCGCCTCGAGGGCGCCCCGCGACGCGGCGGCGTCGATGCCGATGACGAAGCCGTAGCCGTCCGGCGGCGCGGGCGCCGCCGGCGGGCTCAGGATCAGCACCGGGACGCCGGCGGCGGAGGCGTAGGCGAGCGCGCGACCTGCGCCGTCCACGTCCACCCCGGCGACGAGCACGCCCGCGCCCTCGCCCGCCAGGGCCGCGAGCGCCGTGCCCGTGGCCTCCGGATCGCCCCCGTCGTCGCGGGTCACCAGCTGCACGAGCGCCGCCGCGTTCGACCTCGCGCGGAGCGCCCGCGACACGCCTGCGACCACGGCGGCCGACCGGCGCCGCGAGTCCGCCGTCTGCAGGCTCAGCACGACGCCGACGGTGCGCCCAACCACCCGTGGCGCGACGACGCCGGTCGCCGCCAGCGCGACCAGCGCCTCGCCCCGCGTGTCCCGGAGCAGGGCCGTGGGGCTGCGGGCGACGAGCCGCTGGGCGAGCTCGGCGTCGCGCTCGTCGAGCGCCGCCTGCATCAGCCGCGTGCGTATGGCCTGGCGGAGAGCGTCGCGCGCCGCCGCGTTCGGCTCGCCGGGGGTGGTGGCCGCGCGGGCGTCGAGCGCCGCGGCGGGGCGCTCGAGCAGCGGCCGCGGGCAGCGCTCGAGCAGCCGGGCCACCGTGGCCAGGGCCTCCTGGCGCTGGGCCGCGGGCACGTCGACCAGCCACGCCTCCATCGCGTCGATCGCGCGCGCCGACTCGCCGGTCGCGGTGGCCGCGAGCGCCGTGGCCTCCGCGTGGAGGGCGCGCTCGCCCCCCCCGATGAGCCGGCCCGCGAGCGGCTCGAGGAGCGCCAGGGCCTCGCGGGCGCGGCCGCGAGCGAGCAACCCACGGGCGGCAGCGACCTCGGCGAGGTCGCGGGCGGCGCCGAGCGGCCCCCGCCGGACGGGCGCGACCATCGCCTCTGCAGCCTCCGCATCGCCCCGCGCCGCCAGGATGAACGCGAGGTAGACACGCGCGAGCCGGCAGCCGTCATCCGCAGGGTAGCGGGCGAGGAACGCTCGCAGCCGGGGCTCGAGCGCCGCGCGATCGGCGAGCGAAGCGTCGCCCCAGGCGAGCTCGATGGCGCGGAGCTCGGCCTGCGCCGCGCGATCGGAGACGAGCACCGGGGTCGGCCGCGGCGCCTTCGCGTCCGGGGCGCGGCACCCGGCGCCCACCGCCGCCGCCCCGCCGAGCAGACCGGCGAGCGCGGCCAGGACCGCGCGCCGGCGCCGCACGGCGCTTGACGGGGCCCTCGCCCTCCCGTAGCAGGCATCGAGCGCGGCCCCACGCGGCCCGGAGCGCCGCTGATCCCTCGGAGGGTCACCTCTTGTCTGCTTCCGCATCAGCGATCGAGCCGTCGGCGCGGGAACGACGCGCCTTCGTCTGGAAGAAGCTCCACTCGCTGACGGGGGTGGTCCCGATCGGCGCGTTCCTCGTGCTCCACCTTTGGGCAAACGCCCACGCATTGCAAGGCCAGGGCGCGTTCGACGCGGCGATGGGCGGGGCCGCCATGCCTCCACACACCCTGCTGTTCGAGCTCCTCGGGGTCGCCCTACCGCTCGCCTTCCACGCCCTCTACGGCCTCGGCGTCCTCTGGCGGGGACGCCCGCGCCTGCGCGGCCACCGGAGCGCGCGTTACTCGGCGTACGTGCTGCAGCGGGTGACGGGCCTGATGGTACTGGCTTTCGTCGTCTACCACGTCTACGAGCTTCGCCTGGCGCCGACCGCGCCCGCGCCCGCGGACCGATTCCCCGGCCTCTGCGAGCTCTTCTCGAGCGGCGTCGGCGGCGTACCGGTCCCGGCCGTCCTGTACCTACTGGCGCTGGCAGCGGCGACCTACCACCTCGCGAACGGCCTGCGCGCCTTCTGCGCGAGCTGGGGTGTCACCGCGTCCCGCCGCGCGGGTCGGATCGTCGGCGCGGTCGCCGCCGTGGGCGGGCTCGCGCTCTTCCTCCTCGGCGCCACCACCGTCGTCTACTTCTCGACCGGCCTTCGACTCGCTGCCGACCTGGGCGCGCGGGAGGAGCTGCCGCCGCGCCTGGACTGCGCCGACTCGGTGCCCGTCGCGCCCCCTCGGACACCGGTCGTGAGCCCAATCCTGCCTGGCCCGCGGGCTCCCAATCCCGCGGGCGGGCGACCGGAGCGGCGGCCATGACGGCGAGCGCCGGCGCGTCCTCGCCGCGGGTACGTCGCGCGATCGTGGTGGGCGCCGGGGTCGCCGGGCTGATGGCGGCGCACGAGCTGGCCGCGCGCGGGCAGCCGGTGCTGCTCCTTTCGCTGTCGCCGGCCGCGCGCGCCCGCTCGGCAGCGGCGCGCGGCGGCATCAACGCCGCGCTCGCCGAAGCCGACGCCGCCCAGCACCTCCAGGACACGCTGCGCGCAGGCGCCTTCGCGGCGCCCCCGGCGGCGGTGCGCGCGATGGTCCGTGCGGCGCCCGGGCTCGTCGCGCGGCTCGCCCGGGCGGGCGTGCCCTTCCTGCGCGCGACGACCGGCGGCTTCGCCCGCTTCGCCCACGCCGGCGCCAGGGTCCCCCGCACCGTTCTCGCGGGCGCCGACACCGGGCGGCAGGTGCTCGGAGTGCTCGACGACCAGGTGCGGCGCTGGGAGGGCGTCGAGGCCCGGGATGAGCGTGGCCTCCGCCTCGTCGGCGAGCCGATGGTGCGACGCCTCGAGCATTGGGATCTGGCCGCTCTGATTCAAGACGACAACGGTGTGATCGTCGGCGTCGTGGCACGGGACCGCCGCACCCTCCGGTGCCGGGCGCTCCGCGCGGACGGGGTGTGCCTGGCGACGGGGAGCGCGGTCGGGCTCTTCGTACCGCTCGGCCAGGTGGCGAGCGCGAGCGGGGCGGGCGTCGCCCTCGCCTGGCGGGCCGGGGCGGCGGTAGCGAGCGCCGAGGCCGTCGCCTGCCACCCCGCGGCGGTGCTCACCCACGACGACGGCTTCGCGCTCGCGGAGGGCCTGCGCGGCGAGGGCGCCAGGATCTGGATGCCGCGCGACCCCGACGACGCGCGACCACCGGCGGCGATCCCGGAGGGCGAGCGCGAGTACCCGCTCGATGGGCGCGGGGACGGGCACGGCGGGCTGCCGCGCTCGGAGGCGGCGAGGGCGCTGTTCTCCCTCGGCGTCGACGCGCCCGCCGCTCCGGGGGGGCGCGCGGCCTACGTGGAGCTCGCCGCCCTCGACCCGCGCGCCCTCGACGCGCGCCTGGGGCGCGTGCTGGCAGCCGCCGGGGCCGAGCGTGATGCGAGCGGGCGGTGGCTCCCGCTGCGGGTCTTCCCGCGCGTCTGCGCGCCGCTCGGCGGGCTCTGGGTGGATCACGAGCCGGCGCCTGACGGCGCGCTCCGCGCCGACTCGCCGCGCAACCACGCCACGAGCCTCCCCGGGCTCTACGCGGCAGGTGGCTGCGCCGCGCTCTACCACGGCGCGGGCCTGCTCGGCGGCGACGACCTGCTGGCTTGCCTCTTCGGCGCCACCCGCGCCGCCGCGGCCATGACGAGCTATCGCGCCGCACTCGCCCGGCGCGCCGAGGACCTGCCGGGGTCGGTCTTCGAGCGCGTGGAGGCCGCCGCGGAGGCCGAGCGCACGGCGCGGCTCGGGCAAGGCGACGCGGGGGAGGGGGTGAGCCCCTTCGCCCTGCAGCGGGAGCTGGCGCGCGCGATGACGAGCGCCCTGACGGGTGACGCGGACGCGCTCGAGCAGGGGCAGGAGGCGCTGGCGTCGATCGCCGCGCGCGCCCGGGCGGTCGCGCTGGCGGACCGCGGCACCAACCTCAACCAGTGCGCGGAGCAGGCGCTCCACCTCGACCACCTCCTCTGCCTGGCGACCATCGTGCTCGCGGCCCGCGCGCGCCCGCGCGACAGGGACGGCTCGCCGCGGCGCCGTTCGCTCGCGCTGGCCGACGGGGGGGAGGTGCTCTTCGTCGGCCGGCTCGCCTACGACTGCGCGGGCAGGCGGGTCGAGGTGACGGACCTCGTCGCCGACCCGCCCGCGGGCGAGCCCTCCGCGCCAGCGCCCGCCCAGCCACCGGAGACCCGCTGACATGCCGAGCCATCGCCCGCGCGACCGCGCCGCCCCCGGGCGTCCCTCCCCGCCGGCGCCGCCCGCCGCGCCCACGGTGCGCCTGCGCATTCGCCGCCAGGATAGCCCCGAGCGGGTGGAGACGCGGCGCTGGGAGGAATTCGACGTCGTCGCGACCCCGGGGCTGAGCGTGGCGGGGGCGCTCCGCGCGATCGCCGAGCGACCGGTGACCGCCACCGGCGCCGCCGTCGCGCCGGTCGCCTGGGACGGGGACTGCACCGAGCTCGACTGCGGCGCCTGCACCCTGCTGATCGACGGCCTGCCGCGCCCGGCCTGCGGCACGCCGCTGATGAGCGTGGCCCGGCCCCGGCGCGCGCTGGTCCTCGAGCCCCTGGCGAAGTTCCCGCTGGTGCGCGACCTCGTGGTGGATCGCGCGCGCCCCGCCGCGGTCCTGCGCGAGCTCGACCCGTCGATCCCGTTGTTGCCCGACACCACCGCTCCCGCGCCGGCCGAGCGCGCCCCTGACGCCGAGCTCGCGCGCGTCGCGCTCGGCCGCTGCACGAGCTGCGGCGCCTGCCTCGAGGCCTGCCCGCAATACGGCCCGCACGCGGACTACGTCGGCGCGGCCGCGCTCGCCCGCGTCGCCTTCGCCGTGAGCCACGCGACCGGCGCGCTCACGCGCCGCGCCCGCGTCGGCGCGCTGATGGTCCCGGGCGGCGTCGCCGACTGTGGCCAGGCGGAGGCCTGCGTCGAGGTTTGCCCGCAAGGCATCCCGCTGGTCGACGCGATCCAGGCGATGAGCCGCGCGACGTCGCGCGAGCTGCTGCTCGGGTGGTGGCTCGGGTAAGGGTGGCGGGGCGGGCGCGCGCCCGCTCGCAGATCGCGGGATCCGGTGGCGCAGCCCGGGCGAGCTCACGCCGATTCCCGGCGGTGCGGCGCGCGCGAACTCGCCTGGTGTCCGCGCGCACCGCCGGTCAGCCGCGGTCGTCGCCCTGGAGTTGCGTCGCCGCGAACTCGCGCACCATGGCGAGGTCGGTCGTGCGCCGCGCGGGGGGCAGCGCGGCGAGCAGTTGGCGGCCATAGCCGCGGCGCGTCACGCGGCCGTCGAGCAGGGCCCCGATCCCCCGGTCGCGGCGCGTGCGCACGAGCCGGCCGCAGCCCGGCTTGAGCGTGATGGCGGCGGCCGGCACGAAGAGCTCGACGAAGGGGTTCTTCCCTTCCTCCTCGAGCGCGCGCGCCCGCGCCCGCACCACGGGATCGCTCGGCACGGCGAACGGCACCTTCTCGAGCACCACCAGTCGCAGCGCACGGCCCGGTACGTCGACCCCCTCCCAGAACCCCATGGTGGCCACCAGCACCGCGTCCCCGGCGGCGCGAAACTCGGCGATGAGCGCGGGCTTCGGCGACTCCCCCTGGACGAGCATGCGGCGCTCGGGCAAGAGCGCGCGGAGTCCGCTGCCGAGGGCGCGCATCGAACGCAGCGAGGTGGTGAGCACGAAGGCGCCGCCGTCGGTCAGCGTGACGAGCTCGGCGACGCGCGCGGTGGCCGCGGGGACGAAGCCCGCGTCGCCCGGCGGCGGCAGATCGCGCGGCAGGTAGAGCAGCACCGACGTGGAGAAGTCGAAGGGGGAGGCGACCACCTGCTCGTCCACGGCGAGCCCGGGCTCGGCGAGGCCGAGCCGGGCGCGCAGGTAGGTGAAGTCACCGGGCGCGGGCGGCGCGTCGGAGGGCGCGACGGGCTCCTCGGCGGCCGGCACCCCGTCGCGGGCCGCCTGCCCGCCGGTGGTCAGGGTGGCGCTGGTGAGCACCACGGCGGGGATCCGCTCGAAGATCCGCGCGCGGAACACGGCGGCGAGCGCGACCGGCGCCGCCGACAGGGCGGGCTGGGCCGGATCCGGCTCGAACCAGGTGACGAGGCCCCGCCCCGCGTCGGCGATGGCGGCGAGGTGGTCGCGCGCGAGCTCCGCCCGGCGCGCCGCGATCTCGAGCGCGTCCGCGGCGCCGCTGCCCGCCGTGCCCGGACGACCCCCGGCTTCGCGAAGCCGGGCCGCCACCGTCGCGGCCAGCGCGCCGACTCCCTCGAGAGCCCCGTCGAGCGCGAGCCACCGCGCGCCGAGGTCGCCCTGCCAGGCGTCGCGCTCGACGGCGATCCGCGCCTCGCCCGCGCCGAGCGCCGCGGCGAGCGCGGCGAAGAAGGCCGCCGCGGCGGCGTCGAGGTCCCCGGCGAGAGCGAGCGAGGCGCCGGGGACCAACCCGGGCTCCGCCGCGCGAGCCCGCTCGAGCGCGCGTGTCACGTCGTGGCGGAGCAGCGTGAGGCGGGAACGGGAGACGCGCATCCCGAAGAAGCTCGTCGCCACGTCCTCGAGCTGGTGCGCCTCGTCGAACACCACCGCCTCGTAGTCGGGGATCACCCGCCCGGGGTGCGGGCCGCGCAGCGCGAGATCGGCGAAGAAGAGGTGGTGGTTCGCCACCACGACCTGGGCCTGCTCCGCCGCGCGGCGCATCCGGGTCACGAAGCAGCGCTCGTGGTGCGGACAGGCGGGTCCGAGGCGCGTCTCGCTGGAGGCGGTGACGTGGCCGAGCAGCGGGTCGTCCTCGGCGAGCTCGGTCAGCTCGGCGACGTCCCCGACCGTGGTCTGGGCGAGCCAGCGCTCGAGGACGCGGAGACCGCGCGCGTGGCGCGGGGCGAGCGCCTCGTCGCTGGCCGCGAAGTCGGCGTAGCGCCGCCGGCAGAGGTAGTTGCTCAGCCCCTTCATCACCGCCACCCGGGGCTCGATCCCGAGCGCGCGCGCCGCCAGAGGCAGGTCGCTGTCGACGATCTGATCCTGCAGAGCCCGGGTGGCGGTACAGATGACGACCTTTCGGCCGCTCTGCAGGACCGGCACCAGGTAGGCGAGGGTCTTGCCGGTGCCGGTGCCAGCCTCGACGAGCAGGATCCGGTCGTCCCGCAGCGCGTCGGCGACCGCCGACGCCATCGCGAGCTGCCCGGGCCGCACCTCGTAGCCTCGCAGCGACCGCGCGAGGGGCCCGTCGGGGCCGAGCACGGCGGCGGCGGTTACCGAGGGGTCGCAGGGGGGCACGGCGAACCCTACCAGAGCGGCGGCGCCGAGCCGTAGGGCACGCCAGAGCTACTCGTCGAGCGGGGGGATGCTGCCCTTCGTGTCGAGGAACTGCAGGCCGAGGATCTGCCCGTCGGGCGCGGCCTTGATCCAGGCGACCCGCCCCGGTCGCGGCGGCGCACCGGGGTCGCCGAACACCACGTCCACGAGGTCCTCCACCCGCAGCGGCCGCTCGATCACGACGCGCAGGCCACCTCGGCTGACGTTCAGGGTCCACCCCTCCACCTCCTCGCCGCGGCAGCGCAGGATCACGCGGTCGGAGGCGGCACGGCGAGCGCCGCCCACGAAGCGTCGCTGCGCGGTCTGAGGAGGTCGGGAGAGGGCCACTCGTGGCAGAAGATAGCAGAGTTTGGCGGGCCGGATCGCGGCGCGGCCTTCGGGGCGCCCGGGCGGCGCGCTTGACGGTCCGGTCCCCCTCTGCCACAAGGAAACGTCCGCCCTGGCGGCCGGGCTGGTCACGCACTTTCCGCAGACGTTGCGCGGATCTAGTTGGCATCGTCGGGCCGCCCGGGCGCCCGCCCCTCCGCGATGGCCCCCCTGCCCACCCGCAACGAATTGAAGAAAGAGCTCGTCGCCCGGGGGTTCGAGCCCTTCCGCACGCTGCCGGACGCGGTGGTCCTGGCCGATCGGGTGCGCGACAACCTCATCATGGACAGCGGGGTGTCCGTGGGCGTCCGCGCCACCCTCTTCGTGCGCGTCGTGTTCCACGCCGAGGCGATGGCGTTCCCTGGCGAGGGCGCCGAGGAGCTGCTCGCCCGGGCTCGTGGCCTCGCCAGTCCGCTGCTGGAGCGCGGGTACCGGGAGATCGGCGTGTCTGCCCTGCCCATCCGGGACCCCGGCGACCGGAGCCAGACGCTCGACACCTGGCACCAGGTCACCTTCGAGCTCGCCGTCGGCTCGTTCGAGGCGGTGCTCGAGGAGCTCGCTGTCACGCTCGCGCTCGAGAAGGCCGCTGGCCCGAGCCCCCGCTAGCTCGTAAGGCCCCCGGTCGGGCTCGTGACGGAGCCGCCGCGAGCTGGCCTGGCTGGACTTCCCGCGCCGTCCGCACCGCGTCGACGCCGCGCTCTCAGGCCTCCCGCAGGACCGCTGCTGCGCATGGACCTCGCCGCGCGCGCGTGGTATGTGCGCCGCCCCGACCGGGGACGCGCCGCGCGGCACGAGCTCTGGCGGGGGAGCGCCCTTACATGCTGAGCGTATTCCGACAGGGCGGCGCGGCCCAGCCGCTCGTCGGCGCGGTGGTGTCCCTCGTCATCGTCGTGTTCGTCATCGAGTTCCGCGCGGCGAGCAACCGCGGCTCCGGCAAGGTCGCCGTCGAGTGCGCCGTCCGCGTGGGTTCGCGCTGCCTCGACGAGAAGGACTACGTCGCGGCGCAGCGGCTGGCGGCCTGGGACGGGATGGAGCCGCGCGTCATGCGCGAGCTCGATTTCGAGCGCCGGATCGCCGAGGGGCTGGTCGAGCGGGAGCTGCTGCTCGCGGAGGCAGAGAAGATCGGCCTGGGCATCGGCGACGCGGAGGTGGAGAGCGAGCTCGAGGCCGGCCGGGTGCGCGTGTCGCTGCCAGCGCGCGACCTCGCCCACCTGTCGCAACGCCTCGGCCTCTGCAACTGGATCCCGAACCCGCTCATCTCGGACCCTGACCGTGCGCGCAAGCTCGCCGTGTGCGATCCCGCGGGGCCGCGCGGGGTCCGAACCATCGAGGTGAAGAGCAGCAAGACAGGGCGGTTCGACTACAAGATCTACGAGCGCACCATCCGCGTGCGCGCCAACCGCAGCCCCAAGGAGTTCCGGGAGTCCCAGCGGGACGAGCTGATCGCGGAGCGGATGCGCGACATCATCCGCGCCAGCGTGCAAGTCACGGAGAACGAGACCTGGCTGGCCTGGGAGCGCGCCAAGTCGACGGCGGTGATCGAGCAGGTGACGATCCCGCGGGACTGGTTCGCGCGCTACCTGGTCGACGCCCCCGACGCCGCGGTCGACGACTGGGCGGCGGCGAACCAGGCCCAGGTCGACGCGGCGTGGGCGACGGAGAAGGCGTCCTTCAAGGCGGACTGTACCGTCGTGAGCGAGATCGTGGCCCGGTTCTCGCCCACCACCACCGACGAGGACAAGGTCCAGCTCCGGGCCCGGATCGAGGCGGCCCGCAGTGCCCTCGACAAGGGCGCCGATTTCGCACGGTTGGCGCGCGAGGTCAGCGACGGCGCGGCCGCCATCCACGGCGGCGAGCTCGGCTGCCTCGACGCGACCGCTTACGGGGAGGGCGGTGAGGCGCTCGTGGAGGCGACGAAAGATCTGCCCGTTGGCGCGATCACGCCGCTCGTCGAAACCAGCGCCGGCTTCCACCTGCTCCGGGTGAACGCACGCCCCGACGCCGCTGGGATCGAGCTCGTGGGGCGCCGGGTGGTCGCGCGGCGGGGGTTCGTCCGATTCAAGTCGGACGGGCTCGCCAAGCGGTTCGGCGACGACCTGGTGGCGGCCGCGCGGGACGGCGCGCCCCTGGAGGCGACCGTGGAGCGGCTGGTCCGGGCCGCCCTCGAAACCACGGCGGGGTCCGCCGCGACCAGGCCCGAGGCGGCGGGCGCCGCGGCCAAGGACGCCGGCGCCACTTCGGCCGTGGACGCGGCGAACCGGCCCAGGGTGCAGCGGATCGGCCCGTTCAGCCGCCTCGAGCGTCCGATCCCCGACGCCACGGCCAACGTCGCGGCGCTGGTGTTCGCGCTCGACAAGCCAGGTGCTGTCCACCCCAGCCCCATCCCCACGGGGAGCGGATACGCCGTGGTAGCGCTGGTCGAGAAGAAACCCGCCGACCGCGCCGAGTTCGACCGGGAGAGGCTCTCGATCCAGCGCGAGCGCCAGCGCGCCAAGGGTGACGAGGCGCTCATCGAGTACGTCGCCGCCCTGCGAAAGGCGGCGGAGGCGCGGATCGAGATCAACCCGAACCTCGTCGCGCCCCGCAAGGACGGCGAGGACGAGCGCGAATGAGCGGGGAGCCGTCGCTCGACGCGCTGCGCGGGACGGTGAGCGTCGTCGAAGGCGGGTTGGCGATCGTCGCCGTGGCCCTGCCCGGGACGCATCAGGTCGTCATCGAGGCCGAGACGCGCGTCGGCTCGCGCTACGAGGCCCCCGAGGACAACGGACTCAGCCATTTCCTCGAGCACGTGCTCTACCGCGGGACCCCGGGCTACCCGACGGCGTTCGAGCTCGCGCTGGCGATCGAGGAGCGGGGGGGAGAGCTGACGGCCGCGACCTCGGTCGATCACGGCGCGCTGACCCTGACCGCGCCGCCCCAGACCGCCGAGGAGCTCGTCCCCATCCTCGCCGACGTCTACTCCCGTCCCCTGCTGGTGGGCCTGGAGGCGGAGAAGGGGATCGTGCGCGAGGAGATCCTGGAAACCCTCGACGACGACGGCCGCGAGATCGATCCGGACAACCTCGTGCGAGCGCTCGCCTTCGGCGATCACCCGCTCGGCCGCCCGATCACCGGCACCCTGGCGCACCTCGCCCGCTTCGATCGCGAGCGGCTGCTCGGCCACCATCGGGCGCACTACACCAGCGACGGCACCGTGGTCGCCGTGGCCGGGCCCGTCGATCCCGAGCGCCTCACCGCGCGCATCGCGGCCGCCTTCAGCGGGCTCCCCCGGGGGCGGCGTCCCACTCCAACCCCGCCCGCAGAGCCCGCCGCGCCCCGGTTCGGGTACGTGCCTCACTCGCCCTCCAGCCAGACCTCGCTGCGCGTGTCCTTCCGGGCTCCGGCGGAGGCGGACCCCGACGAGCCCGCGACGGAGCTCTTGGCGCGCATCCTCGATGACGGGATGTCCACCCGCTTGTACCGCCGGATCTGCGACGAGCTCGGGCTCTGCTACGACGTCTTCGCGCGCTTCGAGGCTTACGAGGACGCCGGCCTCTTCGAGCTCGGCGCGGACACCGCGCACGAGAACGCCGCCGCGGTGCTGGAGCAGATGCTGGCCATCACCGCCGACCTGCGCGACGCCGGGCCCTCGCCGCGCGAGCTCGACAAGGCCAAGGCCCGCCTGCGCTGGCAGCTCGCCGAGATCGCCGACGATCCGGGCGCGGTGGCCGAGTACTTCGGCGTCGAGCAGCTGATCGGCCTCGCGCGCTCGCCGGCCGCGCGGTGGGCCACGATTGAGGCGGTGACGATGGATCAGGTGCGCGCCGCCGCCGCGCGCCTCTTCGACCGGCGGCGCTGCGCCGTGATCGCCAGCGGTCGACTCAGGCGTGGGGTTCAGGACCGCGTCGTCGAGCGCCTGCACCGCTATTGAGGAGCGCAGACCGGCCCCGCGGCGTCGCCCGCTGGGGCGGCCGGGTCGCCCTGGTGCCGAAGGGCGCGGGCCGCGGCGGCCAGGCTCTCAGCGGCGGCGGCGGCTGCGCGGCGCTGGCTTGCCAGAGCCCTTGCCGGCCTCACGCACCAGAACCTCAACCACCCGTACTGCAAGCTTCCGGATCGGCTCCGGCGCACCGCGCAGGAGCGCGGCGAGGCGATCGTCCTTCGGCCGCGCGGCCTTCGAGGGGGCGAGCAGATCGGTGACCTCGACGCCCAGCGCGGCGGCCAGCCGGGTCAGCGTCTCCAGCGAGGGATTGGCGTTCGCCGAAGCGCGCCCACGAAGGACCCGCTCGAGCCGCGCCACCGTCTCGACGGTGACCCCGGCGCCCGCGGCGAGCTCGGCCTGTGTGAGACGGGCCTCGAGGCGCAGCCTGCGCACCCTCTCGGCCAATTTCATTGCAATCGCGTCCATCCGATCCTCCGCCCTCAGACCCGCACCGCTCTCGAGCCGTTGATTCTCGTCAGTTACTAGGCAACTTGGAATTCCTACACGGGTTCTCCGGTCAGCTGCAAGGGGTGCGTCTCACTTTGCACCGCTCGTGGCCCCCGTCACGCACGAGCCCGGGATGCGGCCACCTGCGAACGCCGATCACTGCTCTACGCGGCGGGGCACCCGATCCTCGATGCTCATGATCGAGAGGCGGTCAACCGTCCCCTCTGCGATCACGGCCAGCGACTCGGCCACCACCCGCGCGGCAGCGGCCCCCTGCACCCGGGTCCGGAACGACAGCGCCAGGCAGCGTCCCGCGGAAGCCCAGACGGCGATCAGGCGCCCCTCGAGGGTCCCGGCCGGAAGCCTCGTCACCGCGACGAGCATCCGGCCCAGGTACCCCTCCGGCGTCCGCAGGGGGCGGTCGTCGACCAGGACCTGGTCACCAGGCGCCGGCAGCTCCGGCCAGGCAAGGCGGGCGCGCGCCATGCAGGCCTCGGGCGTGATCCCGCGCCGATCGGGCCAGGTCCGCGCCCGCAGCTCGGAGCCCGTCGCCGCGTGTTGCGCCCAGAAGCCGAGGGTCGGATCCTCTGTAGCCGACCAGCCGGGTGCGTCCGGCAGGGGGAGCACGAGGCCGACGGACGGCAGTACCAGCTCGTTCCATCGTTCGGCGACCAGGGGCGCGGGGGCGGCCCGAGCTGGCGCGGTCGGCTCGGCCGGCGTGGCGACAGCCCGGGGAGCGCCGCAGCCAGCCCCCGCGAGCGCAGCCAGCATGCACCACTTGATCTCCTTCCAGACGGAAATTGACCGTTTGGTCAGCTCGACCGAGGCGCGGGCTCCGCCTCGCCCCCACGCGAGCGGTGCGCCGCCAGGGACGACAGCGGGCGGGGAGCTCAGTACCGGGCGAGCCACTCCGGGTGCCGGTCGTCCGCACCCTTGACGACGTCGAAGTAACGCTCCTGCAGGCGCCGGGTGATCTCCCCCCGTGCCCCGTCACCGATGACGCGGTGGTCAACCTCGCGCACCGGCGTGACCTCCGCGGCGGTGCCGGTGAGGAACACCTCGTCCGCCAGGTAGAGCTGGTCGCGAGTGATCGGAGCCTCACGGAGCGGGATCCCCTCCTCCTGCGCCAGGGTGATGACCGTGTCGCGAGTGATGCCGGCGAGGATCGACGCCGAGAGGGGCGGGGTGGTGATCTGCCCCTGCTTGACGATGAAGACGTTCTCCCCGCTGCCCTCGCTCACGTAGCCATTGACGTCGAGCGTCAGGGCCTCGTCGAACCCGGCGCGGGTGGCCTCGAGCTTGGCCATCACCGAGTTGACGTATTGCCCGGTGATCTTGCCCTTGGCGAAGGAGACGTTGATGTGGTGGCGGGCGAAGGAGCTGATCTTGCAGCGGATACCGCGCTCGATCCCGTCCTGCCCGAGGTAGGCGCCCCAGCTCCAGGCCATGATGGCGGACAGCGGCGGGTTGTTCACCGGCAGGATGCCCATCGCCCCGTGGCCGAGCAGCACCATGGGGCGCAGGTAGCCGTCCGCCATGGCGTTGGCCCGCAGCACCTCGAGGCAGCCTCGCTCGAAGTCCTCCGGCGTGACGTTCGGCGCGATCATCACGAGGCGGCAGGAGTCGAACAGGCGCACGATGTGCTCCCGCAGCCGGAACACCGCCGAGCGCCCGTCCGCTCTCTGGTAGGCCCGGATCCCCTCGAAGGCACCCACGCCGTAGTGCAGCGAGTGGGTGAGCAACGATACGTTCCCCTGCGTCGCCCAGTCGCAGACCTCACCGTCGCGCCAGAACTTCCGTGCAGGCTCCACCATCTCGCTCGGTTCTTTCCGCTGCGGCACCGCGCCGCGCAGCCGCTGACGCCATACGGTGCCGGCGGCCGCGGCGCAAGCGGCGCACCGCCGGGGAGGCCCCCGCGACCGGGCTCCGCTCCGGGCGGCCCGGGGCGGCGTTTTTTTTCGCTCCCCGACCGGGACCGGCCGTGCTAGGGGCGAGGGGTCTGGGATGAAGCCACCCCGGCGGCGCGGCCTCTGGTGGCGCGGTCGGGGCGCCGCGTCCCCCGGATGGGCTCGCCGGCCGCGTGGGGCCGCGAGACACCGCGTGCCAACTTCGACAGGGAAGCCGCGCCAACATGGATGGACAACGCCAGCGCCCCGGGGGCCGCAGGCGGCGCCGCAAGCAGCGTGACGACGGGCACGCGGCGCCGGAGCCCGTGCTGATCGCGGCGCGACGACCCGGGGCACCTCTCCTGCACCGCGGCCCCGGTCGAGGCAGCTTCACCGCCACGCCCGGGCGTTCCGCCGCGGGTCCCCGCGCTGAGGTTGCCGCGGCCAGCCCCGTGGGGTCTGTGCCGGACGGCGGCGGGAAGGAGGCCTCGTCCCCCGAGCCGAGCCCGAAGCCCTCCCGCCGCGAGGCGCGGATCGTGAAGCTCGTGCCCACACAAGCGAACGAGAGCGAGCGACTTCGGCTAAGGTTGCTGGATCGGGTGATGATGAGCGAGGGCCGCGGGGCGATCACGCGGGCGGCGGAGGACTACGCGGCCGCGGGTTTCACCTTCCCCGAGGAGCAGGCGGTGCAGCTCCAGCTCCTCGAGCACTTCGACGAGGCCCGGGCCCGCAGCGCGATCGACACGCTGACACGCCTGCTGCAACAGCAGCCGGTGACGAAGCGGCCGGTGCTCGAGCAGCGCCTGCGGCGCCTGGAGGAGTACGCGGACGAGGCCTCGACCCGCGAGGCGGCGGCCACGCTGCGGCGAACGCTCCGCTGACCGGCTCCCACCCGAGGGCGGCGGGCGCCGGGGCGGCTCCCGGCACGGCCGGCCACGGTCCCCGGGGCAGTCCCGCGCGGCGGGAGCGCCGGTCCCCTCTGGTGTTTCGCGCCGCGGCGAAGCAGGCTCGGGCCGTCCGATGCTCGACTCCACGTCCCCTCGTGGGGTGCCCGTGGGTTCTCCCCCGGGTGCCCCGCCGACGGCGCGCGACTTCGCGGTGCGGCTCCGCGCCCTCCGGGCCGCTCACGTCGCCCGCGCTGAGAACCTCGCCTGCGTGGCCTGCGAGGACTGCCGCGGGTGCCGGGAATCCACCTTCTGCCGGCGCTGTGAGCGCGTCACGCGCTGCCACTACTGCGTGGACCTGGTCGACTCGACCGACTGCGCCCACTGCGCCCGCGCCCGCGGACTGACCCGCTGCCAGCACTGCACCGACTCCGAGCGCTGCGTCGCCTCCTCCTATCTCGTGCAGTGCTTCGACCTGACGGACTGCGCGTACTGCTTCGGCTGCGTCGGCCTCTCCGGGGTCGATTTCCACTTCTTGAACCAGCCGTACCCGCGCGAGGAGTATTTCGCGCTCACTCGCCGCCTGCTCGCCGAGCTCGGAGGGTAGCCTGACCGATCCCGACCTCGAGCGGGCGTGGCAGGCGGTCCTGGACCGCTGGGAGGAGGACTCGGCGCATCAGGCCTTCCTCGACCACTGCGTCGCGACGGATCGGCTCGCGGCCGCCGCTGTCCGTTACCGCAGCCTGCTCGCCACGGAGGCGCGCCGCGAGCGCGCCGCGCGCCGGCTCGAGGCCGTCGCGCTCCTGGCGATGGCGCGGCTCGAGGCCAGCCGGACCCCGGCGCCGCGGCTGCGGCTGCACGGGGCAGCGCTGGGGCTGCTCGTCCTGCTCCTGGCCGCCGCGCTGGCGCTGCTCGCCTACCTCCTCCTGCGGGCCTGAGCACGCCCCGGCGCGCCGCCGAAGGCGTGCCCCGGGAATGATCGCCGCCGCTCGTCGCTTGAAGGGAGGCTCGGCCGACGCGATCGTCCCCGGTTGCGCCCCGTGGCGCCGCCGCGTTATTGAGGGGCGGGCGGCGGCCAGGCCGTCCACCGCCAGGAGAACCCCATGAGAGCTCTCGCCATCGCCACCTACAGCCTTCTCGCCGCGATCGGCCTCGTCTCCGTCGCCGGGTGCAAGAAGGATCAGGTCGAGCCGCCCGCTGCGCCCACGGGGACCACCACGGCGCCCGCCGTGACCGCCGAGCCCGCGGCCGAGGACGACGCCGCCGACAACCCTCAGCGGGGGAACATCAGCATCTCCGACGAGATCCGGAAGGCCTGCGGCATCACCGACGCGGAGGCGTACTTCGCCTACGATTCCGCCAACATCCGCCCCGAGGATCGCGCCGTGCTGAAGAAGCTCGCCGACTGCTTCGTGACCGGCGCGCTGAAGGATCGCCGTATGCGGCTCGTCGGTCACGCGGACCCTCGCGGGAGCGACGAGTACAACATGGTCCTCGGCAGCCGGCGCGCCGAGAACGTCAAGGCATCCATCGTGACCGAGGGGCTGCCGGCGGAGAGGGCCGACACGACCTCGCGCGGCGAGATGGAGGCGCAGGGCACCGACGAGGCCGGCTGGGCGCGGGACCGGCGCGTGGACATCGTGCTGGCCGACTGAGCGCTGGCTGCGACGGGGCACCGGCCTAGCCGCGGGCCCGAGGTTCGCCAGTCCCGTCGGGGTGGCCGGGGAACGGCGCGCGGCCCCTCCCGGCGGCGGCTGACGCCCCGCGTGATTTCACGGTATAGCCACCCTCATGCTCCAGGGTACTCCAGCGACCGAGACCCGCGTAACCGGGCTCGACCCGCTCTCGCTCATCCAGCACTCCTCCGGCATCGTGCTGGCGGTGCTGGGCATCCTGTTCGCTTGCTCCCTGGCCGTCTGGGTGATCTGGCTGCTCAAGGCGCTCCAGCTCGGGCGGCTCCGGTCGGCGCAGCACACCTTCGAGCGGGTGACGGAAACCATCGAGCGCCCGGACGATCTGGTCGCGGCGGCCCTATCTCACCGCAGCGCCCCCGGCGCGCGGGTGGTGCTCGAGCTGGCCAAGCGGCACGACGCCGGCGCGCCCGGCGCGCCGCTGCTCCTGGCGGTGGCCAGGCGCGCCATCGCCACCGAGCAGCAGAAGGCGTCCTCCCTGATGCCGTCGCTCTCGAGCATCGCCTCGTCGGCCCCCTTCATCGGCCTCTTCGGCACCGTCGTCGGCATCATCAACGCCTTCGAGCTCATCGGCATCGCCAAGAGCGCCTCGCTGCCGGTGGTCGCGCCCGCGATCGGCGAGGCGCTCTTCACGACCGCCGTGGGGCTGTTCGCCGCGATCCCGGCGACCATCGGCTACAACTTCGTCGACAAGCGGATCGCGGACCTCGTCGAGGAGATCAGCGCCTCGGCGGAGGCGTGGGTCGAGATCATGGCGGGGCGCGCCGCCGCGGGCGTGCGCACCCGGCCCTTTGGCGCCGAGGCCTCCCCGGGGGCGGGGGAGTAGCTCGTGGGCGCGACCGTGGGTGGCGGCCGGCGCCGGCGCGGGTTCACCGACATCAACGTCACGCCCTTCGTCGACGTGGTGCTGGTGCTGCTGATCGTGTTCATGGTCACCGCGCCGCTCCTGACCACGGGCCTGCGCATCGATCTGCCCGAGGTCCAGGCCGCCAACACCCCGGTGAGCGACAGCCGCCTGCTGGTCACCATCACCAAGGAGGAGCGCGTCCTCTTCGGTGACCGCGACGTCACCGATCGCATCGCCGAGACGTTCCGCGAGAGCGAGCGCGTCCAGCAGGAACAGGAGCTCTACATCCGCGCCGACAAGGAGGCCCGCTACGGGATCGTCGCCACCGTGGTGGCCGCCGCGCGGCACAGCGGCGTGCAGTCCCTCAACCTGCTCGTGCAGCCGGAGATCGAGGAGGACCTCACGGGCGCGGGTGAGGCCGCGGCCGCGCCAGCCCCTCCCACGCGCCCCGCGGCCCCCGCCCCCGCCGCCCCGGCGAAGACCGGGCGCGGCCGCAGCGACGCCGTGACCACCCCATGACCGCGCCGCGCCCGCTCCCCGTCGGCTATCACGGCGCCCTGGTCCCGTCGTTCACCGAGCTCGAGGTCGCGGCCGCCATCTCGGGCTCCTTCCTCATCCACGTCCTGTTCCTCGTGGTCCTGGTCACGATGGGGCTGCGGGCTCGGATCCCCGAGCCCGAGCGGGTCACGGAGCGCGTGGAGCCGATCGCGGTCAAGCCGGTGATCGACGAGCTGCCGCTGCTCAAGCTCGGGGGCAAGAAGCCGCAGAAGCTGAAGCTACCGGACATGTGGACCAAGCAGGCCCCGGCCGTGCGCCGGTACGAGGCGCGGAGCGCGCCCTCGCCAGACGCGAAGGACGACCCGCGCGCGATCCCCAAGTCGCCCCTCGCCGTGGGCGACGCCGAGGCGCCGCCCCCGGACGCCGAGCTCGCGAAGGAGGTCGACGAGCTCCAGCCGGACGCAGGCGAGTCGGACGCGGAGGCGACCGTGGAGGGGGAGGGGTCGCCCGACGGTGTCAAGGAAGGTACGGAGACGGATCCGCTGAAGGCGCGGGCGGTGAGCCAGTACACCATGAAGATCCTCTCCTGGTTCAACGCGCGGTTCTCTCCCCCGGACACGGGCGCGCCGTGCGCCGAGCTGAAGGCCATGTCGGCCTCCGTCTCCGTCAGCGTCGGCGGCGAACGCACCGTCGCCGGGTACGTCGTCACGCGCCCCAGCGGCAACCCCACCTTCGATGGCAAGGTGCGCGCGACGATGGACGCGATCGTCGGCCAGCAGCTCCCACCGCCGCCGCCGCTCTACCCCGACCTCCTGGGCACCACGATCCCCGTCACCTTCTCTGGAAGGAACGCCCCATGCGAGTGACCGTCATCGCCGCGACCCTCTCCTGCACCATCGCCGCGGCCGCCCTCCCGGCCCGCGCCCAGCCCGCGCCCCCGGCGGACGAGAGCGTGCTGGGGGAGCTCGTCGTCACCGGACACGTGAAGGAGCACGTCACCCGCCTCGCCGTGCTCCCGAGCCTCGCGCCGGACCTCGAGGACGTCGTGGTCCGCAGCGTCGTGCGACACGACCTCGAGCTCTCTGGAATGTTCGATCTCATCCCCGAGAAGGACGCCCCGCCCGGCCTCTACGGGTTCGAGGATCCCGTCGACGTCGCCGCCTGGCAGGCGCGCGGCGCGGAGGTGATCGTCAAGGTCGCCGCCCGCCGCGCGGCGGGCGGCAAGGTCCAGGTGCTCGGCCTGGCCTACTTCCTGAGCCAGGGCCCGGACCCGGTGTACGAGAAGAAGATCGTGGTCGGCAAGGACGCGGTGCGGGTGACCGCACACCGGATCACGGACGCCCTGCTCGGCGCCATCACCGGGTGGCCCGGGGGCTTCGCCAGTCGCTTCACCTACAGCGGCCGATGGGGTCGAGGGCGGCGCATCTTCACCATGGACTCGGACGGCAACGACCTGAGCCCGGTGAGCGACGAGAAGGACACCTCCATCGCGCCCACCTGGGGCCCGAATCAGACCCTCTACTACTCGACGAGCCGCAACTACAGTCCGTTCCACCTCATGTTCGCGGACCGCTCGACCCACCAGCGGGTGCCGCTCTCCCTGCCTGGCAGCGTGTTCGGCGTGGCGTTCAACCAGGACCACACGCGCGTCGCGCTCGCCGTCTCGACCCCCGAGGGGAGCGCGGTGTGGGTGGGCAAGGCGAACGGCGAGGACCTGCAGCAGGTGTCGACGACCGCCGTCGCCACCCACCCGGTCTGGAGCCCTTCGGGCAAGCTGGCCTGGATCGGCGGCGAGCCGAGCACCTTCGGCGCGCAGCGTGGCTACGTCGACGGCAAGCCGGTGTCGCCCGCGGGGTTCACCGCGGCGGCGCCGGTCTTCTGCTCCACCGAGGACGGGATTCGCCTCGTCTACTCGGTAGGGGTGGGGGGGGACCGCGAGGATCTGGTGATGAGCGGCGAAACCGGGGGCGGGATCGCGCGGCTGACCCAGGACCAGGGGAGCAACACCTACCCCGCCTGCAGCGTCGACGGGCGGCTGCTCGCCTTCTTCTCCACACGCAAGCACCCCGACGGATCCAAGGGCCTGTACATGATGTCCCTGAAGCGCTGGGTCACCGCCCGCGTCACGGGGGCGTACGGCGAGTCGCTGCGCTGGGCGCCGCTGCCGCCGGAGACGCCGCGCTGAGCGCCCACCGCGGGCGCCCTCAACCGAGCAGCGGGAGCAGCCCCATCATCAGCTCGGCGTCGCCCTCGACCACGAGCTGCCCGCTCATCATGATCTGAATCGGCGCCAGGCGGCCGGCCACGACCGCCAGCAGGTCGGCCAGGCTCAGGCGCAAGGTGCAGATCCGCACGGGCGGTGCCGGGTCGGCCGCGCCGGACGCGAGCTCGACCCGGTGCTCGATCGCCCCCTCCGTGGCGACCACGGCGACGATCCCGCCGAGGTCGCGGAGCGCCTGCGCCCGCTGCTCCTCGAGGGCGGCGAGCCGCGCGGCGAGGCCGCTGCGCGCCGGCGCGGGGTCGGCCGCGGCGAGGGCCGGGGCCACTCGCTCGACCAGCGTGCGGAACGTGTCCCTCGTGGTCCGCACCCGCGCGACAGGGTCGGGGGGCAGCCCCTCGGTCACCAGGAGCTCACCGTTCACCAGCCGGAGGCCGAAGGACTGCGCGGGCGCCTCCAGGCACACGCCGAGGGAGCCGGTCGAGGTCACCCCGGACAGCGCGCCGGCGTGCGCGCGGAGCCGGGCGGGGAGCGCCTCGAGGAAGAACTCGCGCGGATCGAGGGGCCAGGGCTCGCTCACGGCCGCAACAGCTTGGCGATGAGGTGGGTTTCGACCGCACCCAGCAGCCCGAACTGCACCCCGAACCCGTCCGACTTGGACCAGCGGACGACCGCCGGCACCCGCGACGGCTGCGCGCCGCCGAGCGGCACGACGATGGTCACCCGGCTGTTGAACGGCGGCTGCGCGGGCGCCGCCACGAACATCCCGCCGATCGACAGGTCCCGCCCCTCGCCGGGCAGGACCGTGCCGTCGGCGAACTCGCAGGTGACGGGCAGGTTGATCCGGGCGCGCGCGTGGGACCGCTTCTCTTGCACTGGGGGGCTCCGATGAGGCCGGCGGGCGCGACCTCGGCGGCGCCGCGCGGTACGGTGAAGCGTGGGGGATCGTGGGCAGGGGCGCCGAGACCTGTCAAGCTCGGACCCTGTGCGGAGCGCCGATCCGCGTCAGCGAGGTTCGATCCGGGTGCTGGAGGGCTGGCAGCTCGGGGTGGTCGCCGTCGGCATCGCCGCCGCGGCCGCCGCTCTGATCGCGCCGCTGGGCGCCGCGCCGAGCTACCTCCCCGTGCCGCGCGTGGATCGCCGTGAGCAGGCGTACGTCGCCGCGCAGGACCGCGACCGGGCCGCCGCGGCCACACGGAGCGGCCTGCACTTCGACGTCCGCGTGGTGGGCGAGCGGGTGCGGCGCTTCGGCGCCGCGACCGTTCGTGCCACGGACGAGGCGGCCGCGGCGGAGCTCGGCGAGCTCCGCGCCGCCTTCGGGGTCGCCCGGCGCCGTCATGGCGACGCGCCGCTGATGGCGCTCCGGTCGGTGCAGCCGGCGGCGTTCCTCCGCGCCCTGCGGCGCTGGGAGGCAACGGGCGTGGTCGACGCCGAGCTCGAGGAGCTCGGGGGCGACCTGCCGCGGGCGGTGCGTGCCAATTGCTGGTCCGTGGGGCGACGCCTGCGGCTCTCCGAGGCCGAGCGGCGGACCTTCTTCCGGATCCGCTGGGGCGAGCTGGTCGGGGCCATCGATGTCGTGCCCTTCGCCCCGAGCCTGAACGAGTGGCGCGCCTACTTCCGCTTCCTCCTCGAGCACCCCGAGGGCGGACCCGGACCAGGCGCGGCGCGGCGCCGGCTCGCCTACGTGAACGCCCTCGCCCGCCGCGATCCCGAGTACCCGGCCCTGTTCGCCCGCGGGGTGATCCTCTCCCGGCTGGGCGAGCAGGAGGCGGCCGCCGAGGCGTTCGGGGCCTTCCTCGATGGGCCCCGGGCGATGCCCCTGCGCCCGTGGGCGCAGAACCACCTGGCGGCGGCGCTCGCGGCGCTGCCACCTGGCGATCCCCCCCCCTGCCCCCGCGCCCGCGTTCGCCGCGCGTGGCGCGCCCCGCTGCCAGTGCCAGACCTGGGCACCCATGACCGATCCCGAGCTGCTCGACGACGTCACCTCCCCGCTCGAGCTGCCCCCCGATCGGCCCGTCCGCTCCCTGGCCGTGCTCGCCCGGGAATGGGCGGACCGGCCGGGGATCCACGCGGTAGTCCGCGCCGAGGGCTGCGCGAGCGCCCTGCTCGCGGTCGCGCTCGCTCGGCAGGGGACGCCGCAGGTCGTCGTCGTCGCGCCCGACGCCGACGCCGCGCGCCGAGCCGCAGCCGACCTTGCTGCGCTGGCGGTGGGGCTGCCCCTGCCCTCCCCTCACGATGAGCCGCTCGGCGCCGGCTGCGAGCCGCTCCTGCTGCTGCCCGCCGACTCGACGCCCTACGCCGACGTGCACCCGGATCGTCGCGCCGCCATGACCCGCGCCAGCGCGCTCTTCCACCTCGCCGCGGGGTTGCCGTGGCGCTTGCTGGTGACGACGGCCGCCGCGCTCGTGCGCCGGGTGGCGCCCCCGGCGGTGCTGGCGGCCGCGGGCGTGCTGGTCGAGAGGGAGGGGGCGCTCGACGTCGCTGGTACGGTGGAGCGCCTCCTCTCGGCCGGGTACCTCCGGGTCCCGGTGGTCGAGGATCCCGGCAGTCTCGCCGTGCGGGGCGGCGTGCTCGACGTGTGGCCGCCGGGCGCGGCCGACCCGCTCCGGATCGACCTGTACGGCGACCGGGTGGCCACGCTGCGCCGCTTCCACCCCGACGACCAGCGAACGGTCGCCGAGCTCGACCGCGCCTGGCTCCCGCCCGCCCGTGAGGCCATCCTCACCTCGGCGGCGCTCGAGCGGGCCCGGCGCCTCGTTCGCGAGCTGTGCGACCAGCACGACTATCCCTCGACGAAGGCGCGCCAGCTCGTCGAAGACGTGCAGAGCGGGCGGCTCTTCTTCCGCGCCGAGGCGTACCTGCCCGCCTACGCCCCGCTCTGCCCTCTCTTCGACTACCTCGGACCGCGGACCGCGGCGGTGGTGGAGGACGGCATCGCCACCCTGCGCGCGATGCGCGACGAGCTCGACCGCGCCGCCGCGGACGCCGCCCGCGCTGGCGACGCGCCGGTGTTCCCCCGCGAGGCGCTCTACCTGGAGGCGGAGGCGGTGGGCGCCTGGCTGGCCGCGCGCCCCACCCTCGCCACGCACCGCGCTGGCGTCGCCGGCGAGGTCCCCCATTCGCCGCTCGAGGCGCTGGCGACCGTACCCCTCGAGGCCCCGTCGCTGGCGATGACCGACCACGCGCCCCTCGCGCGCGCCGTCAAGCAGGCGCGCGCGATGCACGGGAAGGCGGCGGCCCTCGACCCGCTGATCCGCCGGCTCTCGGCCTGGCGCGACCGGGGGCTCGCGGTGGTGGTGACGGCCCGCGCGGCGACCCAGGCCGAGCGCGTCGCGTCCCTGCTCCGGCACCGCGGGGTCCCGGTCGCGGTGGTGACGGGCGCCGTGATCGAGGACGCCGACGACGAGGCGCGCGCCCACCTCCCCGCCGGCGCGGCGAGCGCGGCGGAGCCGCCGCCGCGCGCCGTGCCGGCCGATCCGACGGCGGTGCGGATCCTCACCGGACCGCTTGCCCGCGGGGTGATCGCGCTCGGCGAGGGCTTCGTGCTGGTGACGGAGGAGGAGATCTTCGGCCAGCGCGCGCACCGCCGCGCCGCGCCGCGCCGCAGCGCGCGCGCCGTGCTCGAGGACCTCCGGGCCCTCGCCGTCGGCGACCACGTCGTGCATGTCGAGCACGGGGTCGGCCGCTACCGGGGGCTCGAGCGGCGGGAGATCGCGGGCAATGCCCTCGAGCTCATCGTCGTCGAGTACGCGGGAGGGGATCGGCTCTTCCTCCCGGTCTACCGCCTCAACCAGATCCAGAAGTACTCCGGCGGCGAGGGCACCCCGCGCCTCGATCGACTGGGCGGGCAGTCCTTCGCGCGGACGAAGGCCCGGGTCGCGCGGCGGGTGCGGCAGCTCGCGGACGAGCTCCTGCGCCTCTACGCCGAGCGGGCGAGCGTGGTCCGGACGCCGCTGCCGCCCGCCGACGACGACTACGCGACCTTCGAGGCGACCTTCCCCTTCGAGGAGACGAGGGACCAGGCCGGCGCCATCGCGGACGTGATGTCCGACCTCGAGAGCCGGCGGGTGATGGATCGGCTGGTGTGCGGCGACGTCGGCTTCGGCAAGACCGAGGTGGCGCTGCGCGCGGCGTTCCGCGCCGTCGCGGCCGGGCGGCAGGTGGCCCTCCTCTGCCCCACCCCGGTGCTCGCCCAGCAGCACTACAACACCTTCTCGGCCCGCCTCGCCGACTACCCCTTCGTGGTGCGCGCGCTCAGCCGTTTCCAGTCGCGCGCCGAGCAGCAGGCCACGCTCAAGGGGCTCAAGGCGGGGTCGGTAGACGTGGTGGTGGGCACGCACCGCCTGCTCTCCAAGGACGTGCACTTCCGGCAGCTCGGCCTGCTCGTGGTCGACGAGGAGCAACGCTTCGGGGTGGCGCACAAGGAGCGCATCAAGCAGCTCCGGGCGTCGGTGGACGCGCTGACCCTGAGCGCCACCCCCATCCCCCGGACGCTCCAGATGGCGGTCGGTGGGCTCCGGGACATGTCCCTCATCACCACCCCGCCGGTCGACCGGCGCGCGATCCGCACCATCACCTCCCGCTTCGACGAGGCGCTGGTGCGCGAGGCCATCGAACGCGAGCTCGACCGGGGCGGACAGGTCTTCTACGTCTACGGTCGGATCGAGGGCCTGTACGAGCGCGCCGAGCGCCTCCGAGCGCTGGTGCCCCGAGCCCGGATCGCCGTTGCCCACGGCCAGCTCGGCGAGCACGTCCTGGAGCGGACCATGCTCGACTTCGTCGCCGGTGACTACGACGTCCTGGTGGCGACGGCCATCATCGAGAGCGGCATCGACATCCCCCGCGCCAACACCATCCTCATCGACCGGGCGGATCTGTTCGGCCTGGCGCAACTCTACCAGCTCCGGGGGCGCGTCGGCCGCTCGAGCGAGCGAGCCTACTGCTACCTGCTGGTGCCGCCGCCGCAGCAGATGACCGACGAGGCGCGGGGCCGGCTCGAGGCCCTCGAGCGCCACACCGAGCTCGGCTCCGGGTTCGCGATCGCCACCCTCGACCTCGAGCTGCGCGGCGCCGGGGAGCTGCTCGGCGCCGAGCAGAGCGGCTTCGCCGCCAGCGTCGGCTTCGACCTGTTCTGCCAGCTCCTCGAGGAGGCGACCCGGGAGCTGCGCGGGGAGCGGGTGGAGCCCCAGGTGGAGCCCGAGCTCAGCTTCGACGTGGAGGCCCTGATCCCCGAGGACTACGTCGCCGAAACCGGGGTGCGGCTCTCGCTCTACAAGCGCCTCGCGAGCGCGGCGGACGAGGGCGAGGTCGCCGAGATCGCGGCCGAGATGGAGGACCGCTTCGGCGAAGCGCCGCGCGAGGCGCAGCGCCTGGTCGAGCTGATGCGGGTCAAGACGGAGCTCCGCCGTCTGCGGGTGCTCGGTATCGAGGCCACGGCGCGGAGCGTGCGCCTGCACCTTCGCGACGACACCCCGCTCGACCCGGCGCGCATCGGCGCCCTGGTCGGCCGCCGCGGCTCGCCCTACCAGCTCTCGCCCGACGGGCGCCTCACGCGCCGGTTCACCGAGGCCCCGCTGCCGGTGGACGGGATCGCCGCGGCCGCCGCGGTGCTCCACGAGCTCGCCGCCTGCGTGCAGGATGTCTCCGCCGGAGCGCCCTGAGTTGGAGGGAGCCATGGCCGAGACAGCGCCGACGCGACCCGACCTGGTGCTGCTGCAGGACGCCACCTTCCGGGGCCCGGATGGGCCCTGCTTCGCGCACACCACGTGGCGGCTCCCGGCGGGTGAGCGCTGGGCGGTGCGCGGGCCGAGCGGGGCCGGCAAGTCCCTCTTCATCACGGCCCTCACCGGGCGGCTCCCGCGCCTCGGCGGCGTGCTGCGCCACCCCTTCCTCGAGGGGGTGCCGCGCTGCCAGGACAGCGTCTACGGCGTTCTCCCGCCGGGCAGCATCGCCGTCGCGTCGATGGACCAGCACCGCGACCTGCTCCTCGCCCGCGAGTTCCACCAGCTCCGCTGGCACGCCTCGCTGACGGACGGCCGCCGCACCGTGGCCGAGCACCTGGCGCGCGAGGCCGTCGAGGGGCTGAGCCCCTTCGTGGTCCAGAGCGACGACGAGCGCGCCGCGCGCTACCCCAGCCTGCTCGCGCGCGAGCTCGAGCGCTTCGATCTCGCACCACTCGCGACGCGCCCGCTGGTCGCGCTCTCCAACGGCGAGCTCCACCGCCTGCTCCTGGCGCGGGCCCTGCTGCTCGAACCGCGCTTGCTCGTGGTCGACGAGCCCTTCGCGGGGCTCGACGCCCCCGCCCGCGCCCGCCTCGCCGCGCTCCTCGCCCGCCTCCCGGACGAAGGCACGGCCGTGCTCGTCGTCGCCGCCCGCGACGAGGACGTGCCCGAGGACGTCACGCACGAGCTCGAGCTCGCGGGGGCCGCGGTGGTCCGCGCCGGGCCGCGCCGGGCCCGCGCGCGCGCGGCCGGGTGCGGCTCCCCGACAGGAGGCCGCGACCCGGCGGGCGCCACGCCAGCGCCCGCGCCCCGGGAGGCGGAGCCCGTGCTGGAGATCCGCGCGCTCACCGTCCGCCACGGGGCGGTCACGGTCCTCGAGGGGGTCGACTGGACCGTCCGTGCCGGGGAACGCTGGGCCCTGGTGGGCCCGAACGGCGCCGGCAAGAGCACGCTGCTGGCCGTCATTCTGGCCGATCACCCGCAGGCACACGCGAGCGAGGTGGTGGTCTGCGGGCGGCGCCTCGGCCCCGGCACCAGCATCTGGGACGTCAAGCGCGGCCTGGGGTGGGTGTCTCCGGAGCTCGACGCGCACTACCCGACCGGTACGCCAGCGTTCGACGTGCTCCTCAGCGGCTACCGCGCCTCCCTCGGCGTACACCACGCCCCGACCGAACCGGAGCGGGCGGCCGCCCGCGCGTGGCTCGCGCGGCTCGGGCTCGAAGCGCGCGCGGCGACGCCGTTCGACGCCCTGCCGCGCTGCGAGCGTCGACTGCTGCTCCTCGGACGCGCCGCGGTGCACGGGCCCCGGCTGCTCCTGCTCGACGAGCCCTGCCAGGGGCTCGACGCGGGCGACCGCGCGCGCTTCGCGGTCGCCCTCGAGCTCGCCCTGACGGCGCTCGGAGCGGCGCTCGTCTACGTGACCCACGACGCCGGAGAGCTACCCCCCGGGGTCGACCGCACCCTCACGCTCGAAGCCGGAAGGGTGGTCGGCGAGGGTCGCGCGCGGCCGTGCTAGCTTGCTGCCTCGTGACCGGGCACGACTCCTCGCGGCCGCCGATCCACAAGGCGGGGCTCCTGGTGCTCGAGCAGGGACGGGTCCTGCTCTGCCGCAAGCGGCGCGGCACCGGGTGCCTCATCCTGCCCGGCGGTCGCCACGAGCCGGGCGAGGACGACCGGACCTGCCTCGCGCGCGAGCTCGCCGAGGAGCTCGGCCCCGGGGGCGCGGCGCTGGAGCTCGAGCGGCTCGGCCGCTACGAGCACCGCGCAGCGTCCGATGATCCGGCGATCGAGCAGCGGGTGACGATCGAGCTGTACACGGGACGGCTCGCCGGCGAGCCGCGCGCGTCGGGCGAGCTCGCCGAGCTCGTCTGGTTCGGCGAGGACGACGACTGGGGGGCGCTGGCGCCGAGCCTCGCCGAAGCGATCTTCCCCGATCTGATCCGGCGCGGGCGGCTACCCTGGGTTCGGGGAGCACAGCGGGGATGAGGCACGCGGGCGCCCGGCCCCGGATCGAGCTGCTCGCCCCGGCGCGGGATCTCGACGGCGGGCTCGCGGCGCTCGACCACGGCGCCGATGCGGTCTACGTCGGCGCGCCCGCCTTCGGGGCGCGCCGCGCGGCGAGCAACTCGCTCGCCGACGTCGGCCGCCTGGTCGAGCGGGCTCACCGGTACTGGGCGCGCGTCTACGTCACGCTCAACACCCTGCTGAAGGACGCCGAGGTCGGCGCCGCGGCCGAGCTCGCGAGGACCCTCGCCGAGCTCGGGGTGGACGGGATCATCGTCCAGGACCTCGCCTTCCTCGAGGTCCCGCTGCCGCCGGAGCTCGTCCTCATCGCGAGCACGCAGCTCGGCTGCCGCGATCCCGCGCGGGTCCGCTTCCTCGAGGCGGCCGGGGTGAGCCGGGCGATCCTCGCGCGGGAGCTCTCGCTGGCCGAGATCGCGGCGGTGCGCGAGGCCGCCCCCCGCATCGAGCTCGAGTGCTTCGTGCACGGCGCGCTCTGCGTCTCCTACAGCGGCCAGTGCTGGCTGAGCTACGCGGGCGGCGGCCGGAGCGGCAACCGCGGCGACTGCGCGCAGCCCTGCCGGAAGCCGTACACGCTTGTGGACGCCGCTGGCCGGCGCCTGGTCGAGCGACAGCACCTGCTCTCGCTCCGTGATCTCGACCTGTCCGACCACCTCGGGGTGCTCCTCGACGTCGGCGTGACCGCCTTCAAGATCGAGGGTCGCCTCAAGGATCGCGCCTACGTCGCCACCACGGTCGCCCACTACCGGCGGCGGCTCGATCCGCTGCTGGCCGCGCGCGGCCTCGAGCGGGCCTCGTCGGGGCACGCCCCGGTGGGGTTCGACCCCGACCCCGCGCGCGTCTTCCACCGCGGCGGCACGCCGCATTTCCTCCTCGGGCGCCCCGCCGCGCAGGCGACGCTGCGGTCCCCCAAGTCCGTCGGGCCGCTCATCGGGCAGGTGACCGCCCAGCGCGGCCGCCGGCTCGAGGTCGCGCTCGCACCCGGCGTGACCCTGCGCGCGGGCGACGGGCTGGCCTGGTTCGACCTGGGTGGCGCGCTCCAGGGCGCAGCCGTCCGCCGCGTCGCGGGGGCCGAAGTGGAGCTCGGGACCCCGGCGCAGCTCCCCGCCGGCACCGCGCTCCACCGCAACCTCGACCACGCCTACCGCGCCGCCGTCGAACGGAGCCGCCCGCGGCGGGCGATCCCGGTGTCGATCGCGATCGCCGCGGGCGGTCCGGGGGAGCTCCGGGTCAGCGCGGTGGACGCGGACGGGGTCGAGGCCTCGGCGACCCTCGCCGGCCCCTTCGCGGCGGCGCGCGACCCGGCGGCGACGCGCGCCGCGATCTCGCGGCAGCTCGCGCGGACGGGGGACACCGAGTTCGAGGCGGTGGTGGTCGACGCGGGCGACGGCACGCAGCACCTATCGCTCTCGACCCTCAACGCCCTGCGCCGCTCCCTGCTGGCGGAGCTCCGCGCGGCCCGGGAGCGGGCGCGGCCGCGACCGCAGCGGCCCTCGCCGGCGGAGCCACCCCCGCGCTGGCCCGCGGCGCCGCTCGACTACCGCGCCAACGTCCTCAACGGCGTCGCGGCGCAGTTCCTCGCCCGGCACGGGGCCGTCGTCACCGAGCGCGCCGCGGAGAGCGGGGTGGACCTCACCGGCCGGGTGGTGATGACCACCCGTTACTGCCTGCTGCACGAGCTCGGCGGCTGCCCCGCGGCCGGCGGGACCCGGCTAGGCACGCCGCCCTATGCCCTGCTCGACGACGAGGGCCACCGCCTCGAGCTCCTGGTCGATTGCGGGCGCTGCGAGATGGAGGTGCGGCTCCCGGCGCGACCGCGCGGACCGCGGCGCCGCCCCGTCACCCGTACTTGACGGCGAAGATGCTCAGCGTCTTGGCGAGCCGCTCGCACCGGTTGATGCCCTCCTCGATGTGCTCGAGGACCGATCGCTCGCGGAGGAGCTGCTTGGCGTCGACGGCGGGATCCTGGAATAGCCCGCCGATCGCCTGCCGGTAGATGGCGTCGGCGTCCTTCTCCAGGCTGCGCACGGAGCGGCCCGCGGCGAGGATCCCCGGAAAATCGAACTTCCGGAGGAGCGGGAGCGCCGTGCCGAGCTCTCGCGTGCACCGATCGAGGATATCGAGCAGCGAGCGCATGGGCGCGGTGAAGGCCGTCACCCGCAGGAGCGAGCAGACGCGGGCGGTGACGTTCACCGTGTCGACCACGTCGTCGATCTCGGCCGCGAGCTGGTGAATGTCGTCACGGTCCAGGGGGGTCACGAAGGTGCGAGCGAGCCCCGACTCGACGTCGTGAAACGCCTTGTCGGCGCGGTGCTCGATCTGAAGGACCGCTTCCGCCACCTGCTCCGGGTCCCGCTCCTCCAACCGCGCGAGCTCCTTGACCGCCGCATTGGCGAGGAGCGCCATCTGCTCGAGGAGGCCGAAGCACGAGTCTTCCTTTGGGAACAGGCGGCGGATGGCTCTCTGGAGAGACAAGGTGATCCGGGTCGGGTGCGGGCGTGACATGGCGACCGGCGCGTCCCCGCCGGTCGAGCCCCGACGAGAATCAGCTTACCCAATCCGGGCCCGGTATGCAGGGGTACCTGCGCCTCCAGTCGTCACTGGACGGGTGGCCGCTCCGCGGGAGGCCGCTCTGCCTGCTCCGGTGCGCGCGAGCGCCGCGAGGACCGGCAAGGTTTCCCGGGTGCCCTTCGCGCGGGCGGCGGCCTGCCTGGCGATCTCGACCTGTTCGATCGCGTCGCCGATCCCGGCCAGGATCTGGGGGTCGATGGCGCTCGCGTGGGCGCTGCGGGCGGCGGCCGCGAGCGAGCCGGCGGCGCGGGCGACGCGGAGCCGCCGCCGCGTGTGGCGCGTCCACCGCGGCGGGGCGCCCTTCGCGCGCCGCGCCTCGGCCCGGTCGAGCCAAGGCGCGAGCCCCTCGAGGTCACCGGGGACCTCGCCCAGGTCGCGTCGCAGCAGCCCGCAACCGAGATCGGGGCGCTCCGCGCGGGTGAGGTGCGCGAGATCCTCCGGCCTCGGCTCCTCGCGGGGCGCGGGCTCCTCGCTCTCGAGCCAGCCCGCGAGCGGGCGCACCCGCTGCGCCACCCCCGCCCCGAGTCGGTCGAGGATCTCGTCCACCGTGAGGCGCATCGTCACAGCATGGAGCGTCCATCCGCGCTGCGACACGCGGCGTCCCTGCCCGCCGCGCACCCCGGCGACCCCGGCCGGCCAAGCCCGTACCCCTCCCCCCGCGGCGCTCTCCTTGGCGCCACCCGCACCGCGTGCGAGGCTGTCCTGCGCGGGCCGCCCGTCCACGCGCGGCTCCGGTGCGAGGACGCCGTGCGCGACTGGGGACGGACGATGCTGGGGCTCGGCCTCCTGCTCTGGCTGGGCGCGGTGGGCGTGGCGCTCTGGCGCGCCGGCGTCCACGATCCCTTCGACTTCCTCCCCCTGCTCGCGGCGGTCCACGCCCGCTCCTTCCCGGCGCCGGCCTGGTCGCTGCTGCCCCTTGCCGCTGGCGCCGCGCTGGGGCTCGCCCTGGTCACCCCGCTCCTGACGAAGCTCGCCGTCGGAGCGCCCCGGCGCGCCCCCGAGTTCGCGAGGATGGCGACCTCAGGGACGCGCGAGGCGCTCGCCGAGGTGCGCCGGCGGGTGGAGGCGCACCTCGCGGAACCCGCGCCGAGCGCCGTCGCCACGGTGGATGAGCTCCTGCGCGGCGCGGTCGCGGCGGGCGCGAGCGATCTGCACCTGTCCCCCTCCGCCGCGGGGCTCGCCGTCACCTACCGGGTGCAGGGGACCATCCACGAGCTCTGCGACCTCCCGCCGACCCTGCTCGCCCCGGTCACCATCCGCGTGAAGGTGCTCGCGCGCCTGGACATTTCGGTGCGCGGGGTGCCCCAGGACGGGCGGCTCGTGCGCGCGCTGGACGGCCGGGAAATCGAGGCTCGCGTGTCCACCCTGCCGACCGAGTCCGGCGAGCGCGTCGTGCTGCGGCTGGTGCGCGGCGCGGTGGGGGTGCCCGATCTGGAGGGGCTCGGCTTCTCGATCGAGGTCTACGCGGGCCTGCACGATCTGCTGGCCAGGCCCCAGGGGCTGCTCTTCGTCACCGGCCCGGTCGGCAGCGGCAAGACGACCACCCTGTACGCCGCCATGAAGCACGTCGCCGAGTCGCGCGGGCGGATGGTCACGCTGGTCACGCTCGAGGATCCGATCGAGCTCGAGCTGCCCTTCGCCACCCAGACGCAGATGAACCCCCGCGCGGGGATGACCTTCGCGGGGACCCTGCGCAGCGTGCTCCGCCAGGATCCGAACGTGCTCATGCTGGGCGAGATCCGCGACCGCGAAACCGCGGAGATCGCCATGCAGGCGGGGCTGACCGGGCACCTCATCCTGACCACGGTCCACGGGGAGGGCGCCGCCGGACCCTTCGCGCGCCTGATGGAGATGGGGGTCGAGCCCTTCGCCATCGCCAGCGCGACCGTGGGCTGCCTCTCGCAACGGCTGGTGCGTACCCTCTGCGTGGCGTGCCGGCGCCGAGCACCGGCGGAGCCGCTGCACCGCGAGCGCTTCGCGCGGCTCGGCGTCATCCTCCCCGAGGAGCAGTTCTTCGAGCCCGTCGGGTGCGAGCACTGCGAGGGCCAGGGCTACACGGGCCGCGTCCCCCTGGGCGAGCTGCTGCGGGTGGACGCCAGGATCCGGCAGGCCATCCACGCCCGCTCGGGCACGGCCGAGGTCTACGCCCTCGCTCGCGACGCGGGGATGACGCCGCTGGTGGAGGACGGCCTCGACCGCGCCCGCGCAGGCGACACGTCACTCGCCGAGGTGCTGAGGGTGGCCGGATGAGCCCCGCGGCGCTCGAGCGGATCGCGGACGCGCTCTGGCTCCTCGCCGGCGCGCTCGCCCTGGTCCTCGGCGCGCGCGCGGCGTCCGTGGCGATGACGACGCCGGGCGCGGAGAGCGCGGCCCCCCCGCCAGCGGCGTCGAGCCGCGCGGCGCCGCGGCAGCGGGAGCCCGAGCAGATCCCGCGGAGCCGCCGCGGCCCCGAGCGCGCGGACGCTGGCGCGGTCATCACGACGCAGATCGTCGTGGAGAGCGCCGGCCCCGGGCGCGCCACGGTCTACGTCGACGGAACGGCGGTCGGCCAGGCGCCGTACATCGGCGACGTGACCTGCCGCGTCGGCGAGGCCGTGCGCGTGGAGCTCGTGGGCAGCGGCGGCGAGCGCCGGACACACGAGGTGCCGTGCCGCGACGACGTGCTCCGGCTGCCCGGCGTGGGGCCGAGGTAGCTGCCCGCGCGGATCCCGACCTGCTCCGGCGCCGCCGCTGAAGGGAGCAGGCATCCGGGGGCTCTACGGGTTGGGTGAGGCGGCACCGAACACCCGTCCGAGCCGCCAACGGGGAGTGCGAACCGGCAGCACGCCGAAGGGTCAGAGGAGGGCCGCCACCCGGTCGGCCGGGGTCGCGCGTCAGCTCCGCAATGCGGGGATCGATGAACGGCCGGGCCGCCTCCGGTCGCCTTCTGTCGACCTGCGAGGGCAGGTCGGATGCAGCGGATCCGTCCGGGCCGGACGTGACCGGGCGTCCCAGCGCCACCATCGGCACCGGTTCACGGACCTCCCCTGCGGTCCGACGGGGGGGTCGACCGGCACCTCGGGGCAGGAGCCGCTCGCCCCTGCCCCGGGGGACGGTAGGATGCGCGCCATGGGTGGCAACGTCTTCGGGCAGCTCTTCCGCGTCACCACGGCCGGGGAGTCCCACGGCCCGGCCAACGTCGTGATCATCGACGGATGCCCGCCGGGGCTGCCGCTCGGCGTGGAGGATCTCGCCCCTGACCTCGCGCGGCGCCGGCCCGGGCAGAGCCGCCTGGTGACGCAGCGGCGCGAGGCGGACGAGCCCGAAATCCTGTCGGGCGTGTTCGAGGGAGAGACGACCGGGACCAGCCTCGCGATCCTGATCCGCAACGAGGACCCGCGGAGCCGCGACTACGCCGAGATCGCCGAGAAGTACCGCCCGGGACACGCCGACTACACCTATGACGCCAAGTACGGCCGCCGGGACCCGCGCGGCGGAGGGCGCGCGAGCGCGCGAGAGACGGTGGCGCGCGTGGCCGCCGGCGCCGTCGCCAAGAAGCTCCTGGCGGTCGAGCTCGGGGCGCGGGTCGTCGGCTACGTGCGACAAATCGGCGACGTCGTGGCCGAGATCGGCGACCCCGCGGCGGTGACCCCCGAGGCGGTGGAGCTGCTCCCCGACGGCACGCCGAACCTCGTCCGCTGCCCCGATCCGGCCCGCGCCGCGGAGATGGTCGCGCTGATCGAACGGGTCCGGAAGGAGCAGGACTCGATCGGCGGCGTCGCCGAGATCGTCGCCAGCGGCGTACCCGCCGGGCTCGGCGAGCCCGTCTTCGACAAGCTCCGGGCCGACCTCGGCAAGGCCCTCTTCAGCCTGCCGGCCGTGCTCGGCGTGGAAACCGGGATCGGCTTCGCCTGCGCCACCCTCCGCGGCAGCGAGAACAATGACGCCTTCTTCGGGGAGCGCACGGCGTCGGGGAGCCGCGTGGTGCGCACGCGCAGCAACCGCCACGGCGGGATGCTGGGCGGGATCAGCTCGGGCATGCCCATCGTGCTGCGCGCCGCGGTGAAACCGACGAGCAGCCTGCCCCGCGAGCAGGAGACGGTGACCCGCACCGGCGAGCCCACCACCATCCGCACCGGCGGCCGCCACGACCCCTGCCTCTTGCCCCGCTTCGTGCCCACGGCCGAGGCGATGGTGGCGCTGGTCCTCGCGGACCACTGGCTCCGGCATCGGGCCCTGGGACCCGTTCACGCCTCGGAAACGCGAAGGCGCGCCGGGACCGACGTTCCGTAAGGGGAGCGCGCGCCCCGGCGGGTGCCGGGGCGCACCTCCTGCTACGGTGCGAGCCCATGACGTCGGCGCCGGATCCCGAGCCCGCCCTGGGCGCGCCGCTGGCCACGTACTCGGAGCGGCTGCTCGAGGTGCGGCGTGAGCTCGCCCTGTACGACGATCGCGTCGTGGTGACCGCGCGCTGGCTCTTCCGTGGCCGCTTCCGCCACGTCGTGCCGCTCCGTGACCTCACGCCGTCGCCCCGCCCGTTGCTGGTCCGCTACCGCGTCCACCGCTATGCCGGCTGGGTGCTCGCCGCCGGCTCGCTCGGCTTCGCCGTGATCTACTGGCGCGCGGAGGGGGGCCCCCTCGGACCGTTCGGCTTCGGCGCGCTCGCGGGGGCCGCCGCCGGCGCGCTCCTGCTGGCGCTGTCGTTCCCGCTGCGCCGGCTCGAGTGCGCACGCTTCGTCACCCGATCGGGCCGGCCCGGGCGCGACGTCGGCGCCACCGGCGGCGACCGGGAGCGCTTCCAGACGTTCGTCGCCGCCGTCGAGCAGCAGCTCCGGCGGCGCTGATCAGCGCCGCACGGCCTCGCGCGCCACGCGGAGCCGCTGCTCCCCCTCCCCCCGCTGGACGGTCACCACCACGTCACTGCCCGCGCGGCCCGCGAGGCGAGCGCGCGCGTCCGCCATGTCGACCACCTCCACGCCATCGACCTCGAGCACGACGTCCCCCGCGCGGATCCCGGAGCGCTCGGCCTCGCTGTCGGCCGCGACGTGGACCACCACGACCTCGGGCGGATCGCCGCGCTCCCCGAGCGTCACGGCGAGGTTGCCGGAAGCAGGCGGCTCGTCCTCGCCGGCGGGCTCGTCGAGCACGATGACGAGGCCCCCCGCGGTCTTCCCCTCGACCACCGTGGCGGTGCCGAACCCGCGACCGACGTCGGCCGCATAGGCCTCCAGCTCGACGGTTCCGGGCGCCAGCGCGTCGAGGCGGAAGCGGCCGGTGCTGTCGGTGACCGCGATCCCGGGCGGGAGCCTGCCGGCGGGGAGGAAGCTCGGCGCGACGCCCACCGCCACCCGCGCGCCGACCACCGGCTTGCCCGCCGTGTCGCGCACGACGCCCTCCACGGCGCCCGGCTCCACGAGGTCGACGGGGGGAAGCTCCCGCGGGCGATCGTCCCGCCCCGTGCGCTCGACGGTGACGTCGCGCTCCGCCGTGGCGTGCCCGGCGTGGGTGATGACGAGGTGGACGCGACCCGGCGGCACGTCGCGGAGCTGGTAGCGCCCGTCGCGATCGGTGAGGGCCGCGAGCCGCTGACCGTCGGCGACGAGGGTGACGCGGGCACCCTCGACCGGCAGTCGCCCCCGGACGGCGGTGACCCGCCCGGAGACGATGACGCCGGTGACGAGCGCGACCTTGAGCTCGGCGCCGGCGGCCGCGACCTCGAGCGTGGCGCGGGTGAGGCGGGGCGCCTCGACCCGCAGGGTGAGCGCGCGCCCGCGGGCGTCGGGCAGCTCGGCGAGCCCGTCCGGATCGGTGAAGCGCGTCTCGCGGTAGGGCGCGGCGGGATCGGCGCCGAGGGCCGTCACCTGCGCCGCCTCTACCGCCCGCCCGTCGCCGTCGACGACGCGCACGCGCACCGGCTCGCGCTCCGCCGGCAGCACCAGCGCGAGCTTCGTCGTGCGCTCCGCTGGCACCACGAGCGGTCGCGTGAGCACGATCCGCGTGGGCGCCTCCGGGCGGGCGAGCGACACCGTGACCTCGGCCGGGATCGCGGCGAAGGCGAAGGTGCCGTCGTCCGCCGTGAACGTGGTCACCGCGGTCGTCCCGTGGGCGGCGACGATCTCGATCCGCGCCCCCGCGACCGGAAAGCCCCGCTCGTCGACCAGCCGCCCTTCGAGGTTTCCTCCCACCTCGAGCACGACCCGCACGCGCGCCGTGGCGCCGGGCGGGATGACGACCGGGTCGCTGATCCCCTCGACGTAGGCGGGGTGGTGGACGAAGGCCCGGACACGGCCGGGCGTTACCGGCGCCGCGGAGAACCGGCCGTCCATGCCCGACACCCACGCTGCGCGCGCCGCCTCCGCCTCCGGCCCGAGGTCGAGCTGGGCGAAGAGGAGCGGTGCGTCACCCGCCCGCGGGATCGGCGGAACCGGCCCCGGCATGACGCCGAGCTCCCCCGCCGGGACCAGCGGGACGGGGCCGCCGAGCGACCAGGCGAAGTGCAGGCTCTGGAAGGACTGGGCGCCGGGGCTGTCGGCCACGGGCATGCCCCAGAGGTCCGTTCCCACCACCTCGATGGAAGCGCCCTCGATGGGGCGCCCGTGCGCGTCGACGACCTCGCCCTCGAGCCGCGCGGCGCGGACGAGCGCGACCCGGACCGCTTCGCCGGGCGCCTCCGGTACCGGAACCCCCGACCGCGCGACGAAGCCGTCGGCCCGGGCCGAGACGGTCGCGGGCCCAGGCCGCAGGGGCCCCAGGCGGCCCTTGCCGTCGGTGCCCGTCCGGCCGCGCTCGGGGAAGGGCCCGAGGCCGTCCTCGACCACTACGACGTCGGCGTTCGGCACCACCTCGGCGAGCTCGTCGTCGCCGTCGGTGACCACGACCTCCACGAAGCGCCCCGGCTGGAGGCGGAGCTTCACCGTCTCTCGAGCGCTCGGCGCGAGCGCGAGGCCGAGCAGGGTGTCCGACACCTCGCCCCCGAGCGTCGCGCGGAGGTCGTAGCTCCCAGCGAGCAGCCCGGCGATCCGCGCGTAGCCGGTGGCGTCGGTCATCGCCTGCCGCGCGGGCCATAGCCGCGTGCCGACCAGGGTCACGGTGGCCCCGACCGCGGGCGTGCCCGCGGCGTGCTCGACCTGCACCGCGAGAACGCCGAGAGCACGCAGGGTCACCGTGAGGTCCCCGCGCACCCCCTGGCGCGTGGCGGTCTCGAAGCCCGGGGCGGCCACGGTGATCACCCACGGCGGCGCGTCGAGGCGCTCGAAGCGGGCCCGCCCGTCCGCGCGCACCAGCGCGCCGTGAGGCAGGGGATCGTCCCCGGCGACGAGGACGGTCGCGCCGCCGAGGGGGTTGCCCGCCTCGTCGTTCACCCTCACCGCGAGCGCGTGGGCGGGCTCGAGCTCCAGGGTGAGCGCCTGCGCCCCCGGGCGCAGGTCGAGCCGCCGCGATGCGCGCGCGTGCCCGGGCGCCTCGACCAGGAGCCAGAGCTCGCCCCGCGGCAGCGCGCCCAGCTCGACGGGCTCGTCGAGCGGGATCGCGCGATCCGCGACCTCGAAATACCGCTCCCCCCGGCCCAGGTGGGCGCGCAAGCGCGCGGTGCGTACGGCGCTCCCCTCCGCCGGCCGGACCCGGAGCTTGAGGACCGCTTCGTCCGTCGCGGCAGCCGCGCTCGAGGGAACAGCGCGCGGCGCGCGCGGGCGCACGTCCGAGAGGCTCCAGACGGCGCTGAGGAAGACGAGCCACGCGAGCAGGACGGTGCACCGCTCGAGGCGGGAACGCGCGGCGCTCGGCGGGCGCTTCATCCCGCGAACGATACCGCGGCGCGGCGGCGCCCACCCGCGCCCGGGCCGCCGGCGCCACGAATACGTGGCCCGCGCTACCCGGGAATCGGGCCGTCCGAGGGCGCCCGGCTCTAGGAAGCGCGGCGAGGTTTGGCTAGCATCGTCCCGTGCCGCCGGACCCCGAGCTCGAAGCGCTGCGGGTGGAGATCGACGCGATCGACCAGCAGATCCTCGAGCTGGTCGCCGCCAGGGTGCGTGTAGTCCTGCGCGTGGGGGAGCTCAAGCGCCGCCTGGGGTTGCCCGTCTACGACCCGGAGCGCGAGCGCGCCATGCTCGAGCGTCTGGCCGCGCGCGCGCCGCCGCCGCTCGACCTCGCCACCATCCGCCGGGTCTTCGAGCGCCTGATCGACGAGTCGCGGCGCCTGGAGCAGAACCACTTCGATCGCTGACCGACCGAGCGCGGGTTTCGGCTCAGTGCAGCGTGTGCCAGCACCCGTCGTGCTCTATCTTGGGCACGCTCGCCGGAACGATGCTGGGCACCTCGGCCACTCGTCGCGGCGCGCGCTCGAGCACCACGTGGACGCGGGGCGCCGGGGCGACCGAGGACGCGGCGAGGGCCGCGCGCTGGCGCCGCTCCTCCGCTGCCTCCTCGCGGGCCCACCGGGCCAGGGTGGCCTTGTTCCGGGAGCGGCGCCGCCGCCAGGCCCAGCCGAGCAGCGCGAAGGCCAGCAGCCAGACCCCGCCGCTGCTGAGCAGCACCGGCCAGAAGGTGTAGCGCCGCGCCACGTCCGCGCGCCACTCGGCCTCGAGCTCGTCCCGACCGAGGCTGTACGCGTCCCGCAGGGCCACCTCGAAGGTATTTCCGCTGCGAAGGCGCTCGAACAGGGACACGAAGCGCGCGTGGTCGCGCTGCCGGATGAGAAACCGACCCCCGTCGGCCGCCTCGGCGTACGCCACGTCGGTGACGGCGGGCTCGACCGGGAACGTCCGGTCGAGCGCCGCGAGCGGGATCAGCCGATCCGCCAGCGTCGCCGTCCACAGGGTCTTGAGGCGCACCATGCTCGCCTCGCCCGAGGCGTGCACGGCGACACCCTCGTTGAACCACCGTGGGATCGGTCGCCCACCCGTGGCTTCGTGCACGGCGAGGTGCACGAGCTCGTGACGGAAGACCTCCCCGAGATCGTGCCGCTGGTTGGGGTAGCGCGGCGCGAGCGTGAGTAGCACGAGCCCGATCTCGGGGTACGCCACCCCCGAGGCATAGCCGGGCACCGGCGCCCCCTCGGGCGCCAGCGCGGCCATCTCGCCGTGAGTGCGCGCGACGCGCACCTCCACCCGGCTCAACACCGGTTGCTGGAAGCGTTCGGCCAGCGCGGCGCGGAAGGGCTCAGCGTCTTCGATCAACGCCTGGATGGCGCCGCGACTGGCCGGGGGGTAGCCGAAGCGGATCCAGCCCTCGTCGTGCGTGTTGTAGCCGGGCGGGAGCGCCGGCATGCGCAGCCGCCCGCCGCCGAGCGATGGGGCATCTCCGGGGCGCATCACCCCCGACGCGGGCGCCGGCGCGGGCGGCGCGAGCTCCGTCGTTCCCGTTCGCACCGGAGGGGCGGGCTCGTCCGCCCGCGCCGGAGCCACCACGGCGAGCAGGGACAAGACTAGAATCGAGAGCGCCCGGAGCCCACCACCTGAGCGCTGCGCGAGGAACCCGGCCGGCGCTCGCCTGCCGGGTGGTCGTCGGGGCGGAAGGCCAGCGGAAGGGCCGCGGCGGCCGCGGGGCGCGGCAGGGAGAAGGGCCATCGGGCGGCAGGGGGAGGCGAGGAGCGCCGCGACGGCGGCAGGGAGTAAACGTAAGTACGGCGGAGGGCCGAGTCAAACGACGCGGCCGCGCGGTCAGCCGCCCAGCAACGGCGCGAGCCAGCGCGACGCGCGGACCGCGGCCGCGAACGCGCCGGGCACGGCGAGCGAGGCGGCGGCGGCGAGGAGCACGGGGAACAAGAAGAGGGCGGCGGCGACGCCGCGACGCGGAGCGCAGCGCGCGGCTGGCGCCGCCGCGAGCGACGCCGCGGCGGTGACCAGGAGCCCGAGTTGCAGCAGGGTGGCGCGGCCGCCGCTCGTGCTCCCGACGGCGGCGGCGACCGAGGCGGCGAGCACTGAGAGCAACGCCGTCACCTCGATCGACATTCGCGCGGCGCGACCGCACGCGACCGAGCGCTGGTCGGCGGCGGTCCGCACCCGGTGGGCCACCGCGGCGGCGCCCGCGACGAGGACCAGGCTGGCCACGGCGACGGTCGCCGCTCCCAGCGGGCGGTGGTGCGTCACCTGCTTGACGAGCGCGGCGAAGCTCGCGAGCGGCAAGACGGCGAGCAGGGACGCCGCGGTCCAGGCGCGGAGCGCGCGCGAGGGGAGCGCCGCGCGAGTGAGGCCCGCGAGCGCGCCGGCGGCCGCGGAGGTCGTCCCCCAGACGACGAGCGCCGCGCCCCAGCCCGCCGGGCCGCCGAGGACGGTCGCCAGGGCCGGCGCCGCCGCGAGGAGCCCGGCCGCTGGACTCCAGGCGAGCGCGGCGCGGACGGAGGCCTCGGCGGTGCCTTCGCGCGCGAGCGGGGGCGCCGCCGACACGGCCGGGCTGGGCGCGGCGCCGGCCACCGATCCCTCGCTCATCGTGCCTCGAGCTCGTAGCGCAGGCGCCGCGCCAGGCGATCCGGCACGCGTCCGTGGTTCACGAACCAGGCGACCGCGCGACGGAGCGTCTCGGCGAGGGGCCGCGCGGCGTAACCGAGCTCGCGCTCCGCGCGGGCGCTCGTGACCCAGGAGTAGCGACCGATGCGCGCCGCGGCCTGCCGCCAGGTGATGGGAGGCTCGCGCCCGGTGCCGCGGGAGCCGAGCTCGACCGCTCCGGCCAGCAGCAGGAGCAGGCGCGCGCTCGGGGGCGGGCGCGGCGGGGGGAGCCCCGTGAGCTCGGCGAGCACGGCGAGGATGCGCTCGTAGGTCGCGTTCTCCCCGCCCAGCAGGTAGCGCCGCCCCGGGATACCGTGCTGCATCGCCAGCCAGTGTCCCCGCGCGACGTCCTCGACGTCGACCACGCTCGCCCCGCCGGGCACGGCCGGCATCGGGATCCGCGCGCCGAGGTAGCGCAGGATGCTGGCCCCGATCGGCGTCGGGCGACGGTCGTCGGGACCTGCCAGGGCGGTCGGCATCACGATGACCAGCGGCAATCCCGCCGCCGCTTGCTCCTCAGCGATCTCGAGCGCGCGACGCTTGGCGACCGTGTAGAGCTCCGGCTCGGGCCCGGACGGCGAGTGCCGCTCGTCCATCACCAGCGGCTCGCCCGTGGTCCCGAGGACGGTGGCGCTGCTGGTCACCACCACGCGGCGCAGCGAGCGCCGCCGCGCCGCGGCGAGCACGGCGCGGGTCCCTTCGATGGCGGGGACCAGGATCCGCTCGGGGCGCGCGTCCCAGAAGCGAACCGCCGCCGCGAGGTGGTAGAGCCCATCGCACCCCGCGAGCGCCCGGTAGACGGTGTGCTCGATGGTCACGTCGCCGTAGGCGAGCTCGAAGCGGTCACGCGGCAACCCCGCGAAGGCGTCCAGGCGTGCACCGGGGCGCACGAACGCGCGCACACGTTCGCCGTGCGCCGTGAGCAGACGCACCAGGTGCCCGCCCACGAAGCCGGCCGCGCCGGTCACGAGCACCCATGGTCGCTCGGGCATCGGGCGCCTTGGTAGCACTGCAGCTCCGCGGAGTCAGGGGGACGGGACTGTCGGGGCGAGGACTTGGCGCGCCCGGCGCGCGTCAGCGGGCGAGCGCGCACTGCGCAGGGGCCGCGAGCGCCGCGCGCGCCGCGGCGGCCGCGGGCGCCGGCGCGCCTGCGGCGAGCAGCGGGGCGAGCCGATCCTGCAGGGCGGGCGGGTGGAGCTTGCCGAGCGCGGCCACCGCCGCGGGCGCCACCCCCCGCTCCGCACTCTGGTCCTGCGGATCGGCGAACCGGCGCGCGAGGCGGGTGAGCGGGTCCAAGGCGGCCGGGTCGCAGACCGCCGCGAGCGCCCCCGCCGCGGCGGCGCGAACACCCACCGTCTCGTCACGATCGGTCAGGCGCCTTCGCAGCGGCTTCGCGGCGGCGGTCACGCGGCGCCTGCCGAGCGCGGCGGCCACCGGCTGGCGGACGCGCGGCGATCGATCGCGGAGGGCCGCGATCAGGACGCGATCGAGCTCGGGATCGGCGGGGGCGACGGCGATCACCGCCGCCGCCGCGGCGCGCACCATGGGCCAGGGGTCCCGGCGGAGCAGCTCCGCCACCGGCGCCGCGACGCGCGCCGAGGGCCCGCGCGCCAGCGACTCGAGCGCCGCGACGCGAACACGCACCTCCTCGTCGCCGAGCGCGCGCACGAGCTCGCGCTCGAACAGCGCCGGCTGGGCGATGGCCTCCGCGAAGCGGGCCCGCACCCGACGCTCGGGATCCGAGAGGAGCGCCCAGGTGACCCAGGCGCGCGCCGCCGGATCGGTCGCGGCGAGGGCGTTCGCCGGCTCGGCCAGGAGGTACCGTGTCTCGAAGGTCGCCTCCTGCCGCGCGAGGCGGCCCAGGGCGCGCCCCGCCTCCGGCTGCAGCGCGGGCAGCCGCGGGGCGAGCGCGCGCAGCAGGTCCAGCGTCGTGGCGGGGGGCAGGGTGGCGTCGCCGAGCGCGGCGACGAGGGCCGGACGTGCCGCGTCGGCCTGCGCGGCGTAGGCGCTCTCGCCACGGATGGCGCGCCGCTGCTGCGCGTCGCCGCGCGCCAGGCGCGGCAGGGACTGCCGCACCGCCTCGGCGGGATCCACGATCGCGAGCTCCCGCAGCAGGACGGCGGCGGCGGGCGGCGACGCCGCGCGGAGCGCCTCGACCAGCGCGGGCGACGACGCCGCGCCGCATCGCTCCAGGCGGACCTCGGCGTGGTGGCGTTGCGCCGCGTGGGGCCCCACGAGGGCCATCGCGAGGACCGGCGCGCCGTCCGCGCACGGCGCCTGATCGATCACGTCGAGCGCGACACGACGACCGCCCTCGTCGAGCGAGGGGAAGGCGCGCGCGACGGCGGCGAACCCGGGCGCGCCGAGCGCGCGGAGCACGCCGGCCGCGGCCTCGGCGGCGGCGTCGCCCCCGCGGAGCCGGGCAGCGAGCTCGTCGGGGGTCGCCGCGCCGAGCGCAGTGCGGGCCGCGACCTCCGCGATGGTCACCTCCACCGTCGGTTCGCGGTCGAAGCCGCTCTCTGTCACCAGCGCGACGCAGCTCGTGGTGACCGGGGCCGGGAATTCGACGACCCAGCGCGAGCCTGGCTCGGCGAACGGATCGGAGGGGTAGGTCACCTGGAACAGCTCGCGGTCGGTCGCCACCCAGAGCACCTCGGGTCCCGTCCCGGTCGGGCGCGACGCCGTCGGTGGGCGGTGCTGGAGCTCGAGCCCGGTGAGCGGCACCGTGGAGGGCGCGTGCAGCAGGACGAACTCACCCCGACCGGCGCCCGTGCGCCCCTCCGCCCACGTCGTCTCGGGATCCTGATCCGTGAGGAACCGCGGGTCGCCGACGGCGCTGGTCGCGACCACGGCGCGGAGCACGCCGGGGGCCGGTAGCGGCTCCGCGGACGCGGCGCGACGGGCGCCGACCTTCGCCGCCGCGGCGCGTTCCGCGACGGTCAGGCGCTGCACGAGCGCGGGCTTCAACGTCAGGTCGGCCGGGTCCAGCAGCTCGGGCTCGATCACGGTGGGGCGGCCGCAGAGGGAGATGTCCTCGCGTTGCTCGCCGATCACCAGTCGCCGGGTGCCGTCCGCGGTCGGCTCCGAGACGACGACCATGGGGCCGTGACGCAGCCCCTCCTCCCCGTGGACAGGACCGGTTTCGCCGGCGAACACCCGGAGCGGCTCGCCGCCTCTCAGCGGCGCGGCGAGCACAGCCTCCCAGGTGCCGGCGCGGCCGGCGCGCGGCACGGTGACGTGCACGACGTGCCGATCCGCCGCGATCCGCACCACGGCGAGCCGGGCTCCCTTCGGATCCGCGTCGCTCGGCAGCTCGATGGCGACGCCGTCGGCGAGAGCACAGCCAGGGGCCGCGCAGACCCGGGCCACCAGTCGGCCGCCGACGAAGCCGACGGCGAGCTCGCGCTGGCCCCCGCCAGCGGGCGCTCTCGCGATGGGCGCGGCGGGTGGCGCCGCGGCGCCGGTCGCGGCGCCGGCGGCGGGCTGCGCCGCAGCGGTCCTCGCAGCCAACGCCAGGGCGATGGCCCCCGCGACGACGATGAGCCTCGAGCGCGAGCGCGTGCCGTGAAGCCGTGCAGCCACGGCGGCGATTGTGTCAGCCGTCGGCGGGTGTCGCCAGCTTCCGCGACCAGAGCAGGGCGTCCCCGCGGTGGTCCCGCCGGAGCAGGTGGGCGCGCAGGACACCGGACTTGCGGAACCCGTTCGCCAGGTAGACCACGGCGAGGTCGAGATCGTCGGCGGGGCTCAGGGCGAAGCAGCAAGCGACCTGCTCCTTGAGCAGGGCATCGCAGAGCAACCCGACCGCGACGGAGGTGCTGGCCGCTTCCTTCTCCGTGCGTGGTGCCACGAGCAGCTCCAGGAAGGCGTTGTCGAAGCAGCGTTGGCGCTCCACCCCGAGCAGGAGCGAGAAGCCCCCTCGCGCCGTGCACAGGTGGAATTCTCGAGTCACGTCGCGTCCGAACGGCTCGAAGCCGGTGAGCGCTCGCCGGGCCCGGCCGGCGGCCGCGACGGCTCGCCGCAGATCGGCCTCACGGGCGGGCTGCAACCGCACCGAGGCACCGCCGGGCAGAGACTGAACGCGTGGATCCCTGCGCGCCTGCTGGACGGTGCGCTCGGCCACGGCGCCGTCCGCGTCCACGGGCGCGCGCCGCATCCCGGACTCGTCCACGCCGGGTGGGCACAACCGGTCGACGGTCGTGCCGAGCACCCAGGCGTCGCTTCGCTTGTAGTACCCTGGAATCGTACCCTCTCGCTCGAAGCCCAGCCGAGTCCAGGTGGACACCTCGTCGCGCTCCACGAGGGTGAACACCCGCTCAACTCCGTGCTGGCGAGCGACGCGCGCAACGACGAGGCTCTTGGCGGGGTGGACCCCGGAGCGGAAGTCGATGACCCGCATCGACCGGTGCCGGGGGTTGGGGACGAAGCAGAGGGAAACCCCCTGCTGACTGTGAATGATCTCGGCCACCCCGGTCGGGCTGCTGGTCGTAGTGCTGTGCATCTGCCCCCTGCTTGAAGGTCCCCCGCATGTTCCTCGGCTGTCCGCTCCATTACGAACAGCGCCACGGATTCAGCCACTTAGGATCCAGAACCTGGCGACGTCCTTTGCAGATTTGAAAGACCGAATACCACAGTCGGAGAGATGCGGGCAACCTTGCCCTGCCCCTGGCTGGACCGGGACCCCGAGCCTCGCCGCGGTTCGCGGATCCATCGCCGCGCGGCTTACGCGGTCGTCGCTTCGACGGCTGGGGTGTCTCCGACTCGATCGCGCGCCGAATAGGGCCGGCGGTCAGTCGGGCCCGCCTGCTTCTCGGGGATCGACGCCGAGGGCGGTGAGCACCTCGCCCAGCCGTGTCCGCGGCACCGAGACTCGCGTCGGCATTCCGCCCGGCAGGCCGAACAGGGCCAGGAAGTCCAGCCCGCTGTCGAAGGGCGCCGCAACGCTCACCGTATCCCGATCCACGACGACGCTCACCCGGTCGCGCTCCTGACCGAGCAGCAGCAACAGGGTCTTGTCGAGCCGCCCGAATCCCTGGCTCACATCGACGATGGCGACGCCGGGAGCGAAGCGCCGGTAGGCGGCCGCCGCGCGTCGGGTTTCGCGCTCCACGGGGACGAGCTCGGCGGCCGCGGCATCTATGGGCGCCCAGAGCCCGGCGTCCGCGAGCCCCTCCGCGAGGTGTCGGACGATGATCCCTTGGAGGCCAACGTCGGCTGGTCGGCCGCGCAGCGCGCGGTCGATTCGGTCCCCGACCGGAGTGGGGGTGCCGAGCCGCGTGTCGATGGCCCGGGCGTCCGCGTCGCAGCCGGGGTACGGCTCCTCGCCGCGGCGAATCCACTTCGCCGCGCTCGCCACCCCGTCGAAGTCCGAGTGGCAGACGATGGTGTCGATGGGACCGACCCGCTCCACCAAGGTGCCGTCGATGAGTTCGGGGCAGGCGCCATGCTGCGCCTTGGTTGCCAGCACGAACCGGGGATCGGCGACAAACCGGTTGTGCTCGGCGTGATCGTGGTGGTCCACCCAGACGCGGAGCCGCGGGCCGAGCTTCTCGATGAAGGCGAGCGTGATCTTCTGGAACCCCCCGGCGCTGCCGGCCCCCGCGAAGGCGATGTCTAGGACCGCGACGCGGCCGGCCACGCTCCGGGCGTTCGGGAGCTTGCGCGGCGTCGCGAAGACGACGGGGATCGGTGGGTAGGCTGTCATGGTTCCCTGGTCCGCGCCGTCCAACGGGCCTCAGCCCGGCAGCTCGGAGGAGCCCTTCGGATTGCAGGAGATAGCATGAACGAGGCTTTGCGCATGTTGCGAGCGGGCGCGTCCCTCCTGGTCGCCGCGGTGATCGCGGGACAGCCAGGGGATATCCGCGCGGAGACGCCCACGGTGGCGCCCGGATCCGGCGCGGGTGCCGCCTGCGCCTTCGAGGGTACGGCGACCTTGCCCCCCGATCTCTTCATCGAGGACCTTCCGGCCAGAGGGAAGGTCATCGGTCGCTTCACGGGGGGACAGACCGCGCTCCGCGTAAGCGCATTTCCTCCGTCGGGCACCCTCGGACGGGCGCGAATCGCCACGGGCACCGGCACCGGGAGCTTCCGGCTCGTCGGCTATGCACAGGCCGACCGTATCCCGCTCTTCACCAACCAGCCCCTTCCGATAGTGCCGGGGCACCTCTGGATCGGGGATCGGCGGGAGGTCCGGGCGGTGGGATCGCAGGGGGACCGGCTCGAGGTCGCGCTTCGCCTGCCCGACCCGTTCCGACAGAACTTTCGCACGACCACCTCCTGCGCGGCGCTGTCGCTCGCGTCGGGCACCCCGGCGGGTTGGGACGTCCCCGGCGACGCCCGAGGCTACGTCGTGGCCGCCGACCAGATGGAGCTATACGACCAGCCGGGCCCGGACCGGGCGCTGGTAACGGTCCTCAGCTTCGCCAACGGCACGCTGCTGTGGAGCCGTGAGTCACAGGACGGGTTCGTCCACGTCGAGTACCACGGGGGTATCGTCATCGACGCCTGGGCGAAGGAGCGGCACCTCCGCGCGCTCCCCCCGGGAGAGACTCGGGACACCGCGACGCCGCCCCAACGCCAGCCAGGTACGCCGCAGCTCCGCATGGACGACATCCCCCGCGAGATCGTGACGCGGAAGGAGGTTGCGCTCCGGTCCGGGGCCGCGGAGAGCGCGCCGGTGATCGGCGCCATCGAGCCAAATACGAGGACTTACGTCCTCGACGTGGTCGCCGGTTGGGCCAGCGTCCTGCCGCACAGCCTGCACGTCGCGCCCCCAGACCAGGGGCAGTTCTGGGCGTCGGCGACCGAGCTGGGTCTGCGCAAGCCCGCGGCGCGCCGGTAGGCCCCGGGCTTCCGGGGTGAGGTGACCGTGCTAGGTTCCGTCGCCCATGAGCACCATCAACGAGCAGGCCATCCTGCACGCGCTCCGGCACCCGCTCGCCGAGACGAACCTGCCCGAGCTCGGGCGGAAATACGTGGGGAAGGTCCGCGACAGTTACGTCGCGCCCGACGCCACGCGCTACCTGGTGACGACCGACCGGATCAGCGCCTTCGATCGCGTGCTCGGCACGTTGCCGCTCAAGGGTCAACTCCTGAACTTCGCGGCCGCTTGGTGGTTCGAGAAGACCCGCGACGTCGCCCCCAACCACGTGCTCGACGTGCCCGACCCCAACGTCCTGCATGCTCGTGAGTGCGTGCCGCTCCCAGTGGAGATGGTGGTGCGCGCCTACATCACCGGCACCACGTCGACCAGCATTTGGGTCCACTACCAGCGGGGCTCGCGCAGCTTCTGTGGTCACACGCTCCCGGACGGGATGCGCAAGAACCAGCGCCTCGAGGCCCCCATCCTGACCCCGAGCACCAAGGCCGGGCACGGCGAGCACGACGTCTCGGCGTCCCGGGAGGAGATCCTCGCCCGGACGGGGATGCCTGCGGCCGAGTTCGACGCGGCCGCGGAGATGGCGATGGCCCTCTTCCGGCGGGGTCAGGCGCTCTGCGCGGAGCGCGGGCTCATCCTCGTGGACACCAAGTACGAGTTCGGCAAGACACCGGACGGCAGCGTCGTGGTCATCGACGAGATCCACACGCCGGACTCGTCGCGCTTCTGGTTCGCCGACAGCTACGCCGATCGCTTCGCGGCCGGCGAGGACCCCGAGAGCTTCGACAAGGAGTACGTGCGGCGCTACCTGGTGGCGCAAGGTTTCCGCGGCGACGGGCCGCTGCCCGACATCCCTGACGGGGTGAAGGTCGAGGCGATCCGACGCTACGTCGAGGCGGTCGAGCGGATCACGGGCGAGCCCTTCCGGCCGAACCTCGAGGATCCGTTGGCCCGTATCCGGCGCAACCTCGGCCTCGATTGAGCGGTGGCCATGGTCGCGTCGGTGCGGGGCACCGCGCCTCGGTCCGTCGAGCGCGCCCTGGGCAGGGTGGCGGCGCGGGCGCTGCTCGGCGCCCGGGGTGACGACCTGCTCCCCGCGGGCGAGCCGGCGACGCTCGCCGTCGAGCAGGCAGTGGCGGCGCTGAGTCACCCCGCGCGCGAGCAGCGCGCTCGCGCGCTCGCGAGCCTGCTCCTCGACCTCGGACGCGCGGTCGAGGCGAGGAGGTGGCGGTGAGTCTCGCGCGTGGGCGGCGTCTCCCGGGCCCGCACGCTGGCGACGCCATCCGCGGCGGGCTCGCGGCCGCGCCTCGGCGGCCGCGCGGAGCTCGCCTGCCCCGCGAGCTGGTGGAGGCGTCCAGCCGCGCCGCCACGATCCTCGCCGACGCCCAGGTCGAGGCGGCGAGGATCCGCGCGGCGGCCGAGGCTGACGCGGCGGAGGTCGCAACGCGGGCGGCCGCGGCGGCGCGCGCCACGGCGGTGGCGGAGCTCGCGGCACGCCAGCTCGCCTTGCGGATACGGGAGGAGCGCCAGGACGAGGCGGCGCTGGAGCGTCTCATCGCGCTCGCGCGGGCGCTCGCCGAACGCCTGCTCGGCGAGGCCCTCGCCCTGGATCCCGGTCGGGTCGTCGCGCTCGCGCGGCAGGCGCTGCGGGAGGCCTCCGGGGCGCGGCAGGCCGTCGTCGTCGCGTGTCCCGCGGACGCGGCGATCCTGGCGGGCGCGATCGCCGAGCTCGATCCGTCGGGGCGCGCCGTCGTCGTCACCGGTGATCCGGCGCTGACTCCGGGCTCGCTCCGCATCCGCACCGAGCTGGGCGAGGTCGACGCCTCGCTCGGCGAAGAGCTGGGCACGCTGACCCGGCACCTGCGGGAGTCGCTCGCGCCGTGAGTGAGCTGACGCCCGAACCCGGAGCGGGCACCGGCCCCGCGGCGGCGAGGCGCGCGTGGCCCCGGGAGCGTTGGCTCCCGGCGGCGCTGCTGCTCGCCACCACGGCCAGCGTCGCGTGGGTGGGTCATGAGGTCTGGGGGAGCGGGTGGCAGCTCGCGGCGCCGCTGATGACGATCCTGGTCGCCCACGAGGCTGGCCACTACGTGGCCGCGCGCTGCCACGGCGAGCGCCCCTCGCTGCCCTACTTCCTGCCGCTGCCGTGGCTGAACCCGTTCGGCACCCTGGGAGCCGTGCTCTTCCTCGACGCCCGTCCACGGTCTCGCCGAACGCTCCTCGACGTCGGCGCCGCCGGCCCCCTCGCCGGGCTGGCGGTGGCCTTGCCGCTGCTGGTGCTGGGGCTCGCGCTCTCGCCGATCGAGCCGCTGCCTCCGGCGGGCTACGCGCAGGAGGGACAGAGCATCCTCTACTGGGTGGCGAAGCGGGTGGTCCTCGGCCCCCTGCCCCCGGGCCACGACGTCACCATGCACCCGGTGCTGGGCGCGGCCTGGGCCGGGCTCTTCGTCACCTTCCTCAACCTGCTGCCGGTGGGCCACCTGGATGGCGGACACGTGGCCTTCGCGCTCCTGGGACGGCGACATGGAGCGGGGGCGCGCCGGCTCGCCTTCTTGCCGAGCGTGCTCGCCGCGTACAACGTGGTCGCCTTCGGGGCGGCAGCGCGCGGGACGGGGGTGTCCGCTGGGACGAGCCCCGTCGCGACGGTGGTGAGCGCAGCGCTGCCGTGGGTGCTGCTCCAGCTGCTGTTGCTCGGCCTGTGGCAGAGCGGGGGGTTCGACCACCCGGAGGCGGGTGACGAAGCGCCGCTCGGCCCGGGGCGGCGCCTCGTCGGGTGGGCCACGCTGGGCTGCTTCCTGGTCCTGTTCATGCCGTCCCCCTGGGTCGTGCACTGACGCACCCGCCGCGAGGCGAGGGCGGAGCCGCGCCACGGGCTCGCCCGAAGCGGCGTGACGACCCCGGCGGTCCCCGCGGCCCCTCGATCACCGCGCCCGCAACGGGGCGTATTTGCGCGCGAGCGCGGCGCACACCGCCGGCGGCGCGTAGCGCGACGGATCGCCGCCGTTGGCCGCGATCTCGCGCACCAGCGAGGCGGAGATGAAGCCGTAATTGGTGCGGGTGGGCAGGAAGACGGTGTCGATCTCCGGTCGCAGATCGGCGTTGGCGTGGGCGATCTGGAGCTCGTACTCGAAGTCGGTGCCCACCCGGAGGCCCCGCACGATGACCCGGGCGCCGACCCGCTTCACGTAGTCGATGAGGAGCCCTTCGAAGGTGGCCACCTCCACGTTGGGGAGCGCCTCGCAGGTCGCGCGCAAGAGGGCCAGGCGCTCCTCTACGGAGAACAGCGCATGCTTGGCGAGGTTCCGTCCGACGGCGACGATCACCTTCGGGAACAGGCGCGCCGCCCGCTCGACGAGGTCGAGGTGTCCGTAGGTGGGCGGATCGAAGCTGCCGGCGTAGAGCGCGATCATGGTCCTGAGGGTGCAGGGCTCGCGCCCGCCGGCGCGACGGGCGTGACCGCCGGCGGGCGCAAGGCCGGCGGCGCGGCGGGCGCGACCGGCGCGGCGGCAGAGCCGGCCGGCGGGGGGGCGAGGCCGAGGGGCGCAGGCGACTCGGCGTCGGCGCCGGCCTCTTCGGCCGGCTCCCCCGCGAGTCCCGCCGGCGTGTCCTCGAGCCAGAGGGTGCGGCCGCCCGCGGTCAGGGTGACGCGGAAGGGGGCGAGCAGCCCCGCGCCGCCGATCCCATCGAGGTCGACGCCGAACGTCTCCTCGAGGGGCGCGACGAACTTGCCTCGCACGCCGGGCACCTCGGGGATCTCGAAGGCGCCGAGCTGCAGCAGCGGCACTATCCCCTGCTGGAGGTCGGTGGTCCCGGTCAGCGGGCGGAGCTCCGCGGGGGCGACCCCCGCCTTCTTCCAGCCGGCGTCGTCGAGGGCCAGCGGGTAGGTCATGCCCGTGTCCACGAGCAGGGACGCGACCTTCGCCCCAGCGGCGGCGCCGAGGGCGCTCCGCACGAGCATCCCCCCACCACGCAGGTAGTCGACCTTGACCGTGGTTGCCTGCGGGGGAGGTGGGGGCTCGAAGGTCCGTACGACGAACTGCTGTCCGGGCAGGTCGAACGTGAAGTTCAGGTGCCGGAGCAGGTGCATCCCGAGCAGGACGCGCACGGGGGCGCCGACCTGCCGCGACAGTCCGGAGAGATCCTTGGCCATGGCCGGGACATCGCGCACCTCGACGCGGTCCCCGAAGCGGAGTGAGATCCAGGACGGCTCGGCCCCGTTGCTGGCGTCGAGCACCGCCTCCGAAACCTGCGTCGCGATCAGGCCGAGCGCGGGCTCGCCGTTCACCTCCACGGGCACGACCAGGGAAGCACGGCCGGTCGGCGGCATCTCCGCTACGGCGAGCAGCCCGCCCGACATCGCGAACGGCTGGCGGCCGCCGCCGAGGCGAGCGAGCTTCGCGACCTCGCTCGCCCAGGGGTCGCGGACGTCCGGATCGCCGAGGAGCGCGTCCAGGTCGTCCGCTGCACGCTCGACGTCCCCGGCGTACCAGAGCGCGCGCCCTCGCACGGCATGGGCCTCGCGGCTCGCGAGCCCCTCGACGAGCTCGAGCGCGCGGTCGAACTCCAGGCGCGCGAGCGCGATCTGCCCGGCCAGGAGCCGGACCTCGGGCTGCTCGGGGGTCAGGCGCAGCGCGTTCTCGATGGCCGTCTCGGCGTCCTCGATGTCCGCGACGTGGTAGCTGGCGGCGGCGCGTTCGAACCATTTCTTGGCGAGCGGAGGCCAGGCCGACTCCCGGCTCGCCACCGCGGCGCGACACCCCACCGCGAGGGGAAGCAGCGTCAGGAGCGCCAGGCCGAGCGCTGGAGCCGTCGATCTTTGTTGCACGGTGACCTCGGAGTTGGCGGAGATGTCGCTGGCCCGCGCCGAGCGTCCGACCGGGAACGACCGTGGCGGGGATAGCCCATCGCCGCCCGGCGGTCGAGTCGCGGCCTCCTCCCGGGTTGCGGCAAGGCGATGACCCCCGCGCGGGCTGGAACCCCTCGGAGCTAGCGCGGGCGGCGAGGGGCAGCCCGCCGCCTCCTGGTCCGATGCCCCGTTGGCCGGCGAGGGCGGATCTCGGCCCTCGCCGGCCCCGGCTCGGCTATGCTCGGCCCATGTGGTCCAGGACCTCGTTCAGCGCCTCCCTCGTCATCGTGCTCACCGGGTTCGCGGTCGCAGCCTGCAGCCCCAAGTCGCCGCCCGGGGCGAAGGATCCGGGTGATGCCGCGCGAGAGGGCAGCGCGGGTGAGTCGGAGATCTCCGAGGAGGAGGCAGAGGCCATGGCGTCCATCGAGGAGTACCTGGCCGAGGAGGAAGGCGGCGATACCGCGGGCGAGGAGGCCGGCGCCAGCGCAGCCGTGGAGGCGACGACCGCGGCGCCGCAGGGCGGCGCCGCGGCCCGACGCGACCAGCTGTGGGCGCTGGTGAAGGCGAAGCGACCCGTGGTGCTGGCCTGCTACAAGGAGGCCAAGAAGAAGGATCCCAAGATCGGGACGCGGATCGCCGTTCGCATCGTGCTCAAGCCGGACGGGTCGCTCAAGAGCGACCCCGAGATCGTCGCGGACCGCACCGACATCACCTCCCCGGAGGTGGCGAAGTGCACCGTGGATGCCGTCAAGAGCATCGAGTACCCGCCCCACCCGAACGGGATGGAGACGACCTTCACCTATCCGTTCGGGTTCTAGCCGCCAGCCGTGACGGAGCCCGCGGGGACGGCGAACGAGGCGGGACGAGCCCCGCCGGAGAGGCGGGCGCCGTCCTCGCCGGTGGAGGACCCGTATCAGCAGCTCCTCAGCCGTACGCGAGACCTGCGGGTCGAGCAGCGGCAGGCGAGGGATCTATGGTTCCAGGAGCTCGGCCTCGCTGGCAAGGACGAGATCCTCTTCGAGCTCGAGGTGCTGCTCAAGGCGGCGGCCTGCTTCGCGAACCCCCGCAACCACCCCGGCCCGCCGCGACGCGGTCCGGTGGTGGCGCAGGACTTCCGAGGCTCGCTGGCTATCGCGCGCGACGGCATGGCCCACGCCATCGGTCTGGCGCGGTCGTTGCTCGTCAGCGAGGAGCGGGCCTTCGTCTTCCATCGCTACCTGGAAACCGTGCTCCCACAGGACAGCGCGCGATCGCGCCTGGCCGGCGCCGGTGTCGAGCAGACGACTCCCGAGGAGAGCCTCCGCGCGCTCCGGCAGGGGCTCTCGAGCGCGGTCGAGGTGCTCGACGGCTTGACCCGGGCGCCGCGCGTCGCCTACCGGACCTTCTACGCCGCACTCGGTGTCTTACAGAGGGAGGTCGAGCGCAACACGTTCTTCAACCCCCTGATGGCGCTCGAGTTCCGTCCGGAGTTCGACCGCATTCGGTCGCCCCTCATCCTCAACGTCATCCGCGGCGTGAGCGCCCGCGAGGCCCGGCGTCTGGTTTCCTTGACCTACCTGTCGCTCTTCCGGATGCTGCGGTATCTTCGGCTGTTGGAGCGCGTCGCGGCGGAGAGTCGCCGGCGGCGCCGCCTGCTCGGGCGCGCCTACCTCACGCTCAGCGTGCTGCGCTCCGACGCCAGAGCCCTGAGCGGGTACCTTCGCGTGCACGCCGGACCGCTGCTCGCGGAGAGCTTCCATCACGAGGCGGCCGCGGTTCGCGCCGAAGAGAGCGGCGCGCGCGCGCCGGAACTGCGCGCGCTGGGCCAGCGCTACCTCGCCATTCGAGGAGCGCTGGAGAGCGTCGCCGCGAGCGTCGACCTCGAGGTACGCCGTGCCTTTCGCCACGATCTCGCGTCCCCCGACGCCGCGCCGGGTGAGGCCGAGTTCCGGACGGCGCTCCGCGCGGTCGTCCAGGGGCTCCGGCCGCCGCTGCGAGCCGCCGTCCTCTCCTTGGCGCAGGCGCTCGGCGTGACGCTGCCGCCGCATCGCGTGTTCGACGACCCGGCTGCCGAGCGGGAGTACGCTGTCCACCTCCGGCGGAACGCCTGGATGTTCGCCCAGATCCTGCGTGCGTTCACGGTCAAGGCGCGGGGACCGGCGCCCGTGGATCGCTGGGAGCGGGCCGAGCCGGCGCGGTACGTCGGGGATTTCTTGCGCTACGTCGCCGCGCTGGGCGATCCCGTGCTGCGCGCGGCGGACTACCCCCGCTTCCCGGTGTTCCTCGAGGCAGTGCGCGCCGTGTCCGCCACGGAGTACGTGGACCGCGCGCGCCTCGACCGCGCGGCGGCGGAGTGCGGTCCGCTGTACGAGCACCTCCAGGCGCTCTTCGTGAGCCTCTCGCAGCACCACGCCCTGCATGGGGGCCCGTTCGACCGCCGCGCGGCGGCGCGCGCCCTCCAGCTGGTGGTCGCCACCTGAGCTCGGCGCCACCGGGCGCGCTGCCCCGCGCTACTGACGCTCCCTCGCGACGAACGCAGCGAAGGTGCCAGGGCGCCCGACCATCCCCCCAAATGTAGAGCGGCTCCCCACGCGGGGGAGCCGCTCCTGTCCGGCCGTCACTGCCCGACGCGTGTGCGGCGCGTCGTGCGAGATCGCGAACCGATTCAGAGCGCCGGCGCGGCGGGGGCGACCTTCTTCACGGCGCGCTTCGCCGGCTTCCGAGCGGCCTTCTTGGCGGCCTTCTTGGCGCCCTTCTTGGCAGCCTTCTTGGCGGCCTTCTTGGCGACCTTCGGGGCCTTCTTGGCCGTGGTCTTCTTCGCGGCCTTGGTCGCGGTCTTCTTGGCGGTCTTCTTGGCCTTCTTCACGGTCTTCTTGGCGGTCTTCTTTGCAGCCATGGTGATTCCTCCTGCGAAGGGAACGGCCGGTCAGCCCCTCCCGATGTATATTGCAAGACGTATATTGCCACGCATTGTGATGTGTCAACGAAAAAGATGCGAGCGCATTCGCCGCCTGCTTGAGAGGACGCCGCGAGCGCCGCGCAAGCGCTGCGCACGGAGCGTCTGTATAGGGCGGGAGGAGAGGGGGGCTTTGGTTGAGAAAACGTTTGCATTTCCACATCTTGAGTCTCGCCAGGGGGCGGGCGGGTGGCGCTTGACGGGGTGCTCTCAATCGGGCAAGAGGCGCGCCGGCGGCAGCAGCAGGAAAATCGCTCGGCCGCCCTGGGCTTGGTCGGACGCGCGATCGCTCGGCGCGGCGATCGCGAGCGGTCCGCGCGCGAAGGCGCTCGCCCAGTGCCCCTTGGAGAACCCGATGAGACACCGTTCAGTGATGGTCCTGGCTTGGCTCCCGGTCTGGCTCTGCGGAGCCGTGGCCTGCGGCTACACGCAGGACGAGTGGGACCAGCAGATCCGCGAGAACGACCGGCTGCGGAGCGAGCTGCAGCAGCAGACCGCGGCTCAGGAGAAGTGCGCGGCGGATCACGCGGCGGCGATGCGCGAGGCCGAGCAGCTGCGCGCAGCCCTGAACGAGCGCGGGCTCACCGTCGAGAGCCTCACGAGCGACCTCGAGCGGCAGCGCAAGGCGCTGGAGGAGTACCAGATCCGCCTCGATCAGCTGGAGGAGATCCGCAAGCGGTTCGTCGCGCTGCGATCCAAGCTCGAGTCGCTCACGCGCTTCGGCCTCAAGGTGAGCGTGCGCGACAACCGCATGGTCATCCAGCTCCCGGGCGACGTGCTCTTCGCCTCGGGGCGGGCCGAGCTCCGCGCCGAGGGGGAGGACATCCTGCGGCAGGTAGCCGAGGTCATCCGAGGTGACGCCGACCTGTCGCGACGCGAGTTCCAGGTGGCCGGGCACACCGACGCGACGCCGCTCCGCGGCGGGCCTTTCCAGGACAACTGGGGCCTGTCGGCGATGCGGGCTCGCTCGGTGCTGGTCTTCTTGACCAAGCCCACGGCGGACCGGGGCGGCGGCCTCGCACCGTCGAGCTGGAGCGCCGCCGGCTACGGTGACACCGATCCAGTCGCGCCGAACGACACCGATGCCGGTCGACAGCAGAACCGCCGCGTGGAGCTGGTGGTGCTCCCCAACGTCGAGGAGATGCTGAACCTCGACGACCTGGTGCGTGAGGTCCGCCCCTGACCGCGCCTCGGTTCGCCGCCATCGACATCGGCACCAACACGGTCCTGCTGACCATCGCCGAGGCGCGTGGACCAGCGCTGGTGCCACTGGTGGAGCGGGCGACCATCACCCGCCTCGGTGCAGGCGTGGATCGCACGCGCCGCCTCGCGGTCGACGCCCGCGCCCGAACGCTGGCCTGTCTGCGCGACTACGCCACCGAGCTGCGCAGGGCCGAGGTGACAGCGCTCGACGTGGTGGGCACGAGCGCCCTGCGAGACGCGGCGGGCGGCGAGGCGTTCTGCGCCGCGGCCGCCGAGGTGCTCGGGGTATGGCCGCGGGTGATCACCGGTGAGGAGGAGGCGCGGCTCACCTTCGCGGGCTCGCTGCTCGGCCTCGACGTCGCCGGGGATGTGCTGGTGGTCGATGTCGGAGGCGGCAGCACCGAGATCATCAGCGGGACCCACGACCGCAACGAGACGATGGTCGACTTCGCGATCAGCCTGGACATTGGGAGCGTTCGCCTCTTCGAGCGGCACCTGCACAGCGACCCGCCACACGCGGCGGAGATGGCGCAGGCTCGGAGCGCGGCGCGGGCGGCGCTCGCCGAGCTCGCGCCGCCGTCGGCGCGTCGCCCGCTGATCGGCGTGGCGGGGACGGTCACGACGCTGGCCGCCGTCGCGCAGCGCCTCGAGCCCTACGACGGCGCGCGAGTGCACGGCGCCAGCCTTGGTCGCGCGGAGGTGACGCGGCTGCTGGGGGAGCTGGCAGCGATGCCGCTGGAGCGGCGCGCGCGGGTGCCCGGCCTCGAGCCCGCGCGAGCGGACGTCATCCTGACCGGCGGGGTGGTCGTGGAAGCCGTGATGGAATGGGCCGGCGCGCAGCGGCTCCTCGTCTCCGACCGCGGGGTTCGCTGGGGCCTGCTCGCCGCGTTGCGGGCGCGATCGCGGCGGATGTGACACAATGAGGTGGGGCACGCGCCGCATCGCGCCCCGGTCGGGCCGCGGCGGAATTATTTCGCCGGGTTCGGCCGTTCAAGCCCGAAGCAGGACAGGCCGCCGGGGCCGTCACGCCCGGCTCAGAGAGAGGAATAGAGGAAAAAACGTAGGGTTCCCGGGGTTGGTAAGTAGGTTGACAGATTGGAAATGAGCGAGTAGGGTTTCGCGCCTGGCGACCCCTAACCACGACCACCGGGGTGGTGGCTCATCGTGACGTGCGGTCGATGCCCGTGGCAGCCCCGCCCCCAGCGATTGGTTCAGACAGGTGAGCATTTTTCCGTGCGAATCTCTGCCGCTGCCCCCGAGCAGCCGGTGCCTCGCCCGGGCCTGAAGACGGTCGAGTTATCGCGATGACGCCTCCGTCGGGCGGCGTCGTCGTCTCGCGCCGGGTGCTGGCGCGCCACAAGGAGAGGTCATGCAGTCTAGCCAGGAAATCGAGTTCAAGGTCGGCGACAAGGCCGTTTACCCCGCGCAGGGCGTCGCGGAGGTGATCAGCATCGACGAGAAGGATATCGCCGGCGCGCGACAGCGCTTCTACGTGCTGCGCATCCTGGATACTGATCGTAAGATCATGGTGCCCGTCTCCAACGCGAACGCAGTCGGCCTGCGGCAGGTGATCAGCGAGCAGGAGATCCGGGAGATCTTCGACATCCTGCGCGAGCGGACCATCGGCTTCGACACCCAGACTTGGAACCGCCGCTACCGCGGCTTCATGGACAAGATCAAGACCGGCTCGATCTACGACGTCGCCGAGGTGCTCCGCGATCTGTACCGCCTCAAGGCGAACAAGCAGCTCTCCTTCGGTGAGCGTCGAATGCTCGACACGGCGCGGTCGCTGATCGTCAAGGAGATCTCGATCGCACGCGAGCAGACCGAGGAAGACGTCAAGAACCAGATCGAAGCGATCTTCTTCTCGAACTGATCCGGTTCGCTGCACCGCGCGGTCACCGGCGGCGCGGCGCCGCCCGGCGACCGCGCGGTCCCGTCAGCGGCGCGGGCACGTTTCCGGCGCGGGCTGCCCTCAGCGCGGCGAGGTCGTGCGCCGCTCGATCGGCGGGAGCTGGGGTAGCTCGAGCACGACACGCCAGCTGCCGTCCTCCACGACGCAGCGAACCACGTGCTCGCTGCGCTCGTTGGGCGACTCGGCCTCGATCACGACCTCCGCCCACTCCCCGGAGATGCGCGACGAATACCGCCGGGGTTGGTCCCGAAGCCACACCCGCGACGGCGCGATCATCTCCTCAGGCGCCACCTTCTGCCCGGTCACCGCGCTCGCCCGCTTGGCGCGCTCGGCGAGGTTCTGCCGCCCCTCCGCCCAGAGCAGCTCGTAGGCCGCCCGCGCCGCCCGCGGGTCCCCGTGCACCCGCTGCAAGCGCGCCACGAACTCCTGCACCACCCGCTCCGGACGCGCGTCGATGGACTCCTGCTCCGACGCGCAGGCCACGCCCACCACCAGCAGCCCCCCGACCGCGCGGCAACGCCACACCGGCGCCGCGGCCCCGCCCGCCCCGCCCCGAGGCGGTCGCGTCACGCCCCCCTCATCGCCGCGGTGCTGAGTCCCATCGCGGCGCGCACGTCCGCCATGGTGCGGGTCGCGATGGCGCGGGCGCGGTCGGCCCCATCGCGCAGGACCGACACCACCCTCTCGGGGTTCCCCTTCAGCTCCTGTGCCCGGGCGCGGATCGGCGCGAGCTCCGCGTCCACGCTCACGCTGCAGCGTCGCTTGCAGTCCCCGCACCCGAGCGTCCCGCTTCGGCAGTCGCGCTCGATCGTCGCCACCTCGTCCGGCGGGGTGAGCGCGCAGTGGATGGTGAAGATGTTGCAGATCTCGGGCCGCCCGGGGTCCCCCTGGCGCAGCTTCTGCTCATCCGTGAAGGCGCCCTTCAGCTTCTTCTGGATGGTCGCCGCGTCGTCGAACAGGTTGATGGTGTTGCCCCTCGTCTTGCTCATCTTGGTCTTTCCATCCAGCCCCATGATGCGCGGTGTCGCGGACAGGCGTGGAACCGGCTCGGGAAACACCTCGCCAAAGCGGGCGTTGAAGCGCCGGCAGATCTCGCGCGCGAGCTCCAGGTGCTGCACCTGATCGTTGCCGACGGGCACCACGGTCGCGCGGTAGAGCAGGATGTCAGCCGCCATCAGCACGGGGTAGGTGAAGAGCCCGGCATTGACGTTCTGCTTGTGCTGGTCGCTCTTCTCCTTGAACTGCGTCATGCGGGAGAGGTCCCCCATGGCCGTCACCGTGTTCAAGTACCAGGTGAGCTCCATGTGCTGGGGCACGTCGCTCTGCACGAAAACGATCGCTCGGGCGGGATCGAGGCCCGCCGCCAGATAGGTGAGCGCCGTGTCGAAGCTGCGCGTCGGCATCTCGCGAGGGTCGTACTCCACCGTGGTCGCGTGGGCGTCCACGATGCAGTAGATGGGGTCGTACTCCCCACCGCGCGTCGTCGCCACCCACTGCCGGAGCGCCCCGAGGTAATTCCCGAGGTGGAGCTCGCCGGTGGGTTGCATGCCCGAGAAGATGCGGGGTCGCTCGCTCATCCTGGCGACACCGGTACAACCTCGCGCCGAAGCCCGCAACCGGGGCTCGCCGACGGCTTTCTTGGCCCCGCCTTCGGGGCGCTCGGTACGATCCGCCGCGTCAATGAACGCGTCCCGTCCGCGTGTACGCCTCGACTGGCCGGGCAAGGGGACGACCGCCACCGACCTCGGTTCTTCGCCCGGGCTCGAGGTCGTTCAGCCCGGACACCCCGCTTGCATGCTCGTCCAGGGAGACAACCTGCCCGCGCTCCGGGCGCTCCGCGCGCGCGCTCCCGCGAGCTTCGCCCTCGCCTACCTCGATCCGCCGTTCTTCACCGGACGCTCCCACTACCTCGCCCCTCCCCGCGGGAGGCGGCGCGCGGGGACGATCCGGGGCGTGGTCACTGCGTTCGAGGACCGCTGGCAGGGCCTCGAACACTACCTCGGCGCCTTGCAGGCCCGCCTGGTCGTGGCGCGTGACCTCCTCACCCGCGACGGAAGCCTGGTGGTCCACGTCGATCCCAAGACCAGCCACTACGTGAAGATAGTCTGCGACGAGGTGTTCGGCGCGGACAGCTTCGCGAGCGAGATCATTTGGCGCTACCGCCGCTGGCCCGCCCGCACCCCGAATTTCCAGCGCGTGCACGACGTCCTGCTCCGTTACGTGCGCGATCCGTCCGTCCCCCCGCGCTTTCGCCAGCTCTACGAGCCGCTAGCGCCGAGCACGGGGGCGACGTGGGGCGATCGGCGACAGCAGGCCGTCCTCGACGGCGACGGCCGGCGGCGCCGGTCCAGCACCACCGCGGAACCCACGCCGGGCGCCCCCCTCGGCGACGTCTGGGACATCGCCATCGTGGCCCCCGTCGCCCGCGAGCGGACCGGCTATCCCACGCAGAAGCCGGAGGCCCTGCTCGAGCGCCTCCTCGAGGCCTGCACGCAACCGGGCGACCTCGTCGTCGACCCGTACGCCGGCAGCGGCACCACCCTCGCGGTCGCCGCGCGCCTCGGCCGTCGCGTGGTCGGCATCGCCGAGAGCCCCCATGCCGGCGAGACGCCGCGCCGCCGATTGCGCGCCCTGGGCGTACGGCCGCTGGAGGAGCGCGTCGCCTGCTCGCCCCGCGCCCTCGCCGGGTGCGCCCTTGCTCGCGCCCTGGCCGTCGCCTATGGGAAACCCATGCGGCGCCGACCCTGGTCCTCGCGCCTGCTCTGGGTCATCCTGGCGGCGATGGCGACGCCTGGGCTCGCCGCCGACAGGAGCGCCCCCTGTGTCCGGGTCGGAGCCCTGACCGCCACGCCCGCGGACGTGGCCGCGCGGCTTGCCGCCCTGCCGGACTTCCAGCGCCGCGCCCTGGCGCCGAACCCCGCGGAGCTGCCGCGCCGCTTCGTCGACGCGGTGCTGGTCCCCGAGCTCCTGCTCACAGCCGAGGCCCACCGCCGCCACCTCGCCGAGTCGCCGGCTGCGGCGCCGTCCGTCCGGGAGGTGCTCCGGGCCGCTCTGGTCGAGGCCCAGCGTCGCGACCTGGCCGTCCAACACCCCATCAGCGACGCCGAGGTGGCGCGCTACTACGAGGCCCACCGCGACCAGTTCCGGCGCCCGCAGCGCCTGCGGCTCTGGCGGATCCTGGTCGACGACGCCGCCCAGGCAGCCGCGGTCCTGGCGGCCGTGCCGGGCCCCGGCGGGCCCCAGCGTTGGGGCGAGCTCGCGCGGGCGCGTTCCCTCGACGCGACCACGGCGATGCGCCGCGGCGATCTCGGCTTCGTGCGTCCGGACGGGACCACCGACGCACCGACCGTTCGCGTCGACCCGGCCCTCTACGCCGCCGCCGCGAAGGTGCGTGACGGCGAGCTCGTCCCCGTCCCGGTCCCCGAGGGAGGGCGCCTGGCCGTGCTGTGGCGCCGTGGCTCCCTGGCCGCCGTCGACGAGCCGCTAGCGGCAGCAGCGCCTCGTATCCGCGCCGCGCTCGAGCGAGAGCGGCTCGACCAGGCGATGCGAACCCTGGTCGCAGAGCTGCGAGCCCGCCACCTCACGCTGGGCGACGAGACGGCCCTCGAGGCGCTCGGCAAGCTGCCCGCCCCCGACGCGCTCTCGCTGCCACCACCGGTCCTCTCGGCCGTCGCCCCTGCCCGCTCCGGCGCGCCCGAGCCGACGGACCGCGGCCTGCGGTGACCCCGAGCGCGCGCCGCTCGACGCGACCGCCGCGCCCAGGCCAAACCGCGAGCTCCCTCAGTAGCGCGGCAGCGTCCAACCGAGCTGGCGCAGCACGCCGCGGAAGATCTCCTCCTCCTCCCGCGCCTGATCGACGGCGACGAAGAAGCGCCCCGGGTCGCCCTCGGCCGCGGCGGTCGCGGCCCGCTCGTAGCCCGCCAGAACCAGCAGCAGGTGCGGGTGAGCCTTCGCGACCTCCTCCGGCACGAGCATGGTGCTCCCGGCCTTGGCCCGCGCCGCGGCGAGGCGCTGCACGGTGCGGGCGAGCTCACGGTCCGACAGGCGCGCCCGGAGGTACTCGGCCTCGCGTGCCGCCTGGCCGATGAGCATCGCCGCGCGGTCCAGGTAACTACCCGCCCACGCGCCGGTCGTCGCGAGCAGGATCGGAACCGCGACCAGACCCGTCAGGAACGCGCGCCGCGACGGCGTGCAGCGATCAACGACCGTCCTGCTCCGCATGGGTCACCTCCGTATCGACCTCCAGGGCCGCAGACTGCCACGCCTCGGCGTCGAGCGCCGCTTCGGCTGCGGCTCGCTCGGCGTGCCGCTTCGAGCGGCCCCGGCCTCGGCCGAGGACCTGCGCCTCGGTGCGGACCTCGACCTCGAACCAGGGATCGTGGGCCGGGCCGCCGCTGGCGACGACGGCGTAGAGGGGCGCCGCCATCCCGCGCGCCTGGACGCGCTCCTGGAGCTCGCTCTTGGCGTCGTTGGCCGCCCCCGCGTCGAGCGCGGCGAGGCGGCCCTCGATGACGTGTCGTACGGCGCGGCGCGCGGCGTCGAGCCCGCCGTCGAGGAAGGCCGCCGCGATGAGCGCCTCCACGGCGTCCGCCAGCACGTTGGTGCTCGTGGAGAGGCCGCTCGCCGCCGCGCCGCGGCCGAGGCGGAGGGCAGGAGCGAGGCCCTGGGACCGCCCCCATTCCGCCAGCGCCTCGTCGTTGACGAGGCCGGAGCGAAGCCGCGTGAGCGTCCCCTCGGACGCTTCGGGGAATCGCTCGAAGAGCAGCTCGCTGACGCAGAAGCCCAGCACGGAGTCCCCCAGGAACTCGAGCCGCTGGTTGTCCCGCGCGCCGGTCCGCTCGTTGGCGTAGCTCGGGTGCGTGAGCGCCTCGAGCAGGTGCGGAGCGTCTGGGGCGAGCCCGAGCCGGAGGGCGATGCGCTCGATCATCGACGCGGTGAAGGTAGCGCCGTCCGGCGACCGTCGGTAGGGCGAGGACGGCCGGGCGCTCACCGGCGGGTCACTCCGCGGTATCCTGGCGGCGTGCCGGAGCTCCTCGCCTGCCCGTTCTGTCGTGCCCTGTTCCGGTCTGACGAGGGGCGGAGCCAGTGCCCCGATTGCGGCCTCTGGCTGGTCGCCGCGGAGCGGCTGCCCCCCTCCCTGGAGGTCCTCGCGGAGGAGGAAGCCGAGCAGGAGGCGCTCGCCCCCGACGACCGCCCGCTCTCTCGGGGGGCGCGCGCGCGGGCCTGCTGGCCGCTCGCCACCGTCGCCCTGCTCGGTCTGCTTGCCTTCGTGGCGCCCTGGGTGACGCTCACCTCGCCGCACGCAGAAACCCTGAGCGGCTGGCTGCTCGCGCGCCGAGGCTCGTTGTGGCTCTGGGGCGGCGCGACCGCTTGGATCGTGCTCCCCGCGCTGGTCTGGAGCCGCTCCACCCTGCGGGAGCTGCGCCAGGCGCGCGTGCTCGCCGCGTCGCTCGCCGCCATGACGGGGGTTGAGGTCCTGGTGCTGACGGCCCTGCCGCCCCGCGGCCACCCCCTGGTGCCGTACGAATACCACTGGGCCTGGGGGCTCTACGCGAGCGGGTTGGCGAGCGCGCTCGGCATCGGGTTCGGCGCCCGTCTCGGGGCTGGGGCTCCACTCCTCGCCCGACGGCCTCGGCTTGCAGCGGAGCGGAACGGGGAGCGGACGCCGCCGGACGCGCCGCGGCACTGACCGCAGGCGCCCTACGGCAACGACGAGGAACGCGCTCGAGCTCCGCACGGTCTGCACGGTCCGTGGACGCCCGAAGAGCACCTCCTCGACCGGACGAGGTGGCGATCCCCCGGTGCGTCCGCCGGGTAAGCGCCGCTGCTGCCGCGGTGCTCCAGCGCGTCGATTCTTCGCGGCATTCCCGCCCTTCGTCGTCGAGGCCGGCCGCGGCAGGTCGGCTCCGGGACCCCGCCGGACGCGGCTCGCCGGTTCCCCGCGCGCGTGCTAAAGGGACCGTATGGTGGGGGGAAGCCTCCGCGGCGTCGATCACGACCGTTCGCCGGAGGGCGCATGTCGCGACGACTCGTTCGATCTCGACGACTTCCCGGCAGCCGTGGTCTGCGCGCACTGCGGTCGTGGGGACTGCCTCGGAACGTGCGAGGGCACCGACGGCGCCTCGCAGGTGTTTGCCATCATCCCCTGGGAGCGCTCCAACGGTTCCTGGACCCGGCGGCTCTGGGGCACCGCACGCCTCGCCACCCTCAACCACGAGGCCTTCTTCGGGTCGCTCCCCGGCGGCAAGGTCGCCCCGGCGCTGCGCTTCGCCATCATCGCGGAGCTGGTCACCATCACGTTCCACCTCACGCTCGGCGCCGGGCTGGCGTGCGCGCTCGTGCCGGCGCTGCCGCGCGCGCTGCTCACGAGCGACGCGCTCCGGCTCGGCATCCTCCGCGGCAGCCTCGTCGGCGTCCCGCTCGCGGCCGCGACGGCGGTCGGGCTGCATGTGCTCCACGGTGTCGGGCTCGACCTCGGCGCGCGCCTGCAGGGTGGGCATCCGCGCCACGGCGTTCGCTTCGGGTGCTACGCGTGCGGTTGGGATCTGTTGACGCTCCCGCTCGGCGTGTTGCTGACGGCGCTGACGGTCGGTCCCCGCCCAGCGCTGCGGGCTCTCAGCCTCGGCGTGACCGCGCCGCGCCGCGCGGGCGCCGCCTACCTGCGCGGCGTACACCAGCTCGCCGGCGCGCCCCTCGGCCGTGCCCTGCGCATGGGCGGGGCGGTGCCCGCCGCGACGGCGCTGGCGCTCGCGCTCCTCGCCATCCCCTGGCTGCTGCTCGCGCTGCAGCTCCGGTGAAGCCGCCCCCGTCCGCCCGCGGCGCGGCTCCCGCCGCCGCGGCCGAGCTGCGGCATCGAAGCTAGAAGGTGGTTCCGAGCTCGACCACCAGCGTCCACTGGGGCTTCTCGTCGGCGAGCAGCTCCGCGTCGTCGATCTCGCCGATCTTGGCGCCCGTGGTGTCCCGCAGCGTGGTGGTGCCGCCCCCGACCTGCGCCTCGGCGGGCGAAACCAGGTCCGTGATGAACTCGAGCCCGAGGTTCACCATCTCGTAGCGATACGCGAGCCCGAAGAGGAGCCGCTGCCGCTCGAAACGCGCCTCGTCGAAGACGGTGTTGTTGTTGAAGTCCTCGCGGCTACCTCCGAGACAGACCGGCTGCCCGTCGTAGAGCGGCGTGGCGCCGTCGTCTGCGGTCTTGCTCGGGTCAGGGTTGCCGGGCACGTTGTCGCCCGCGTAGTTGCAGTACCCGATGGGATCGGTGCCCGGCGTCATGTCCACCACGCCGGAGTCCCCGAAGATCCACACGTACTGGAAGCCGACCCACGGCGTCAGCACGGAGGCGCCGGCGAGCGTGATCGGCTTAGACACCTGGGCGTCGAAGCTCGCGACGGTGAGCTGAAACGCGGCCGTACCGGTGATGGTCCGCACGCCTCCCCCCGCCGCCACGTCGGGGAGGTAGCCGGGCCAGTCGGGCGCGCGGAACCCCTCCAGCAGCGAGAGGCGCACGTCGGCGCCGCCCACGGCGAGCGCCGTCTTGGGGACCAGGCCGATGGCGCCGGTGATCTCGAACCCGAAGCCGAAGCTCTTGCGCACCTTCAGCGAGTACAGCTGCAGGACGGAGGCCGGATCCTCGTTGGTGAGCGCCGCCTCATCGGTGGACGGGTCGACCTCTCCGCGCGTGCCAAGCTCGATGTAGTCGGCGTCGGCGTCGATGTCCGTGTACTGCGCCTCGAGGGCGAGGTGGAACCCGCCGAACCCGGTCGTTCGCGCCGAGTGCATGGCGCTCGGCGCGATGAGGAAGCCGTACTGGTTGATCAGGCGCTTGAACGCGACGTCGTCGCGGACACAGCGCACCCCGGTCGTGGACTGGCCGTCGGCGGCAAGGCAGTCCGCGCGGTTGACTACCAGCCGCTCGACCGACGGGTCCATCTCGTCCGCCGCGCCCCAGGCGGAAGCCAGGGTGCCCGCGAGGGCGATTGCACAGGCGAGCGGACGGGCCTTCATCCTCACGCGGTCCTCGAAGGTCGGTTGAGGGAGGCTACTTGCGGGGGTATAGCGGCGTCAAGGAGAGCGATCTCGCAGAGATCCAGCCACGAGGCGGGGAGTAGGCGGCGGCGCGCGGGCCCGGTCGCATCACCCGCGCCCGGCGAGCTAGGATGCTGCCAGCCCCACCGCGGCGCGCCCACGTTCGACCGTCCATGCTCCCCGCGCTCCCGCCCCCGCTGCGCGCGCTCGACCGGACTCGCAGCTTCCACGTGCTCCTCGTGGAGCCGGAAATACCGCCGAACACGGGCAACATCGCCCGACTCTGCGGCGCGACGCGCGCGGCGCTGCACCTGGTCGGGCCGCTCGGGTTCCGCATCGACGAGCACGCTGTTCGGCGGGCCGGTCTTGACTACTGGCACCTGGTGGAGGTGCACCGGCACCCCGATCTACCGACCGCCGAGGCGGCCCTCGGGCGGGGGGCGGGGGGCGGAGCGCCGCGCTCCTGGCTGTTCAGCGCTCACTCGCGACGTAGCTACCTGGACGCCCGATTTCGCCTCGGGGATCTGCTGGTCTTCGGTCGCGAGAGCGTGGGGCTGCCGCCCGCGCTGCTCCAGGAACGGCGCGAGGACGTACTGGCGATCCCCACGCTCGGCGAGGTCCGCTCGCTCAACCTCTCCAACGCGGTGGCGATCGCCCTCTACGAGGCGCTGCGCCAGGTGGGCGCCCTGACCCCCGACCACTCCAGGTGAGCGCCGCTGGCGGTGGGCTGGGCGGTGCGCCCGACCACCTCACCGCTTCAAGAGCCGGCCGAGCAACCCGGTGCTGCTCGCGCCGCGTGGCGCGGGCTTCCCGCCGCCCGGCGGGTGGCTGCTCGAGGAGTGGCCCGCGTCGCCGCGGCGCATCTTGTGCAGGCGGAGCTCTCGCTGCGCCTCGGTGTGGTGCGGTTGCAGCTCGACTATGTGCCGATAGTCGCGCATCGCCTGGTCCGCGCGGCCGGCGCGCTTCAGGATCTGGGCGCGATAGAGGCGAATCCGCACGTTGTCCGGCTCCTTCTCGACCGCGCGGTCGAGCACGCCGATGAGCTCGCTGAAGCCACCGCGGTTGGCCACGTCGAGGAGCTGTCCCCGGATCCAGGCGTAGAGGGCGGCATGCTCGACCTGCTCGGGGTCTTTTTCGGCGGCGGTCCTCGCCTCCATCAGCGCCTCCTGTAGCTTCTGACGCTTGACCAGGATCTCTGCGCGCTGGAAAGCACCGGCCGCGGCGATCACCGCCTTGATCTTCTCCTGCTCCGCGTCGGTGGCGCCACCCTCACGGAGCAGGCGGTCGTATTCGGCGCGGCGCGCGGGGTCGTTGAGCGCGCCGTGCGCCTCCGTCATCCGGGAGAACACGGCGGTGACGAGGTCGCGGAGATGGCCGAGGTCGCCCGGGAGGCGGTCGGGGTGCCAGCGCTTCGCGAGCTGAAAGAAGGCTCCCTGGATCGCCGCCGCGTCCGCGCCGGGTTCCACCCCCAGCACCTGGTAATGGGTCTGCTGTGAGAGCGCCGCTGCCCGACGTCGGATCTCCTCCGCGAAGGCGGCGGGCGCTTCCCCGCCCGCGGGCTCGGCCCGCGCTGGGTCCCCGTCGCGGCGCTCCGCGGGGGGGCGCGACGCCGGTGTAGCGCGTGGAGCGGGCGTGGGGTGGGTCGCCGTCAGGGTCGCCCGCGACGGCGAACGCCCGGGCTGCGGCGTCGCGCGCCGCAGGACAGCGGCCTCGTCGCCGCCAAGGGGAGGCGGCGATCCGGGCCCCAGGTCGAGCTGGTGCGTCAACCCGAGGACGTAGACGACCTGGCGCACCCGCTCGCGCGGGAGCACGCCACAGCCCTCCAGGACGGCGAGCGACTGCGGCTTCATGCGCATCACCTCGAGCAGCGTCTGCTCCTCACGACCGAAGCGGAAGCTCGCCGGGTGCGCCTCGGCCTGGAGCCTCAGGTGTCGATCGCCCAGCCTCTGCAGCGCGAGATCCAGGCTCGACGGGTCGCTGTGGTCGCGTACGACGGTCCAGAGCAGGGGCAGCGGCGCCTCAGGGAACACCTCGCGGGCCCCCCACTTCTCGAGCAGGTTCACGTCCTCGTACCAGCCCGCGACGCTCTCCCCGGGCAGGCGCGCCATCCAGCAGATCTTGCGGCGGAGCTGCTCGCGCAACGCGGTGCTGAGATCGGATCGGGTGAGCCTGCCGTCGGCCAGGAGCACCTGCCCGAGGAGCCGCCGCTCCGCCACCGCGCGCGCCAGGGCCGCCTCGACCGCGGTCCCGTCGGCCAGCCCGAGCTCGGCGAGGAGCTCACCCAGCAGGTGGACACGGAGGCCCGACTTGACCTTCGCGGGCGCCCCCTGCTCGAAGTAGATGGCGCTCCGGTGCCGCTCGGGGGCCTCGATCACGACCGTACCCGTGAAGCGGCGCTCGAGCCCGTGCGCGAGCAAGCGCGCCACCGGAAGGGCGTCGAGGCGGGCGGTGGACGTGGGGGTCGGTGCGGCCATCGGGGCGGGCGGCCCCAGCAGGGTACCATCGCGGGCGGCCGCGACCAGGGGCGGCGCCGCCCGCCGCCGGCGGCGCCGATGGCGACGGCCGGGGATGTCGGGTAGCGTCTCGGGGCATGCCGCGCGGACAGATCCTCATCGTCGATGACGAGCCCGCCATCCTCAGCACGCTGAAGAAGGCGCTCTCTCTCGAGGGCTACGCGGTCGAGGTCGCCGGGGGCGTCGCCGTCGCGGAGGAGAAGCTCAGGCGGCGCTCCTTCGCCGTCGTGCTGCTCGCCGTCTCGCTCCCCGACGGCGACGGCGTGACCCTGCTCGAGCGGCAGCGCGCGGCCGGCAACGTGGTGCAGGCGATCATGATGAGCGGACACGCGACCATCGACGCCGCCGTCCGCGCCACCCGCCTGGGGGCTCTGGACTTCCTGGAGAAGCCGATCAACTCCGACCGGCTCCTGCTGGTGCTCGAGAACACGATCCGGCTCCTGCGCGCGGAGGAGGAGGCGCGCGAGCTCCGGGCCGAGGCGGGCCACCTCGAGGAGCTGGTCGGGACCAGCGCGGCCATGCGCGAGCTCGGCGAGCAGATCACCCGCGCAGCCCGCGCGCAGGCGAGCGTGCTCGTCACCGGCGAGCGCGGCACCGGCAAGGAGCTGGTCGCGCGCGCGATCCACCGGGCGTCGCCCCGGGCGAAGGGACCGCTCGAGAAGCTCAACTGCGCGGCGGTACCCAAGGAGCTCATCGAGAGCGAGCTGTTCGGGCACGAGGCCGGCGCCTTCACTGGCGCCACCCGCCAGCGCCGGGGCAAGTTCGAGCGCGCTCACGGCGGCACGCTCTTCCTGGACGAGGTGGGCGACATGCCGCTCGACATGCAGGCCAAGCTCCTCCGGGTGCTGCAGGAACGGGAGATCGAGCGGGTCGGGGGGAACGAGACCCTGCGCGTGGACGTCCGCGTGGTCGCGGCCACCAACCGTGATCTGAAGGCCGCGTGCGCCGACGGCACGTTCCGCGCGGATCTCTACGATCGGCTCAACGTCGTTCCCCTCGCCCTCCCGCCGCTCCGGGCGCGCCGCGACGACATCCCGGCGCTGGCAGCGCATTTCCTGGAGGCGGCTGCGCGGTCCAACGCGCGCCCGGCGGTGCGCCTGGCCCCCGAGGCGCTCGCCGCGCTCCGCGCTCACAGCTATCCCGGCAACGTGCGAGAACTCCGGAACCTAATCGAGCGGCTCGTGATCCTGAGCCCCGACGACCTGATCACGGCGGCGGAGGTGGAGCGCGCACTGGGCATGGGTGGCCCCCCGCCCACGCTGGGGCTGTTCCGGCCTGGCGTTCCGTTCCGGGTGCTCGCGGAGGAGGCGGAGCGGACCATCATCGAGGAAGCGCTCGCGGCTCACGGCGGGCAGATGGCCGCCACGGCGCGGGCCCTCGACCTCGAGCGGAGCCACCTCTACAAGAAGGCGAAGGCGCTCGGGCTCCGTGGCTCCAACGCGGAGCGCGAGGAGGACTGAGCCGGCCTCGGGGCCGCGGTCGAGCGGGCCCAGGGGATGCGGTCGGCACCGGCGGCGCTGGCGCCCCGGCACACGCCCGGGACGGTGCCCGTCACTCGCACGAGGAGGCGGCGACGCAGGCGCGCTTCACCTCGCGCGCCACCAGGCGCAGGGAGGTCGTCTGGCGAGGGCTCTCGGTCCGCGCGACCTTCGAGTAATCCATGGTCAGCGTCTTCACCCCGTCGGTCAGCGTGATCGGCCGGTAGCTCGCGTCGAAGGGGCCGACCGCCACCGTCGACTCGCCCGGCGGGGGGGCGCCGAACCTCCCGCAGAGAGCGCCCTCGCAGTAGAGCTTGCCGTCGCAGCGATAGCCGCGCGCGTCCTCGCGGAAGGTGAGTCGGCTGCCGTCGAACGTCCCCCGCGCGACCACGCCGCAGCGGTCGGGCGTGTTGCGAGCGACCGCGACCGTCCTCACCTGGGTCTTGAGCCCCGCCACCTGGGTCACCGCGGTAAAGTCGTACGCGACCTTCAGCGACAGCAGCTCGGCGGGCCCGGGCACGGGCTTGCCGTCGGTCGCCATGAAGCGCAGGCGCGCCGTCCCGGACGCGAGGTCGTACTCGCCGTCACCTGCCCCGAGGAGGGTGTCGGAAACCCGGATGCGCGAGCCCGCGCCCAGGGCGTACTCGATCTCGATCCGCTCGCAGGGTCCATTGTCGAGCGGTCGCGGGCTGTCCAGGTCGAGCGGGTTCGGCGGGGCCGGCTCTGCGGCCGCCGTGGCCGCCGCGGAGGCGGCCTGCGCGGGCGTGATGAGCCCAGACCGAGCCACGTGGGCCGCCAGCGCTCCAGCCAGGACGCCGGCGACGAGCACCCCCCAGCGGCGCCGGCCCGCCGCGTTCTCTGGCCGTCTCGGTTCCATGATCGGCGCGCCTCCTCCTGGTTCGTTCGGTGCAACCGGCTCGGAGCAGGATCATGCTTCCACGCACTGACCGCTCGGTCAACCGGGATCGGGATGGCGTCCCCGACCGCCGCTGGTGGCGGGAGGGCGACGGTCCTGAATGAGCTCAACCCCATCGTCAGAGCGCCAGCGCGCGGAGGCGCTCGTTGGCGGGATCGAGCTTCCGCGCCTCCGCCGCGGCGCGCCGAGCCGCAGGCCGGTCGCCAGCGGCGAGCCAGGTCGCCGCGAGCTGGGCGTGCACGTCCGCGAGCTCGCCTGAGCGACCGGGGCAGAGCAACGCCGACTCGAGCTCGAAGACGGCGTCCCGGTAGCTCTTCGCCAACGCCAGGGCCTCGGCGTAGAGCTGGTGCGTCAAGAGCCCCGTCATGTCCACGTGGACGGCGGCCCGCCCGACCCGCAGCGCCTCCTCCGCCCGCCCGGCGTCGATGAGGAGCCGCAGTAGCCGCTGGTGCACCGGAGCGTCGTGCTCCTCGATCGTGGCCAGGGCGGTCAGTGCGGCGATCTCCGCGTCCCGGTCCTTCGTCTCTCGTGCCAGGTCGGCGAGCGCCGCGACCGGCTCGGCGGCGAGGGGATCGAAGGCGTGGGCGCGCTCGAGCGCGGCCTTCATCGCCCCGAGGTCCCGCCGCGCCTCGGCGAGCGCGGCGACCGCGAGCTGGACGTCGTAGCCGTCGTGCCCCGCGCGAAGCAGCGCGTCCGTGGCGCGCTGCGCGGCGCCGCGGTCCCCGCGCGCGCGCGCGAGCTCGACGTCGAGCCAGAGCACGTCGGGATCGTCGGGATCGACCGCGCGGGCTCGGGCCAGCGCGGCGGCGGCGCCCGCTTCGTCGCCTGCACGGAGTCGGGCGAGCGCGTGGCGGCACTGCTTCTTCGCGTCACGCGGCGCTGCCTCCGCGTCGGCGCGCGCGCGGTCCGGATCGCCGGTGCGCCGGAGGGGTACGAACTGCGCGTCGTAGCGGGCGAGCTCTCGGGCGACGAAGCGGCGAAACTCCGCGTCCAGCTCGGCGGGGGTTCGACCGAGGGCCTCGCCGAGCACCTCCGGGGTTCGCCGCCCGTCGCCCCACAGGCCCAGCATCCGCACCAGGCGGGGCATCCCGTACTGCTGCTCGAGCATCGTCACGATGCGGGTCGAGGCGTAGTACGCGGTCGCCATGTCCTCCATGTCCTCGGCGCGGGTGAAGGCGCGGTTCATGTCGCCGACCTCGGGGAGCCGCCCCAGGCGGAGCGCCTCATACAGTTCGGGATCGTGCTCGCGCCGCCAGCCGGGCTCGGCGGTCAGGGTTTCCCACTCCGCAAGGCCCTCGGTGAACCAGCGCGGAACGCGGCTGCGCGACCGCTGGATGTGGAAGACGTGCGACAGCTCGTGCCAGAGCGTCATACCAAGGTTGAAGACCTCGTCGCCGGGGCTCATCGCCGCCACCGAGCGCCCGAAGCAGACGCCCTGGATCCCGGTGTTCGGCAGGCCCGACGTGCGCACCGAGAACTGCTCGCGCTTCGGGTACAGCTCGACCGAGACGGGGACCGCGGGGGTGAAGCCGTACCGCTCCACCATCCCACGCCAGGCCCGGTCGAGCAGCGCCGGAACGTAGCGCTCCAGCAGCGCACGCTGGTCCCGGTGATAGCGTAGCCGGAACGGACCGTGCGTCACCGACACGTAGTCGCGCGGGATCGTCTTCTCGTACAGGCCTAGGGTGTTGAAGACGCGGACGTTGAACGGGTCTTCATCGAAGGCGGCGGCGAGCGCGCGGACGCCGGCGTCGTCGTCGCCGGCGCGCAGCAGGTTGATCCCGAGGTCGGCGCGGGCCTTGGCGTCCCGCGCGTCGATCAGGAGCGCCCGTCGCATCAGCACCACGATCTCGTCGTAGCGGTGCTCCCACTCCGCGTACTCACCCGCGATCTGATAGAACGCGCTGTACTCGGGGTTCAGGTCGAGCACCTTGCGCTCCGCGGCGGCGAAGCCGGACGCGTCGTCCGCCAGCAGCCGCACCGCGGCCTTGAGCGAGAGCAGGCGCAGGTGGCGCGGGTTCTGGGCCAGCCCTTGGTCGAGCTCCTCGTCGGCGCGGCCGAGCTCCATGTCGCGCAGGGCGATCCCGGCGCGCACGAAGCGCGCCTCCGCGTGGCGGGGGTTCACCGCCAGGGCCTGGCGCGCGAATGCTTCGGCCGCGTCGAAGTCGTAGGTCTGCGCCAGCTTGACCTTCGCCATCACCACCAGCGCGTCCGGCTGGTTCGGCGCGCGCTCGAGCACCTCCTGGGCTACCTCCTCGGCGTGGCCGGGATCGTATTTGTCGAGGAAGAGCTCGGCGCGGCTGAGGAGCAGCTCCGCATCATGGGGGGAGGCCTGCTCGGCGAGGTTGTAGGCTTCGTTCGCGTCGCGCGGGCTCCGGAGCAGCTGCGCGGCTCGCCCCACCAGCACCAGCCCTGGTCCATCGTCGTCGCGGATCCGGTCCGCGTTGTAGTCCTCGATCAGCGTCATCAGCGGCGCCGCCGCCGCCCGCCGCTCCCCGCGCTCGATCAGCAGCTCCCCCTGGAGCAGGCGCAGGCGCCGGGCCTCCGGCTCCCTCGCCCGCGTCGTCACGACGGCGAGCGCCTCGTCGAGCTGCCCCTGCGCCCAGAGGGCGCGGGCGCGGAGTTCGGCGGCGGCGAGACCGTCTCCACCCGAACTGGGCACGCGGGTCGCCAGCTCCGCCGCCTCCCCGTAGCGGCCGGTGAGCAACAGGAGATCGCCGAGAGCGAGGGGCGCCCGGACCCGCTCGGGTCCGTCGAGGAGCGCGCGGAGCGCGGCTTCCGCGGCCGGGTAGCGGCTCGCGCGCAGGTCCACGAGGGCGCTGGCGAGCTCGTCGGAAGGAGACGGCCGCGTCTCGCCGACGGCGGCCCGGGTCGGCGGCGCGGCCGCCGCGGGGGGCCGAGCGGCAGCGCCCGCGCAACCGGCCGCGAGGAGCGCGGCGAGGAGCGCCGTCGAGCAGCCAAGCGTCGAGGGGTGCAGAGATGGCATCACTGGATCATGGGGGACGAGCCCAGCGTGCGCCAGGCTCGTCCCGTCGGGTCGTGACCTTCGCCGCCGGGTGCACCGTCGGCGGCCGGCCTCGCCGGCTCGGCGGGGGCTCGACGCGGCGCGCGAGCGACACCAGCGCGGCGAGCGCGGAGCGGGTCGACCGGACGGCGCTTTCCCGGCACGGGTGCACGGTCGACGATCGGCGCTCCCCGGGCGGTTTTTCGAGCGGTGTGCGCGTTCTCGCCGGCGGCGAATGCCGGGCGAGAGCGCGTGGCCGGCGACACCTTGGCCTCGCACACCTCCGCGCGAGCCGTCCCAGGCGTCTGGTTCCCCCGGCCGCCCCGCTCGTGCTGGCAGCGCTAGCGCCCGGTCATGGCGGGGCACCGGACGCACACCTGCGTCCCGGGACCCGCGCCGAGCAGCTCCGCGGCGTTCCCCTCCCGCGCGGCGATCTCGACGTCGCCGTGCGCGTTGTCGAGCGCGACCAGCTCCCCCACCGCGACGTCGGCGTAGGTGCGCCGCCAGGGGACCGCGCGGTCCCCGATGCAGACCACGACCTCGGCGCAGCGTGGGGCCTGCGCGGGGAGGGAGCCGCGCTCGTGCGCGAGCTGCTCCACGGCCTGGCTGGGCACGTCCGTGAGCAGGTTGCCGAAGCGATCGCGGACGATCACCCGTCCCTCGATCCCGGCGGGGCGCTCGACCGCGCGCTCCCACGTCGGTCCCTCGAGTCGGGTCGCCGGTCCCACCGCCGAAGGCGAGAGCTCCCCGCGGGCGAGCATCGCGGCCACGGGAGCGAGCAGGTCTCGCCCATGGAAGGTGCGGCTCGGCGCGCCGAGTCGACAGGCGACGCGGTCGATGGCGTGCACCCGCGCCAGCCCGTCGCGGGCCGCGAGCTCGGCGCAGAGGCCGTTGTCGGGGGCCACCAGCCAGTGTCCCCGCGCCTCGGCGACGACGAGCGCGCGGGACGTGCCGACGCCGGGATCGACCACCGCCAAGTGCACCGTGCCCGCGGGGAACCCGGCGTAGCTGCGGGCGAGCCAGTACGCCCCCGCGCGGACGTCTTGGGGCGGGATCTCGTGCGTGAGGTCGACGATCCGCGCCGCGGGGAAGCGCTGGAGGATGACGCCCTTGACCATCCCCACGAACGGATCGCGATGCCCGAAGTCCGTGAGCAGCGTGACGATGCCGGAGGGAACGGTCACGGCGGGTCCTCCCGACGCCGGACGGCTGATGGCACCGCGCCCTCGGGCACGAAGCGCCCGGGCAGCGGCGCGCCGCAGCCGAGGCAGGCGCCGTCCCGCAGCCGGACCCGCCCCAGCGCGTAGCCGTTCCGCTCGATCACCGCGGCGCCGCAGGCCGCGCAGCGGGTGGTCTGGCCGTCCGGGTCGCGGACGTTGCCCGTATAGACGTGGCGAGCCCCCTCGCGCCGGGCGATGGCGCGGGCGCGGGCGCAGGTCGCCGCCGGCGTGCGCGCGACGTCACGGAGCCGATGGTCGGGGTGGAAGGCCGAGAAGTGCAGCGGAACGTCCGGGCCGAGCTCACGCACGCACCAGGCGGACAGGCGCGCGATCTCGTCGTCCGCGTCGTTCTGGCCAGGGATGAGCAGGTTGGTGACCTCGAGCCAGCAGGCCGTGTCCCGCGCGACGTAGCGGAGCGTGTCGAGGACCGGGTCGAGGCGGCCCGCGCAGAGGCGGGCGTAGAATTCGGGGGTGATGGCCTTGAGGTCCACGTTGGCGGCGTCCATCACGGCGACGAGCTCGCGCCGCGCCGCGGGGTTGACATAACCGGCGGTGACCGCGACGGCCGCGACGCCGCGCTCCCGGCAGGCCCGGGCGGCGTCGATGGCGAACTCGGCGAACACGACAGGGTCGTTGTAGGTGAACGCGACGCTGCCGCAGCGCGTGTCGAGCGCCATCCGGGCCACCTGCTCGGGGGTGATGGGATCGGCGCGGGCATGGATCGTGCGGGCACGCGACAGCTCCCAGTTCTGGCAGTACCGGCATCCCAGGTTGCAGCCCGCGGTGCCGAGGCTCAGGATCGGCGAGCCGGGGTGGAAGTGAAATAGCGGCTTCTTCTCGATCGGATCGACGTGGAGGGCCGTGGCGCGGCCGTAGCTGGTGAGAACGACGTCGTCGCCGCGCCGCTCGCGCACGAAGCAGAACCCCCGCTGGCCGTCGCGCAGGCGGCAAGCACGGGGGCAGAGCTCGCACTCCACCCGGCCGTCAGCGAGTGCCCGGTGCCACCGCCCGCGGACGACGCCGGGCGCGAGGAGCTCGGTGCTGGGCACCGGGTCAGGTTAGCGCCGCGGCCGCGCCCGCGTAAGGCCCGCCCGGACGAGGGTGCGCGCGGGTGGCTCCCGTGCCCGACGCGGTCCTCGGGCGCGCCCGCCTGGCCCGCGCCGGCTCCGACCAGCGTGGCGCCGCGCGGGGCCGTCCCCGTGACGCCGGTGGCGGCGAGGGCGCGGCGGCCGGGCCGTGGGTTTCCCCGGTCGATCGTGCCGCGAGCGCGGCCGGGGCCCGGCGGGCTGCGCTCAGCCGCGAGCCAGCATCAGCGCCCCGAGGTCGACCCCCGCTCCGGCGAGGGCCTCGCGCTGGCGTCGGCAGAGCTCGCTCACGCCGCGAAGCGCGAGATCGGTCATCGCGTCGAGCTCCGCGCGGGAGATGGGCTCGCCCTCGGCGGTGCCCTGGATCTCGACGATCGCGCCCCGTTCCGTGGCGACCAGGTTCAGGTCGACGCGGGCGGTGCTGTCCTCCGCGTAGTCGAGGTCGAGCAGCAGTCGGCCGCCGACGTGGCCGACGCTCACCGCGGCGACGGGCTCCCGCAGCGCGGGGATCTCGAGCACCCGCCGCTCCCGCAGGGTCGCGAGCGCGAGGGCGAGCGCGATCCAACCGGCGGTGACGGAGGCCGTGCGCGTCCCACCGTCCGCCTCGAAGACGTCGCAGTCGATGGCGATGGTACGCTCTCCGAGCCGGTCGAGATCCACCGCGGCCCGCAGCGCGCGGCCAACGAGGCGCTGGATCTCGCGCGCTCGCCCGCTGAGCGGCCGGTCGCGACCGTCCCGGCTCTCGCGGCGGTGGGGGTTGGCGCGCGGATGCATCTGGTACTCCGCCGTGACCCAGCCGCGTCCACGCCCGCGCATGAATTCCGGCACCGCGTCCTCCACGGAGGCCGCCGCCAGCACCACGGTGCCACCGGCACGGTAGAAGACCGAGCCCTCCGCGTTACGGTGGAAGCCCGTCGTCACTTCCACCGGACGCAGGGAGTCGGGGGCGCGGTGGCCGCTGCGGGTCGCTGCCATGTCCAACCTCTACCACGGCTCACGCCGGCGCGGGACTTGCGGTGACCCGCGCGGAGGGCCATGGTCCCTCCCCCGTGGCCTCGCCCGCGCCCTCCGCCTCCACCGCGCCCGGCCCCGACCGACCCCGGGGCGCGGTGCTGCGCGTGAACGAGATCTTCGCCAGCCTGCAGGGCGAGGGACCCTCCACGGGGGAACCGGCCGCATTCCTGCGGCTGGCGGGGTGCAACCTCTCATGCGCGTGGTGCGACACCGCCTACGCCTGGGATTTCGCGCGCCACGACCCGGCGCTGGAGAGCCATCCCCTGCCCCCCGCCGCCGTCGCCGAGCGGCTGCTGGCGACGGGCGAGCGACGCCTCGTGATCACGGGCGGCGAGCCGCTCCTGCAGCAGCCGGCGCTCGCCGCGCTCCTCTCCGCGCTCCCCCGCGACCTGCTCATCGAGGTGGAAACCAACGGGACGCTCGCACCAGAGGCGGTCTTGCTCGCGCGCGTGACGCGGTGGGTCGTCTCGCCCAAGCTCCAGAGCGCGGGCGCTGCGCGCGCGGTGCGGCTGCGCGAGGACCTGCTCCGCGCCTTCGCTACCCACGACGCCGCGTGGTGCAAGCTCGTGGTCGCGAACGACGCGGACCTCGCCGAGGCGGACGCGCTCGTCGCCGCCCTCGGCTGGCCGCACGCGCGCGTACTGCTCATGCCGGAGGCGAGCGACCGCGAAACCCTCGCGGCGCGCTGGCCGTGGGTCGCGGCGGCAGCGGCGGCGCGGCGGTTCGGCGTCTCGACGCGGCTCCAGGTCGAGCGGTGGGGAGGGGCGCGAGGACGCTGAAGCCGGCGCCGAAGCCGGCCGGACCGCGGGGCGGCGCCGGCGCGACGAGCGACTCCGGGCGCCGAAACCGTCCCCTCGTCCGCGCGCCCAGCTATGCTCCGGACGTGACGCGGCTTCGGGCGTCGAGGGACACGGCTCGGCTCCTCGCGCAGTTCTGCGCGCAAGAAACCGCCCCGCCCCTCGTGGTCGAGGGAGAGGCGCTCGCCTTGCTCCGCGCGCTGCCAGCTGACTCCATTGACTGTGTGGTGACCAGCCCCCCGTACTGGGGACACCGTGACTACGCTGGCGGTGGGCTCGGCCAGGAGAGCTCGCCGGAGGCCTACGTCGACGCGCTGGTAGCCCACGCGCACGAGATCCGGCGCATCCTCGCCCCGGCGGGGTCGTTCTGGCTCAATCTGGGAGACTCGTACCGCGACAAATGCCTGGTCGGCGTTCCCTGGCGGACCGCGATCCGGCTGGTCGATGAGGTCGGCCTGGTGCTCCGCAACGAGGTCATCTGGCACAAGATCAAGGGCGGGCCGGACACCGCGCGCGACAAGCTCCGGAACGTCCACGAGCAGGTCTTCCACTTCGTCCGTTCCCCCTCCGGCTACCGCTACGACGTCGACGCCATCCGCTCCCGGCCCCGCGCGGCGCGCGTCGAGGGCGGGGCCGTCGTGTCGGCGACGGGCGTGCGCGGCGTGCGCTATCGACGCCAGCTCGAGCTCTCGACTGCGCTCGACGCCAGCGAGCGCCGGCGGGCGCTAGAGGCCCTCGACGCGGCGCTCGCCGAGGTGCGCGCCGGCACGCTGGCCGATTTCCGGATGATCATCCGCGGCCAGCAGCGCACTACCCACTCCGACTCGGCGCTGGTTTCGGGCCGGGCGCGGCAGCTCGCTCGCGACGGCTTCTACCTGCTGCGCTACCACCCACGCGGCAGCAAGCCGGGCGACGTGTGGGACATCCTGCCCGAGGGCTCGCCGGGCCGCGTCGCGCATTTCGCGCCCTTTCCGCCGGACCTGTGCCGGATCCCGATCCTCGCCACGGCGCCGCCCCGCGGCGTCGTGCTCGACCCGTTCTGCGGGACCGGCACCGCGCTCGCCGTGGCGGTGGAGCTCGGCCGGCGGGCGCTGGGTTTCGAGCTCGCACCGAGCTATGCCGCGCTGGCGCGCGCCCGGATCGCCGCGGTCACTGCACGTCGCCCCAGACGATGAGGCTCGCGGCGAGGTCCGGATCGATCGCGGCCGGCTCCCGCGGCGCGGCGCGCCGATCGGGCCGCGCCGCGGCGCGCTCGGCGAGGAAGGTCCAGCGCCAGAGCGCCTGGGCCACGATGGGCCGAGAGTCGAACAGGTCCGTCGTACACGCCGGGTCGACGTCGAGCTGGCAGAGAGATGGGACCTTGCCCGGCGCACCGAGAAGCAACCAGGAACCCGCGCGGCTCGCGTAGCGGGAGCCGAAGGTCGCGTACAGCAGGCGTCCGGCCACCGGCCCCTGCTCGGCGGCGAGCGCGAAGAGGTCATGTCCCTCGAGCTGGGCGGGGACTTCCAGGCGGAACGCGCGCAGGGTCGTGACGGCGAGATCCGCCGTGGTCACGAGCACGTTCGTCTCCGTGCCGCCACGCCGGGCCCCGGGATACTTCACCAGGAGCGGGGTCACGAGCCGATCCTCCGCGAGCGGCGGGCTCGGATCGTAGGGTACCCGTGGTGGATCACCCTGCGCCACGTCACCGGCGAAAACGAAGAGCGTCTCGTCCCAGGCGTCCTCGCGCCGGAGCGTGTCGATCAGGCGCTGGATGGCGTCGTTCTGCTTGACGAGCGCCGCGTCCTCCAGAGCCCGGAGCCGCACCCCCTCCTCGGCCGGGAGCCGACGCGCGGTGACCTGTTGGCGCGCTCGGATCTGGCCGAGGACGATCCCACCCCGGCGCGCGTCGATGGCGCCGCCGTACTCCTCTGGGGGCAGACGCGCCACCTCGTCTCGGGTCAGGTCCCAAGGGGGGTGCGCCCCCCGAAGGTGGACGACCACCAGCTGCTTCTCGCGGCGCGCGGCCCGGAGTCGCCGTTCGAGCCACCGTGTCGCCGCGTCGAGGGGCTCCGTGGCCGCCACGTCGTGCACCGGGGAAAAGGCGGCGAAGCGGTCCCAGCCCTGCTCGAACCCGAAGGGCGCGAAGGTCGTCGGCACCCCCGTGAAGAAGGCCGTCCTTCCCCCGACCGCCTTGAGTGCCGAGCCGAGCGTCCGCGCGCCGGGGGCGAGGCGAGCGGCCGGATCCTCCAGGCGATGCGACCGGGGATGGAGGCCGGTGAGCAGCGTGGCGACGACCCCGGCAGGGAGCGTGGTCGGCACGCGATAGTCGCTGTAGGCGAGGCCACTCCGCGCGATCTCTCCGATGGCGGTGAGCGTGCCGATGGGACCCCAGGGAGGGATCCGGCGGCGATCCAGGGCCGAGGCGAGAACCACGACGACCGTTTTCGCCTCCGGCACCAGCTCGACCGGACCCGGCCGACGCACCAGGCGAGGCTCGCCGAAGACCACGCGACCCCCGCCCTCGGTCCGTAGCGCTCGCAGGTCGATGGCGACCACCCGTCCGCTGAATCGGCCGAGGTCGATCTCGAGTGGAACCCACTGTGCGCCGGCCCCCCCCACGACGTGGCGCTGCTGCAGGGTGATCGGCGCGACCCCGTCCTCGAGCACTCGCACCTCGGCCGTCCCGCTCCCGTCGCCCCAGTAGCCGAGGGCCACGCGCAGCAGCGCGCCCGGCGCAGGGCGAACGGGACAGCGCACGCCGCCGGGGGCCCGCAGGACGATGGATCGGCGTGGCGTACCGCTCAGCTCGAAGTCAGCGCGGATGTCCTCCAGTGTCGGGGCCGAGTACGTGGCGGTGTGCTCGTCCCGAACCCCGATCCGAATCCAGTCGATGTCAGCGAAGAACTCCCGTCCGTTCGGCGCCGGGCCGGCGAACTTCAGCAGCAGGGTGTGGCGACCTCGGGAGAGGGCGAACTCGGCGGCGGCCAGGGAGACGACCGCCGGCGTTCCGTCAGGGAGCTTGGCCGCCCCGAGGGGGCGCCCGTCCACGAGGACGGTGACCGAGCGCCCGGTCCCCGCGCGCCCGCGCAGCCCCACCAGCAGGTCCCGGTCAATGGCCGCGTCTAGCCAGAACGTGAGGCGAAGCTCGCGCCGCCGGAGGCGCGCGTAGGTGGCGCCCCCCTGCTCGATCTCTTCCACGGCCGAGTCGGGCTCGAACGCGAAGTCGTTCAGAGCGTGGACGGCAGGAGTCCCGAGGTCGAGGGAGAGCCCGCGGTGGCGCACCTCACAGGCGTCGAGGTGCTCGAGCAGGTCGAAGGATGCATCCTGCGCCTCGGCCGGGGCGGCCGTCGCGGACGGTGCCGAAGCCGCCGGCGGCGGCTCGGCGGGCGCCCGGCGGTCCCCGCGGCAGCCGGCAGCGAACGCCGCAGCAGCTACGGCGACTGCGAGCGCGCGCGGCGGCACCATGTCGAGCGCTTTAGGTCAGCGGTCAACGCCGGGCAACCGCGGTCCCCGGACCAGCGGGGACGAGCCCGGATCCGCACGAGTGGTCATCCACCGAAGGCGACCCGGAGCCGGCGGCCCGCCGGCAGCTCCACCGTCTGCTGGCGTGAGCCGTCCTCGGTCCGTATCTCGATGCTCTGCGCGCCAGGCGCGAGCGGGACGCGCCGAGTCGGGCCGCGCCCGACGAACGTGCCTCCGACGTAGATCGACTCGCGACCCGGGGTGACGATTTCGAGCAAGCCCTTGCCGTCGCCGATCACGAACCCGGGGGGGACCTCGAGCGCCTCGACATGTACCTGTGGCGGAGGTGGCACCGAGGAAGACGCCGCGGGTGGCGCAGCGCCCGACGCCAAGGGGGGGGCGGCGACGCTGCCGGCGGCGGCCGGGAGCGCCGCGGCGCCTGCGGGCGCGAAGGCGCGCCGCACCAGACCGAAGGACAGGACCGCGGTGGCGACGGTGATGCCCGTCACTCGGGCGACACCCGCGAGGGTGGCAGGGAGGCGGCGAGCGCGCGCGGGCAGGGACGGAATGGAGTCGCCGCCCGCGCAGGCCGGGTCCTCGCCGACGCCAGGGGGAGTGACTGACGTGGCGAACTCGGACAGGTCAGCATCGCCCGCATCGGGCTCCCCGTGGAGTTCGCCTCCCACCACGACCGGCCGCGCCTCGAGCCCGGGGACGCGTGGTTGCGGCTCCGGTTCTTCCGCCAGGTCCGCGGCAGGCGGCGGGGCACCGGGACCTCGGACCGGGAACGCGATGGGTCGAACGGGCGGGTCGGCGGCGGCGAGCGTCGCGATTGGAGCGGGTCCGACGGTTACGATGCGATCCGACGCGCCAGGGGCGGTGGTCGGCGGTGAGGCGCTCCCGCCGCCGGCGGGCATCGCGGCGTCCACGGACCGGGGAGGCGGTTCGGCCTTCGCGGGAGAGCGGGCAGGGAACGTGATGCGCGGCTTGAGGGCGGGACCGGAGTCCACGGCGCCGGAGGTCGGGCGTCCTTCCGCGGCCGGCGCTGCCTCGACCGGGGCGGAGGAGAGGGGCGCGACCGCTTGGGGCGCGGCGCCCGGCGCACGATCGACGGCACGCTCGTCGACGGCTGCCGAGCGCTCGGGCGCTCGAGCGAGCGCTGGCGCCGGCGTGCCCTCGTCGAACCCGGGCTCGACGGGCGCGAGGGCTTGCGGCTCGCCTTCCTTCGCGCACGGGCGCGAATGTTCGTTCCGGGGGAGTCGCGGGCCGCTCGGGGGGGGGGCGGTCGTGCTGGCCGCCTGGAGCGGGTCTGCGGCGACCCTTTGCTCGCCCCCTGCGCTCGCGTCGCCCCCCGCCTCACGAAGATCCGGGCGGGCGCGCGGCGCTGCCTCTGCCGTCGAGGGTGGCCGGCACGGGGAGCCTGGCTCGGATGGCACCCGGTCGGAGCCGGCGTCCTCGCCAGCGTCGAGCATGACCCGAGGCAACGCGGGAACGAGCGACTCCGCCATCGAGGGTTGCGCAGGGAGCTCCGTCACGGTCGTTGCCACCTCGAGCGTTCCCGGCGCCTCCTCCCCGATGCCGCCCATGAGGGCCGGCGCGGGGGAGAGGGCGAAGGTGAACATCGGTGAAGGGGTGGGCAGCTCTGCCGCCGGCGAAATCGTGCGGCGCGCACCCGTCGACGGTAGCTGGCGCAGGAGGTCCTCGCCGTCTGCCCCGAGCACGGCCAGGACGGCGCCGCGTCGAGCGACGTCGGCGAGGACGTCGGCGAGGACGCGCGGCGAGGCCGTCCCATCGGCGAGGATCGCGATGGGCGCGACGCCGGCGCCCAGCCGCTGCAGGATGCTCCGAACGTCTCGGGGCGAGGTAGCCAGGTAGGCGTCGATGCCCTCGACGTCGATCGACACCTGCGCCACGTGGGCGACTCGCTCCGGCGCGAGGGCACGAAGCGCCGCGCGTGCGCGCGCGACGGGGGGGCCGAGCACCTCGGCCAACGGCGCGTCGAAATCGCAAGCGCATGGCCCCCCGCCGGGGGTGACGACGACGCGACCCGCAGCAGCGCCGAGCAGCCCGGCGAGCGCCGCCTCGCCGCGGTCGAAGCGCCCGTCGGGGGCGGTCCGGGTGACGCTGCGCGGCCGGCCCCGACGTATCTCCACCTCGTAGAGGTAGGCGGCGTCGCGGAAGGCGACCCGCGCGTCATCGCCGCGCGCACACGCCAACTCGAGGACGAGCCTCGGGGTCAATCCGTCCAGTCGCCCCCGCACCTCCTGGCCGGCCTGCAAACGCGCCTCGATTCGCGCGCGGGGGCGAAGAACCTCCCGGACGCGTTCCAGCACCACCGAAGCCGCAGCCTCCTTCAGCAGGTACCCCTCGGCGTCCGCGCCCAGCTCGCGGGCGCGTTCCAGCAGGTCCTCCTTCCAAGAAAGCAGGATCACGGGGACGTCCCGCACGGCCACGTCCCGCTTGAGCTCACGGGCGAGCGAGAACCCGTCTCGCCCCGGCATCAGGACGTCCGCGATCACCAGATCCGGAACCTTTTCCAGAACGAGGTCCAGCGCCCGATCTCCGTCGTGCGCCTCCAGCACCTCCACCCCCGCGCGTTGCAGCAGGTCGCTCAGGAACCAGACCACGGCGGGGTCGTCATCGACGATGACGGCGCGCCGTCGGGCCAGCGGCACCTCCAGGCTGCTGGCCTGACGGCGGCCGTGCACGCCCGTCCGGCGATCCCCTCCCGCCCAGGGTGCGAGCAGGATCGCGCCCTCGGGTCCGGTCGCGCGAAATCTCACGGCGCCGCCGGAGCGCATGGTGACGAGCTCGCGGACCCGTGCCACCGAGCCCCAGACGGCCGCCAGCACGTCCACGCCCTCGCCCAGAGGCACCGAAAACGCCTCGCTGCCCGCCTCAGCCGAGCCGACCAGCCCTCGGCGAACCTCGTCCGCGAGGCGGTCCGCGAGGGTCGCGATGGTGACGGTGCCGATCGGCGAGCTGCCTGGGCGCGGCAATGCCCGGTCCGCTAGCGCGGCGCGCACGGCGCGCAGGAGCGCCTCGGGGCTGGCCGGGCGTGGCAGGACCCTGGCCGCCCCCAGCGCCGCGAAGGGCGCGGCCGCCTCCGGGGCATCGAAGGTGCCGACGACGACGATCGCCGGGGCTTCCGGCAGCCCCGCACCGGTGAGCGCCTCTACCGCCTCGCGGCATCCCGGCTGGTCGGCGTCCACCACGACCACGTCCGGGGCGAGGGCGAGAGCGCGCTCGGGCAGGTCGTCTGCGCGCTCCACGGTCTGCACCTCGACCCCGGCGCCGCTCGCCGTGAGGCCAGCAACGACCCTGCTGGAGCCGAGCACCAGGACGCAAATGGGACCGCTCGACGGGGGCACGCCAGGCTCGCTGTCGCTTCCGGCGGTCCGGTCCTGCGCCACGACTTCCGTGAGCGCGGTCAGCGTCCGCTCGAGGTCGGCCAGGGCGGCCGGCGTGAGGGGCCCCCGTATGGCCGCAGCTTGCAGGCGCGCAGCGGCGCCTTCCAGGACCCGCGCCGAGAGCTCCAGACCGAGCGACCGTGCCGACGCTGCTGAGGCGTGCACCCGGCGCAGCACGTCTTCCCGGCGGGCTCCCGAGCCGGGCTCGGCGGCCAGCTGGGTGAGAGCGCGGGTCAGCGCGTCCAGTCGACGCGGGAGGCTGGCGACGAAGTCACGGCGCAGCTCCTCCAGGCCCCGGGTCGCGCTGACGGTCGAAGCCAGTGAGGTCATGATCTCGGGGCCGTATCACAGGCCCAAGAGGTGGCCGAGTTTTTGGGCCATCACTCCCCCGCCCGTGAATCGAGCGCCCCCCGCACGAGCGCCGCCAGGTGAGCGGGCTCGGCCTCGTCCAGATCCCCCACCAGGACCGCCGCCTCGAGGACGGGGATCCCGAGCACGGCGCAGGTCTGGTCCAGGACGCCCCCCGGGCCTGCGTCAAGGCGGACGACCGCAGCCGACCCGGCCAGAGCGAGCGTCCATAGCGGCGCGAACGCGTCTACCGTCGGCAACGCGACCAGCGCGAGCTCGGCGCTCTCGCCGATGCGCAGGGTACCGAGCGGATGGGGGACCGCGAGGGCAGGCGGCGCCTCCGCTGGGGGCTGCGCTTCGGTGATCCGCCGCAGGGTGTGGGCGATGGTGCGGAGACGGCCCGGCGACCCCGCCAGGACGATCCGCGCGGGGCCATCGAAACCGGGCGGGGCCAGCCGGGCGACCACCGCCCCGAGCACCAGGAGCTGCTCGGGGGCGGCGAGGGGTACCCGGGCTGCCCCGCGCGGGACCCGCCGCACCCGGCCTTCCTCGAGCAGGCGCTGCACGGTCTGGAGGGCGGTGTGGTCGGAGAGCGTGACCTCGTCCAGCAATTCGTCCACCGTCCGCGGCACCGCGAGCGTTCGCAGCGTCATCCCCTCCGCTGGCCCGTCGCCTGGACCAGGGCGGACGCTGGTGACCAGGACGTCGTCGGCCAGGCCCAGGGAGTCGCGCCAGCGACGCACCTCGTCGAGCTCGCGAACGCCGTCCATCAGCAGGGCGCGGGTAGGGGCTTCGATCCGTCGCGGGATCCCGCCCGCGGTGCTGGTGAAGGCGAACGTCCCCTCCCGCTCCGCGAGCAGCCTCAGCAGCGCCTTCTCGCCCTCCAGACGTCGGAAGCACGCGTCCACGACCTCGCCATCGTCCAGGCGAACCTCGCCGGAGCCGGTGGCGGTCGTGATGGAGAGCACGCCCGTGCGGCGGTTCATGTTGAGCAGCTGGATGAGATCGAGCACACCCACCTGCTCGAGCTCGCCGCGGAAGTCGTCACGGAGATTCGGCGCCACGGCGGGCCGCCCCTGCAGCGCGTGTACCCGCTGCGCGAGGCCCTCGAAGTCGTCGTGACGCAGGACCTCAACCCCTTCGAGGGGCGGCCGCGTGCCGGCACGAGACAGGACGAGGCGAGGTAGCGGTCCGAGATCCGGATCGGTGTCCATCTTGCGCAGCAATTCCGGGAGATCCGGAAGCGAGTCGCTGAGCAGGAGCACCTCGGCGCGCGCCGAACGGGCTCGCTCGCCCAGGTCGGTGGCCTCGCTGGCGAGCGCCACCGTGAGCCCGAGAGTCCGCAGCCTGGAGGCCAGCTCGCCGAGGGCGTCGACGTCGGGCTCCACCACCAGCACCGTTCGCGCCATCAGCCCCCCAATCTCGCGCGCGCTGCCTCGCCGAGCCGCTGGATCAGCAGATCCACCAGCAGCGGATCCGCCGCGTGGATGGCCCGAACCCGCCCGTGCTCGTTGCGACCGAGCAGGGCGTAGCAGGAGTGCTCCGCGATCACGGCGAGCGCCTCGAGGTCGCGACAGCCCGCGACGCCGGCGACATCGACCAGGTCGAGCTGCACGTCACCGAGCTCCCGTCCGAGGGCGGCGCGGACGGCGGCGCCGATGCCGACGCCAGCACGCAGCGTGGCTACCACCCGAACACCGCCACCCCGGCGAGCCTCGGCGAGAGCCGAGGCGGCCAGCGCGAACACCTCGGCGGTGGGAAGATCCGTCGTCTGCGGACGCTCGGGGTGCGGCTCCTCCCGGTCCGGCGTGGCGAGTTCCCACAGGACCGCGTCGAGCACCTCCGGCAGCGGGAGCGACCAGAGCTGCAGCGCGCGCACCACCGAGGCGCGGGAGGCGTCCGCGCGGTGCTTGGCCACCCTCAGGAGCCGGGAGAGGTCGGTACCGTGCTGCGGGTAGGTGGCGACGCCCATGCTCACGTCGAAGGCAGGTGCACCCGCCACGCCGCCGCTGGCGGCGAGATGCCTCAACACGCGACGCCGGCACACGTGGCCCCCGATGCCTCCCGTCTCGGGAAGCAGGACGTATAGCTCGAGCTCGTCCACCCGCGCGAGCACGTCCGTGGCCCGAACGGCACCGAGCACGCGCTCGACGACCTCCACGGCGCGTCCGTCCCCGTCGAACTCGGACGCGGCGCCGTCGGGCGGCTCGACGGTGATGGTCGCCAGCGCGAAGCGGCGCCCGTGGCGCCGCGCCTTGTCGATCTCCCGGCCGGCGACGTCCACGAAGTAGGCGAAGGTGTAGGCGCTGGTCGCCGGATCCTTCATGGCGCCCCGGTGCGACTGCTCCCGGGCGGAGACGAGCGACAGGGCGGTCGCGGCCTGGGTCGCGACCTGCTCGGCGAGCGGGAAGGGTTCGGCCCCGTCGGGCTCCTGGGGAACGGCCATGACGAGGTACCCGGCTGTCTCGAGCCCGACCTCGAGCTTCAGCACGGAGAGCTTCCGGGCGCTGGCGGCGCCGAGCAGGTCCATCTCGTCACAGAACGGCGGCAAGGAGAGCAGCGGACCCGTGCGCGCGACCTGCTTGAGCTGACGGGCAGCGTCGGTCGCCGGGAGGTACGCGCAGACCGCGCTGGCCCCGCCGTGCTCAGCGACCAGGTCGCAGAGGCGGGCGGCGGCTTCGCGACGACTGCGGGCCTGGGTGAGCGCGCCGGCTCGGGAGAGCAGATCGACGCCGCGGTCGAGGTGCCGGGCACGGGCTTCCAGCTGCTCGGCCCGGCGCCGCGCCGCTTCGCGGGACCGGACCTCGGCCACGGCGGTGAGGATCTCGTCGCCGCAGAGCGGCAGGAGCATCAGGCCGTTGGCGCCGAGCGAGATCGCCTGCGTGCCGAGCTGCACCGAGGTCCCCGGCACCAGCGCGATGAGGGTGGTGTTGGGCATCAGCGCCCGGAGGTGGTGCACGCCCGCGACGCCCGCCCCCCTGCCGATGGTGACGTCCAGGAACACGAGGTCAGCGGCGGCCGCGACGGCCGTGGAGAGCCCCTCGGCGAGGTCGGTGGTGACCGTGAAGCGATCGGCGGTCCCGGCGCGGGCGAGCACCCGCTCGAGCACGTCCGCGGCGTTCGAGTCGGCCACGATCCCGATGATCTGGAGCTCGACCTGGGGCGCGGACGGCAGCGGCCGGGTCATGCACGCCCCCGCAGCGGCAGGCCCGGATCGGGGACGGGAACGCCTCGTGCCGGGGCGAGGACGCGCTCGGCTGGACGGCGGCGGGGAGCGACGATCATGCCGAGCACCGAGCGCGAAGGTCGGCCTCGCTGAGGCCGATGACGGCGCCGACCTTCTGTCGGCCGGTAGCGCCGGTGACCACCGTTAGGCCGGTGCGAGGAACGCCGAGCCACTTGGCGAGTGTGGCGACCAGCTCGGCGTTGGCCGCGCCGTCCACGGGGGGGGCGGCGACCGCGACCTCCAGGACGTCACCACGCACGCCCAGCACCCGGCTCACCGAGGCGCGCGGCTTGACTCGGACGGCGAGCCCGAGGGCTCCGTCCGCGCGGGTCGAAATGAGGGCAGGCACGTGAGCGGGGAGCCTACGCCCGGTCTTGCGGCGCCTCCAGCCTCCGAGAGGGCGGCCCGTGACGAACGCCGGGGAGGGGGCGGTTCGCGCCGGGGACCTGTCCGTGGCGGGCGAAACGTGCGATCTGTCGCCCATGAAGCGGCCCCTGGTCGTCGTCGGCGCTCCCGAGTCCCTGGTCCTCCAAGTCGCCCGGCGGGTTGCCGACGTGGCTCGCGCGGAGCTCCTGGACCTGACCGCTCCGCTCGCGCCAGAAGGGGCGGCTGAGGTCGAGGCGCGGCGAACGGCGCTCGAGCGGGCCGTGTCCGGGGGAGCTCCGCGGGTGGTTGCGTCGCCCTCCGCCCTGCTCCGGCGGCGGGCGACGCGCCTGAGCGTGCTCGACCAGGGGGTCGTGGTAGCGCTGGACGGACCGCAGACGCGACTCGAAGATGCGGGGCCGGAGCTGGCAGCCCGGGCGGAGGAGCGCGAGGCCGAGGCGGCCGTGTACCAAGAGGTGCATGCGCGCCTCGCCGGTGGCTTCGACGAGGTCGAGGCTCTCGCAGGCGCGGCCGCGACCGCGTGGGACCGCGACACGGTGGCCGTCGCGGCAGGTGCGCGGTCCTACGTGGTGGAGGTGGGACGGGGGCTCATTCCGGAGCGCGTTCCGGAGCTCGTGGGGGAGGCTCCGGTGGTGCTCGTGGTGACGGATTCGACCGTCGACGGGCTCCATGGCGCGCTCCTGTCGGCACCGCTCGCACGACTCGGGCGTCCGGTCGCCCGGCATGTCATGGCCCCTGGGGAGCGGAGCAAGGTGCTCGGCTCCGTGGAGCAGATCTGGAGCAGGGCGTTGGCGGCCGGGCTGGACCGGGGCTCCCTGGTGTTCGGCTTCGGCGGTGGGGTCGTCACGGACACGGCGGGCTTCGCGGCGGCGACCTGGATGCGGGGAGTGCGCTGGGCCGCGCTGCCAACCACGCTGCTCGCGATGGTGGACGCGTCCGTCGGCGGCAAGACGGGGGTGGACTTGCGCGAAGCGAAGAACGCGGTGGGGGCCTTCTGGCAGCCGAGCGCGGTCGTCTGCGACATCACCACGCTGCACACCGAGGCGCGACAGGCCTTCGCGAGTGCACTGGCCGAGGTGATCAAGACCGCGCTGATCGGGGACCCCACCCTGCTCGAGCTGGTGGAGCACGAGCTCGACGGGATCATGGCGAGGGACCCCGCCATCCTGACCGAGGTGGTTCTCCGCTCGGTCCGGGTCAAGGCGCGGATCGTCAGCCTCGACGAGCGGGAGTCCGGCCTGCGCGCCGTGCTCAACCTCGGGCACACGGTGGGTCACGCCCTGGAGACCCTGGGTGGCTACGCGGCGCTGACCCATGGGGAGGCCGTCAGCCTCGGCTTGGTCGCGGCGCTGCGCATCGGGGAGCGACGAGCCGTCACGCCCGCGGACTTGACGCGACGGGTCGTGCGACTGCTCGCGCGAGCGGGGCTCCCCACCGACCTCGCTCGACAGGACCTCGAGGCCGCAGGGGGGATCCTGGGGCACGACAAGAAGCGTGCCGGCGACGCGATCCGTTTCGTGTTCGCCTCCGCGCCAGGGTCGGTGACTGTGGAGCGGCTGACGCTCGCCGAGGTTCGCGAGCACCTGCGGTCGCTCCGATAGCTGCTCATCTGTGCGGCAGCACGCGCAGGCACCGGAATCTTGGCGTGTGGGCGACCGGGCCGATAGAGTTTGCCTGATGGCGCGCCCGGTGCGGGCTGCGTCGGACGCTTCACGAGGTGACCATGGGACCGTCGCGCCTCTCGCTCGCCGCGCTCGTCGCGATTCTGAGCTGCTCGACCACGGCGTGCGTCGAGAACGAGAGTTCCCTCTTCATCAGGGGGGTCATGGTGCTCGAAGCTGGTGACTGCGTCGCCAGCCCCGATCCGGGGGGGACGATGCGGGCGAACGGGATCCTCGACACCTCTTTGAGCTCGACCTACATCGGTGCGCTCCTGGTCGGCAATCAGCTCGTCGCCCGGGGCTCGCCGGCGCAGCTGCGCACGGAGACGGCACGGGTCGCGCTCCGGGGTGCCGAGGTGCGCGTCGCGTCGACAACCCAGGCGGTCCTCCGGGAGTTCTCCGTGGACGGCACCGGGTTCGTCGATCCCGCGTCGGGCACGTCGCCGGGCTACGGCGCGTTCTTCGCGACGCTGATCCCGAACCTGGACAACATCGACAGTGACACCGTGATCGTCAATGTCCGCGTGTTCGGCCGCACCCTCGGCGGTCGTGAGGTCGAGTCGGGAGAGCTCGCCTATCCGATCCAGCTCTGCAGCCAGTGCCTGATCTCGTTTCCGCCCGAGGCTGACGATCCTACGACGCCGGAGTACGACTGCTTGACGCCCGCCGCCGACGATCTCGAGGAGCCCTGCTTCTTTGGGCAGGACGAAACCGTCGATTGCCGACTGTGCACCAGCAGCAGGATGGCCTGCCGGGCGCCCTAGGGTCCCAGACGGGGTACGGGCGAGGATCGCTTCGGCCCCCGCCAGGGGCCGTTACGCGGCGTCCGGTACCCTCGACGGGTCCGCCCCATCGCGCGCGCGTTGCGCGAGTCGCGACGGCCCTTGCGTTGGCGGGACTGACAAGCGCCTCGGGTGCGGGGGCAATCGAGGGCGGGACGAGCCTCGTCAATGGCGTATGTGGCCGGGGAGGATCCGGGCGACCCTGGGGCGCGACGCGGTGGTGCGGAGCCGTTCGCGGTGACGTCCTCTTCGGGCGTGAGCGAGATGGCGACGCCGCGCTCGGGGTATCGGGCTCGGTCGGCACCGCGTCCTTCGAGGAGGCTACCGCGACGGTGGCCGCCGCCGGTCTCGTACCGCTACCCCGGGCCTGGGTCGGCGAGCTGTCGGTCGGGCCGTTGTGGCGGTCCCGTGGGGGCGAGTCGAGCGCAGGGGTGAGTGCTTGGTTCTTTTTGGGCAGCCGCCGACACAACCCGAGGTCGGCCTACTCGATGGCCTGGGGACTCGCGCTGGGCTATGAGCAGGGCCTCTTCGGCGGAGACGAGTCTACGCTGGTCCTCGGCGCCAGGCTCGATGGGATGCTGGTCGCGATCCCGGCCCTGCTCGGCTGGGAGGCGCTCCGCCACCGCCGGCGCTGAGCTCGGCGGCGCGGCGCGAGGCGCCGCGCGCGTCGAGGCTCCTCGTCGCAAGGTCCGGTAGACGCCGCCGAGCGGCGGTGACCAGGCGCACCGCGGGCGGCGTCTTTCCATCCCCTGGGCTTGGTGGTACCGTGAAGTCGATGGCTGGTGCGCCCGTGGAGGTCGTCGTAGGGGGCAAAGCATATCGGGTCGTCGCCTCCGCCGACGCCGACATGCTGCGCCACCTCGCGCAGGTCGTCGACGCGAAGCTCCATGCGGTGAGCGGGGCCGGACGCCCCATCACGGCGCAGTCGATGGTGCTCGCGGCGATCGCGCTGGCACACGATGTCGAGGAGGAGCGCGCGCGGCGGCGCAGCGTCGAACGCCAGGCTCGAGAGCGTGTGCGCGCGGCGATCGCGCGGATCGACCAGGCGCTCACCGAGGTCGAGGCGCCGGCAGGGCTGCTGGTGCACGACGGAGCGGTTGCAACCAGCTACAACGCCGAGGTCGTGCGCGGAGAAGAGGGCTGAGCTCCTCCTTGGCACCATGCCCGGAAGCGCGCGGCGAAGCGCCTTTCGCTGAGGCCGCACCGGGCGCCAGTGCACCCCGAAGACCAGTACGATGCCCGACTCCACCGGCAGCGCCCCGTGCCCCGCGTCCACGCGCGGCTCCGGCGCGCGTGCGGCGTGACGAGCTCGAGTCGAGGTTGGTTACGAGGCGCGCGGGCAGAGCTAGCGGGCCACCCGCCACGTGAGCTCCGCAAGTGCCTCGGGTGAGATCCGAGCCTCGCGGGGATGCTCGGATGGGGAGGCGGCGAGCTGCGCCCAGGTCGCTGCGATCGCGGTCAGCAGCGCGGGCGAGGGGTTGCGGGCGAGCAGTCCGCTCGCTCGCGCCATGCCCAGAGCAGCCGCGAGGGCCTCCCTGAGGGCTTGCCGCACTCGGGAAGGGCGGCCGTCGCAGGCGAGCTGGACGGCGAGGCGTGCGCAAGGTTGGTCGCACGCAGCGAGCTCGAGCCAGGCGCGGGAGAGCGCCCGGAGCCGCTCGGCCGGGGTCACCGCCGTCGCCGCGGCCTCACGCAGGGCCGCCGACACTTGACGAGCGGCTACTCGCTCCGCCAGGCGCGCCAGGCGGGTTCCGTCACCGAAGAGCTGGTACAGGGTGTTGCGGCTGACACGCGCCTGCGCTGCGACGGCCCCCAGCGGCAGTCGACGTGGTTCGCCACGCGTCAAGACCTGCGCCGCACCGAGCAGCGCACGCGACCGTGCGCGTTGTGCTCGCTCGCGCGGGGTGGCCGCCCGGTCGTATCGGCCCCTCCGTTCCGCTTCGGGCATCATAAGTACTGGTATGTCTTTATGGGTATCTTGTCTAGTGGACTCCCGGTCATCAAAAAGACAGTGGTGTCTTTATGTGGTAGTTGCTAGGTAATGTTCGCTTTTCTGGGCACGGACCGGGCACGCGGTCGACGTCCTGTCGATGGTGGGGGTGGAGGGGGGCACGTGTCCCCCCCCGGCCGGAGCGTCGTGGCTCGGGGGGGGGGGTTGAGCGGTCGATTGGGAGCGACCTTCCCCCACTCTTCTGCCTGCGCGGGAGCCGGGAGGAAGGAGCGCGCCGTGCGCGGGCCCGCGACGCCCTGGGGTCGTTGTCCCCGGGGTGGGTCCGGGGTGGAAGTCAGGCAGGTGGGCGCTCGGACACGACGAGGGGGCAGGCGGGATTCTGGCGGGGGCGGCCAGGGGTGTTTCGGGGAACGTTTGCGAAGAGGCCCCGGTGAGGGTTCGGTCGGGGTCTTCGGGGCCGTCGCGATAGAGGTGGTGGTCTGGCTGGCGGCCTGGTCGTGGGTGCTGGTATGCGGTGCGCGTGGCCGCCATGGACTTCGTGACGGAGGAGTTGTATCGGCTGGAGCAGGAAGGGGTGCTGCGAGTCCCCGATCGCGCTTCGGATCGAGTGGCACTCGAGGAGCGGCTACTCGCCAGGGGGCGGCGCGTTGTTGACGCTTGCTCCAACGACTACCTGGGGTTTGGCGCCCAGGATGTTTCACGTGAAACAATCCCCTCGCCCGGCCCCCCCGCGGGGGGCCGGGCCTCCCGCCTCGTCTTCGGCACCGACCCCGATCACGATCGCCTCGAGGACGAGCTCGCGGACTGGCTCGCCTACCCCACCACCCTCCTCTTCTCCAGCGGCTACGCCGCCAACCTCGGCGTCCTCGTCGCCCTCGCTGGACCCGGGGATCTCATCGTCTCCGACGCCCTCAACCACGCTTCCATCGTCGACGGCGCGCGCCTCTCCCGCGCGACCATCTCTGTCGTCCCCCATCGCGATCTCGCCGCCGTCGACCGGGCACTGGCTGCTCCCGCTCGCCGCCGTTTCCTGGTCACCGAAGCCTACTTCAGCATGGACGGGGACGGCCCCGATCTTCTCCCCCTCGCCTCCCTCGTGACGCGCCACGGCGCCTTCTGGATACTCGACGAGGCCCATTCGCTCGGCGTCTTCGGTCCCGAAGGCCGCGGGCTCGCGGCCGCTGCCGGCGTCAACCCTCACCTCCTCGTGGGCACGCTCGGCAAGTCCTTCGGCCTTCATGGCGCCTTCGTTGCGACGACTCCCTCGGTCCGCACGCTGCTCTGGAACCGCGCGCGAAGCTTCGTCTACTCGACGGCAACCTCCCCCCTGCTTGCTCGCCTCGCCCGCGCCAGGCTCACGGCCGTCCGCGGCGCGGAAAGCGCACGCCGCCACCTCCTCGCCCTGGCCGAGGCCGCACATCGCCGCTGTGCCAACGCAGGCCTAGCGACCCCTACCAACATCCCGGGTCCGATCCTCCCCGTCCCCCTCGGTGACGCCGATCGCGCTCGCGCGGTCGCCGACGCTCTATGCGACCACGGCTTCCTCGTCCGCGCCATCCGCCCCCCGACCGTGCCCCCCGGGACGGCCCGGCTCCGCCTCGTCCTCCACGCCGACCACTCCGCATCCGAGGTCGAAGAGCTACTCGACCTGACACTCCGCGAGGCCACCAACCACCCCTAGCCCCCCCCCCCCCACCCCCGGGGCCCGCCCGCCCACCCCCCCCCCCCCCGCCCCCCCCCCCCCCCCCCCCCCCCCCGGCCCCACCCCCCCCGAGCGCCCCCCCCCCAGCCACGCCACCCCCGGTTCCCGCCCCTCGCCCGAACGCCGAGCGGCTGTACCGACTTCGCCTCTCGACGACCCCGACCGCCCCAGCCCCGCCTTGCTCGCGTGTCAGGTCACCCCCGTAGCCACGCACGCCAGCCCCCAACCACCGGCCGTCTCCCGCCGAACCGTACCCGCTCTCCGCTGGTCCCCCCCTACGCTCTTTCCCAACTGCCC
>CAYVRP010000014.1:11105-100223 GCA_964454025.1 uncultured Polyangiaceae bacterium | reverse complement strand
ACTCAGGAGATCTTCGCCGTCCTATGAGGCTGAAAAATGAGGGGACGATTCAGGCGAGGTACAGCTCGATACGACTCATCGCGTCGCCCGCGCGAAACTCCACGTGCAGGCTGCGGGTCGAGTCCCAGTAGTTGCAGGCGTACAGGCTGGTCGCCGCCACGGAGGCGCTGGTGGCGGCGTCACACCCAGCTCCCGCACTCGGACAAGCCAGCTCGACGGTGGCACCCTGCGTCTCGATCGTCCCGCTGCCGGCCTGGGCGGCAGCCCCGCCTGGCTCCGCGCCTCCGGCGCTTCCGCCCTCACCGGCTTCGCCCGCCGCAGCCGGGGCTCCGCCGCTGCCCGGCGTCCCGGCGCTGCCCGCGGCCGCATCGTCGGCAGAGCCCGCATCGCCGCCAAGCTGGGTCGCCGCTCCACCGATCGGCTCCGCGCCTCCCTGCGTCCCCCCGGCGGTTTCTTCCGCTTCGCCTGCGCTGCCTGCCTCACCCGTCTCCTGGCCGCCCGTCGATCCCGGCGCGTCGCCGGCACCCGCGTCGACTCCACTGGAATCGTCGTCGTCGCTGCATCCGACCGCCCCGCTCCCCGCGATGCAGAGCGCCAGCGCCAATTAAGTCCGGTTCGACACCGGGTCCCTCCTCACCGAATGCTCGCAGGCGCGCGGCTCACCACCGGAAGCCGGCTGCCCGAGCAGCAGTCGTATTCTACCCAACCAGCTGCGCGGCGATGGATGCACCTGCCGTCTCCGGTGTAGGACTCGGCACGGGTGCGCGGTCGCGGGTTCCGGCGCCGACGGGCAGGCCTCCCGGCTCCGACCCCGTCTTCCCCCACTACCCGCACCCGGCGGATTGTGCCGGCGTGCTTCACCGTCGGCTTGCGACCTCGGTCTCGGTACCTCGGGTTCATCGCGTGGTCTGCCGTGCACATCCCGCTCGCAGGCCGCAGAGGAACGCCTCGCGCGGGTTTCGCTGGAGGTAGCCACCGCCGTCGCGCGCAGGGCGCCCAAGGGGCGACGTCGCGTGACGCGCGGGGGAGCAGGACCTCGCCGGGGCAAGTCGCGGACCGCCCTGGCGCGAAGACCGCGCCCGCGAGGTCTTCGGGGCCCGGCAGCAACGCTTTCGCGGTCCGCACCGCCGCGCGGCGACGTTCGGACCGGACCTGACCCCAACGAACCGCCACCCCTGTCCTCGCCACCCACCACCGCGACGCCCCAAGCTACCTGATCGAGCGCCTGCAGCCCTGGGCGCGACGTCCCTGGCCCCGGGTGGGCCCCGGCGGTCGACGACCAGGCCACCGATCGCGCCGAACGCATCGGTTGGGAGCGGCCGGTGATGGCGCATCGCCTGGTCGCGCCACGATGTCCAGTTGAGCTCTTCTCCCGGCCCGCCCTGGTGGCGCGCGCTCGAGGAACCCCCGGGCGAGGTCGCCGAGGCGCCCTTCCCAACCGCCGAGGACACCGCCAGCGGGTTCCGGGTGGGACCGACGCTCGGCGAGGTGCTCGGGGCGCCGGGGCCGCCGACGCCGAGCACAAGCCGCGACGACGGGGAACGGCGGCGCTACGGCGCGGCCGCGGCGGGGGTGGATCGCCGGATCGTGGTCTTGAGGATGGTCGCGGTGGAGGAGGCGTGGCGCAGGAACGGCGCCGGCAGCCGGCAGGTCCCTTCCCAGGCGACGGCGAACACCGGAAGCGCGATCGCCGCTCCCATCACGAGCCGGAGCACGACGCCCTCGCATGGGCTCGTCGCGAGCAGGGCCGCCGCGGCCGCCGCCACCGCCGCCGGCATGGGCGCGAGGGTCTGCGCCAGCAGGTCGAGGCTGCTCGCCGCGATGAAGCGCCGGGCGAGCAGCATCAGGGCGAGCATGGTGCCGGCCGCGAGCACGGAGATGGTGATGGACAGGCCGATGAACCCGAAGAGCCAGAACCCGGCCACGGCCAGGGGCACCATGAGCGCGAGCTGCGCGCCCGACACCACGTTGAGGTGGTGGGGCTCGCCGGCGGCGGTCACCATGGCGCTCATCGCGTTGTTGACCGCGCGCACCAGCACGAACGGCAGCAGCGCCCGGAAGATCGGGGTCGCGCTCTCCCACCCCGTGCGCCGGCCGCCGAGCACGACGAAGAGCTCCGGCGCGTACACCCAGCCCCAGGCGGTGATGATCCAGGCGATGGCGGCGAAGGCGCTCACCACCGAGAGCGTCGCCCGGGTGAACCGCTCGCGATCCTCGGCCACCCGCGCCATCGCCGGCAGGAGCACGTTGCTCAGCGGCCGGATCACGAACATCACCGTGGTGTTCACCAGGTTGTAGCTCATCGCGTACAGGCCCAGGGCCGCGGTCCCCGCGAGCTTCGCCACCACCAGGTTGTCGAGATTCTTGAGCGCGTAGAGGATGACGTTGTTCAGGAGCAGGTGCCGGGTGAACGCCCACATGCGGGCGTACTCGGCGCGATCGAAGCGGAGCCGCGCCAGGCGCGGCCCCGCGATCCAGCTCACCAGGCTGGTCGCGGCCGCCCCCGCGGTGGTGCCGATGGCGAGCGCGAGCGCGTCGCCCCCGAGCAACAGCAGTGCGATCGACGTGAGCGCCGCCGCCACGGTGCCCGCGCCGTCGAGGAGCAGGACCAGCCCGAAGCGGAGCTGGTGCTGGTAGCGCAGGACGTGCAGGTTCTTGAGGCCGTTGAGCAGGAACCCGCCGGCGAGGATCCGGAGCAGCAGGGTCACCCGCGCGTCCCCCCCGAAGGCGACGCTGAGCAGCGGCGCGAGCACCCAGAAGAGCGCCACCAGGGCGATCCCCCGCAGCGCCGAGAGGGTCCAGGCGGCGTCGATGGTGTGATCGGAGCAGGTCGGGTTCCGGATCACGTAGGTCGGGAACGCCGGGTTCGAGAGCATCGCGGAGACGCCGTAGATGGAGAAGGCGAGGCTGTACTGGCCGTAGTCGCCGGGGGTCAGGCAGCGCGCGGTCAGCAGGGGCAGCGCCGCCGTGAGGAGCGGGAACGGCACCCCGCCGACGAGCGTGATCAGGGCGCCCCGCGTCGCCTTGCGGCCGACCTCGCCGCTCATGGGGTCCCACCTCCGCGGCCGCGGTGCGGCGCGGCAGGCGCGCGAGCCGGGCGGTCGGACGCGCCGGGCGGCGCGGGGCGACGCCCGCGACCGCGCCGGCAGCGACCCGGCGCGTCCAGACCCAACAGGACGGGATCTTCCGACGCGAGGGGCATCGAGGCGGCCCGGTTCTAGCACGCGCGCGACGGCCAGAGGGCCGCAAATCCGCGCCGGGCGGGGACGCCGAGACGATGCCGCGACTCGCGCGGTACATCGCGGCGCGGACTGTGGCAAGGAGGGGTTCAGGGTGAGCGAGGAACGGATCGACGGCGCCGGCTTCCTGCCCTCGTACACGGGGCTGCGCCGGGACCTGCTCCGTCACGTCCACGGCGAGGGGCTGACCGTCCTCGACCTCGGCTGCGCGACGGGGAGGAACGGTCGCCACCTGCTGGAGCGGGGCGTCGCGCGCCGTGTGCTGGGGGTGGAGCTCGACCCGGCCATGGCGGCCGAGGCGCGGCGGCATTACGAGCGGGTGCTGGGCGCCGATCTCGACCAGCCCGCGGCCATGGCCGAGCTCGAGGGGGAGTCGTTCGACTGCGTGCTCGCCGGCGACGTCCTCGAGCACCTGCGCGAGCCGGAGCGGCTGCTCGGGCGGCTCACCGCGCTCCTGTCGCCCGGTGGACGCATCATCGTGTCAGTCCCGAACGTGCAGCACCTCGAAACCTTCATCCAGCTCTACCTCCGCGGCACCTGGCCGCGCGAGGAGCGCGGGCTGTTCGACCGGACCCACGTCCGCTTCTTCACGCGGCGGAACCTGCTCGAGCTTCTCACGGGCGCGGGCCTGGTCGTCGAGCGGCTCGAGCGGCGGTTCCGCTTCCGCGACCGCGTCGGCAGCCGCTTCCCGCTCGGCACCGGCCCCCTGCTGAAGCGCCTGTTCCCGAACCTCTTCACCCACCAGTACGTGGCCGTGTGCCGGCGGGCAGACGCGCCCGCGCGCGGCCTGCCCGCGCCGAGTGGCGCCGCGGCCGCTCCCGACGGCGCGCGCCGGTGAGCCGACGAGAGCGGGGTGCGGGCTGGCGCACCAGCGCGACGCGCACGGGGCGGGGGGGGCCCGAGGCCCGCCCGTGTCAGCGGGGCGCGCGTCGACGTCGGGGGGCGGGGTGAACGCGCCGCCGCACCGCCGCGAGCCGTTCGATCACGTCGCCGTCCCCCAGCGCGTCGGCGAGCATGCGGACGAGGGAGTCGACGTCCCGGTCGTCGATGGTGTCATGCCGCGCGAGCAGCGCTGCCACGTCTTCCAGATCCTTCGGTCGGCCGGCGAGCACCTTCATCACGAGGAGATGCGTGGGCGTCGCGACGGGGATGGATCGCCGGCCCACGCGCAACCGCTCGGCGTGGGCCGCGAAATGCGCCTAGAGTCCCGGGCCTCCGAGCACCACGTCCACGGGGAGCCGGGTGGCGGCGTGGACGACCGGCAGCACCCGCGTCGCGCTCACGGAGGCCGCCGAGTCCAAGGGCACCGTGAAGCCGTGCGCGCGGAGCGCGCGGACGAGGTCCGCGGTGGGCCGATCCGCCATCAGCACCGTCACGTCCACGTCGGCCGTGGCCCGAGGGATCCCACGGAGCACGAGGGCCTGGGCACCGAACAGGTACCACGCGACGCCGAGTGGCTGCAGCGCCCGCGCGAGGTCCTCGAGCACGTCAGCGACGGAAACGTGCGCTCGCCGCATCGATCCTGCGCTTCAGCTCGAGGTGATGTTGGAAGTCCACACCGCGGGCGGTAGGCGTGGCGAGATCGGCGTGCCGCGCAACCTGCTCACGCAGGAGGTCTCCGGCGAGCAGCAAGGCCCCTGCGCCCCGACGTGCCGCCAAGTCGCGCCAGTGGCGTGCCTTGGCCCGCTCCAGGCACGACCAATCACGGGCCACGAACGCCCGCAGATCCTCGGCACGCATGCCGGAAGGGATGGCACGGCGCGTACTCGGTCGCAACCAGGGCGCGGGTCCGGACCCCCGAAGGCGCGGCTCAGCGGGGCGAGGCGCCACCCGGCGGCGGGTCGGACTTGGCGGCCCCGGGCGCGCTCGGCGCCGGCGCTCGGTCCGCGACGGCCGCCAGGGCGTAGAGCCGCGAGTAGACGCCGCCGCGCGCGAGCAGCGCGGCGTGGTGCCCCTCCTCCACCAGGCGCCCCTGGTACAGGACGAGGATCCGCGCGGCCGCGCGGATCGTGCTCGGACGGTGCGCAATCACGATCGCCGTCCGATCCCGGAGCAGGGCGGCGAGGGCGCGCTGGAGGCGCGCCTCGGTGTCCGAGTCGATGCTGGCGGTCGCCTCGTCGAGCAGCAGGATCTCGGCGTCGCGGTAGAGGGCCCGCGCGAAGGCCACGAGCTGCCGCTCGCCCGCCGAGAGGTTCTGCCCCCGCTCGCCCACGGGCGCGTCGAGCCCGCCCGCGCGCCGGAGGAAGAGGTCGAGCGAGCCGGTGCGCTCGAGCGCGGCCCGGACGCGGTCGCGGTCGGGCGCGGCCGCCAGGGCCACGTTCTCCGCCACCGTCCCCGGGAACAGGTAGACGTCCTGCGGCACCACCGCGAAGCGGCCGCGCAGCGCAGCGCGGTCCTGTGCGCGCACGTCGACGCCCCCCACGCGCACGGCGCCCCGCGTCACGTCGTAGAGGCGCAGCGCGAGCGCCGCGACCGTGCTCTTCCCGGCCCCGGTGGGCCCCACGACGGCGACGTGCTCGCCGCGGTGGACGCGGAAGGAGACGCCGGTGAGCACCGGCACCCCGGGCTTGTAGGCGAAATCGACCCCGGCGAACTCCACGGCCACCTCGCCGCCGGCCGTCGCCGCGACCGGCGCGCCCGCGGCTTCCGGCGGCCCCGGCAGCCGCGGTGCGTCGTCGGCGTCCGGGGTGTCGAGCAGCCCGAAGATGCGCTCCGCGCCCGCCATCGCGCTCTGCAGGAGCGTGTACCGCTGGGCGAGCGCGGCGAGCGGCTCGAAGAAGAGGAAGACGTAGAGATTGTACGCGACCAGGGTGCCGAAGCTCGCGCCCTCGTGGCCCAGCCGCACCACGATGGCGGCCAGCGCGACCGCCATCACCATGTCGATCGCCGCGTCCTGCATGGAGTCGAAGTAGATCGCGCGCAGGTTCGCCTGGCGGTAGGCGACGTTGATGACGTCGAGCTCCGCCTCCGCGGCGCGCTGGCGGCGCAGCGCCTGCACCACCGGCATCCCCGCGATCTGCTCGTCGAGGTTGGCGTTCAGGCGCGCGGTCTTGGCGCGGACGTCGCGGAAGGCGCGCCGGATCGCCGGGCGGAGCAGGAGCACCACCACCACGGCGGGCGCCCCCGCCGCCGCTGCGGTGAGGGCGAGCCCCGGGTCGATGGCGGCGAGGATGACGGCGATCCCCACCAGGCGGAGCACGTCGCCGACGGCGCCGACGATGCCGGCGGCGAACAGCTCCAGGATGGCGTCGGTGTCGTTGGTCACCCGCGTCACCAGCCGACCGATCGGCGCCGAGTCGAAGTAGGCCAGGCGCAAGCGGTGGAGGAACGCGAACACCGCCGCCCGCAGATCCGCGATGGCCCGGGCGCCGGCCACCTGGAGCGCGAACACCTGCACGAAGAGCAGGAGCTGCTCGATCAGCCCCATCCCGAGCAGCGCGAGGCCCCCCCGGGTGAGGACCGCCGCGTTTCGCGCCATCACGCCGAAGTCGAGCGCCCAGCGCATCACCAGCGGCCGCGCGAGCACCAGCGCCGTGGTGAGCAGCGACGCCCCGAGCGCGGCCCCGACCAGCGCGCGGTAGGGGCGCACGAACGCCCACAGGCGTCCGAGCAGGCGGGCGTCGTAGGCGCGGCCGAGGCGCTGCTCCTCGTGGAAGGCCTCCAGCACGGCATCGGTGCGCGCGCGGCTCATGGCCCTCGCTCCTCGGGGGCGAGGGGCGTCGCCCCGAGCCCGGCGAGCTCGCCCTCGAGCCGCTGCTCCTCGGCGAACTTCGCGTAGAGCCCGCCGGCCGCAACGAGCTCGCCGTGCGTGCCCTGCTCGACGACCCGCCCGGTGTCGAGGACCAGGATCCGATCGCAGCGGGCCGCGGCCACCACCCGGTGGGTGATGAGGATCACGCCGCGCTGGGCGCGCTGCCGATCGATGGCGGCGAGGATCTCGGCCTCGGTCCCCAGGTCGACCGCGCTCAGCGGGTCGTCGAGCACGAGGATCGGCGGCGCGGCGACGAAGGCGCGGGCCAGCGACACCCGCTGCCGCTGCCCGCCGGAGAGCTGCACCCCGCGCTCGCCCACCACGGTGTCGAAGCCGTCCGGCAGGGCGAGCACCTCGTCTAGCACGCGGGCCTCCCGCGCCGCGTCGCGGATGACGGCCAGCGCGGCCGGGGAGTCCGGGTCGTCGAGGCAGAAGCCGACGTTGCGCGCGACGGTGGTGGAGAACAGGAAGGCCGTCTGCTGCGCGTAACCGACCGCGCCCCGCACGGCGTCGAGCGGCAGCGCGCAGACGTCCTGGCCGTCGAGCAGGACCGTGCCCGGAGGGGTCGGGAGCAGGCGCGCGAGGAGCAGCGCTAGCGTGCTCTTGCCCGCGCCGGTAGGTCCCACCACCGCCAGGGACCCGCCGGGAGGGAGCGTGAAGCTGACGTCCCGGAGCACCGGCTCCCCGTCGTAGGCGAAGCTCAGCCCCCGCACCTCGAGGCGCCCCGCGACGACCGCCGGCGGCGCGGCGGGGCCGTCGGTGACATCCGGCTCGGCGCGGAACACCTCGTCGAGCCGCGCATACGCCGCCCGCCCGCGCTGCGCGATCGACACCAGGAGCCCGATCGCCATCAGGGGCCAGGTGAGCTGGCCGAAGGCGCGCAGGAAGGCGACGAAGCCGCCGGCGTCGATGGCCCCGTCGAGCAGGAGCTCGCCGCCGTACCAGAACACGACCAGGAGCCCGAGGCCCTGGATGGACATCATCAGCGGCCCCATCAGCGCGCGGAGCCGGGCGAGCGCGAGGTTGCGCTCGAGGTACTCCTGGCTCACCCGCTCGAAGCGAGCCTGCTCTCGGGCCTCGAGGGCGAGGCTCCGGACCACCCGGACGCCGGCGAGGCTACTCTGTACGACCTCGCTCAGGGCGCCGAGCGCCTCCTGGTTCTTCCGCGTGCGGAGGTAGAAGTTCTTGCCGAAATGCCGCATCGCGAGCAGGAGCAGGGGCAGCGTCACGAACGAGGCGAGCGTCAACGGCACCGAGATGGACAGCATGAAGGCGAGGGCGCCGATCAGCGCGAACGGGGTGTTGATCGCGTTCAGGACCGCGAAGCCGAGCAGCAGCCGCACCTGGGTCAGATCGTTGGTGGCGCGGCTCAGGAGCTCGCCGGTGCTCAGGCGTCGGTAGAAGGAGGGCCCGAGCCGCTGGAGCTGGTGCAGCAGGGCGCGCCGGAGCTCGTACTCGGCGTGGCGCCCCGCGTTGAACACGGCCACCCGCGAGCTCACGCGCAGGACGAAGGCGCCGAGCGCGAGCAGGGCCAGGTGGAGCCCCACCGTGGCCGCCACGGTGAGGGCGCCCCCGAGCGCGTGGTTGACGGCGTCGCGGAGCCGTGCGTTGAACGCGAATTGCAGCCCCTGGTAGGCGGCGAGCAGCACCAAGCCGGCGGCGTAGCGCGACCACTGCCGCCGGAGCGCGGACGCGAGCCCCATCGGGATCCGTGCGGGGGCGAGGCCGGCGTTCGCCATCGGGGTCGGGCCCGGGGCGGCGCGCCGCCGGAGGCGGCGGACTACCTAGGACGGGCGGGCGCGCGCGAGAAGCCGGGGCGGCGGCGCCCCGGAGGACCGCGGGGGATCAGGCGCCGACGCGGCGCCGCGCGGGGGGAGCGCGCCGCCGGAGCCGCGGGACGAGCCAGAACGCGAGCGCGATGGCGCCGAAGAACGCGACCGAGAGGAGCAGGTTCCGGAGCCGGGCGCCGCCGGCGGCGGCGCCCGGGAACGCCACCGGCTCGGTCACCGCCGCGGCGAGCAGCACGCGTACATGATCGACCGGCACCGCGAAGTTCAGCGCCTGACCGTCCGTGCGCTGGCCCAGGGCGACGCCCACCACGGCGCCGCTCCGCACGGCGACGACCGGCGAGCCGCTGGACCCCGGAGAGATCGCCGCGGTGATCTGCAGCGCCCAGGCGCGCGGGTGGTCGGCGTCGGGCGCCGCGGCGCGCGCCGCCGCCTCGCCGCGCAGCGCGGACACGACACCCACGGACAGCGAGCCCGCGAGCCCCGCCGGGCTCCCGATCACCACCACCTCGTCCCCCACCGCGAGGTCGCGCACGGTGCCGAGCGGCAGCGGCTCGTAACCGCCGCCCTCGAGCGCGAGCAGCGCCAGGTCGTGCTCCGCGTCCAGCGCGACTACGCCGCGCGCGGGGACACGCCGCCCGTCGCCGAGCCGGGCGGTCACGGCGGCGACCTTCGCGATGACGTGGTGGTTGGTCACCACCCGCCCGTCCGCGGAGACCAAGAAGCCGGTGCCGTTGCCCAGCGACTCGCCCGCGGCGTCGGCGAGCTCGAGGTGCACCACCGAGCGCTTCACGCGGGCGGCGATGGCGCCGAGGGCCTCGGCCCGCGCGGGCAGCGCCGCGAGCCCGAGCCCGAGCCCGATGAACGCCGCCGCGGCCGCCCCGCCACGGCGGCGCCGGCGGGAAACTGTGCTCGTCGCGCCGTTCACCGCCGAAGCCTGTCCGGGCCGGGCGTCGGCCGCAAGCCCGCTCCCGGGCGGCTACTGAAAGGAACAGACCCGGTGGGGCGGGCGCTGATCCGGGTCCGTAGGCACACAGCCGAGCCGGCGGAACCCCTCGTGCTCGGCCGGGCAGTCCGCGTCGGTGACGCAGGCGAGCCCGCAGTTGATGCAGGAACCAGCGCAGTAGGTCGTGCCGTACCCCGAGCAGCAAGCCATGCCGAGGGGGCAGTCCGCCGGGCTCCGGCACTCCATCGGGTAGCGCCCACGCTCGGGGGAACAGCGCTCGTCGCCATGGGCGACGCAAGAGGTCGCGCCGTCAGCCTCGTGGCAGCAGACGGGCGCCGCGGCCGTGCAGCGCCCGGCGCCGCACGCGAGCGCGACCTCGGCGAGCGCGCAGGCGCCATTGCGGCAGACCGCGCCCGCGATCGCGCAGGGGCGGCCCTCGCGGCACCGCTCGGCGAGCTCGCAGGGGCTGCTGCCGTCGGGACCGAGCGGCAGGCAAGCGCTGTATCCCGCGTCGCCCCAGACCGCACCGCTGCAGCAGGCCTCCCCGCGCGGACAGTCGCTCGAGTCGTCACAGTATTCGACCGTGCGGAAGCTTCCGTCGCCCTGCACGCGCTCGTCGCAGGCCTCGAGCTGTGGTGCGAACCGTGCCGGGAGCGCCGCGTGCGCATCGAGCGGGACCCGACCCGCGCAGGCCCGCGACGCGCCGGTGCTGCAGCAGACCTCGCGGGCAAGATCGCAGCGCTCGTCCCCGCACCGGGCCACGCCGGCCTCGCGCGCCGCAGGCGGGCTCGCGCTCGTCACGGGCGCCGCCGCGGCCGCCGGCGCGATCGCCACCTCGGGAGCCGGGCCGGCCGGGGCGCTCGCGCGGGCGCAAGCGACGATCCCGTACCCCAACCACCCCACACGCCACTTCGCGAGCATGACGCGCACGGTAGCACGGGGAAGGTCCACCCTGACCGCGACGCCGGCGCCGCGGCCGGCCGGCGTCGGGGCGCCCTGACGGTGAGGTCAGGCGCCGGCCGCGAGGGCGCCGGTTCGACGGATCGAGGTGGCCTCCTGGAACTGGCTCCGGGAAGTACCTCGGGTCCCGCCGCTGGGTCCACGAGGCGTGGCCAACGAAGACGTCACCCGTTCTTCTCTACGACGTCACCGTCACGACTCCTGCAAGGCACGCGGCGCGGGGTGTCGAGAGGAGCGCGGCTGGCAGGCTCGCGGCTGTTTGCATGGGGAATCCACTTGCGTCGATACTCGTGTGCGTACGCCCCAGCGGCGCATTGCCGATGCGACTGACCGGCGGTATGCCGATCTCGAGCGGACCCCGCGGGGGCGCGGCCCGGAACGGCAAGAAAGGGAAGGCTGATGACTCGAACCGGCAGGAACCGTGAGCTCTCCTCTCGTCGCGTCGTGAGCCGAAGTGGACTCGGCCGCTGGCTGCCTGCCGTTCTGGCCCTGGCGCTGATCGGGGCCTGCGGCGACGACGACTCCGGAGGTGACGGCGGCGGCGGCGGTCAGGGCGCCAGCAACGTGGGGGGTGGCGGCAACGTCCTCGTGGGCACCGGCGCCACCGGCAGCGGCTCCTACGAGGGCGGCAGGGTCGAGCTCACGCCGGAGCAAGCAGAGGCGCTGGTGGGGACCGACTCGGTCTGCGCGGGGGGGTCGGCCGAGCCGGAGGGCGGCCCGGCCACGTTGATGATCGTGGTGGACACCAGCCAGTCGATGGCCAGCGCGGCGCCCAACAGCACCACCTCGAAGTGGAACATCACCCGCGACGCTTTGCTGGCGGCCGTCGACGCGCTGCCCGGTTCGGCGTGGGTGGGGATCATGTTCTACCCCAACGAGGGGATCTACAACGGGCCCTCCGGCGTGGACCTGACCGAGTGCGTGAACGTCAACGGGGCCGTCGGTCCGGGACCGCTCGGCGGCGCGGACTCCCAGCAGCGACAGCTCATCTCGGGGTCCATCGCCGCAGCCGGCCCCGGCGGCTGCACCCCCACCCACGGCGCCTACGTCTGGGGGCTGAACCAGGGGCTGCGCGCCGCCACCGGCGCGCCCGGGCAGAAGAACATGCTGCTCATCACCGACGGCCAGCCGACGCTCACCATCGACTGTGCCACGGGTCCCGCCGGGGGGAGCTGCTCGCCCGCCAACCCGACCGACAAGGACGCCATCCAGGCCGAGATCGCCGCCGCGCTCGCGACCGACGGCACCAGGACGTGGATCATCGGCTCGCCCGGGAGCGAAGAGAACGAGACGACGGGCGAGGACGTGCGCGAGTGGCTCTCGGTGGCGGCCGAGCTCGGCGGCACCGCGACCGCCGGCTGCGATCACGACCTCGGCTCGGCAGCACCCTTCTGCCATTTCGACATGAGCGTCGAGCCCGACTTCGCCGCCGGCCTGTCGGCGGCGCTGGCGAGCATCACGGGGACGATGGTCGGCTGCGAGTACGACATCCCGCTCCCGCCCGCGGGGCAGGTGATCAACCGCGACGAGGTCAACCTGGTGGTGACCAACGGCGCGGGGCAGAGCTACCTCATCAAGCGCGCGAGCGATCCGGGCTGCGACCAGGGTTGGTACTACGAGGGGGACCGCGTGATCCTCTGCGGGCAGACCTGCGCGGACGTGGAGAACGACGTCGGCGCGTCGCTCGATCTGACCTTCGGCTGCGCCTCCAACGAGATCCCCGAGGTTCGCTGACCCGGCCGGGGCCCCTCCGGGAGCGGACGGGCCCCGCGCCCCGCCGCCGCTGCTGGGATGGGCGGCAGCGCGCGAGTGCCCCATGCAGCGGTACGACTACGTCCAGCGGATCATCGAGCAGCTCGCGGCGGCGCTGGCCCGCATCGCGAGGTGCAAGGCCGACGGCCGCCTCGAGGCGGGCCTGGAGGAGATCCGGGGCGCGATCGAGGAGCTGGGGCTGAACCCGCACCTCGTCTCCTCGCTCGACGCGGGCTCGCTCGGGCGGCTCCTGCGCCACCCCGAGCAGCTCCGCGCCGTGGCCCAGCTCCTCGCCGAGGAGGCGGAGCTGCTGGCGGCCGCGGGGCGAGAGCGCGAGGCCGTCTCGGCGGCGGCCCGCGCGACCGCGCTCGCGCGCCTGCTCGGCGACCGGGCGAGCCCGGCGACGAACGACACCCGCGGGGAGCCGGATCGCTAGCCCGCTGCCCCCGCGCCGACGGGGCTCCCCCGTTCGTCCTCGGTCGGGTGGGGGATCGCGGCCGGGCGCCCCCATAGCAGCCCGACGGCGAGCAAGTAGAGCCCGGCGCCGAGCAGCGTCACCCGCAGGAAACCGAGCTCCATGGTGAGGGCGACGGTGTAAGCCGCGGCGACCACGCTCGCAGCGCCGTTGACGGCCCAGAACCAGGCCTTGTTCGCGTCGCCGAAGCGCGCGAAGCCGAGCGGAAAGAACGGACCCATGGCTACGCCGGCGAGGCCGACCCCCGCAGCGACGCCCGCGGCGCGCCATCCCCAGGGCAGCCCCGAGCCCGCCGCGCCGAGCCAGCCGAGCAGGGCGGTCACGGCCACGATCAGCAGGGGGACGCCGACCCCGGCGCGCCGGAGGCCGGCAAGACCCAGGCGCGGCGCGGCGAGCGCGCCGAGCCCGCTGCCGGTCAGCATGCTCCCCAGCACGACCGTGGCCGCGAGGCTCGGGTGCCCCAGCACGAGCGAGGCGCGACCGAGCCAGGCGAGCTCGATCGCGAAGTACGCGAGCCCGATGACCGCGAAGTACGCCGTCCCGCGCGCGAGCCCCCCGCGCGTGAAGCGCTCCGCGAAGAAGAACGGCAGGGCGAGGAGGGCGAGCGCGCCGAGCCCCACCACGACGAGCAGGCGCTGCAGCGCCCAGACGCCCTCGCCGTTGACGCCCAGATCGAGCGCCGCCGCCCGCGAGAGGGGAGCGAACGGCGAGACGGTCTGGAAGAAGAACGGGCGGTCGTCGGTGGGGGGATCGAGCCGCAGCCCGTGGCGGGCGTAGGCGGCGGGACCCGCAGCGAAGACCTGGGCGATCACCCCGGGGGGCTCGTCCCGCGCGGCCAGGGGGAGGTGCACGACGAAGCCGCGCCGCTCGGACTCCGCGCGGAGCGCCGCCTGCTCGGCGGCGGTGAAGGGCGCGCGCGCGACCAGCCCGGTGCCCACTGCAGCCCCCTGCACGACGGCGACGTGCGCCTCCGGGTCGGGGACGCCCTCCGCGACGAGCGCGGCCCGGGCCAGCAGCACCAGCCGCGGCAACTCGACGCCGAACCCGCCGCGCATCCAGCGGCTGGCGGAGAGGAGACCCGTCGGCGTGAGCCGGGACCAGTAGAGCCGGAAGGCCTCGAGGGTGTAGAGGTGGTTCTCGGCGAGCGTGTAGGCGCCCGCCGCGGTCGCCGCCCAGCTGTCGATGAGGGAGAGCTCGACGAGGTCGAAGCGCGCGGGCCGGGTCGCCAGGGCCTGGCGCCCGTCTCCGGTGAGGACGGTCACGTCGGGCCGGTCGTAGAGGTGCCCCGCGTAGTCGCCGTAGGGGCCGCGTACCAGCGCGACGAGCTCAGGGTGGAGCTCGATCGCGGTCACCTGCTCGGCGCCGGCCGCCAGGGCCGTGAGCACGTCCCGGCCGCCGCCGGCCCCGAGGACCGCGACCGTCCGCGGCCGCCGGACGGCGTAGGCCACGGCGGTGACGTCGTCGAAGAGGTAGGTGAGCGCGCGCGGATCGCCGGTGAGCCGGGTGATCGGCGTGCCCGCAGAGCCGTCCTGCTCCACCCAGAGCTCGCCGGGCCCGGGCTCGAGCGCGCGGCGCTCGCCGGGGCCCCAGGCGAACGGGGCTCGCTCCTCCGAGAAGAGCACGTGATCGAACACCGTGAGGCGCACGGTGGGCGACCAGCGCTCGTGGATGGGCGTAAGCGCCGCCCCCCCCTCCACGTAGGTCTTGGTGTGGCGGACCCGGAGCGGCTCGCCCCAGCCGACGACGAGCCCGATCAGGACCAGCCCGACGACCGCCCAGCGCCACGCGCTGGAGCGGACGAGCACCGCGGCGGCGAGCGGCAGGCAGCCGAGCGCCGCCGCCGCGGCCGGGGCTGGCAGGAGCGAGAGCAAGGGCACGACGGCGAGCGCCCCGGCGCCGGCGCCGAGCAGATCCGCGCCGTAAACGCGCGCGACGCGATCCCCCGACGCGCCGAGCAGGAGCAGGCAGGTGGCGGCGCCGAGCGCGAAGAACACGGGCAACGCCGCGGCGAAGCACCAGACGATCGCGCCCCCCCCGGCGGGCCGCGCCCCCTGTACAATGGCCACCACGGCGACGGGCAGCGCCACGCCCGCGACGACGAGCGCCGCGGGGAGCCAGCCCGGGCGCGGGCGCGCCAGCGCGAGGACGACCCCGGACGAGGCGAGCCCCAGGAGCGCGACCGATACCGCGAAGAAGGCCCAGTGGTACCAGAGGACCACGCTCAGGAGGCGCGTAAGCGCGATCTCGAAGAGCAGGACCGTCGCCCCGACCAGGGCGATGGCGAGCCGAACGCCGCGCACTCCGGTCGGAGACGGCGCCCCGTAGGGAGCGGCCCGGTCACCGTGGCGAAGCTCTCTCGTTTTCACGGGCACCGGGGGCGCCGGGGCGCCCTCCGGACAGTCCATCCCAGCCGGTCCGCCCTGGCAACCCGGACCGGGGGCGCCGCAGGTTCGCGCGCCCTGCCGCCCCCGCCGGAGACGTGTATGCTGGTGTCCCTGCTGGGAGGCTCCGATGAACAGACCGACCGCCGTCACCGTCTTCGGCGTACTGAACCTCGTCTTCGGCGTGCTCGGCGTGTGCGGGGTCGGCTTCTCGTTGGTGGGCCTGGTGATGGCCACGCCGGGGACGAACCCCGTGTACGATCTGATGCGCTCGTCGCCGATCCTGCTCTACTGGACCTACGCGTCGAGCGCCCTCGGGGCGCTCTTCGTCGGCGTGCTGATCGCCTCCGGGATCGGCCTGCTGCTGAACCGGGGCTGGGGGCGGCTCTTGAGCCTGGCGTACGCCGCCTTCACCATCCTGTTCGGTCTGCTCGGGCTGGTGGTGAACGTCGTCTTCCTCTTCCCCGGCCTCATGGAGCTCGCGGACAGCTCGCGGCCCGAGGTCATGGGCGGGGCCATCGGCGGCATGGTCGGCGGCGTCGTCGGCGGTTGCGTCGGGCTCATCTACCCGGTCGTGCTCATCGTGTTCATGACCCGCAAGTCCATCGTCGAGCACTTCGCCGGCCAGCGCTGACGACGGCCACGGACCGCGTGATGGCCGAGGCGGCGCCCCCCTGCACGCCCGCTGCCGGCGTGGCGGGCTGCGTCCTGGCGCCGATGGTGCCGCGTCCGGGGCCGAGTCGCGGGCGGCCAGGGCGCCGGCTCCTGATCGGCGGGCTCCTGCTCGCCGCGACGCTACAAGGGCCGCCGGCGCTCGCCGAGGTCGCGGACGGCGGGGTGCCCCGCCTCGACGCTGCGGCGCTGGACCCGACGCTCGCGGGGCAGCCGATCCGACGCCTCGACGTGATCGACGAGACGGGCGCGCGGGTGACGGCGCCGGCGCCGCGCACGGTCGGGCTCGGCGACCCGCTCACCCCGGAGCTGGCCGAGCGTCTCCTGGCGGAACTCGCGGAGGGGGGCGCCTTCGCCAGCCTGCGCGTCGAGGCGGAGCCCGTGATCGGCGGCGTGGCCGTCCGGGTGGTGGTCCTCCGACGCCGGGTGGTGCGCAAGGTCCGCGTCCTCGGAGCCCGGCTCGACGCGGAGAGCACCCTCCGCGCGGCGGCCCTCCAGGAGGGCGGAGAGGTCACCGCGCCGGAGCTGCCCGTGCTCGCGGGGCGGGTGCAGGCGCACTACCGCGACCACGGCTTCCCCACCGCGACGGTGCGCGTGGAGGCGCTGGACACCGACGACCCGATGGAGACGGTGCTGGTCGTGCACGTCACCGCAGGGGAGCCGCAACGGGTGGTCGCCCGGCGCTTCGACCTCACGCCCCGCGGGCGCGCCGGCGAGCTCGAGGTGGTCGCGCGAAGCTACGCGATCGCGATCGGCGACCGCGTCGACGCGGAGGCGCTGCTCGAGGCGGACCGGGCGCTCGAGGCGGCGCTCTGGGCTCGCGGCTGGCACGAGGCCTCGGTGCAGCACGCGGTCCGCCCGGGCGCCACGCCCGCCGAGGCGGTGCTCGAGATCAGGGTCGCGGCCGGGCCGCACTTCGTGCTCACCTTCGAGGGTAACCAGGCCTTCGACGCCGCCCAGCTCGAGCGAGGGCTCGCGCTCGACGAGGCGAAGGACCGTTCGCCGGACACCCTCGCCGCGCTGCTGCGCGCGCACTATCTCCGCCACGGGTTCTTCGACGTCGAGGTGACGGTCGCCGAGCGACAGGACCCGGGCGCGACGACCCGCGAGCTCGCCTTCACCGTCCGCGAGGGGCTCCCGGTCACTGTCGTCGCGCGCGAGTACCCGTGCCTGACCGGCGAACGCGACGCCCGCGCCGTCGGCCGCGAGATCGACAGCTTCCTCTCCGAGGCGCTGCCGGAAACCGGCGTGTTCACCTCGGTCGATCCGGCGGCGATCGACGCCATCTACGGGCCGAAGCAGGTGACCGGGGCCCGGGTGGCGCCGCCGGTCTACAACCCCTGGGTCACCTTCGTCCCGGAGATCTACGACCGGGCGCTCAAGCACCTGCGCGATCTGTACCGTGCCGAGGGCTACCTCTCGGCGAAGGTCGGGCCCGTCACCCTCGTCCGTCGGGCCTGCGCGCCGGACTCGCCGCCGGACGCCTGCGTCCCCCTCGGCCCTCCCCCTCGCCCGCAGCCCGTCTGCCAGCGCGACGCCGAGGGGCTCCCGCTCGATCCGCCGCCGCTGCCACCGTCCCTCACCTGCACCCCGGATCCGGCGCGCGGAATACGCTGCGAACCGGAGGCGGTGCTGGTCATCCCCATCCAGCTCGGCCCGCGGACGGAGCTGTACGATCTGGCCTTCGTCGGCCACGACGCCCTGGTCGAGCGCGACCTCGCGCGCATCGCCGGTCTCGATCTCGGCCGGCCGCTCTCGCTGCCCGAGGTCGCCGCCGCGCGGCGGCGGCTCCTCGACGCCTACGCCGAGGAGGGGTTCGCCTTCGCCCAGGTCGACGTGGAGACGGAGCTCTCGCTGGACCACACGCGCGGCCGCGTCACCTTCTCCATCCACGAGGGCGAGCGGGTGATCGTCTCCAGCGTGGTCATCCGCGGCCTGCGCCGCACCCGGGAGTCGGTCATCCGGCGCCGGATCGCGCTCGCGGTGGACCAGCCCTACCGCCGGAGTCTGGTGCGCAAGACCGAGGAGCGACTGGCCCTGCTCGGGGTCTTCTCCGGGATCGTGATCGAGCTCGAGGGTCCCACCGTGCCGGAGCGGCGCAAGACCGTGGTGATCACGCTCCAGGAGAAGGCGCCGCAGTACGTGGAGCCGCGGCTCGGCTTCAGCACCGGCGAGGGCCCGCGCGTCGCCTTCGAGTACGGGCACCTCGATCTCGGCGGGCTCGCGATGCAGCTCCGCACCCGCGTCGAGCTGAACTACCTCTTCGACTTCTTGATCGCGGAGGACGACGTGCGGGCCAAGTTCGTCGAGCTCCGCGAGCGCGAGGGGATCGCCGCCCGCCTCGAGCGCCAGCTCTCGGTGGCGGTGGAGTTCCCCGACGTGGGGTTGAGCCCCCTGTTCCGGCTCGGCGTCGAGGGCCTGTCGCTGCGCGACAACTCCCGGGACTACGGGATCTCGAAGAGCGCCGCGCTGGTGACGCTGATGTACCGCCCCTCGCGCCGGGTTTCTGCCCAGCTCGGGCCGTCGCTCGAGCTCAACGACGCGGGGATCTTCGGCGTCGAGGGGAAGGGCTCGCTCGCCGCGTACGTCCGCGATCACCCGGGGCGGGCGCGCCTGTTCCGGGTCCCGGAGGGCCGCTCCGTCGCGTTCGCGCAGCAGGTTTCCGCCGCCTGGGACCGCCGCGACGATCCCCTGGCGGCGACGCGGGGAACCTTCCTCGGCGCGCGCGTCGAGCACGTGCGTGCGGTCCCCGACGACGAGCTCGACGAGCTGCTCCGGCTCGATCGCCCGCCGACGACCGTGACCAACGCCGGCGTCTTCGACGCGGTCGTGAGCGACTTCTTCCGGATCACCAGCCGGGCCGCCGGGTACATCCCGTTCGGGGGCGAGGGGACCTCGCTCGCGCTGAGCCTCGGCTGGGGCGTCAACGTGCAGCGCTTCCCGGGGTCGCAGACCTATCCCGATCGTCTCTTCACGCTCGGCGGCGTCGACAGCCTGCGCGGCTTCCTGCAGGACTCCCTGGTACCCGAGGACATCGCGCGACAGCTGCTCGACCCGTCCACGGAGCTCACCATCGACCAGGTGGTCGTGCGCGGCGGAGACTTCTTCGTCAATCCGCGCACCGAGCTCCGCGTGCCCCTGCTGCCGGGCACCATCGAGACCGCGCTCTTCGTCGACGCCGGCAACCTCTGGACCGACGCCGCCCGGGTGGACGTGGCGAGCGCGATCGACCCGACCGGGCTGCGCTACACGACGGGGACCGGGCTGCGCGTCACGACCCCCATCGGTCCGCTCGTCTTCGACTATGGCCTGAACCTGCAGCGCGTGATCGACTCCGCGCGCCGTGACTCGACGGGGACTCGCTCCTGGGAGAGCCTCGGCGCGTTCCATTTCAGCATCGGACTATTCTGATGACGGCAAGGCTCCCCGAAGACACGACCGCTCGAACCGAGAGGCCGGAGCCCCAGGGCGGCTCGAACGCGCGCTCCGGTCGGAGGCGCGTGGCCCCGCGAGCCATCCCGGCGACGCGCCTCATCGCGACCGCGGCGTTGCTCGCCGCGACCGCGGCCGCCTGCACCCGGAGCACGCGCCCGACGCCGCCGAGGCCAGCCCGGCCGAGGATGATGGCGGCCGCTCCGCCGGTGTCGGCGGGCGAGTCGGCGACCCCCGGACCGGGAGCGAGCGCGCCGGCGCCTTCCCCGAGCGAAACCGGCAGCGCCGAGCCGCTCGCCAACATCGTCGTGCCCTTCACCCGGGAGCTCGGCGAGCCGGTGACGAGCCTCTCGCTCGGCGCTCGGCGCGCCGTGGCGCTCGGCGCCGTCCCCTACCTGCGCGATCACGACCAGTGGCGGCCGATCCCGCTGCCCGCGAGCGTCACCCAGGCGCCGCGGTCGAGGCTCGACGTGTACATGGGGCGCGACGATCGCCCCCGGGTCATGGGCTACTGGTGGGCGGAGGAGCCCGCGTCCGCGACGACGCGCCGTCCGATATATCTGCGCTACCGCGACGCGGGCTGGACTCCCGCTCCGGACGAGCTCGGGCGCCTCGGCGGCGAGCGTCCGGGCGCCCTCTTCGGTGTGCTCGGCTTCGACGACCCCGAGGTCGTCTGCAAGGAGGGCGAGCTCTGCCTGGTCAAGCGGCGAACGGGCTGGTCGACCGTCGCGGGGATCGAGCTCTCCTCCGTGCGCCTCGCGGGCAGCGGCGTCTTCGCGCTGATCGCGGGCGGGCTCTGGCGGCTCGAGGCCCGTGGCTTCGTCGCGTCGCCGGTCGGCGTGCCCGCCACGACCGTCCGGGACGTCTGGGAGCTGGGGCCGGACGACCGTTGGGTCATCGCCGCGGACCGAGCTTCCGTGCGTCTGGTGCGCCTGACCGCGGGGCAGGTCCAGGTGCAACCGGCGCCGATCGCCGAGCCCCGGGCCCTCTGGGCCTCCGGCGAGGAGGACCTCTGGGTCGTCGGGGACGGCGGCCTCGCATGGTTCGACGGCCGGGTCTTCCGGCGCGTCCTGGGACCCGATCCGCCGCTCGTCTGCGTGGTCGGCCGGGCACGCGAGGCGCTCTGGGTCGCCGGGCCCAAGGGCATCTTCCGGCGCGAGGCTCACCCTGGCACTGGCGACTCGCCCGGCTAACCTTGCGCCGGGATGAGCGGAGAGCAGCCAATCGGCGCGAGCCAGCCCGACGACGGGAGCGAGGCCGACTCCGACGGCGCGAAGGGCGGGGGATCCGGTTCGGGGGGACTGGCGCCGGAGATCGCGGACGCCCTGCTCGATCCCGCGCTCGCCGAGGACGCCCCGTCGTCCGAGCAGGACATGGCCAAGGCCATCCTGCGCGCGACCGTGCCCGCCCGAGCGAGGCAGACGGCGCGCCGCCGCCGCCGCCCCTTCCGCTGGGCGCTCGGGGCCGGCGCGGCGGCGGCGGCTGGGGTGGCGCTCCTGTGGTGGGCCGTGCACCGCTTCGACTGGGCGGGCCCCCTGGTCGCGGACGCGCTTCGCGCCGTCCTCGGGCCGGACGCGGTCGCGCGCCTCGAGGAAACCGCCTACGGGCTCGAGGACCGGGTCCACCGCCTCACTCGCGGCGGGAGCGCCCCCAAGGCGCGCTGGGAAGTGCCCGCGCCGGTCACGCCCTCGGCCGCTGCCTCCGCCAGCGCCTCGGACGCCGCGGCACCGGGCGCGCTGGCGCCCTTCCGTCCCCGAGACGTCGGCCCCGTCCACCGCTCCTGGTCCGCGCCCGGGGACGGCGAGTGGGTCGCGCTGGAGGACCCCCGACGTCCGGGGGAGGCGCCGCACCTCTTCAAGACGCTCCTCCATCCCGATCGCAACCGCTCCTGGGCGGAGGTGTTCGTGGTCGCGGTCGATCTCAGGCGCGCGGCGCTGCACCTGATGCCGGGCTACCAGGAGCCGCTCAGCGAGACGCCCGAGGCGAAGGAGCGGCTGCTGCACCGGACGCCGGCCCGCCCGGCCGTGCTCCCCCCGACGGAACACGACGCGCTCCTCGGCGCCTTCAACGGCGGCTTCAAGACGGAGCACGGGCACTACGGCATGCGGGTCGACGGGATCACCCTGTCTCCCCCGCGGGGACGTGCCTGCGGCATCGCGCTCTTCCCCGGGGAGCGGCTGGTGATCGCGGACTGGGACAACCTGGCCCCGCGCGCGGAGGAGGTCCTGTGGTACCGGCAGGCGCCGCGGTGCATGGTCGAGAAGGGCGCCCTGCACCCGCTGCTCAGCGATCCGGGCGCCACCTGGTGGGGCGCGACCCTCGACAAGGAAACCGTCATCCGCAGGAGCGCGATCGGGGTGAGCGCGCGCGGTGACGTGCTGTACGTGAGCATCACCAACGCCACCACCGCCCAGGCGCTGGCGCTGGGGATGCGACACGCCGGCGCCGACGCGGTCGCGCAGCTCGACGTCAACTGGTCGTACCCCAAGTTCTTCACGTTCGCGCCCAAGGCGCCCGGGGGGCCGCTGATCGCCGTCCCGCTGACCGACGACTTCGACTACTCGGAGGACGAGCTGCTCCGGGAGCGCGCCATGCGCGATTTCTTCTACCTGACGCGGCGGGACGCGGCCGCCGCCCGCGCCTGGACCGAGCGGCATGAGGCCGCGCTCCTGGCGGAGGCGGCCGCGAGCGCGGCCCCCCCCACGAGCGGCGCCCCCACCCCACCCGCCGCGAGCGCGCCCCGCTGAGGGCTCGGGCCGGCGCGCCCGCCGCCGAGGGCTCAGCGGATCACGACGCAGCCGACCTGGACGGCGATCTCCGAAATCACCGCCTCCAGGGCGGGCCCGTCCTCGGCGAGGAGGAACGGGAAGGGCGCCGCCGGATCCCAGCGCGCGTCACCGTCGGCGTCCACGACGCACGCCGTGTCGGCGTCGAGCGCCGTGCCGCCCGCGCAGGCCAGATCGCTCAGGACGAGCGGGTCGACGCCGTAGCCTCCGAAGCCGACCGCGAACGTCTCGACGCTCGCGCGGCGCAGCTCCCACGCGATCTCCACCGCGGTCTTCTGCCAGTCGCAGGTGTCGCCACCGTCCGTGACGAGCAGGACGAACTGCTCCTGCGCCGGATTGCGCATCGCCGCGAGGGTGTCCCGGGCGACCTCGAGCGCGCCGGCGATGGGGGTGTCGCCGCAGAGGGTGTCCGTCTCGACGTCGAGGGCCGAGGCGACCGCCGAGTTGGCGCCCACGCAGGGTGCGACGAGGAGCGAGCCCTGCCGGCAGGCCGCCGTCAGGCGGGGCGACCGCTCGAGGACGGCCTCCAGGGTGGCGCAGCCCCCTTCGCCAGGGTCGCGGGGGAAGATCTCGAGCCCGAACGCCACCCCCGCCGCCGCGTCGCTCGCCACCACGTTCTCGATGGCGTCGATGGCCCGCCGCCACTTCGACTCCTCGAGCGCGGTCGCGGTGTCGGGGGGGACGGTCCCGTCGGGTCGGGCCACCATGCTCGTGGACCGGTCGAGCACGATGAGCACCTGCGGCGGCGCGCAGCCGGGATCGCCGCCGCCCAGGGCGCAGGTGAGGGGCGGAGGCTCCGGATCACCCGGCGCGTACTCGAGGGGCCCGAGGCGATCCGGATCGCCCCGGAGCCCCGCGCACGCCAGGCTCCCGAGGGCCGCAGCGGCGCCCGCGGGCCAGCGGCGGGCGCGAGGACGCGACGTCACCGGGGGATCGTACCACTGCGCGGGGGCGCGGGCGGCGCGCCGTCACGGCCGGGCGAGCGCCGCGTAGTCCACGCCGGTCCGGGCCACCGAAACCGCCCAGAGCCGCTCGGCGAGGGCCGTGTCGGTCGCGCGCGCAGCCGGACGCACGCGGCGCGGCGCCCCCCAGAGCTCGAACGGTCCCCGCGGCCCGAACATCTCCCCGCCGACGACGTCCGCCTGCGTGGCGGCGTAGAGCTGGGGCAGCGCCCCGCGCGCCGTCGGCTGCGCGAGACGGTGGCCGAGCGCCATGATCCGCTCGGTCACCACCGCCCCAGCCGCGCGGGGCCCGGCGAGCGCCAGGTTGGACACCGCGTAGCCGGGGTGGGCGGCGCCGCTGGCGAGCGGCGCGCCGGCCGCCCGCGCGCGCCGGTCGAGCTCGAGCGCGAAGAGCACGTTGGCGAGCTTGCTCGCCGCGTAAGCCTCCCACTTCCGGTACCGGCGCTGCGCGTCGAGATCCTCGAAGCGGAGCTGGCCGCGGCGATGCCAGGGGCTCGTCACCGTCACCACCCGTGCGGCGGGCGCCGCCAGCAGCCGTTCGAGCAGCAGCCCCGTCAGGGCGAAGTGACCGAAATGGTTGGTGCCGAGCTGGAGCTCGAACCCGTCGACGGTGCGCTCGAGCGGCATCGCCATCACGCCGGCGTTGTTGCAGAGCACGTCGAGCCGGGGATGCCGGGCGGCGAAGTCGCGGGCGAAATCGCGCACCGAGCGGAGGTCGGCCAGGTCGAGGCGCGCCACCTCCAGCCGGGCCTCGGGGACGCTGGCGAGGATCCGAATCCGGGCGGCGTCGCACCGCTCCGGGCTGCGACCCGCCATCACCACCGTCGCGTGGTGGGCCGCGAGCGCCCGGCAGGTCTCGAAGCCGAGGCCGCTGCTGGGGCCGGTGACTACGATGATCTGGCCCGAGAGGTCGGGGATCTGGTCCTCGGTGAAAGGGGGGGCGCGCATGGCGGGACCTCGAGGGACGCGCCGTAGCACGGGCGCGCGGCGCCGAGCCAATCTCGGGCAGGTCGCGCGGCCCCGAGCCCGCCGGGGGAGCGTCGCTTCACGCCGCCGTGACCAGGGCGGAGCGGCGCGGTAGCGTGGCGCCGTGCCCGAGCTGCCCGAGGTGGAGGTGACGCGACGCCGGATCGCGCCGCTGCTCTGCGGGCGCGAGATCGCTGCGGTGGCGGCCACGCCGGCCTCGGGGTTCTTCCTCACCCCGCCCGCCACGCTGCGGCGGCGGCTGATCGGGCGCCGGGTGCTCGCGCTCGCGCGGCACGGCAAGCACCTCGTCGCCGAGCTCGACGACGGAAGCCGGCTGCTCCTGCACCTCGGGATGACCGGCCAGCTCCTGGCCACCTCGGCCGAGAGCCCCCGGCTCCACCGGGGCGGGGATCGCCACGCCCCGGCGGCCGCCGTCACCGTCGCCGACGACGAGCCGCACGTGCACCTGCGCCTGCGCTTCCGCGACGGCGGCGAGGAAGTCCGCTTCCGGGACCCGCGTCGCTTCGGCCGGATCCAGTGGCTGCCGGCCGGCGCGACGAGCCCCCGCCTCGCGCGCCTCGGCGTCGACGCGCTGGACGCGACCCCGGAGCGGCTCCGCGTCGCGCTCGCGCGCCGGCGAGCGCCGATCAAGGCGCTCCTGCTGGACCAGTCGCTGCTGGCGGGGGTCGGCAACATCTACGCAGACGAGGCGCTGTTCGCGGCCGGGCTGCGGCCGCTCCGTCCGGGCGCGAGCCTCTCGCGCCGCGCCATCGACACCCTGCTGGAGCGGCTCCAGCGGATCCTGCGCGCGTCCATCGCCCGGGGCGGCACCAGCATCAGCGACTTCGTGGCCCCGGACGGCAGGGAAGGGGCCTTCGTGGGCGAGCTGCGGGTCTATGGTCGCGCCGGCCTGCCCTGCTTCGCCTGCGGAGCGGCGATCCGGCGGCTCGTGATCGCGGGCCGCTCGAGCCACTTCTGCCCGCGCTGCCAGCAGTGAGGACGCCCGGGCGCCCGCCGCGCGGTCGGCACGGGCCGCCTTGACGAGCTCGAAGCTTCCGGGGATGGTCCCGCTCCGCATGAACCAGGACGAAGCCAAACGCCTCGCCGCGCAGGGTGCGCTGTCCCACCTCCCGGAGCGGGGCGTGATCGGCCTCGGCTCCGGCTCCACGGCTCGCCTGTTCATCCAGGGAGTGGCGGAGCTGGTGCGGGCAGGGCGCCACCTCATCGGCGTCCCCACCAGCACCGACAGCCGCGACCTGGCCGAGTCGCTCGGGATCCCGCTGCTCACGGAGGCGGGCCCCTGGCCGATCGAGGTCAACGTCGACGGCGCCGACGAGGTGTCCCCGCAGCTCGACCTCATCAAGGGCGGCGGCGGCTACCTGACGCGCGAGAAGGTGGTGAACGAGGCCTCGCGCGTGAACGTCGTCGTGGTGGACGAGTCCAAGCTGGTCCCGGCGCTCGGGACCCGCTTCCCCGTCCCGGTCGAGGTGCTGGCCTTCGGACACCACAACACGGCCGCCGCGCTGGCCCGCTTCGGCGAGGTCCGGCTCCGGCGGATCGGTGGTCAGCCGTTCAGGACGGACACGGGCGGGCTCATCTACGACGTCGCCACCGGGCCGCTCCGGGACCCGCGGGAGCTCGACCGAGCGATCCGCGCGATCCCGGGCGTGGTGGAAACCGGGCTCTTCCTCGGCCGGACGGATCTGGGGCTGGTCGCCGGTGACGGCGGGGTGCGAGAGCTGCGCCGACGCTGACGCCGGCGCCCCGGTCGAAGGCGGGCCGAGGAGGCCGGATCGCCCTGCGTTTCGGCTCGATTGACACGCGACCCGGCCGAGGCGACGATTATCGGACCCTTCGCTCCTCCTCGGGAAGAACGGACCTTGTCGAAACCGCTGCGGATCGAGGTCGCCGGCCAGACCGACGTGGGCCGCAAGCGCAACCACAACGAGGACTGCTTCTCCATCCTGGCCGAGTTCGGCCTCTACGTCGTCGCCGACGGGATGGGGGGGCACGCCTCGGGAGAGGTCGCCTCCAAGATGGCGGTGGACACCCTCCGGGAGTTCTTCGCCGCCACCTCGGAGGACCCGGAGCGGACGTGGCCCTACAAGATGGATCGGAGCAAGGGCTACGAGGAAAACCGCCTGATCACCGGGATCAAGCTCTGTAACCTCCGCATCTACGAGGCCGCGCAGCGCAACACCAGGCAGCGGGGGATGGGCACCACACTGGTGTCGCTCTTCGCCGTCGAGGACGGCGTGTACGTGGCGCACGTCGGTGACAGCCGCGTCTACCGGATCCGCGACGGCAAGATCGAGCAGCTGACCGAGGATCACTCGCTGCTCAACGACTACAAGAAGATGAAGCACCTCACCGAGGAGGAGATCGCGAACTTCCCGCACAAGAACGTGATCGTCCGCGCGCTCGGCATGAAGGACACCGTGAAGGTGGACACGCGCTTCGAGCTGCCGCGGGCGGGGGACACGATGGTGCTCTGCACCGACGGACTATCGGGGCCGGTCCCCGACGTCGAAATCCTCCGCCTGACCCTGGAAGCGCCCGACCTCGCGACGGCGGCGAGCCGCCTGGTCGACGCCGCCAACGTGGCAGGCGGACCGGACAACATCACCTGCGTGATCGCCCGCTGGATCGAGTAGCGGGTTTCGTCGCGGGCGCCCCGGGGGCGCGAGCGCCGCTTGCCTCGCTCGGGAGCTCACCCCGCGGATCGAGCCGTCGTCACGGCGGTGGGAGGACGCGCACAGGCGCCGGCGGCTCGACCAGCACCGCCGAGCCCGAGATGGGGTAGAGTACGGCCCAGATGGCCAGGATGATGGCCAGCATCACCAGGCTGGTCACGAGGTAGGTCTGGATCGGTGGCTGGCGCTCCGTGCTCCAGCCGTCGGAGAAGAACTTCCCGCCGCTGCGCTGTCGGAGCTTGCGCTGCACCCCCCGCAGCACGTCCGGGGTTTCCGGGTCCTCCCCGAGGGCGCCGCGCAGCAGACGCGCGAGGGCAGCGGCGTCCTCGCCGAGCCCGTCGGGCTCCGCCTCGACGTCGTCGGGCGACGGGTGCTCGCTGGCGATGGAGGTCGCGCGGGCGACCGGGTTGGCAGCCCCCGCGGCCGGGTCGCCGCCCAGGTCCCGTGCCTCGGCGTCGGCGGGGCGCTCGCGCCCGGTTTCGTCCTCGGTGCTCATCCGATCTTCTCTCCCATCGCGCGCTCGACGGCGCTCTTGAGCATGGCGCGGGCGCGGTGAATGCGGCTCTTCACGGTCCCGTCCGGCAGCCCGGTGATCTCCGCGATCTCCTCGTAGCTGAGGTCCTCCACGTCGCGCAGGATCAGCGCCTCGCGGAAGTCAGGCTCGAGCTCCGCGATGCAGGCGTGCACGATCGCCTCGAGCTGGTAGCCCTCGACGAGGTGGTCGGGCCGCGCCACGTCGCCGAAGGTGACCCCCTTGGCCCCCTCGAGCGGCGCGCGCTCCGCCATCGGCTCGAGGTCCGCCTGCGAGCCCTCGTGGCGCCGGGCGAGGTACTTGACCCGGTTCTTGCAGAGGTTCGTCGCGATCCGGTAGATCCACGTGGCGAGCTTCGAGTCCCCACGGAACTGATCGATGGCCTTGAAGACCTGGACGAAGACCTCCTGCGCCATGTCCTCGGCCTCGCTCCGCCGCCCCACCATACGGAAGACGAGGCGGAACACCCGCGCCTCGTAGGCCTGCACGAGCTCGTTGAACGCGCGCTCGTCGCGGGCCTTCAGGCGCTGGACGAATCTCTGCTCGGCGTCTTCAAGCGGATCGGGCACGTCCCACCAGCCGCTCCGAAGGTAGATCGGAAGCGCGGCGGCGTCGCGCTCCACACGCGCCGAACCGGGACGGCGTGCGGGCGGGCCAGCCGCCGGCAGAGACATGGGCAGCGGACAACCGGGCGCGACCGGGGGTTCCCGGGCCGGTTCGCGGGACTGCGCCGCGCGACCGGGGAGTCGCCGCGCGCGGCCGCGTTCGGTGGCGCGGCCCGCTCGGGGCCCGGCGCGGTCAGGCGCGGCAGGCCGCAGGGGGAGGTGCTATGGTCCTGCTCCCGTTCCTCCGGCGTCGTTCAAAGGCAGGACAAGGGACTTTGAATCCCTGAATCATGGTTCGAATCCATGCGCCGGAACCGCTGCGCGACCAGGCGCGGCTCAGTCTCGCCCCCGCGGAGTCGATCGTGAGTCGTCGACCGCGGCGCCGGGGCGCGAGTGGTACCCGATCGTGCCCCGCGCCCTGAGACCCTGCTCGGCGAAGCGGCGGTAGAGCTCGTGCAGCGCGCGCGCCGAGCCTTCGTCGCCGAGCAGGGCGAGCGCGTCCGCGATCGCCTCCAGGGTGCTCCGGCTCTCCGCGGACGGGGCCCGGCGCAGGCGGAGCGGTGGCGGCGGCGCGGCGGGGAGCGCGAGCCGCGGTAGCGGATGGAGCGCCGGCAGGCGCCGGAGCATGCGGCGCGCCTCGCGCCAGGTCCCATCGAGGACCACCAGCCGACGTGGAGCGGGCGCGGGCGCCGCGCTGGCGCCGCCGTCGGGGAAGAGCAGCCAGGTGGAGCCAGGGGCGGCGGCGAATCGCTCCGCGAGCGCGGTCGACGCGACGTCCAAATCGGCTCCGCACTCGACCAGGCGAGCGCCAGGGATCGCCAGCAGCGCGAGGCGCGCCGTCCCCGAGCTCCGGCGAGCCTCGGCGTGGTGGCGCACGATGACGAGCTCGACCGGCGGCGCCAGCGCGGGGATCTGCGCGCAGACGCAGTACGGGCGGACGAGCCAGCAGCGCGGGCAGCGGCCCGGAAGCGCGGGATCGGTGCGGGAGCGCACGGCGGGTCGGTCCCTCGGGCTCCGGCGGCGGTCAAGCGCCGACGGTCGAGCCCCCGCGCAGGCGCGCCACCGCGGCGAGCGCGGCGGCCTCGCCCTGGCGGATGCAGTCGGGCATGCCCACGCCGTCGAACGCGGCCCCCGTGACGTACAGCCCCGGGAGCGCGGCGAGCCGCGTCTCGATGCGGGCCAGGCGCGCCAGGTGCCCGACGACGGGCTGCGGGTTCGCGGCCACGTGCCGGAAGACGCGGCGCAGGCGCGGGCGGCCCAGGGAGCCCATCAGCCGCTCGAGCTCCGCGAGGGCGAGGTCGGCGAGCTCCTTGTCGTCGTGCGTGTCGAGGGCGTGCGGGTCCCGGGCGCCGCCGACGAAGGCGCGCAGGAGCACGCTCCCGGGCGGGGCGCGGCCAGCCCACTTGGAAGACACCCACGTGCCCGCCGCGACCCGCGCCTCTCCGCACGGCACGATGAAGCCCACGCCGTCGAGCGGGTGCCGCATCGCCACCGCGTCGAAGCCGAGGAACACCGTCGCCGTCGAGACGTAGGGGATGGCGGCGAGCTCGCGTCCGAGGCGGGCGTCGGGGACGAGGCGCGCCGCCTCGTGGGCGGGGGCCGCCACGATGACCGCGTCCGCGCGCAGGCGGTCGCCGCCGGCGCAGGCGACCGCGTACCCGTCCGGCAGGGGCTCGATGGCGGTCGCGGCGGCGCCGAGGCGCAGGGCGCCGGGCGGCAGGCGCGCGACCAGCGCGTCGATGAGCGCACCGAGGCCCGGGCGGAGGGTCAGGAACGGGCTCGGGGCCTGCGCCTCGGCGCGCCGGAGCCAGCGCAACAGCGCGCGCAGGCCGCCACCGGGGCTCACGGCGCCGGGCGCGACCGGTGCTGGCGCCCGTGGTCCGGTGCCCGCCAGCGGCGCCAGGGCGAGCGCCCGGATGAGGCTCCCGTGCCGGGCCTCGAGGCGAACGAGCTGGGGGAAGGTGGCCTCGGCGCTGAGCGTTTCCGCGTCGCCGGCGTAGATGCCGCCGAGGAGGGGGTCGGCGAGGACGCGCGCCACCTCGTCACCGAAGCGCCGCCGGATGAAGGCGGCCAGTGACTCCTCCGCGCCGGCCGGGCGACCCCAGCCGCTCGGCAGCAGCAGGTCGCCGAGCACCCGCAGCTTCCCCTCCCAGCTGAGGAGCGGCGTGCTCAGGAGCGGTCCGAGCCGCGTCGGCACGGCGAGCGCCATGCCACCGGGGAGGCGCTCGAGGCGTCCATGCCAGGCCACGTACGCGGGGCGGGCGAGGGGTGCGACGAGCTCGTCGGCGAGCCCGAGCTCTCCGATGAGGCGGGTCGCCTCCGGTTTGGTGCGGAGGTAGGCGTCGGGACCACCGGCGAGCAGGAACCCACGTCGCCGCTCGGTCGTGATGTTGCCGCCGGGCCGCGCGCGCGCCTCGAGCACGGTGAGGGCGAGGTCCGGCGCCACGGTCGCGATCCGGTGCGCAGCGGCCAGCCCGGTGATGCCAGCGCCCACCACGACGACGTGCGGCCGGAGCTGGGGCGGCCTCGGCACCGCGGTCGGCGGGGTCGTCATAGCTCGGCCAGGGCGGCCTGGAGCTCGCGCAGCGTCTTGCCGTCGCCCTTCTGCTCGGCGACCTTGACGCCCGCTTCGAGCCAATCGCGCGCCTCCGCGTCCCGCCCCAGGTCGAGCAGGAGCCGGCCCGCGATGTAGTACATCGGCAGGTAGCTCGGCTCGTCGCGCCGGAGCGCGGCGAGCAGCGCCAACGCCGCGTCGTGCCGCCCTTCTTTCCGGTGCTCGAGGGCGAGCGCGTAGCGCGCGAAGGCGTCGGCCTTCCCGGACTCGACGAGCTCGGTGAGCATGGCCAGGCGCCGGTTCATGACGCCCGTGAACCTAGCGTCCGGCGGCGGGGCTGTCACCGGGCCAGCCGGGGGCGGCCACGCCGCCCCGTCACTGTCCTTGGACGCCGTGCCTCCGCGGACTGGCGTCCAGCTCGGCCCCTAGGGTACGGCGATGCCGGGCAGATTTTTTCGCGATACCTTGACCTGCTCCCCCTGAACGGCGCAGCCCCTCGCCGTGCGCCCCGCGCGGGGAGCGGTGCCCGGACTGCCCGCCACGGTTCTACCAGTCCGTCGTGCCGGCACCGCGCGCCGCCTTTCGAAGATGGCCGCCGCGCTGCCGTCAACCTCTCAAATTTCCGTGAAGCTCTCACCGGCAGCACCGCCTCGCCCTAATCTCGATACTGGGTTGCTTCCGCGAGGAAAGGTGCTCTGCTCCCGTCATCGAGTCCGGGTCGGGGGATGCACGCTTCGTGGCGCTGCGTGCGGCCCCGGACCCCTCGGCGCTCGCGCGAGCGTCGAGCGCCCCCCGTCGAGGAAGCAATGGCGAGCAAGGAGCGCACCCTTCAGGCTGCGGTGTCGGCGGTCGTCTGGCTCGCGTCGGCGAGCTGCGCGGAGACGGCGCTCGAGGATCCCTCGCTCAACGGCATCGGCACGACCGACCGCGGCGACGTCTGCCCCGCCGACACGACCCTCTGCGGCGGCGCCTGCGTATCGCTGGCGACAAGCGCGACGGACTGCGGGAGCTGCGGCGCCGCGTGCGAGGCCGGGACCACCTGCCAGGGCGGGCAGTGCGTCTGCCAGAGTGCGCTCACCCTTTGCGGCGGAGAGTGCGTCGATCTGCAGAGCGACGGCGCCAACTGCGGCGCGTGCGGGGCGGCGTGCGGGGGCCAGGTCTGCTCCCACGGCGCCTGCACCGTGAGCTGCGGGACGGAGACGCAGTGCGGGATGAGCTGCGTCGACGTAGACACGGATCCGCTCAACTGCGGCGGCTGCGGGATCACCTGCCCCCCGGGGCAGACCTGCCAGGCGCGCGAGTGCAGGTGCCCGCTCGGCCAGGACGCGTGCGACGGCGCCTGCGTCGATCTCGCGACCAGCCCCGCGCACTGCGGCGCCTGCGGCGTCGCCTGCGACGCGGGCGTTCCGTGCGTGGCCGGCGCCTGTCAGCCCCCGATCGGCAGCGGCGGCGCTGCCGGCACCGGCGGCTCCAGCCCTGGCACCGGCGGCTCCAGCCCCGGATCCGGCGGCTCCAACCCCGGCACCGGCGGCTCCAACCCGGGGTCTGGCGGCCTCTCCCTCGGCACCGGCGGCACCAGGCCCGGCGCCGGCGGGTTCAGCCCCGGCACCGGCGGCTCCAGCCTCGAGTCCGGGGGCGTTCCCCCCAGCAGCGGCGGCTCCAGCCCCGGGTCCGGCGGCTCCCCCAGCGGCCGGGCCTTCACCATCGGTGAGGGCGCGTACGTCTCGGTGTGCGGCTGGCACGGCTTCGCCTGGACCGGCGCCGGCCCCGAGGGGGTCAGCACGATCTCGCCGGCGAGCTTCAGCGACCTGAAGGCGGGGGCCTCGCTCTGCGCCACGGGCAGCGTGGGCGCCGACCCGAACTACGGCGGCTACGCGATGATCGGCATCAACGTCGGCCAGTCGAACACCGGCGAGGCCGAGCCGCCCAACGCGGAGATCACCCCGACCGGCACCGGGCTCTACGTGAGCCTGACCAACCACGCCTCGAACTCCTTCCGCATCCAGATCCAGGACGCCCAGGGCGCCGACAGCGCCGACCACCGCTGGTGCGCGGTCTACTCGGCCCCCGGGGTCATCCCCTGGTCGGACTTCAACACCAAGTGCTGGGACAGGTCCGGCACCGGCTACGCCAAGCAGCCCATCAACGCGATCCTGGTGATGGTGCCGGGACACAACCAGAACGCGACGCCGTTCGACTTCTGCGTGAACGAGATCGCTCCCGACGGCGATCCGAGCTGCCCCCGGTAGCGCGGGGCGCGAACCCTGAGGCGAGGTCGGTCCGCGGCGCGCGCAGCAGCGGGGGATCCGTTCGGCCGCGGCTCACTCCACCACGAAAGCGCGGCTCACCACCGGGATCGGCCCGCGCGCGCAGCCCGCCTGGCTCAGCGCCTCGCCCGGGGTGCAGCCGACCGAGTAGGCGCCAGTGAACCGGAAGGTGCCGGCCTCGTTGATCACCGTCATCGGATCGACGAAGCTCTCGCCAGCCGCGACCTCCACCGCGACCCCCTCCCAGGCGCAGAATACCAGGGGACCGAGGTGCTCCCAGGCGGCCCCGCTCTGCTGCTCCAGCTCCACCGTGCCGCAGCCGGGCAAGAAGATGCTCTCCGCGGTGGGGTTCTCCCAGCGCGGTTCGACGGACTCCTCCCGGGCGTACGCGTCGCGGTCGATCACGATCCGCGGCAGGCAATGGGCGAAGGCGGTCGTCGGGCAGCAGAAACGCTGGACGCCCGTAGCGAGATCCACGCAGCCGACGTCGACCATGGCCTGGTAGTCGTAGTCCCCTCCGCACTCCCACACGATCCCGTCCTCGTCGCACTCCCTCGCCGGCGTGCAGCCGGTGTCGCAGGAGGCCGGCAAGCCGCCCACGCCGCCCGTGCTCGCGCCGCCCGCGCCTGCACCGCCGGGTCCGACGCCGCCCGTGCTCGCGCCGCCCGCGCCCGCGCCGCCGGGTCCCACGCCGCCCGCGCTCGCGCCGCCGGATCCGCACCCGACGACGTCGAAGGTGCCTTCGGGGCAGGGGCAGCAGCCGTTGTCGAACGGTTCGTCCCCGCACTCCGCGACGCACGCGAAGGCGCGGAGGCAATCCGCCTCCTCGCAGTCGAGGCCACCCGCACCACCCGACGGCCAACCACCGCCTGGCGAGCCGCCCGCCGAAGCACCACCGGACGGTGATCCTCCGGCTGGTGATCCGCCCGCCGCGACCCCGCCCGACGGAGCGCCCCCTGGCGGGGCGCCGCCTGCCGGCGATCCACCCGCGGGGACGCCACCCGACGGCGAACCACCCGCCACCGCGCCACCCGATGGGCGCCCGCCGGACGCCATGCCACCCGAGCCGCCGGCATCATCGCCGCCCGCGGTCGCGCCGCCCTCGCCCTCCCCACCGACCGCGGGCGGGCCGCCGCTGGTGCGCCCACCGCTCGTGGGGCCCTCGACCGCGCCGCCTGTCACCTCGCCGAGGCCGGTCGTGTCGGAGCCGGTGCCGTCGTCGCCGCCGCAGGCCGCGGCGCCGAGGAGACTGAGGATGGCGATGGTCGTCGAGGTCGAGAGCCGCTTGGTCCGGCGTTGCTTCATGGAGAGCCTCCTCGCTGCGAACGTCGCGTCGATTATGCGCGCTCGCAGCGGACGGTGCTCCTCCCGTTCCGAATGCGAAACGGGAGGGCACCGCGAGAAGGACGGGTCTAGGCAACCGAGGACGACTCGGTCGGACGGGGCCCGCGTCGAGGCGCCCGTCGGCGAGGCGCGGGGCGCCAGGGAGATCTCGGCCGGCTTCCACGTAGAAGTCGGTCGACTCGGCCGCGGGCTCGGGGCACCTGGCCGGGGCCGCGCGCCGAGGTCGGCTGCAGCCGGGAGTGGTGCCATGAAGGAGCTGGGACGCGTTCTGCTCAGTGGATTGCTGCTGGCCTGGATGGCGGGTTGCGGCGCTGGCGACGACGGAGCCGCCGACGAGGACACACCGAGCGCGCCGGGCACGGGTGGCACGCCGGGCACGGGCGGTGCGCCGGGCGCCGGTGGAACGGACCCCGACGCCGGGGCCTACTGGGACTTCCTCCCGGCGGGTGACGGCCCGCGCGCCGCCGAGCGGAAGGCCACCTGCGAGGCGGCCTGCGATCGGGACGGCGCCTGCGCGTTCTGGGATCCCGGCGCGTGCAAGCGCGGTTGCGCCGACCCGCGCCTGGCCTGCCAGGCCGATCTCGCCGAGGAGGCGTGCTGGACCGCCATGGTCGCCAAGGAGGCGTGCATGGCCGGCCTCACCTGCGCCGAGCTGAACCACCTGTACTTCAGCGGCGCCAGCGTGCGGGCCTGCCAGACCGAGCGCGACGCCGTATCGAACGCCTGCGGCTACGTGGAGACGATCGCCGCGGATCAGTGCCTCGGGGAATCCTTCGACTGCGGCGACGGCACCACGCCGATCTCGCCCTACTGGGTCTGCGACGGGGAGCGCGACTGCGCCGACGGCTCTGACGAGGGGGTGTGCCCCTGGCTCACCGCGGGCCCGCCCGACGCCTGCGTCGAGAGCGCGACCATCGACGCCGACGATACGGCCGGCGATCTCGCGGCGCTCGCGGGGGTAACCTGCATCGACGGCGCGCTCTACGTGCGAGGCACGAGCCTGACCGATCTCCGCGGGCTCGAGGCGCTGACCGCCGTGGGCTCCCTCGAGATCGGCACCGCGCCCTCGCTGTCGTTCGGGAGCTACGGCAACCCCCAGCTCACGAGCCTCGCGGGCCTCGAGAACCTGCGCGGGGTGGGTTCCCTGACCCTGGAGGACAACCCCGCCCTCGCCGACCTCGGTGCTCTCTCCGGGCTCACCTTCGTCACCGGATCGCTCACCATCGACAACGACGACGCTCTGGTGTCGCTCGAGGGGCTGCACAACGTCGAGTCCGTCGACGAGCTCGTGATCCAGGCCAACGACGCGCTGGCCGATCTCCGTGGACTCCGGGGCCTCACCTCTCTGTCCGGTCTCCAGGTCAACCAGAACCCCCTGCTGCGCGATTTCTCGGGCCTCGAAGCGCTCCCGTGGATCGGCGACCTGGGGCTGTCCGTCACCGGCAACGCCGCCCTGGTGGACTTCACGGGGCTCGGCGGGGTCACCTCCATCGGCAATTCCTGCTACCTCTCCGGAAACTCCAGCCTGACGTCCTTCGCTGGGCTCGAAGCGCTCACGCGCTTCGCCTGGTCGTTGACCATCTCCGACCACCCCGCGCTGATCAGCCTCGAGGCGCTCTCTGGGGTGACCGAGATCCGCGGCGACGTCACCATCTCCAACAATCCCCTGCTGCCCTCCTGCGCCATCGACGGCTGGCTCGGCCCGCTCGGCGTGACCTGCGCCTGCTCCGGCAACGACGACGACGCCACCTGCGGGTGAGGGGCGAGCGCCGGATGGCCGGCGAAGACCCGACGCGCCCCCCGAGCCCGCGGTGCGCCTGTTGGTCGAACGCGTCGGGGTGATCGCCGCCGGTTAGCCGCGCGCCGTGCGGCCGTTTGCCGCCGGCTCACCACCGGCTCTCGAGCACGGCTCACCGCCGCGGGCGACCGCGGGGGCTCCGGTCGGCCGGGCGTCGCTGGCGCCGGGCCAACACCGCCACCTCGGTGCGGGCCGAATCGTGCGGCGCACCCGTGACCTCGCCGAGCGCCCGCTCGGCCAGGAGGCCCTGTCCCTTGCGCCGGAGCGCGGAGCGCGGACGCATCGAGTGCCTGTGGCCATTTTCGGGTGATCCGTGTCCGCGCTTGCCTGACTCGGGGGAATGCGATACTTGTTTCCCGAAAAATATGTCGTATCCGCACGTGCGTCGGACGGTGCCCAGGAGCTGGCGTTGAGGGCCAGGCGCGGGGCAGCCGTCCTGGCGGCGGCCATCGGGACGCACGTCGTCATCGGCAGCGTCTACGCCTGGAGCGTCTACGAGCCGGCGCTGCGGGCTCACCACGGCTTCTCGCGTCTCTCGGCACAGGTGGCCTTCGGCACCACCATCGCCTGCTTCGCGCTGTCGATGCTGGTCGCCGGGCGGATGGTGAGGGCCCTGGGCGCCCGGACCCTGCTCCGCGTGGCGGCCGTCGTCTACTCGGGTGGCTACCTGCTCGCGGCCGGCCGCGGCGCTGACGTGACGTCGACGATCCTGGGGGTCGGTGTCGTCGCGGGGGTGGGGATCGGGATCGGCTACGTCTCCGCGCTCACCGCGGCGGTGACGTCGGCGCCCGATCGGCGCGGCCTGGTGACGGGCCTGGTCACCGGCGGGTTCGCGGCGGGCAGCGCGATCGCGGCTCCCATCGTGACCGCGTCGCTGGCGCGCGGGCTCACGGTCCCCACGGTGTTCGCCGGCCAGGGAGCGCTGGGCCTGGCGGGGCTGTGGTTGGCCAGCCTCTGGGTTGGCGATGGGGAGAATCCGCCTGCGCCGACGACGCCCGCGGGAGAGCCCCGGGCGAGCGCGCGGTTCTTGGGCTGGAGCGCGATGGGAATGTTCGGCTCCAGCTTCGCCGGCCTGACGGTCATCGGCGGACTCGCCTCGCTGGCGGCCAGTGGCGGGCAAGGTCCGGTCCTCGGCGCTGCGATGGTGGTCGCCTTGGCGGCGGGGAACACGCTGGGACGGCCGATCTGGGGAGCCCTGTTCGACCGCTTCGATCGGATCACCGCTCCCGCCGCGCTCGGCGGGCTAGGCCTCGCGATCCTGGCGCTGGCATCGTCGCCGACCCGCCCCGCGGTGCTGCTCGGAGGCGCCCTCGCGGTCGGCTTCTGCTTCGCCGCCGGTTTCGTGGTGTACGCGGCCAACACGGTGCGACGACTGGGACCGGCGAGCATGGCCCGCGTCTACCCGGTGGTATTCCTCGCCTACGGCTTCGCCGCGCTGGTCGGGCCACCCATCGGCGGCGCCCTGCGCGACGCCTCCGGGGGTCCCGCCGGGACGTTGCTGACCGCCGCCGTGGCGGCGCTGGCGACCGGAGCAGCGCTGCTCGTGACGCGGCAGGCGGGAGGTGGCTCATAGCTGGCCACGGCGACCGGAAGGGGCTCTTGTCGACTTCGGCGGCGCCCCGCCCCATCTCGTCGCGCCGCGCGGCTCCGCTCGGGAGACTCTGGTGATCTCCTTGGAGCGACTCTGGCCGCGCTGGTCGACGGCGACCCTCGCGGAGCTGCCACCGGCGATGAAGACTTGGTCGTTCGGGGTCGAGTACGTCCCCATCGCCCTGGCAGACGACGCCCAGCTCTACCTCACCCGATACGGTTGGCCCTGGCGCCGGCACCTGATGCCCGAGCAGTGGTGCCCGGGCGGTGCCCTGGCCGGGCGGGGGGTGCGCCTCGCACGTAGCAGCGGCTCTGTCTTCCGCGTGGGTACGCGGGTCGACGGCCGCGACCTGCAGCTGGTGGTCAAGGTGTCGAGGGTTGGACAGCGGCTAGACGAAGGGTCGCTCGCACTCCCGTCGTCCTCGACCTGGGTGCCCGAGTTCCACTGCCCGTTCCAGGAGTTCGGGGTGGTGGAGCGCCTCCGCCAATCACCGCTGCGGCCGCGCATCCACACCAAGCGCCCCCTGGCGATCTTCAGCCCCGGCGAGCGCCTTCGACCGTGGCAGCTCGGAAGGCAAGCCGGCGACCTGGCCCGGCAGATGGCCCGTCACCGCGCGGACCACGCGCTCAGACCGGACCTTCCCCATCGGGTCGAACTCGAGGCGACTCGCCGCTACCTCGTGGTCTACGCCTGGATCGAGGGGCTGACCCTCCCCGAGCTGCACCACCGCGGCGCGATCGACGACGCCGAGCTCTCGCGCATCGTGCGCGAAGCCCGCGACGATCTCCGGACGCACGGCTTCTGCGTGCTGGACCACAAGCCTGACCACCTGATCGTGAGGCCGCGCCGCGACGCTCGCCTGCCGCTTCGCCACGGCTCACTGGTGTACGCGCTCGCGGACTACGAGCTGCTGTTCGAGCTCCAGGAGCTCGTTCAGCCGTGAACCTCCCTTGCCGCGACGTTCGCGCCCCCGTCGCCGCGGTCAGCCGGTGATTCCCTCCAGCTCCTGCACGCCCCCGCGGTCCTGACACCAGGTGATGATGCGACGGCCCAGGGGCTCGAGGTCGCCCGAGGCGCCGAGCTGCGCCAGCTCCGAGCGGAAGAACCGGACCAACACCTCCGCCCCCTGGTCATAGGCCTCCGTCCCGACCTCGGGCTGGGTTTCTACCCGGAGGAACCATTGCGGGATCGGCACCCCCTCGATCTGAACCGAGGTCGGGCAGTACCCGAGCAGGGGGCTGCGGGCCGCCACGAGCTGATCGGGACGGAACTTGACGCCCCCTCGACGGGCCAGAAACTCCCGCGTGAGCCACTGGGGCATGAACCCCACCTGCCAGGCCCCGACGTGTTGGTTGGGGATCAGGACGTAGCGCGTCTTCGGGCTCTCCCGGATCTGACGCAGCAGGAGGTTCGCGAGCGCCACCCGGCGGCCGGTGGCGAAGGGCCAGAAGGAGCCGACGCCTTCACTCTGCAACCCCTCCTCGGAGACGATGCTGGGGTTGTCGTGCCCCCGGGGAGCGACCAGGCGCCAGAGCCAGGCGAGCGGCGCCGGCAGGACGTGGAAGATGCCGAGGATGCCGTAGCTCGGGGCCTCGGCCGTGCAGGGCGGCGCGCGGACGCCAAAGCTTCGCACGTCCACCTCGACGTCGCCGCTCAGGACGTTCGGCACCAGCTCGCGCGGCAGGATGACGCGCGGGTTGGGGCACCGGCGGCCGGGAGCGTCCTCCTGGTGCTCCCAGATGAGGCAGGTCGCACCGGGCACGGCCCAGAGGTTGAGGAAGACGAGCGGGCGGGAGGGGCTCACGGTGACCCGCTCGAGCTCGTGGTCCGTCCCGTAGGACTGGATGTGGTTCACCCGGACGAACCAGCCGTCCTCGGCGTCGCGGACCACGAGCTTGTCGCTTCCCGCCTGCATCCCGGGGTGGCAAAGCGCCATGTCGTCCGTCACCGGGCGGAGCGCGCACGCCTGGGGGATGGCGATCATGCGCACCTCGCCGGTGACGAGGTTCCTCCCGAGCTGGAGGCGCCCATCCGGCTCGCGGTGGGCGTACTCGATCATCTCGCTCTTGCCACCGCCGCTCGCGCCCTCGTGCAGGATGGTGAGCGTGTTGTCGTATGGGGTGACGACCTGGACCGTCGATCCGTGGACCGTGAGCCACCCCTCGTTCTCGCCGATGTTGAGCAGAACGCCGTACACGCCCTTCTTCGCGCTCGGCCCAGGGTACAGGTTGAGCGAGAAGACCTCGTGAACGGCGGGAGTGCGGTTGTGCACGACCACCTGGCGGCCGAGGCAGTGCGTGTGACGGAAGGGCGGCGCCACCAGGATGGCCGCGCGGGGCTGCCAGTCGCCCCGCTCAGAGGCCGGATCGAAGACCGGGCGCTGCAGGTCCGCGAGCGCCGCCGCGAAGAAGGCCGCGATGGCCGGGCAGACCAGCACAGCCGAGAACTGCAGGTTCTCGCCCCCCACCCAGAACGGGAGGACCACCAGCGGCTGCCGGGCGAGCCAGCGCAGCACCTCCGCCCGAAGCTCCGCGAACGGAGCCCCGAAGCGGTCGCTGAAGCGCGGCTGGTCCGTAGGTCCGTCGTCGCCGACCACCAGCGAGTCCGGATCGCGGCGGCGCATGTACGGATCGGGGTAGTTGACCGCCACTCCGTTGCGCGCCCGCACCACCTCGGCCTCCTCGACCGAGGTTCCGTCGGGGAGGTCGAAGACCACCCGGTGCCGGTCCCGCCCTCGCCCCCCGAGGGCCAGCTCGACGAGGTGCGCGCGACCGGAGGGAACGATGACCTCCGGTGCGTTCGCCACCGCCGCGCCGATCTCGGGGAGCACCTGGACCAAGGACCGGAGCAGCGCCTCGGGCGAGGAGGGCCAGGCGTCGGACGGGGGCTGCATCAGATTTCTCTCTCAGGGGGGCAGTGGCACGCCCCGGAGAAGCGCACGCGAGCACGCGGACGAATGCCGGAGGCGCACGGCAGCGCCCTGCTACACACGAAGTATTTGTCGTGTAACCCGGATCCTTGATCGGCGCAACGCGTTTCTGGATCGCTTGGCTCCCCCGCGACCTCCACCGGGCCTGGTGGCTTGCGATGATGAGCAGTCGGTGCGATGAATGGTCGGTGTATCTGGCGGAGCGCGGCGCCGGCGTGACACGAGCCCTGTGCGCCCGGGCCCGCGGCGCCGCGGAGGCACCGCGGATCGGCGGTAGGCGGGCTCGTGCCGGCGACGGTCGGCGGAGGGCGCCGGCAGTATGAGCGGATCCCGAGCCGCGCGCGAGAGATCGACGACCAGGGCGCGGCGCTCTCGGGACACCGCGCGGGCGGGCGGACCGGGCTGGACCTTCCTGACCAACCACGCCCACGTGCTCCTGTGCATCGCGAAGTGGCCGTCGGTCACGATGCGCGACGTCGCGGCGCGCGTGGGGATCACCGAGCGCGCCGTGCAACGGATCGTCGCCGACCTCGAAGCCGCGGGGTACCTCGAGCGTCGGCGGGCGGGACGCAGCAACCGCTATCGGGTGAAGGAGCGGATGCCGCTTCGACACGCGCTCGAACGGCACGAGGACGTGTCATCGCTGCTGGCCCTGGCCCGCGGCAGCCAGGCCGGCGACGAGGACTGAAGGCGCGGCCCCACGCCGACCGAGGCCCGGTGCGGCTCGACTCCGAGCGCTCGGACCCGCAGGGGGCTTGGCGCCGCTCGGACCCGCCGCGGTCGCTGCGATCGGCGTGGATCTGGAGTCGAGGTGTGGGTGCCCAAAGCTGTCCGTTTCAACCTCCGCGGCTCTCGGTCGGCCGTCAGGGGCCTCCGGGCGACCCGCCCCGACTCGCCGCCCGAGCGGTGACGACCGAGCCTTCCGTAGCGGCTCCTCCGGTCGCTCTCCTTCGTGCTCGTTCGTTCGTGGGCTCCCCCCGCGGCTCCTCCGGGTCCCCGCCGGGGTGAGCTTGGCGTCCCGCCGCGAGAATACGCTAGTGCTCCGGGCGCGGGCGCCCGCTTGCACGGCACGGCGGGGACGTCGAGGTGCGGCCGCGCGGCGGCGCTCGCCCGCCGGCCCCCCGTCCGCCCGCCGTCGTCCGCGGGCTGGGGGGACGCCGAACCGGGGACGGTCGAGGATGGCATGAACGGCGGTGCGGCTCCCCGAGGGGCTGCCGCGCGTCGTGGCCAGGTTGCCCACGACGATCCGGGCCGAGGTGAAGGCGAACCTAGGCCGGATGCTCGCGCATCAGGGCCTGGTCGACTTCGAGGTCCCGGGGCGCGCGGAGCGCGGCGTGGCGCTCGTCACCGACATCCACTCCAACACCGCTCGCCAGCAGGCGCTCGAGCTCGGCAGCGGCCGGATCTTCGACCGGTGGGTGGTGGTGCCGGGCGAGGTCGGCGAGACGTTGACGCAGGGCGGTGTGCTCTCGTTCTACGAGTCAACGACCCCGATGGCCGAGCGCCTGACGGACGTCGCCGGGGGCGAGCGCGTCGCCCACGGCACGCTCCCCCGCGACCGCCGTGGACTCGGAGCTTCATCGCGGAGCGATGACGCGCCGGATCTCGCCGCGGCTCGGAGCCGGTGGAGCTACGCCGAGCAGTGATCGATGACCAGGCTGTCGATCGGGGTCGCGTTGCCCACGGCGTAGGTGCGCAAGGTCGCGCGGCAGCCCTCGACGACGACGTGGACGAAGGTGCGTGAGCTGCCGAGCGTGGCCTCGTACCCGTTCCCGACCTGGCACGCATAGCTGTAGGTGCGGTAGGTACCCGTCGAATCGTAGCCGGAGCGGGTCTGGGTGGCGGTGTTCAGGGCGCGCAACCGCGCGTCGCTCGCGCCCACCGTGCCCACCTCGATCTGCACCGTCCCGTCGAGGCTCCCGGTGCAGGCGTGGCTGGCGTTCATCCGGCAGGTGCGGCTGTAGACGTGGCTGTGACCGTTGAAGACCACGTCCACGTCGTGGCGCGCCGCGAGATCGAGGTACGGGAGCGCGGCGGGCGTGGTGGTGAGGCCGCCGGCGCCACAGTAGTAGAAGGGGCGGTGGTAGAAGAGGAACTTGAAGGGGTGCGACGAGGCGGCGAGCGTCGCCGCGAGATCGAGGAGCTGCGGATCGGTCGTGTGCGCCGTGCTGCTGCTCGTGGCCTTGTTGGTGTCGCGCACCACGAAGAGCGCGCTCCCGTGCTCGACCGTGTAGTACACGCCGGCGCTGCTCGAGTTGACGCCGAGCCCCTGGGCGCCCGAGAAGGTGAGGTTCCAGTCGGCGAGCCAGGTGGAGGACACCAGGATGTCGTGGTTGCCGGGCACGCCGAGGTACCGCGGGGGATCGCCGCCGAAGGCCGTCGCCGCACCGTCGACCCAGCCGCTCACCAGCGCCCGATGGTAGTTCCACTGCGCGGTGGTGCCCGTCTCGGTGTGATCGCCGACGCTGAAGGTGCCAATGGTGGGCGGGGCGGCGGGGGCGTTGGCGAGCGCCTCCATCTGGGCGAGCGCCGCGCTGAACGGGGGACTGCTCGCGGCCTCGACGTGGCTATCGGAGAAGACGAAGAAGCCGAAGGCCTCGGGTTCCACCACGCCACCGGTCCCCCCCGCACCCCCGTCGATGCCGCCGGCGCCACCGGAACCACCCGCGCCCGCGCCGGCGCCGCCGGCCCCACCCGGCCCTTCGTCGGCGCCACCGGCGCCACCGGAACCGCCCGAACCGCCGGCGCCGCCTTCGCCCCCGGGGTCGGTGGTGACGGTCGTCGTGAGGGCGGTCACGGTGAGCAGCGGCCGATGAGCGAGGTCGCCGTCCTCGCTGGAGTAGAAGTAGAGGCCATCGCTGTTGCTGGCGGTGGCGATGATGAGGCCGTAGTTCTGCGCCGGGTCGGCGACCCAGCTCTGCACCTGGGCGACGCCGGCCGCGTTGAGCGCGATGGTGACGCTGCCGGAGACGTTGACCGGGGTCGTCCCCAGGCTCACCTGCCCCCGATCCGCGGTACCCTTGGCCCCGGCCGTCGCCCAAGGGACGCCGGTCTGCGCGAGCAGCCAGGTAGCCTCCAGCTCCGCCCAGGGCCGATTGACGGTAAAAAGCGGGTTCGCCGTGGCCGACGACGCGGTCGAGCTGCCGCCGACGTACAGGCTCAACGCGGCGCTGATCACCGTCACGTCCGCGGGGATCGCGGAGAGATCCCAGGCCATCAGGGCGGCCCGCGCCGGGCTCGAGTCCACGGTGAGCACCGTGGCGAGCCCGTAGTTGGTGGTGGTGCTGTCCCCGGCGATCATGCCGTCGATCATGCCGTCGTAGCCGTTCTCGCCGTTCCTGAAGGTCCAGGTCGTCTCGACGGTCCTGGCATGCTGGCAGAGCCCATCGAGGCAGCTGTCGACCGTGTCCGGATCGCGGTCGTCACAGTCGCGGGGCTCACCCCCGACGCAGACGCCGCCAACGCAAGCGCCGCCAAGAGTGCAGCCGTCGGCGGCGTCACAGTCGGCGTCGACGAGGCAGCAGCCCGCGACGGCGGCGTGCGCGCAGGCGTGCTCCGCGCACAGGTCCACGGTGCAGGCGTTCCCGTCGTCGCACTCCGCGTCCACCAGGCAGCAGCCCGCGACGGCGGCGTGAGCGCAAGCGTGCTCCGCGCACAGATCCGCGGTGCAGGCGTTCCCGTCGTCGCACTCCGCGTCCACCAGGCAGCAGCCCGGGATGACCGCGTTGTCGCAGGCGTTCCCGGCGCAGAGGTCCGCGGTGCAGGCGTTCTCGTCGTCGCACTCCGCGTCCGCGTAGCAGCAGCCGGCGATGGCGCCGTGGCGACATGCGTTCGCCAGGCATGCGTCCGCGGTGCAGACGTCGCCGTCGTCGCACTCGCCATCCGCGAGGCAGCAACCGGGGATGGGTTCGTGGCCGCAGGCGTTCGCGGTGCAGGCGTCCGCGGTGCAGGCGTCGCCGTCGTCGCAGTCAGCATTCGTGCGGCAGCAGCCCGGGAGGGGAGAGCTCGTGCACTCGCCGCCGACGCATGCGTCCTCCGTGCAGGCGTCGCCATCGGCGCAGTCGGCCGCCGAGTCGCAGCCCGTGGTGAGCTCGTAGGTGACGGTGAGCTTCGGGCGCTGACTGACCGTCGACGCCTCGCGCGAGGCGAAGACGAGCTTGTCGGTGATGGAGGTGCTCGCGACGATGACGCCGAAGTTGCTCGCCGGGTCGGTGATCCAGGCCTGGACCTCGGCGAGCCCGGCGGCGTTGAGGCTCACGGTCCGTGTGCCCTTGGCGGGGGCGGTCAGCGTGGCGAGCGGGGTGCTGTCGCGGTCGGCGGCCGCCTGCGCACCCGCGGCGGTCCAGGCGACCCCCGTGCGTTGCAGGTTCCAGGTGGTCTGGGACTCCGTGAACAGCTTGTTCAGTCCATAGATGGGGTAGCCCGTGGCGATGGCGTCCGTTACGTAGACGGTGAGCGTGGCGCTGGTGACGACGGCGGTCGGCGGGATGCTCGAAACGTCCCAGCGCAGCACGGCGGAGAGATCTCGACCCGTGAAGGTCGGATCGTCACCGTCGACGGAGAGCGACGTCGCGCTCCCGTAGTTGGTGGTGGGGCGGTTCTGGGACAGGACCGCGTCCGTCGTACCCGAATAGCCGTCGATGCCGTCCTGGAAGGACACGGTGGTCGAGGTGGTGAGCTCCTGCTCGACCACACCCACCGGGGTCGGGTCCCTCTCGGACGAGCAGGCTGCCAGCGCGAGTAAAAGGGGCGTCCCCCAGCGAGAGGACCGTCGCGGCGTCGTCATCACACCCTCCCTTGGCCCGTCCGCGGGCGCTCGGCGCACACCCCTCACGGGCTCCCTTGCCCGAACCTTGCCCGGGTTACACCTGCCCTTCGGGGCTGACAAGCCCCCCTCGCAGCGTCAGGCCCCGTTTCCGAGTCGCGGCTTGCCGTCGCGGCGTCGCAGGAGGACCACGGCGCTCGGCGCACCCGGACCGGCGCGCCATCGCGTCAACTCCCCGAGATCACGGCCGCACGAAGGGCCTCGGGGTCGACGACCACTTGCCGCGCCGTGGGGCGGAGGTGCTCGACGAGGCCCGGGTGCCGAACCGACACACCAGGTGGAAGCCTGGTGTGCGCCGTGAGTCACCCTCAGGGGTGAGTCTCGGCGCTCTTTCGACTCGAGTACTGGCAGCGGGCGGGCGCGCGCGGGGGTGGGGAGGAGCTGGGCGAGGGCTCGCCGAGACACCCTGGCGACGCGGCGCCTCGCGCTCTCGCTGCTCCTCGTGGCGCCGGCGGTCCCGGGGACGGCGCCGAAGGGGGCGACGCGGAGGGCTCCGCGCGGGGCGCGTGGTCCCGAGCCCCTCGGCAACCCGGCGTGACCCCATTTCGCGTCGACGGTTACTGGGTCGGTCATGACCATGCGCAGCTGGATGGGCCTCTTGCTCCTGGGCTCCCTCGCCGTCACCGCGTGCGGCGACAACGGCAACGACGTGGGGTCGGAACGCCCCGGCGCTGGCGGCAACGCTACGGGCGGGAGGGAGAACGACCCGACCGGTGGCGCCACCCAGAACGGCGGCGGTCCCGGATCGGGCGGAGACGAAGGGGCCGGAAGCGACAGCGGAGGCGGCGGGATGCCGACGACCGGCGGCGCGGGGGCCGAGACGGGCGGGTCCGGCGGCGGATCCTCCGGCAGCGGTGCGTCCGGCGGCAGCGGCGGGTCCTCCGGCAGCGGCGGGTCCTCGGGTGGCGGTGGTTCCTCCAGCAGCGGCGGATCGTCGAGCAGCGGGGGAGGCGGCGGGTCCGGGGGTGCGCCGGGCGGCGCGGGCGGTCAGGGTCCGAGCTCCGGCGGAAGCGACCTGACGGGCGGCGCGAGCGGAGCGGGCGGTGACGGCGGGCTCGGGGGCGGCGCGGGGAGCTCCGTGGCCGGCGAGGGCGGTGTCGCCTTGGGCGGTAGCGGCGGCCCCTCGGGCGGGTCGGGCGGCGAGGGCGGGGCGAGCTGCCCGATGGTGCCAGCCTGCAACTGGTGCGGCGGCGACGAGCTGCACGACGCGAACGGCTGCCTCACCGGTTTCGTCTGCGAGAACGGCGTCGCCCCCTGCGCGGTTTCCGAGTGCCCGGGCTCGCACGACTGCGCGGAGAGCCAGACCTGCATGCGCGACGGCCTCTGCTGGCCGCAGGTGGCCGAGAGCGTCCCGGGCACGCTGCATTTCGCCCCGAACCCCTGCACCACCGATCCTTGCTTGCCCGGCATGGTCGCCGTGGTGACGAGCACGACGGATCCCGCGCTCGAGTACGTCCTGGTCGTGAACGGCGGCTGGGTCGGAGAGGAGTACGACTGGGAGGCCGAGTGGGGCTACGCCTTCGGCGAGGGGAGCACGGTCCTGGCCTCCGGCCGGGTCCTCCATCACACCGACGTCGACGGCCGGCTCTACCTGGAGCTCGAGCTTCACGACGTCACACCCCGGATTCTGTGAGCCGGGCTCGAAGGCGAAGGCGGAAGACGCCCCCGCGCGGGCGCACGGCGCCTGCGCCACGGAGTTGACACGAGAGCCTCACCCGGTCGCCGCGGATCCCGGCTCGAGCCAGGCAACTCCGGCGCCGGGTGGGTGCTAGACTCCGGGGGCAAGCCCCGGTCGAGCTCGGTCCACGAGCGTGTAGCCTCGCGGGCTCGACCGCCAGCGCCGCTGCTCCGCCGCGAATGCCGTACGCTGAGCTCTCCGTGAGTGGATCTCCGTGCCCCTCGACGCCGCCGCGGCGCGAGGGCGCGGCTCGGGCACCGGCTCGGCACGGGGAAGGTTGGTCGCGCGCGGCGACACCCCACCCCGCTCGCCCTGGGGGAGGCGGCCCTGGCTGAGGAGCTCCGCCTCGCGGCCTGCGACGTGGGATCCAACGCGGTGCGCCTGGTCGTCGCGCGCGCGATCGGTCAGGGCGCGCGGTTTCTACAGCGGGAGGCGAGCTACCGGGTCCCGCTGCGGCTCGGGGCCGACGTGTTCACGTCCGGCCGCCTGCCCGCGCCGAAGATCGAGCAGCTCGTGACGATCTTCCACGCCTTCCGGCATCTGATCGGCTTCTTCCGCCCCCACAAGCTGCGCGCCTGCGCGACCTCCGCCCTCCGCGAGGCCGACAACGGGGCCGAGGCGGCCGATCGCGTGTGGAGCGAAACCGGCATTCGGCTCGAGATCGTATCCGGGGCGGAGGAAGCACGCACGATCTTCGCCACCCACCTCGAGTCGGGGCTGTCGCCAGACAAGGACTACCTCTACATCGACGTCGGCGGCGGCTCCACCGAGCTGACGCTGCTTTCGGCGGGCCGGGTCGAGCGCAGCGACTCCTTCCGCATCGGCGCGGTGCGCCTGCTCAGCGGACAGCTTCAAGAGGCCGAGTGGACGCGGATGCGCCGGTGGGTCGAGGCGCTCCCGCCCCGGGCTCGCCCCACGGAGGCGATCGGCACCGGGGGCAACATCTCGAAGATCTACGACCTCGCGGTCGGCACCCCGGGCGCCACGCTCGGGCGCCGCCGCGTTCGCGACGTCGTCCAGGCACTCGAACCGTTGAGCATCGAGGATCGGATGCGCACCTACGGGCTCAAGCCCGACCGGGCCGACGTGATCGTGCCCGCTGGGAGAGTCTACTACCAGGTGATGAAATGGGCGGACGTCAAGACGATGGTCGTGCCCAAGCTCGGGGTCGCCGACGGCGTCCTGAGCCAGCTCTTCGAGCAGGCCTACGGGCACTGGCCCCCAGCGACGATGAGTCATGGGATCCCCCCGGAGGAGTGACGGTCGCGCCGAGGCCCCCCGGGGTGGACGCCGGGCACGGCGATGATTACTGACCGGGGTCATGATCGTGACGTGCAGCGCCTGTTCCACCCGCAACCGCGTCCCGGTGGCGCGCCTCGTCGATCGGCCCACCTGCGGGTCGTGCAAGGGGCACCTGGACCTCGGCGTGCCCCTCGAACCTGCGAGCGAAGCCGAGTTCGACGAGCTCGTCCGCGATGCCCCGCTGCCGGTGCTGGTGGACTTCTGGGCGCCCTGGTGCGGACCTTGCCGCACGGTGGCGCCGGAAATCGCCAAGCTGGCGCGCGCGCACGCGGGCCGGCTCCTGGTCGCCAAGGTGAACACCGACGAGCTCGGCGGCGTGGCGGCGCGCTTCGAGGTGGCGTCGATCCCGACGTTGGCCCTGTTCCGTGGCGGACGGCTGGTCCAGCGCGAGGTGGGGGCGCGCGGTCAGCGGGCGATCGAGCAGGTCTTCTCGTTGAGCTGAGCGGGGCGCGCCGAGGTGGTCGCGTCCAAGCAGGAAGCCACCGCCAGCGCTCCTGACCGGGCCTCGATCGGCGCGGGTCACCGCGGCGCGGCGACGATGGCCTTGCCGTCAGGTGCGGCCTCCGTCGTCTCCACGCGCTCGGCTCCCCAGCGGTGGTAGACTAGACCGCCCGCGATGGCGGTGAACGGCGCCACGGTCACCAGCCCCAGGCTCCCGACGAGGGTGTGCAGAACCTCGGCCGAAACGTGGCTCAGGTTGAAGGCATTCACGAGCGGGACCCCTTGCCCCATGAACACCATCATCATCGCGGAGAAGGCCCCGAAGTAGGCGAGCAGCAGGGTCGTCGTCATCGTGCCGACGACGGCCTTGCCCACCGCGAGGCCCGAACGGACGTGCTCCTGAAGGCCGATGGCAGGACGCTGGTGGAAGACCTCGTCCATGCTGGCGGCGATATCCATGGCCACATCCATCATCGCCCCGGACGCGGCGATGAAGATGCTGGCCATGAAGAGCCGCGTGAGGCTGAGGTCGAAGTGCCCCATGAAGAGCAAGGTGGGGGCGAACGGGAGCACCGCGCCATCGATGGCGAAGGTGCGGGTGAGGACCAGGGCGAGCCCGCAGGTGAGCCCCAGCCCGAGGGCCGATCCCAGCACCGCCACCAGGCCCTTGCGCGAGAAGCCGCCAACGAGCAGGCAGATCGTCCCGACGAGCGCGCCGCTCACCAGGAGCGCCACCACGATCGGATCGTGTCCGCGGAGGACCATCGGGTAAAGGACCTTCCACAGCATCAGCGCGGCGAGCACGAAGGACAAGAGCGCCTTGAGGCCGGTCATCCCGGCCACGGCGAGCAACGCGACGCCGAACGCCGCCAACAGACCCAGGGTGAGATCCAGGCGGTAGCGTCCTCGCGCGTAGGCTGCGGTGACGACGCCGTCCGGCGCGGTCGCGTACTCCACGAGCACGGAATGGCCAGGGCGATAGATCTCGTCGAGTTCCATCGCGCCGCGGAGCTCGTTGGTGACCTCGACGGTCTGACCGCGGTGGGGCCCCGTCCGCAGGACGGCGGTCACCACCTGCGTGCCGGTCTTGATCAGCCGCACCTCCTTCACTCCGCTGTCGTCGGTTCGGAGCACGCGCGCCTTCGCGTGGTGGGTGCCCTCGCGGACGGCCCCCTCGAATCCGGTCGGCATGAGCACCAGCGCGACGACCAACGCCGCACAGAAGAGCGCGAACAGCCCGTCGGGGGAGCGAAGCTTCGTGAGCCAGGGAGCCATCGTGAGGCGATCGAATCGGGGAGTCCAGAGGCCGAACCCCGAGGCGGCCTCGGCGAGTCGCCGCCGCCTCGGGGCGTTGGGCCGAGCCCCTCAGCCTTGGGGCTCAGAGGGGCAGGGTCAGCTCCATGGCGGACGCGAGCTTCTTCGCGAGGTCCGTGTTGTCGTAGTAGCCGCCGAACCGTGAGGACCGGGCTCCACCGGCGAGGACCGGAACCGGAACCCCGGTGTGTGAGTAAGAGGTCCAGCCGATGCCCGCGCGGTTGTTCAGGACGTGCGTGATGGTCACGCTGAGCGGATTGTAGCCACCATAGAGCAGGCTCTCTTCCTCCGAGCAGGGCCGAGACGAGGAGCAGTTGCCGAGCGTCATCGCCCGGGTGTAGGCGGCGTCGATGCGCGCCTTCTCGAAGGGGGTCAGGCCGGCATAGTCGAGCCCCATGAGCTCGAGCATGGCCTCATCGAGGGTCGACTCCGGAAGCGTCGGCGGCGCCCCGGCTGCCCTCACGGCGGCTATCACCCGGTCGAACTCGAGGTAGCTCACCTGCTGGCTCTCGAGCCGCTCGAAGTGAGAGGCGTAGGCAGTGCCCGCCCAGCCGATCGTCATGCCACCGGTTTCGTGATCGCCCGTGACGACGACCAGCGTTTCCTGTGGATGGGCCTGCATGAACCGAATTGCGACCTCGACCGCGTCGTCGAAGGCGAGGGTGTCGTCGATGGTCGCGCGCGCGTCGTTGGCGTGGCAGGCCCAGTCGATCTTGCCGCCCTCGACCACCATGAAGAACCCACGGCGACGACCGGTGCGGTCGAAGAGCAGGTCGATGCCCTTCTGGGTGAACTGAGCGAGGCTGATGTGGGCCGCGTCGTCAGCGGCGTGCACGCGATCGATCTCGTAGTAGAGCGCCTGCGAGCCGTCGAGGACAGGGTTGATGGCGATCGCCTTGTCGCCAGGGTCAAGAGCCTCGAACTCCTCCCGACTGTCTGCCACGACATAGCCCGCGGCCTGGGCAGCGGCGATCACGTTACCCTGCGGCACCGCGCCGGGTCGGGTGCCGTCCGGATCCACGAAGCCACCGCCGCCAAAGTAGTCGAAGCCGCTCGCGACGAGATCGTGACCGATGGCGTGGTAGTTGTTGCGGCTCGCCTCGTGCGCGTAGAAAGCGGCGGGGGTCGCGTGGTCGATGGACACACTGGAAACGATGCCCACCTTCCGCCCGGCGCGCTTGGCGAGTTCGGCGATGGTGGTCAGATCCCGGGTCTTCGTGGGGTCCATCGCGATGACGCCATCGGCCGTCTTGGCACCGGTGGCCATGGCGGTCGCGGCGGGCGCGGAGTCGGTGATGAGGCTGTTCCAGGCGAAGGTCGTCTGCATCCCCTGGACGGGCAGGAGGCTCATGGCCAGCAGGTGGGCCTTCTCGCTGCCGCCCACGTCGTCGTGCTGCTCCTGGTTGGCAAGGTACGCCTCGGCGGCGTGGATCTGCACGCTCGCCATGCCGTCACCGATGAAGAGGAAGACGTACTTGGCAGCGCGACCCCCCGCGGTCGCCGCCGAGATCGGCTGGCTCGCGGCCGCGACGTCGGTGTCGTCGGGCGCGACGGATTCTTCACAACCCGTGATGACCGTGCCGACGAGCGCGGCCAGCGCGAACGCTCCCAGAACACTCCCCACGACGGCTCTGCTCCTTGTTGCCATGTCTTCCTCCCGGGTGCACCGCCAGCAGGGCTGGCTTGGTCCGGTCGCGAATCTCCCGTCCCTCCGTGTCGTGGACGTGGAGTCGCCGTGAGATGGCCGTGAATGCGCCGCGACCGGCCCGCGCACCCACGTGCGAGGCGGTGGGTGTCGCCGCGGTGGCCCCTTCGTGGCAGACCGGGTCCATGAGCCAGCCGACCACGGCCCTGCCACGCCGACGCGACCGCCGCGCGAGGTCGAGCCACGCCGGTCGCGCGCTCCTGCTGGCCGCGCTGGCTGGCGGCTGCTCGCGCGCGGAGCCGGCGCCCGCGGGCGCGACGGCGCGCGGCGCACCGTCGCCCGGCGTCGAGCGAGCGTCGGGCGCGCCGACCCGACGTGCCACGGGGGACGAGGTCGAGGCGCGCCCGCGCGCCACCGAGGCGGGCGCGGGTGCGCGGCCGGGGGAGGCCGGGCTCCCGCTCGGCCTCGAGGTGACGCGCCTGGCCGGGCTCACGCTCGACGGCGCACCGCAGGAGGGCGTCGTCGTGAGGGTCGAGCTCGCGCGGCTGGCCGTCGAGCCCCGCGCCGTGCCGGGGCGCGACCTCGCCGCGCTGGCCGACGATCCCTCGCTGCTCCTCGCGGTGAACGCCGGCTACTTCGAGGCGGACGGCGCGCCCGAGGGGTTGCTCGCCGGGGCGACGGTGACCTACGGGGTCGCGGGGCGGCGCGGCGGCAGCGGGATCGTGGTGGTACGCGACCGGCGCGCTGCGCTGGTCCCGTTCACCGCCTCGTTCGGACTGGGCGACCCCGCCGAGCTCGCGGTGCAGGCGGGGCCGCGTCTGGTCGAACCCGACGGGAGGCCCGGCATCCGCAGCGACGATGGGCAGCGCGCCCCGCGCACCGTGATGTGCCTGGGGGACGGAGGTCGGCGCGTCGATCTGATCGTGGTCTGGGAGCGCGGCAACCCGCTGGCGGGGCCGGGGCTCTTCGCGCTCTCGCGGGCGCTCACGGCGCCGCTTCTAGCTGCCGATCCGCGCCGCTGCGACCAGGCGCTGAACCTCGACGGCGGCCCCTCCACCGGCCTCGTGCTGAACCGCCAGCTCGCGGCGCGGGTCGCGCTCCAGCACCTCCCGCTGGGACCGGTGCCCTGGGCGCTGCAGGTGCGAGCGCGCGCGGCGACCCCGCCGCTTCCCTGACCACGAGCGGCGCCGGGGCCGCTCGCGCGACCGGGGCGCGGCTCGCCCCGAACGGCGCGAAGCTGCCACAATGGGGGCGTGCCCGGACCCCGGCCTCGCGCCGAGCTCGTCGACTCCCGCGCGGGCGCGTCATCACCGCGCGCCGTCACCCGCGTCTTCCCGACGCTCGAGCTCGCGCGCGACCCGGCCGCGCTGACCCGCCTGCTCGGCTACCCCGCGGGCACGGCGCCGGAGCCGCGGCTGGCGGCCGAGCTGGAGCGCCGCCGGGACCAGGCCCTCGCGGCGCTCGCGCCGCGAGGGGTCCTCGCGACGTATCCGGTCGGCGAGGCGACGTCCCGCTCGCTGGCACTCGGCGAGGTGACCATCACCGGGCGGGTCGCCGAGTTCCTCGCCGGGGTCGAGCGCGTCGTGATCTTCGTGGGCACCGTCGGGCCCGCGGTGAGCCACCTGGCGACGGCAGCCTGCCGCGAAGGAGACGCCCTCGGGGGCTTCGTCCTCGACGCCTGCGGGTCCTGGGCCGCGGAGGCGGCCGCCGCCGCGCGCGGCGAGGGCCTGCGCGCCGAGGTCGGCGGCGACGTGGGGCTGACGCCGCGCTTCAGCCCCGGCTACTGCGGGATGGCCCTGGACCAGCAACGGGCGCTCTTCCAGCTGGTCGAGGCGGGGGCGATCGGGGTGACCCTGAGCGAAAGCTGCCTGATGCAACCGGAGAAGTCCGTCTCCGGGCTGGTCGGGATCGGCCCGCGGGAGCTCGCGGCGGTTCGGCGTCCACCGTGCGCCATCTGCCCGGAGGCGGGCTGTCACATGCGCCGTGCGCTAGCGCGGTAGCGCGGGCGGAGAGCGCTTGTTATCGTCCCCCTCGGGCTCCAGGGCCCGGTGTTCCCATGGGTGATCTCGACCAATTGCGCGCGGCCGTGCTGGAGGGCGACGCCGAGGCCTCGGTGGAGGCGGCGCGCGCCGCGCTCGCGCGCGGCGCGGCGCCGCTCGCGCTCGTCGAGGAGGCGATCGCGCCGGCGATGACCGAGGTGGGGCGGCGCTTCGAGGAAGGCGACTGCTTCGTCCCCGAACTGCTCGTCTCCGCGCGGGCCACCAAGCGCGTCTTCGAGCTCGTGCGGCCGCTGCTCGCCCGGGCGGGGGCCGAGCCGCGCGGCCGCGTCCTGATCGGCACCGTCGAGGGCGATCAGCATGACATCGGCAAGAACCTGGTCGCGGCGCTGCTCGAGGGGGGCGGCTTCGAGGTCGTCGATCTCGGCGTGGATCTGCCGGCGAGTCGCATCGTCGAGGCGGTGCGGGAGCGCCGGCCGGACATTCTCGGGCTGTCCAGCCTCCTGACGACGACGATGCCGGCGATGAGCCGAACCGTGACGGCGCTCGCCGACGCTGGACTCCGTGATCAGGTCAAGGTGATGGTCGGCGGGGCGCCCGTCACCCGATCGTTCGCGGAGTCGATTGGCGCCGACGCCTACGGGGCGAACGCGGCGGCCGCCGTGGAGGTCGCCCGGCGGCTCGTCGCGCGCGGCGCCGCGGGTTAGGGTGCCATTCCGATGTTGCTCGAAGAGCTGCTGCCCGGACCCGTCCTCCTCGACGGCGCGCTCGGAACCGAGCTCCAGCGCGCGGGGCTGGCGCCGGGCGAGTGCCCCGAGGCGTGGAACCTCCGCCACCCGGAGCGCGTCGAGGCGGTGGCCCGCGCCTACGTCGAGGCGGGCTGCGAGATCGTGCTGACCAACACCTTCGGCGCCAATCGGGTCATGCTCGCCCGCCACGGCCTGGAGGCCGAGGTCGGCGCCATCAACCGCGGCGGCGTCGCGGCCGCGCGCCGCGCCGCGGGCGACCGCGCGCGGGTGTTCGCGTCGCTCGGGCCGACGGGCAAGCTCCTGGGCCTGGGGCAGATCACGGACGCCGAGCTCCGCGAGGTGTACGGTGAGCAGGCGCGCATCCTGGCGGAGGCCGGCGTCGACGGCCTCGCTCTGGAGACCTTCTCGGATCTCGACGAGGTCGCCCCGGCGATCGCCGCGGCGAAGGCGACCGGGCTGGTGGTGGTGGCGACGATGGTCTTCGACTCCGGGCGGGACCACGACCGCACGATGATGGGCACCACCCCGGAGGCGGCCGCCCGTGGGATGGCCGCGGCGGGGGCCGACGTGGTCGGAGCGAACTGCGGGCGCGGCGTGGCCGGCTACCTCCGCGTGACGGAGCGCATGCGGAGCGCCGTCGACCTTCCGCTCTGGATCAAGCCCAACGCCGGGTTGCCGGAGCTGGTCGACGGTCGCCCGGTCTACCGGGCCACGGAGCGCGAGTTCGCCGAGGGCGTGCGGGCGCTGGTCGCGGCCGGCGCGCGCTTCGTCGGCGGCTGCTGCGGGACCAGCCCCGCCCACCTCCGCGCGGCGGCCGCGATCCTGCGCCAGGCCCGGGCGGAGCGACCGTGAGAGACGCGGACTGGGAGCGGCTGGTGGCGGTGGTGCGGGGCGAGGCGCTGCGCCCGCTGCCCACCGGCTTCATCGTGGATAGCCCGTGGCTGCCGCGCTGGGCCGGCCAGCGGATCTTCGACTACTTCGCCAGCGAGCAGCGCTGGCTCGAGGCGAACCTCCTCGCGCACCGGACCTTCCCGGACACCTGGCTCCTGCCCGGGTTCTGGGCGGAGTACGGGATGTGCACGGAGCCCTCGGCCTTCGGCGCCGTCGGGGTCTGGGAGCCCGACGAGTTCCCCTTCGCGCGGCCCGTGTTCGCCTCGATCGAGGCCGCCGAGCGACTCGAGAAGCCCGACGTGCGGCGGCACGGCCTGTTGCCCTTCGTGATCCAGCGCCTCGCCCAGCATCAGGTCGCGATCGAGCGCGAAGGGCATCGGATCCGCTTCGCGGTCGCGCGCGGCCCGCTCAACGTCGCGTCGTTCTTGCTCGGCGCCACGGAGCTGCTGACCTCGCTCAAGACGGAGCCCGAGCGGACGCACCGGCTGCTCGGCACGATCACCGACTTCCTCGTCGATTGGATCGCGTACCAGCGGGAGCGTTTCCCGTCGATCGACGGTGTCCTCATTCTGGACGACGTCGTAGGCTTCATCAGCCGCGGGGACTTCGTCGCCTTCGGGCTACCCTACCTGCGCCGCTGCTTCCCCGGTGACGTCGCCGTCCGGTTCTTCCACAACGACGCCCCGTGCAAGGCCTGCGCGCCGCACCTCGCCGAGGCGGGCGTCAACCTCCTGAACTTCGGCGTGCAGCACACGCTCGCCGAGATGAAGGAGTGGACCCAGGGCGCCATCACCCTGGTCGGCAACCTCCCGCCGCGCGACGTGCTGGCCGAAGCGTCCCCGGCCGCGGTCGCCGCCGCCGTGCGCGGCATGCTCGACGCCGTCTCCGATCACACGCGCCTCGTCGCTTCGTGCGGCGGTGGCATGCCCCCCGGCGTTCCCACCGAGAACGTGCGTGCGTTCATCGACGCGGTGCGGGACGCCTCGGCATAGCGCCCCCCGAGCGAGGGGCGCGACCGGACGGCGGCGCACCCTCGGCGCACGAAGCGCGCCCCCCTGCCGGGTCCAGTCCCCGCCGACAAGAGCGGCGCGATCCCCGAGCGCCGCGACGCCGGGCGCGTCCCCGGGTGAGATCCCGCGCTCGCGGGTCGCGGCGACCGCCGCGGCCTTCCCCGTTGCCGCGGCGATTCGCGCGGGGCACGCTGCCGGATCATGGTCCTGGCGCGGCGTCGGTGGTGCTCGCTCGGGGTGGTCGGCGCCCTCGTCGCCGCCTCCCTCGCCGGCTGTCCACAGCTCCGCGAGGACGACTTCTCGGCCATCGACACCCCGCGCCCGGAGAACGGCGGCGTCGCGGGCAGCGAGGGGCTCGCCGCCGGCGCGGGAAACGGCGCGACTTCCGGCGGCGGGGCCGCCCCCGCGAACGGGGGCTCGACCGGCGCGGGAGGGGCGAGGGGTGGCACGGCCGCCGTGACGGGCGGAGCCGCGATGACCGGTGGCGTTGTCACGAGCGGGATGGGGACGACCGGCGGGGTCGAGGCCAGCGGCGGTGACGTCACGACCGGCGGCGCCGAGGTGGGCGGCGGCAGCGCGACCGGCAGCGCCGGTGGCGTCGGCGAGGGAGGTCGCGCGGGCGCGGCGTCCGGGAAGGGTGGGGCCGCCGACGGCGGCGCAGCTTCTGCCGTCGCCGGCGCGGGAGCTGGAGCGGGCACGGGCGGCGAGTCCGGCTCCGCGAGGTCAGAGGCGGGCAGCGCCGGGGCAGACTCGGGTCCGTACTGCGGCGACGCCGTCGCCGAGCTCGACGAGGAGTGCGACGGCCCGGACCTGCGCGACCTCGACTGTGCGGCGCGCGGCTACCCGGGCGGCTCGCTCCGCTGCGACCCGAGCTGCCACCTCGACGAGTCGAGCTGCACGCTCGACGTCGCCTGCGACTTCGAGGCGACCGGCGCCACCGGGACGGTGTTCACGGGGTCTACCACGGGTCGGACGAGCGCGTTCCGCGACCACACCTGCACGGTGGGTGGCTCGGGTCCCGATCTGTCCTTCTCCTGGGTCGCCCCGGCGACACGCTGCTACGTCCTCGAGGTGACATCGCCGAACGACATCGACACGATCCTCGCCGTCTTCGCGAGCTGCGCCCTCGAGGAGGAGCTCGCCTGCGCCGACGACGGCGGCTTCGATCAGCTCTCGCGCCTGGAGCTCGAGGCCGTGGCTGGCACCCGTTACGCCATCCTCGTCGACAGCTTCTACGCGAGCGACACCGGCACCGTGAACGTGGTCGTCTCGCCCTGCTGGTAGCTCAGGCGAACTCGAGGAAATCCGCCCGGATCTTGCGCACCCCGAACCCGGCGAAGCGAGCGACGACGATCGGCTGCGGACCGCCTTCGACCCCCTCCACCACCCCCTCCCCGAAGCGCCGGTGTCGAACGCGGAGCCCCGGGCGGATCGCGCGGGCTTCCGTGGGGGAGACGTCGTCGAAGAACGCCGTGTCGATGACGCGCTCCCCGGGGGCCACGCGGGCCGCCGCCCCGGACGCGGCGATCGGCGCCGGCCATGCCGCCAGGCCGCCCCCCGCGCTCCGGGCCCGCGGCGGGGGCGCCGAGGCCGCGGTCCGCTCGTGCGCGATCGCCGTGGGCGGCAGGTCGGCGAGAAACCGGCTCGGTTCGAGGAAGCGCGAGTCTCCGAAGAGCGTGCGCGCCGCGGCGTGGACGATGGTGAGCCGCTGGCGGGCGCGGGTGACGGCGACGTAGGCGAGGCGGCGCTCTTCCTCGAGCTCCTCGGGGTGGTCGCCGTCGAGCCCCCGGTAGGGGAAGACCTCCTCCTCCATCCCCGTCAGGACGACGCTGACGAACTCGAGCCCCTTGGCCGCATGCACCGTCATGAGGCTCACCGAGGGGACGTCCTTCATGCCGTCGACGGCGGTGACCAGGCTCACCCGCTCGAGGTAGCCCCCGAGCGTGGCCGGCTCGCCCGTGTCGCTCGCCTCGGCGACGTACTCCGCGATCGAGCCCACGAGCTCGGCGACGTTCTCGAGCCGCGCGTCGCTCTCCGCGGTGTCCGCCTCGTACAGCGCCGCTCGATAGCCGGTGCGCTCGAGCACGAGCTCCGCGAGCGCGTCCGGCGCGCGGTTCGCGGCCGCGGCGCGCAGCTCCTCGATCAGGGCGCGGAACGCGACCAGCCGCGCCTTCGCGGCGGAGCCCAGGCTCCCGTCCCGGAGCAGCGGCTCGATCGCGTCCCAGGCGGAGCTGCCCCGCGCGGTGGCGAGCGCGAAGAGGCGCTGAACGGTCTTGTCCCCGATGCCGCGCGCCGGCACGTTGATGACGCGGCTCAGGTCGGCGTCGCTCCGGGGGTTGTCGACCAGGCGCAGGTACGCGATGAGATCCTTGATCTCGGCGCGCTCGAAGAACTTCATCCCGCCGACGACCTGGTACGGGATCCGCTCGCCGCGCAGCGCCTCCTCGAGCACCCGGGACTGGGCGTGGACGCGGTAGAAGACGGCGACTTCGCGCGGATCCGTGCCGCGGCGGAGCTCCTCCTGGATGGTGCGCACGACGAAGGCCGCCTCGTCGCGCTCGTCCCGCGCCGCGACGACGCGGACCCGCTCCCCCGGCTCCGCCGCCGTCCAGAGGCGCTTGGGCTCGCGCGTGGGCGACGGCTCGATCACACCGAGGGCGGCGGCGACGATGTGCCCCGTGGAGCGGTAGTTCTGCTCCAGCTTGACCACGGTCGCGTCCGGGAAATCCCGCCGAAAGCCGCGGATCAGGCGCACGTCGGCGCCGCGCCAGCCGTAGATGGACTGATCGTCGTCGCCGACCACGCACAGGTTCCGGGTGGCGGCGGCGAGAGCGCGCACCAGGCGATACTGCACGAGATTCGTGTCCTGGAACTCGTCCACCAGGACGTGCCCGAACCGCGCCCGGAGCTCGCGGCCCGCCTCCCCGCTCGGGTCCTCCGCGAGGCGCATCACGTGGAGGATCAGGTCCTCGAAGTCCACGGCGTTCGCGGTCGCGAGCGCCGCCTGGTAGCGCGCGAAGACCTCGCGCAGCGGGGCGTCGAAGGCGGAGTTGAGCTCCATCTCGGCCGGGCCCCGCCCCTCGCGCTTCTCCGCGTGGATGCGGGCCAGGGCGCGCTTCGGCGGCAGGCGACGATCATCGAGCTGCAGGTCGGCGAGGACCCGCTTCATGACCGCGCGCTGGTCGGCCTCGTCATAGATGGAGAAGGAGCGGTCGAGCCCGACGTGCGCGTGATAGCGCCGCAAGATGCGGGCGCAGACGGCGTGGAAGGTGCCCACCCAGAGCTCCGAGGTGACCCCGTCGCCGGCGAGCCGGGCGAGCCGGGCGCGGAGCTCCCCGGCCGCCTTGTTGGTGAAGGTGACGGTCAGGATGCGGTAGGGCGGGATCCGCCGCTCGGCGAGCAGGTGCGCGACCCGGTACGTGATCACGCGGGTCTTGCCGCTACCTGCGCCCGCGAAGACGAGCAGCGGCCCATCACCGTGGGTGACGGCCTCCACCTGGGGTTGGTTCAGCTCCGGCGACATCGGCGCGACGGCCCCGGCGCGGCCCCGGGGGGACGGCCGTCATAGCCCCTTACCTCGGCGGGGTGCACGCTGATACGACTGGTCACGACGTGCCCCCGACCCGCGAACCCGATCTCGGCGTGGAGGCCACCGATGCCAGCGCGGGGCCGTCGCGGGCGGTGGTCGTGGTCGCCTTCGGCCCCGGAGCCCCGCGGCTGCCAGAGGACTGCGCCGGGTGCGGCGAGACCGCCACCGCTCACCTGGGGATCGGCTTCGGCTCTCGGGCGCTGGCGGTGCCGTACTGCGGCCGCTGCCGCGAGCGCGCGTCGCTCTCGGGCACCCGCGCGCTCTCCACGGCGCTCGCGTCGTGGCTGCTCGCGGGGACGTTCGCCGCCGGAGCGCCGCTGCTCTGGCCCTGGGCGGCGGCGGCGGTGGTCACCCTCGCTGCGGTGCTCGTGAGCGCGACGCCTTGGGCGGTGGACCGCTGGGTCCTCCCGCGGCTCTTCCCGCGCGCCGCGGCCGGCCGCGCCGTCTTCCGCACGATCCGGGGGGAGCTCGCCTGCAGGCGCCCCGCCTTCGCGGAGCGGATCGCGGCGCTCAACCCGGGTGCGCGGCTCCGCGCCGTCCGCCGCAGCGAGCCGCTCGGCCCCGGCGCGGTCACCGGACCGATCGTGGCCCTCATCGCCGGGCCCGCGCTCCACTGGCTTCACCACCCCCTGGTGCGGGTGCTCGATCTGATGCCGGATCCCATCGTGGTCGAGGTCGACGGACGCCGCGTGGCGGAGGTCGTCGGGAGCAGCCGCGAGGATCCGGCGGCCGGCGTGGAGCTCCGTCTCCCCGCCGGCCGGCGCCGCATCGTCACCCGGACCCGCCGCGGGGAGGTGGCGACGAACGAGGTGCTGCTGCGCAGCGGGCGGCTGCACCTCTTCGCCCCGGGGCCGCACGAGCAATGCTTCTGGCTCGAGACCACGAGCTACGGGCGGCTCGGCTCCGCGGCGGTCGAGCGCGTGGTCCTGCCGCCGGCCCAGCGCTTCTGGGTCCTGCCGGCCGCGGTCGACGCCTGGTTCGTCGAGAACCCACCGGGGCCGGGGGAGGGCCGATCGTCCGGCGGCCAGCGCACGGCGCTCCGCCAGGGACGATGCCGTGACGTGCCCGGCGCGTCGACCCGTGGACCCTGAGCCGGCGCGCGGGCGTGCGCGCCGGCGCGACGTACGTTCGGTCCCGCCGCGATGACGCGTCGTGCGCCCCGGCGCACGTTGTCAAGCGGGGGGGCCTGGTTATACTGGCGCTGCCCGTGCCCGACCCCGAAATCACCCAGGAAGCTGCGCCGCCCGATCCTGTCGCGGGGGAGCCGCCGACGGAGGCACAAGAGCCTACCTCCGGGGCGGTGGAGTGCCCCGAGGCCGATCTCGACCCCGCGCCCGGTGAGCCGGCGGCACAGGCGGTGGACCCGCTCGCCGCGGCGCAGGCGGAGGTGGCCCGGGTCCGGGACCAGCTGCTCCGAACGGCGGCCGACTTCGACAACTACCGCAAGCGCAGCCGGCGCGAGGCGGCAGAGGCGGAGCGCAAGGGGCGCGAGGATCTGCTGCGCGAGCTGCTCCCGGTGTTCGACAACCTTGAGCGCGCCCAGGCCCACGCCGAGACGGCGGCCGACGTCAAGTCGGTCGCCGACGGGATCGCCATGGTGCTCCGGCAATTCCGCGACACCCTGCTCCGCGCGGGCATCGAGCGCGTGGAGACGGTCGGCACGGCCTTCGACCCGACCTACCAGGAGGCAATCCAGCAGGCGGAGTCGACCGAGTTCGCCCCGGGGACGGGCATGGCCGAGGTGCAGGCGGGCTATCGCATGGGGGATCGGCTCATTCGCCCCGCCATGGTGGTGGTGGCGACGAAGTCGAGCAGCGGGGGCTGACGCCCGTCGGCGACGATGGGGAAAATCATCGGGATCGACCTGGGCACGACCAATTCGTGCGGGGCGGTGCTGGAGGGCACGAGCGCCGCAGGCGAGCCCGAGGTGAAGGTGGTGCCCAACGCCGAGGGGGCGCGGACCACCCCCTCTTGTGTGGCCATCTCCAGCGGCGGCGAGCGGCTGGTGGGGCAGGTCGCGAAGCGGCAGGCCGCGACCAACCCCGTCAACACCGTCTATGCCGTCAAGCGCCTGATGGGGCGAAAGTTCGATGCCGAGGAGGTACAGCGGCACCGCGCCGCCGTGGCGTACAAGGTGATCCGGCACGAGAACGGGGACGCCTGGGTGGAGCTCGGGGGCCGCTCGGTGTCACCCCCCGAGGTTTCGAGCATGGTCCTCGCGACCATGAAGGAGATCGCGGAGACGTACCTCGGGGAGCCGGTCACGGAGGCGATCATCACCGTGCCCGCCTATTTCGACGACGCGCAGCGCCAGTCGACCAAGGACGCGGGCCGCATCGCCGGCCTCGACGTCAAGCGCATCATCAACGAGCCGACCGCCGCGGCGCTCGCCTACGGTCTTGACCGCCAGGGCGCGGAAACCATCGCCGTCTACGATCTGGGCGGGGGCACCTTCGACATCTCGATCCTCGAGATCAACGCGGGGGTGTTCAACGTCCGGGCGACGGGCGGCGACACCCACCTCGGGGGGGAGGACTTCGACGCGCGCGTGATCGAGGTCCTCTGTCGCGAATTCCAGGCGGCCCACGGGGTCGATCTGCGCCAAGACCGCATGGCGCTGCAGCGGCTCCGGGAGGCCGCCGAGAAGGCCAAGCACGAGCTGAGCTCCTCGCTCGAAACCGAGATCAACATCCCCTTCATCGCGACCGGCGGCGACGGCCCGCTGCACCTCGAGCGCACGATGAAGCGGAACGAGCTCGAGATGCTCACGCGGGATCTGATCGAGCGGACCATCGCGGCCTGCCGCCGCGTGCTCGCGGACGCCAAGCTGACCCCCCAGCAGATCCAGCAGGTCGTCCTGGTCGGGGGCATGACGCGGATGCCGGCGGTGCAGAAGGCCGTGCGTGAGCTATTCGGCCGCGATCCGAGCAAGGAGGTCAACCCGGACGAGGTGGTCGCGGTCGGCGCGGCCATCCAGGGCGCGGCGCTCGGCGGCCACATCGACGAGGTCCTGCTGCTCGACGTGACCCCGCTGTCCATCGGGGTGGAGACCGGGGGAGGCGTGTTCACGCGGCTCATCCCCCGCAACACCACGGTACCGACGGAGAAGAGCGAGATCTTCACCACCAGCGTCGACGGTCAGTCCTTCGTCCCCATCCACGTCCTGCAGGGCGAGCGCGAGATGGCGGCCGACAACCGGAGCCTCGCCAACTTCGAGCTCACGGGCATTCCCCCCGCCCCCCGCGGCATCCCCAAGATCCAGGTCACCTTCCGGATCGACGCCAACGGCATCCTCTCCGTCGAGGCGAAGGATCTGGGGACGGGGCGCAGCCAGGCGGTGAGCGTCACCCCGACCAGCGGGCTCTCCGAGCAGGAGGTCGAGCGGCTCATTGCCGAAGGGGAGCGCTTCCGCGAGACGGACGAGCTGCGGCGGATGCTCGCCGAGCTGCGGAACCAGGCCGAGACGCTCATCTACACCACCGAGCAGGCCATCGAGGGCTACGCCGATCTGTTGGAGGCGGAGCGCGTGGACGCGGTGCGGGCGGAGCTCGAAACCCTGCGGAGCCTGCTGGACGCCGGCGACTACGAGGCGCTGCGCGCCGCGTACTCGCGGCTCGAGGCGGCGACCTTCGAGATCGCGCAGGCGATGTACGGGACCGGCTAGGCGACCGGGCGGTGGTGCCGGCGCCTCCGCGCGCGAGAACCAGGATCGGAGGCGACGTCGGACGGTCCGGCAGCGGCACACCCGCGGCTCAGCCGCGGCCCGCGGGGGGGGCGGGGCCCACGATCTGCGCGACGTCGACCCTCGTCACCGGGGGGTCGTCGGCGTCGGAGGTCCAGACGGAGACGAGGCTGGTCTGCGCCGGAAAGGAGGTGTCGACGCGGACGATCTTGCCGATCCGTCCGTCCTCGAGCAGCACCTGGCGACGATCCGTCATGTACTGGTGGATGAGCCTCAAGGTGGCCATGAGGAGCACTGGAGGGGGCAGGGGGGAGCCGGAGATCGGAGTCGGAAACCGGCGGGGCTACGGGCCGCTCGACCCGGCCGCCGGCGCGCCGGCGGCTCACTCGTCCGACGAGGCGAGCTTCTGCTCGATCGCCTCGAGGTGCGCATTGACCTGAGGGTCCGACTGGCGGAGCGCCTCGACGCGACGAACGGCGCTCATCGCGGTGGTGTGGTCGCGGTTGCCAAACGCCCGCCCGAGCTCCGGGTAACTGCACTTGAGGCGCTGGCGGCAAAGGTACATCGCCACCTGACGCGCGAACGCCACGCTCTTGTGCCGGTCCTTGCTCAGGAGCTCGCCGTTGGACAGCCGGAAGTGGCTGCACACGGCCCGCTGGATGTCCTGCACGCTCGTATGCTCCGTCCGCCGTGGCGGCACGGACAGGAGCTCCGCGCGGGCGAATTCGATGTCCACCGGGCAGCCCGTGAGGGACGACTTGGCGGCGAGGCGGATCAGCGCCCCCTCCAGCTCGCGGACGTTGCTCTGCACGCTCTGCGCGAGCAGCACGGCGACGGCGTCCTCGAGCGTGATCCCCTCGAGCTGCGCCTTCTTGCGCACGATGGCCACCCGCGTCTCGAGCTGCGGGACCTGAATGTCCGCGACCAGCCCCGAGGTGAAGCGCGACACGAGCCGCTCCGGCATCCGCTGGAGCTGCTGCGGGTACTTGTCGGCGGTGACGACGATCGGCTTGTCGGCGTCACGCAGGGCGTTGAAGGTGTGGAAGAACTCCTCCTGGGTCTGCTCGCGCCCGGCCAAGAACTGGATGTCGTCCAGCAGCAGCAGGTCACACGCGGTGCGATAGCGCGCGCGAAACTCGTCCATCCGGTGGTGCTGCAGCGCGACGATGAACTCGTTGGTGAACCGCTCCGCGGACACGTACACGACCCGCGCCTCAGGTCGCTCCTGGAGCACCTTGTGCGCGATCGCGTGCATGAGGTGCGTCTTGCCGAGCCCGGTACCGCCCGCGATGAACAGCGGGTTATAGCGAGGACCCCCGCCCCCGGCCGATGAGAAGGCCGCCGCGTAGGCGAGCTCGTTGGAGGGACCGACGACGAAGTTCCCGAAGGTGTGCTTCGGGTTGAGCATCGCGGTGAGCTCGTCGTTGGCCGGACGCGCGTTCGCCGGCCGCTCCACGGGGGTCGGCGGACGGACGGACGACCGTGTCGCCGTACGCGCCTCCCGGGGCGCGAGCTCGCAGACCGGACGTTCGAGCCGTCCGGAGATGCACCATTCGACCCGAGTGGCCGGCACGTCGAGCTCACCCACCACCGCGATTCCCGACCGCTCGAGCCACGCCTGGCCCTGCAGCGCGTCGATCCGCTCGACCAGGTCGGGCAAGAAATGCTCCGTCACCCAGTCGCGGACGAACTCGTCCCGGGCCGTCAGGTGTAGCACGCCGTCCTCGAGTCGATCGAACTGCACGCTCGAGAACCACTGTTCGAACGAGGCTGGCGAGCGGCTCCGCGTGTGCTCGACCGCCTGCCTCCAGAGCTCGTGTCCTTGCGCGTCGTCTTCCATTGCTGCCAGTGGATTGAGCTCGCCGTGGATTCGCACCGAGTGACTCCCCCAGGTTCTCCACAGGATGTGGAGAGGCAAATACCTTGCGTCGAACCAGCTCCTTCGTCCGGTCCGCTGGAAGGTCCCACACCGCTCGCTTCGCCGGCCAGCCGGCGTCGTCTCAGTCCATCCACCTTGGCGGCGTGGGGCTCGTACCCCTACACCAGTGGGCGGGCGGGGCATCTCGATCCCACGCGCAGCCCTGCTCGAAGGAGCGACCAGCTAGCACCGCCTCGTTCGGGACATCAATACGCGAAATCGCGTCTCCGCCGAAACGCGCGAAAAAGCGCGGGATCCCCGGGTGCGATCGCGGCGCGCGCACGCCGCGTGTTGCGCGACCACGTCGCTCGCGGCGCACCGCCCCCGATTTCGTCGCAGGAATCTCGCAACCCGCAGCTCGCCTCGCGACGCGCGCAGCAGCGAGGACGAACTTTCGCGAGATCAAGAGGCGCCTTCATCTTTTCCTGGTTGCCGCAGGCGCGGGACGTGCAAGCGCGCCGCCGCGCGGTTTGCACACGGCGAGGCGGTGCGCCGCCCCGGCGCGGATCCTGGCGGTTCGCCAAATTCTTGGCCGGTCACTCCGGCAGCGGGTAGGCGGGGCGTGACCGCCGATGACCTTCAACGCGCGCCGCTTCGGTCGCCTGCTCTCCGTGCGCGTCGCGAGCGTGCTCGCCGCGCTGGCGGCGACGGTCGGGTCGAGAGCGGCGAACGCCGAGCCACCCCTCGAGGTCGGCTACGACTACGGCGAGTTCACGCAGCCGCGCGGGGCCGCGCTCGGCGGCGCCGTCACCGCGTTCGCCAACTCGCTCGACGCCCTGTACGCGAACCCGGCTAACGTCGCTGCCACGCGCGTGTACCACCTGGGGGGCGCCGCGCAATTCTGGCCGGTTGCGAAGCGAGCGGCCTACGGCGGCGGCGTCGTCGACTCGGTCACCAGCCGGATCGCTGGAGGCCTCGGCGCGCACTATTTCGTGCAGTCGCCGGGTTCGCTCGAGCGTTCCGGGGCGGACGTCCGCCTGGCCCTCGCCTTCCCGGTTTCGGAGCGGTTCCTGCTCGGCGCGGCGGGGCGCTACCTCGGGTTGAAGGAGGAGGGCGCCGGCCCGCTCGGGTCGAGCGCGGCGTCGGCGGGGCTTGGTGATCGGCAGATCGTCCGCGAGTTCAGCTTCGACGTGGGCGCGACCTTGCGCCCGGCAAAGGGGCTCGCCCTGGCGGCCGTCGGGCGCAACCTCGCCAACGCCGACCACGCGTTCCTGCCGCTCACGGCGGGCGGCGGCGTCGGCTACGGCACCGACGACTTCACCGTCGAGGCGGACGTCGTCGGCGACTTTCGCACCTGGGATCGCAACACCTTGCGGGCCATGGGCGGCTTCGAGGTTCTGGTCGGTGATCACTTCCCGCTGCGGCTCGGCTACCGCTTCGACCAGGGCGCCGAGAGCCACGCCGCGTGCGCCGGGTTCGGCTACCTCGAGCGCGCCTTCTCGACCGGCCTGGCAGTCCGGCAGGTGGTGGCGGGAGATCCGGTGACGGCGATCTTCCTCGGCTTCGAGTACCACCTCGAGTCGGCCGTGCCCGCGGCCACGCCCGCCGACGGGTTCTGAGTGCGCGGGCGCGCGCACCGGCGGCCCAGGAAGGAGAGGGCGTCGGGGCGCGCTCCCCGCCCCCGCGATGGCGAACTATAGCGCGGCGGCGACGAGATCCCGGAGCGCCGCGACGCCCGCGTCGAGGGCGACCGGATCCACCGTTTCCGCCGGCGGCGCGCTGGCGGCGGCGCGGATCTCCTCGGCGGCGCGCGGGTTCCAGAACCAGTCCTCGTCGTGCCGCTCGACGAGCGCCCGTTGCCAGCCGAGGGCCAGCAGCAGCCCGGCGAGACGGGAGGCGCCGTCCGCGCGTGGACGGAAGAGCACCCCAGCGCTGGACGGACCGAGCGGGAAGCCGAGATGGCGCACCGCGAGCGCTTCCATGCCCTCGAAGAGGGCCTGGCGACCCTGGAGCGCGGCGGAGCGCAGCTCCAGCGCGAGGGCGAGGGCACGCGCGTGACCGAGGAGCATCGCGGCGAGCGCCCGCCGGTGCTCGGCGAGGTGCGCACGCCCCACGTCGAGCCGCCGGCGCAGCCAGCGCGGCGCGAGCAGGACGGGCAGGAGCAGAGCGCCGTGGAGGTGCTCCGGCAGCGCGTACGGATCGCGGGCAATCACGAACGGCTGGGCAGCGGGGGCCAGTGCCCGGGCGAACGCGCCGCCGATCATGACCAGGGCACGGGCGAAGCTGGCGGGCGCGTAGGGAGCGGGCAGCGGCGGCAGGTCGAGCACCACGCGATCGACCCACGGGGTGTCGCGAAGCAGGGCCGCCAGGGCGGCGGTGTTCAACCTCCCGGGCCAGCCCTCGCGGGCGCCCTCTCCCAGCGCCACCCCCAACCAGCCCGGCAGGTCCGCGACCCCCAGCTCGGCGACGAGGTCGTCGGTGGCGCCGAGGAGGCCCGGAAGCACCGCCTGGGCAGCGGGCGCGGCGATCTCGTGCGCGTCGGCGCGCGCGAGCCCCAGCCGGAACGCGAGCTCCTGCCGGCGCTCCCAGAGCGTGGCCTCGACGTGCGCGGCGCCCTGGGAGCGTGATTGGAGAGCGTCGAGCCAGGCAGCCCGCGCAGGGGCGGCGGCGAGCGCCTGCGCGAGCATCCCGGAGAGCGTGCAGACACCGCGCACGGGGACGTCCAGGGGGTGGCCTTCGATCCGACGACGGCGCACGCCGAGCGCGATCGCCTCGCGATCGATGCGCTGCTCCGCGAGCCGGACGATCCAGCGCTCGAGCGGCGCGCGCAGCGGATCGCCGGCCGGGAGCCCGCGCACGACCTCGAGCTTCGTCTTGCCCAGCGCGGGGCGAACGAAGACGAACGGGTCCTCGTCGACGGCGTCGCCCACGCTCAGTGCCCGCCGCCAGCCTCGCCACGCCTCCTCGGCGCGACGCAGGGTCCGATCGAGTTCCAGGACGTCGAGGTCGGGCATCGGTCCCCGACTCTACCGCCGCGCACGCCGCCCCGGCAGCGCCGACGTCGGCGCCGCCCGGTGTCAGTGTGCCGGCCCGAAGCAGACGGTGGTTTCGAAGCCGGCCGCCAGCGACGGGATGAGCCGCCACGAGCGGGTGCTGGCGTCCGGCGCCGCGACGTCGCGCCTGGGGAGCAGCGCAGTGCCGAGCGCGAGCCCGACGCCGAGCCGCAGGGACCGGCCAACGTACCAGCCGACGCCGCCGCCGGCCCGGGTTTCCGTGCCCCAGCGTGCCGCAGAGCGCGAACCGGGCGCCGAGTCCATCCGGATCGCCCCGGCCAGCAGCTCGACGTAGGGGTCGAACGCACCGTCCTCTTGCCCCGCGGTGCGCAGCACGAGCGAGATCCGCTCGCCCCACCGCGCCGGAACGCCCTGGGACGGCCCCGACCAGGCCGCCGCGACCGCCAGGCCGATCCCTCCCCGGGGGCGCACCCGCGCCAGCCCCACCAGCTCGAGCGCACCACTCGGCGGCAGGGGTGCACCGATGACGTCCGGCATGGCGCCGCTGAACCACCCCTCGACGAGCGTGCGGAGCCCGATCTCACCTGGGCGCCGCGCCCATTCGCGCGGCGCGGGACCCGGATCGCGCGCGGCGGGCGCGGCGAGGGGCGGCGGCGGCGGATGCCGAGCGCCCTGCCACGGCTCGTAAGGCAGCGCCTGCGCCGCCGCTCGCGGAGCCCCGAGGAGCGCGAGTAGCGCGACCGCGCGTCCCGCGGCGCGAGCAGGTACGGGCCAGCGCACGGAGAGGGGTCGTCCCACCACCGGTCGTGGTTGCGCGAGAACGCCGGCCGTGCCCCGATCCGGATCGGAGCGCGCGCACCGTGACCGCGAGACGCCGCCTGCCGGTCCTCGACGACCAGCCCTGCCCGACTGGCGAGCGCGGGCGCGCTACCCCGGCGGTGTGGGTGGCCACGCTCTCTCTGGTGGGGTGGCTCCCGCTCGCGGGCGCCACCCTGGCCCTGGCTCGGCTCGTCCTCGCGAGCGGGGCCGACGGAGCGCCGGGAGCGGCGGCGCCGGCGCGCGCGCTGGTGGCGGTCGGGCGCTTGACGGCGTCCTTCGCGCTGGCTCATGGCCTCGGCGGCTACCTCGGCCGACGGCTCGCGGCCGGCGACGCGCGCGCAGCCGCCAGGGGCGGCGCGCTGTCGGCGACGGCGGGCTGGGCGCTCGCCGTGGGCGGGGGCGCGCTGCCCACCCTGGGCGCAGCCGCCAGCACCCTGCCGGTGCTGCTCACCATCGCGATCCTGAGCGCGGCGGCCGGCGCGGGGGTGGGAGCTGCCGGCGCCCGTCGAGGGCTCGCGCGGCCGCAGCGGGTGGACCCGCTCGGGGACGAGCACTAGGGTTCGGACGATGCCGGACTTGGACGAGGAGCTCGCTCGCGCAGCCGCCGTGGGCCCTGAAACCTCGGGGTTCGGCTCGTTCGGCTCCGGCTCGGCGGGGGCCGGCGCCTCGACACCGTCCCCGGCTCGCGCGGGCGAGCCGGAAGACGCCCCGCCGCGCCGAAGCCTGGGCCTGCTCGTCTCCCTCCTCGTGATGGGCGTGGGTCTGCTCGTGCTGGTGCTGACCAGCCTGCGCTCGGCCGTCGTCTACTCCAAGGGCGTGGACGAGCTGGTGACCGAGCGCGCGCGCCTCGTCGGCAGGACGGTCCGCGTAGAGGGCTCGCTGGTCAAGGGGACGCTGGTGCGGCGAGCGGAGCCCTGCGAGTATCGGTTCACGTTGGAGCGCCGCGGCCAACGCCTCGAGGTCGACTACCCGCAGTGCTCGATTCCGGACACCTTCCGTGAGCTCGGCTACACGGACGTGACGGTGACGGCGGAGGGAAAACTCGCCGCCGACGGTCGCTTCGCCGCGACCCAGATCATGGCCAAGTGCCCCTCCAAGTACGAAGAGCGAGCTCGCGCCGCGGCCAGCGCGACGGCGGGAGCCGCCCCGCCTGAACTGCCGAGTCGGCTCGATTAGCCCGCGCGCCGCGCCCGGCCACACCAACGCTCCGAGGACTGGACAGTGTGGGATCGCTTCCTCCGCGCCTGCCGCCGTGAACCCTGCGACGCCACCCCGGTCTGGTTCCTCCGGCAAGCGGGCCGCTACATGGCCGAGTACCGCGCGCGCCGCGCGCGGTACTCGCTGCTCGAGCTCTGCGCCGAACCCGACCTCGCCACCGAGGTCACGCTCCAGCCCGTGCGGGCCTTCGCGGTGGACGCGGCCATCCTCTTCGCCGACATCCTGCTGCCGCTCGCCCCCATGGGGGCGCCCTTCGCGTTCGGCGCTGGCGAGGGTCCGGTCTTCGAGCGGCCGCTCCGCGACGCGGCCGCCATCGACCAGCTCCGCCTCATCGATCCGGAGGAGTCCCTGGGTCACGTCCTCGCAGCGGTCCGGCAGCTGCGACGCGAGCTCGACGGCAAGACCCCCCTGATCGGCTTCGCCGGGGCGCCGTTCACCCTGGCGAGCTACCTCGTGGAGGGCGGGAAGAGCTCGAGCTACTACTTCACCAAGCGGCTCATGTACCGCGAACCGGCGCTCTTCGCGCGGCTGCTCGGCAAGCTCGGCGAGGTGGTCCGGCGCTACCTGCGCGCGCAGGTCGCCGCGGGGGCGCAGGCGGTGCAGCTCTTCGACTCCTGGGTGGGCGCGCTGTCGCCGGACGACTACGCGACCTACGTGGCGCCGCACTCCCGCGCCGTGCTGCAAGATCTCGCCTCGCTCGGGGTGCCGGTGATCCACTTCGGCACCGGCACCGCGACCCTCCTGGAGCTGCTGCGCGACGCGGGCGGGACGGTCATCGGGATCGACTGGCGCGTGCCGCTCGACGTGGCCCGACGGCGGCGCGGCCCCGCGGGCGCGGTGCAAGGCAACCTCGACCCGATCCTGCTCGCCGCTCCCGAGCCGGTCTGGCGCGCGCGCGTGGACGACGTCCTCGCCCGCGCCGGCGCGGCGCCAGGACACGTCTTCAATGTCGGCCCCGGGCTCCGCCCCGAAACCGACCCCGACGTGGTGCGGCGCGTCACCGACCACGTCCACGAGCGTTCGGCCCGCCGCTAGAGCCCGTCGCCGGCGGGTGGAGCTCCGGCGGCCGTCGGCTCGACGGGTGCGGCGGGCGCCCCGAGTTGCGGTCCGCCGAGCAGGTAGCGCACCACCGGCCGCTCCAGGAAGAGAGCGGCGAAGTGCGGGTCGTGGATCCCGGCGTGCAGGCGCCGGGCATGGGCGGCGGCGCGCCGGTGCATCTCGGGGGCCTGGGGGGAGCGCGCCCGCTGCATCGCCTCGCAGCAGATGGCGCGGGTTTCGAGCCCGTACTCCGAGCCCTGGATGGTTTCCATGGCGCCGATGGCGGTGGTCGCGAGCAGGATCCCCGTGTGCTGCTCACCGATGTCGCAGCGCGCCGCGGCCTCGATTGCCATCGCGAAGAAGTGGTAAGCGACGTAGGCTTGCGCCTCGGCGGCCTGCCGCGCGTCGAAGGCGTGCATCACCGCCGCGCTCGCGTCGCCCGACGCCCGCGCCGCGAGCGCGCGGACGATCTTCTCGTGGACGGAGTCGTAGGCGCTCCCGCTGACGGCGATGAGCCCGGCGGCGTCGTTCACGAAGCCGTCGGCCGCCGCGAGATCACCGAGCTCGATGAGCACCTCGGCCGTCGCCAGCAGGGTGTCCGGGCGCGCGTCGTGATCGCCGTACCGCTCGTGCGCCTCGCGGGCCCGGCGCAGGTAGGCGAGCCCTCGCTTCGGGTCGCCAAGCCGCGCGTAGCACTGCCCGATGGTGCTCAGGGTCTTGGCGATCTGGAGGCGCCCGCCGATGGCGAGATCGATGCGGATGGCCTCCAGCGAGAGCGCGATCGCGTCCTCGAAGCGGCCCAGCACGAACAGCGCCAGGGCGAGGGAGTTCTTCGCGCTCGCCTCGCTGCGCCGCGCCCCGACCTGCTTGAACACCGCGATCGCCTCCGCGTGGGCGTCCACCGCCTCGTGGACGCGCCCCACGCGACGGAGCAGGGTCCCGCGCGAGCGGAGCACGTCGGCGCGCAGCCGCGCGGGAACCTCGTGGCGTGCCGCCGCCTCGAGCGCGCGATCGCAGGCGGCGAGCGCGCCCTGCATGTCCCCGAGGTCGCGCAGGAGCTCCGACATCAGGCTCTGCGCCTGCACCTCGACCTCCGGTGATCCCGCCTGCCGCGCCACGCGCTCGGCGAGCTGGGTCGAGGCGAGGCCCCGCGCGAGGTAGCCCTGATCCTGCTCGAGGCGCGCGGTGCGGAGCAGGGCGCGGGCCACCCACCAGGGCTTCTTGCTCTGGCGGGCCATCCGCCGCAGCGCGACGAGGGGGCGCCGCCGCTCCTGCCAGCGGCCCTGCACCCGGGCGATCCCCTCCAGGGCCTCGTGCACCTCCATCCGCCGGGGGTCCGCGGCGGGGAGCATCCGCAGGGCGCGCCGCAGGTAGCGCGCGGCGAGGGCGGTCTGGTAGCTCGCGCGCGCGGTGGTCGCCGCCTCGAGGTAGTGCTCGGCGGCCTCGGTCCGCGCCCCGCCGCGGGCGAGGTGCCGGGCCACGATGGCCGCCGACAGCCCGCGCGCGAGCGGCGACCCGGCGAGCTGCAGCCCGAAGCGCCGGTGCATCTGGCCGCGCGTCGGCTTGTCCAGCCCGAGGTAGGCGACGTCGCGGGTCAGGGGGTGCCGCACCTCCACCAGCTCGTTGCGGACGTCGCAGAGGCCCCGGGCACAGAGGCGGACGATGGCCTCCTCCGCGGTCGCCCCGGCCAGCGCCACCAGATCACGCTCGGCGACCGGGCCGCCCGCGATCGCCAGCCAGTCGAGCACCGCGCGCTCGGGCCCCGGCAGCTCGGCGAGGCGGTCCGCGATGAGCGCCTCCAGAGTCGATGGGAGCGCCTCGGCGGCCTCGCCGCGCTCGTGGCGGATCAGCTGCTGGGTGCCGTCCGGAAGCTCGCCGAGCTCCAGCGCGCCGCGCTCGAGCAACGAGTCCACCATCTCGATCAGGAAGAAGGGGTTGCCGGCCGCGCGCGGCAGGAGGTCCGCGCACACCTGCGACACGTTGCTGGCGCCGAGGCGGTTCTCCAGAAGCCGAATCTGGTTCTCGGCGCTGAGCCCCTTGAGCTCGACCCGCACCATCCCCTCGCCGTCGGGCGCGACCCGGTCGTCGGGGCGCGTCATGAGCAGGACCAGGACCCGGAGCGGGTCCCGCCACCGCACGAGCTCGGCGGTGAGCTCGAGCGACGGGCGGTCGCACCAGCTCAGGCCGTCGACGACGATCACGACCGGACGCTCGGCGGCGGCGCGGGCCAGGATGCGCCGCACCCCCGAGGTGATCAGGCGGCGGTTGTGCGCCACGTCCGTCTCGTCGGCGGCCGCGGGGACCCGGCCGGTCGCGACCTCGGCGAGGCGGGCCACGATGCTCTCCCCGTGGCGCCCCGGCGCCAGTTCGCCCAGCGCCACGGCGATCGCGCGGGTCACCTCGTCGTTCGCGAGCTCGGGGTGGGCGCCGGTGAGTGCCCGCACCCAGGCCCCGACGGCGGCGTAGGGGAGCTCGGTCTGGGCGGGAGAGCACTCGGCGTGGACGACCACCGCCTCGCTCGGCAGCTCCCCCAGGAAGGCGGCGACGAGCGCGCTCTTGCCGATCCCCATCTCGCCGAAGATCACGCGGCAGCCGATCTGAACGCGCTCGGCCGCGCTCGCGACCTGATGGTAGGCCGCGTGCAGGTCGGCGAGCTCGGCGTCCCGCCCGACCAGGTCGCCCTTGGCCTGCTCGGCGGCGCGCGCCCGCTCCTCGCGCGTCAGCGGCCGGACGAGAACGTGGACCCGGATCGACCGCGGCAGCCGCCTCTGCACCGGATCGTCCACGTCCAGCGCGGCAGCCTCGGTCCAGACGAAGTCGCGCCGCACCAGCCGGTAGAGCGCCCCGGCCGCCCAGGTCGACCCGGGCGGTGCCGCCTTGCCGAGCCGCTCGGCGAGGTAGCCGGCCGGCTCCTGGAGCTGGTGGTCGATGAGGTGCCCGGCGCGGTCCCGCACGCCGGACGCGATCCCACGCACGCGCCCGACGCTCGCCTTGAGCTTCACGGGCAGGTCGTCGCAGGCGCCCTGGACGGCGTCGTGCACATCGACCGCGAGCCGCGCCGCCTCGATGGCGGCGTGCGCCGGGTTCTCCAGCAGCCCGACGATGGCGCGCGCGCAGGTGGGCAGCGACAGGATCTCCTCGTCGGCACCCTCCCACGACCATTTCGCGCCCCGCTTGAAGGCGACCTCGTCGAGCACGCCGCGGAGCGACTCGGCGAGCTGCTCCGCGATCGACGGCCCCAGCACCGGCACCATGGCGTCGAAGCCATGGATGGTGATGCGGATCACGGCGACGTGGCGCACCTCGCGGCCGCCGCGGCTGCTCGAAACCCGCGCCGGGCCCCGGCCGGCACCCGACGCCTCCGCCCGCCACGACCCGGATCCGGAGCCGTCGTCGCCCCGCACCGGAGAGGGCGGCCGGGACTTCGCGGGCGCCGCGGCGGGTCCCGGCCCGGCCGGGACCCCGACGCCCGCGATGGACTCGCGATCGACCAGCTGCGCGATCACCGCCTCGAGCACGTGCGCGTCGACGATCTGCTGCCGCTGGAAGAGCGCCCGCGTGAGCACCGACGCCATGTCGCGCGCGGTCGGGAAGCGCTCATCCACCTCCCTGGCGAGCGCGCGCATGGTGATCGCCTCGAGCTCCGGCGGCACCTCGCGCGCGTAGGTGCTCGGCGGCTCGACGCGACCTGCGCGGACGGCCTCGAGCAGCGCCAGGCCCTCCTCCGCGCCGTGCAGCGGTCGCCCGGTGAGCAGCTCGTGGAAGACGACCCCGAGCGAGTAGATGTCCGTGCGTCGGTCGCCCCGCTCGCCGCGCGCCTGCTCCGGAGACATGTAGCCCACCTTGCCCTTGAGCGTCCCGGGCTCCTCGCGGAAGAGGTTGGCGGAGGCGATGCCGAAGTCGGCGATCTTGACCGCGCCGTCGAAGCTCAGCAGCACGTTCTGGGGGGAGACGTCCCGGTGCACGATCTCGAGCGGGGCGCCCCCCTCGTCACGGCGTTCGTGCGCGTAGTGCAGCCCCTTGGCGACCTCGCCGATGATGTAGGCCGCCACGTAGGGCGGCAGGCGCATGCTCTTGGCCTGCGCCGCACGCGCGAGCCGCCGGAGGTCGGGCCCCTCGACGTACTCCATGCTGAGCAGCTGCCCCTCCTCGCCGTAGTCCTGGAACTCGTAGACCTGCACGATGTTGGGATGGTTCAGCCGCGTGGCGAGCTGGGCCTCCTCGGCGAACATGGCGCGGAAGCGGCGGGAGGAGCCGTGCTGCGGGAGGACCCGCGTGACCACCAGGAGCTTGTAGGTCCCCTCGGCGCCGCGCTTCTTCGCCAGGAAGACCTCGGCCATGCCGCCGACGCCGAGCCGCCGGACCACCTCGAAGTCGGCGAGGCGCGCGGGGACGGGGCGGACGGGCGAGTCCGACATCGGGTCACCTCGAGTCTACCAGGGCGCACCCCGGCCCGGCGCCAAAGTCCGCCCGTGCGCGGCCGGGGCAGGCGTGTATGCTGCGTGTCGATGCGACTCGACCCCCGGCCCTCGCTCGCCGCGCTCGCCCTGGTCCTGGGCGCTTGCCGACCTGGTCAGGGCGAGGGGCCGCGCACGCCGGCGGGGCCCGCGGCGCTGGGTCCCGTGATGGCGGTGCCGGTCGCTCCCGGCGCCTTCGCCGCGCGGACCGCGGAGCTGCTGCGCGACGGCGCGCCGTCCACGGAGCGCCGGAACCGGCTGGCGGGGGTGGTCGAGGCGCAGCTCGCGCGCGCCGAGGCGCGCTTCCTGGCCGGCGCCACCGAGGCCGGCGTCTCGGCGGTCGAGGGCGCCTTCCTGCTCGTGCGCGCGCCCGAGGACGATCCGGCGCTCTACGCGGCCCACCCCGCCGCGCTGGGCGCGGCGGCGGACGCCTGCGCCCGGACCGGGAGCGAGGGCCGGGCGCTCGCGCTCTACGAGCGACTCGCGGCGCTGCTGCCACCGGGTCCCGCGCGGAGCGACGTGCAGGGTCACCTCGACGCGCTGGCGCGCTGGCGCGAGGCCGCGCGGGCCCCGGGGTCGGTCACGGCCGCGGCGTTCGATCGACGCCTGTGGAGCAACCGCGCCGTCCTCGATCCCTCGGCGGCGACGCTGCGAGCGGCGCACGGGGCCACGGCCGCCTGGGTTTCCGCCGCGCTGACCCTCGACCCGTCGACGCTGGATCTGGAGGATCCCCAGCAGCGGGCCGCGGCGCTGGAGGCCTACGCGGCGGCGCAGACGGGCGGCGCCGCGGTGGTGGCGAGCTACCTGCGCCACGGGGACGCCGCGGGGGCGCTCGCGGCGATCTCGGCGGCCCCGTTCGCGGAGGTCAGCGCGCCGGGGCTGATCGAGCGGGTGCAGGCGGCGAGCGCGGGCGAACCCGCCGCGTGGGCCGAACTCTTCGCGCTCTACGCGGCCGTGGCCGAGGGGAGAGACCGCGACTTCCGGCTCGACCCGGAGGTGGCGCGCGCCGCGGCCTGGGGCGCGGCGGTGGAGCTCTACCGGGTCGCGCCCGATTCGCCGGCCGGGACGCTCCCCCTCGCAGGACTGCTCCCGCGGCACGGGATGACCGAGGTGCTGCCCCTGGTTCTCGCCGACGGGTTGGGAGAGGGCGCGCCGGCGCGCGATCTCGGCAGCGCCCTCGCGCTCCTGATCGGCGCCATCGCCGACGAGGGCCAGGCGGGGCGAATGGACATCGCCCGCGAGACGTTCCGCGTGGCGGCCCCCATCCTCGCGCGCGCCGAGCAGGCCCGGACCGCGCGCGAGCTGCGGCCGAGCCCGGCCCGCCTGCACTACGTGATGGCGGCGCTGGAAGCACGCAGCGCCGAGGTCGAGCGCGCGCGACGGCACGTCGTCGACGCCCTCCGCGTCGCGCCGGACGACCTGGACGCGCTCGGCCTGCTCGCGACGATCGAGCGCCAGCGCGGCGACGAACGGGCCGCGCTCCAGGCCCTCGAGCGCGCCAGCGGGATCGCCGAGCGCTCGCGCAGCGAGGCCGCGCTGGCGACGACGCTGCTGGCCCGCTTCGAGATCCACCGGGACGCGGGCGCGGCCGACCGCCACGCGGACACCCTGCGCGCGGCGCTCATCGCCGCCCTCGGCGCGCGGAGCGCGGCGCGCATGGGCCACGAGCTCGCGCGCGCCGAGCGCCTTTGCGCCCGCGCGCTCGAGCTCTACGGCGCCGCCGAGGCGGCCGGGAGGGCGACGCTGCGCGCGCTGGACGCCTCGCGCGCGGACCGCGACGAGCTCGCGGCGACGCTGATCGACGGCATGCGGCGCGCCCTGACCCTCGAGCAGCTACCCCTCGGGCGCGTGCTGGCGCGCGAGGCGATCGCCGCTGACCTCGATCCGGAGGACCTGGTCTACGTCGCGCTGTGGCTCTCGTTGCTGGAGCGCCGCGCCGGGGCCGAGCCCGATGGGACCGTCGCGGAGGCGCTGGGGAAGGTGTCCACCCGGACCGGCTGGATCGGGGCGCTGCGCGCCTGGGGCAGCGCGGAGCTCGACGACGCCGGGCTGCTCGGCGCCGCCCGATCCCCCGCGGAGCGGACCGAGGCGCGGTTCTACACCGCGATGGCGGGCCGAGCCGGTGGGGATCTGGCCGCTGGCCTCGCGGCGGTGGCGGAGAGCCCCGCCATCGAGCTGGTCGAGGTGACCCTGGCCCGCGCCCTGCTGGCCGCGGGAAGGCCGGGGCCCCGCCCGTCCCTGCCGCCCGACGTCACGCTGCCGTGAGCCGGCCGCACGCCGAGAGCGACGCGATCAGATGTGCGGGCTGCGCCCGAGCAGCTTGGTCGCGAGCAGATCGCCGAGCTCGCGCGTGAGGATCCGCTCCACCGCGGCCTCCTTCTCGCGACGCTCCGCCTCGTCGTGGTAGAGAAACTCGATCCCCATCCCCGCGGGGTTGGCCCGGCTCGCGTCCTCGGGCGACACCGTCCACATCACGCGTCCACGGAGCCGCAACGGCTCCGCGAGCGACGGCACGATGAGGGCGAAAATGAACTCGGTCCCGACCGGGAGGGGGCGGTCGGTGGCGATGAAGGTGCCGCCTCGCGAGATGTTCTTGGTGTAGTCGGCCAGGAAGGTGTTAAGCCTCCGGTACTCGACCTTGAGCTCGATGGGAGCCCGGGCGTGCACCCGCCGGTCGTCGCTGTCGCCGCCCGCCATTGGCGAGACGATACCGAGACGAAGGCGCCACGGCCAACCCCCCGGCGGTCGGGCCCGGCTCGAGCGCAGCCGAGCCAGGGAAATGGTATGGCTCGGCCGGTGCGGAACCCCTACGCGGTCCTCGGCGTCGATCCTCAGGCCTCGCCGGAGGAGATCCGGACGGCGTTCCGCCGCCTGGCGGCTCAACATCACCCGGATCGGAACCCGGACGACGCCGACGCAGCGGAGCGGTTCAAGGAGATCAACCTCGCCCACCAGATCCTCAGCGATCCCGACAAGCGAGCCGCGTTCGACCGGTGGGGGACCTCGGCCTTCGCCCCGGGGGGGAACCAGGGCGCCGGGGGGGGCTTCGTCGACCTCGGATCCGTCGAGGGGATATTCGGGGATTTCCTCGAGGCGATCGGCATGCGAACCGCCGACCGGGGCGACGTGCGCCAGCACGTCAAGCTTAGCCTGGTGGACGCCGCGCTCGGGTGCACGCGCGAGGTCAGCTATACCCGGGTCGACCTCTGCGCCCGATGCGGGGGTAGCGGGGCGGAGGCGGGCACCGCGACCGAAACCTGCTCGACCTGCGGCGGCCGCGGGCGGATCCGACACCCCCAGCCGTTCCTTCCGGTCACGCTCGAGCGCACCTGCACCCGCTGCCACGGCACGGGGCGGAGCGCGCGCTTCCCCTGCCGCGGCTGCCGCGGTCGCGGGATCGCGCCGGCGCCGCATCGGTTGGCGGTGACCATCCCCGCGGGGATCGAGAGCGGCGCCAGTCGCATCGTCGAGGGCGCCGGCAGTCGCCCCCGCCGGGATCGGCCCCCGGGCCATCTCGAGGTGGTGGTGGAGGTAGAGCCTCACCCCTTCTTCGAGCGCGCTGGCCATGACCTGCGCTGCAAGGTCCCCGTCACCTTCGTCCAGGCCTCCCTGGGCGCGGAGATCGAGGTCCCGACCCTGGACGGCAAGGCTAGGCTCCGCGTGCCCCCCGGCACCCAGCCCGGGAGCGTGCTCCGGCTGCGCGGCAAGGGCGTCCCCCACCGTTCCCGTCCCGGCCGCGGCGACCAGCTGGTCGAGCTCAACGTGGAGGTGCCCGTCGTGTTGAGCGAGCGCGCCCGCGAGCTCATCGCCGAGCTCGGCGCCGAGCTCGGCCAGGACGCGAGCCCTCAACGCCAGAGCTTCCTGGAGCGCGTGCGGGGTTGGTTCGGATGAGCGCGCGGCGGCGGGTCGAGGGTGGGTCGCGCTCCGCGACGTGCCCCGACGGCCCGCTTTCCCTGGCGGGTACGGCGACGCAGTAGCGCCCTCGTGCTATGTCGCGCGCGGGCGGTCATCGATCGCCGCGGGGGCGGCGCGAGCGAGGAGAGGCAGGCTGGTACCATGACGACGCTCGGCAAGAAGCTCGGGATCCTCGGCGGCGGCAACATGGCGTCCGCGATCGTGCGCGGCCTGCTCGCCGCGGGCCAGGTCGCGCCCTCCGATCTCACCGTCTCCGACGTGCTCCCTGCGCGACGGGAGGCGCTCGAGCGGGACCATGGGATCACCACCACCGAGGACAACGCCGTCGTCGTCGGGGTGAGCGACGTGGTGCTGGTCGCGGTGAAGCCGCAAGTCGTCCCCGCGCTGCTCGCCGAGGTGGGGGGCGCGCTGGGCCCCGAGAAGCTGCTGGTTTCCATCGCGGCGGGGATCGGCACCGGGACCCTCGCTGCCGGGGTCCGCGCCGGGACCCGCAGCGTGCGGGCGATGCCGAACGGCGGCGCCGTCGCGCTCGCGGCGGCGACGGCGATCGTCCGGGGACCCGCGGCGACGGCGAGCGACCTCGAGGTGGCGCGGCGCCTCTTCGGGGCCGTGGGCCGTGTCGTCGAGGTCGAGGAGAGGCTCATCGATGCGGTCACCGGGCTCGCCGGGTCCGGGCCCGCGTACGTGGCGCTGTTCGTCGAGGCACTCGCCGACGGCGGCGTCAAGGTCGGCATCCCGCGCGACCAGGCCCTGGAGCTCGCGCTCCAGACGGTGCTCGGGACCGCCGCGGTCCTGCGCACCACCGGGGAACACCCCGCGCGGCTACGCGATCAGGTCACCAGCCCCGGCGGCACCACCATCGCGGGTCTCGCTGAGCTCGAACGGGGCGCGGTTCGTCACGCGGTGATGGCGGCCGTGGAAGCCGCGACGCGACGCGCTGGCGAGCTAGGTCGAAAGACCGACTGACCGGTCTTCTCTCTTTGGCGGACGTGCCCGCCGGTACCCGGCTCCGACCCCTAGAAAAAAGGTCCGCGCAGAGGGGCCGGGGGGGACAGCCACGCTCCACGCGGACGCCGGTTCCCTAGCAGGCCCCCCAGCGAAAAGCAACTTCGCGAAACCGCTAGGTTATGTGGGTTGCCGCGGGCGTCGCTGCTTCCGTCGTTCAGGGGCGCGAGAGGCGGTTTCAGTCCTGCAATCCTGATACCTTCAAGCCTCTGAATTCACGAGATGTGCTGCTTCGTCAACCCGAGCAGCGGAGGAGCGAGCGGCCACCGGGCCGATCTGCATCGAGCACGGTCATCGGCACGGTTCGTCGTAGTGGAGCCCCGATGGGCGGGGTCGATGGCCCGGGGCGCGGCAGCTCGCCCTCCGCGGAGAGGGCGTCGAGACAGAGCCCGTGCGGACCTGCGATCCAGCGCGCATCGACGCGGCGCGGGGACCAGGCCCCGTCCTGCCCCTCGAGCTCCACGTAGGGCACGATCGGCGGCGCGCCCACGAGCAGCCAGCCCTCGTCGTCCACCGAGCACGCCGGAGGAAAGCGACCGAGATCGCGCGGCTCGATCACCAGCGGGGGCTCGACGGCGCCGGTTTCCGGATCGACGGGGAACACGTACCACGACGTGTACGCGCCGCGCGTGCGCGCGGCCCGCACCCAGATGCCCAGCGCGTCGCCCCGCGCGCTGCGCACCACCACGGCGCTGATCGCGCTCGACGAGCTCTCCACCTCGGGGTAGTCGCCGACGAGCGTCAAGCGGTCCGACGTGACCCGATAGATCCGGAAGCTCTGGCGGTCGATGCCGATGAAGAAGCGGCCGCCGACCTTGACGGCGCCGGCCACCGCGGCGACGTCCTGGGCCGCGGCATCGCGGATGGGCTGGAGCGCTCGCCCGGCCTCGGCGAGGTACAGCTGGCGATGGCCCGCAGCGGCAACGGATAGCACGCCGGCGCGACCGCCCGGCTCCAGGGTGGCCACGAGATCCGGCGAGGGGTTGCCGTAGACGTTGAGCCCGAAGGCCTGCGCCGCCGCTACCACGTCGCCCCACGGCGTCGGCGCCGGCACCGTCGACCAGACCTGGCCGGTCACGTCGAAGGCGTCGTAGCCGCGCGCACGCCAGGTCGCCGCGCGCGTCCAGTCGGCGCCTCGAGGTCCCGCGGCGTACAGGTGCAGCTGCCCCGCGAGCCCGACCGCGCGGGCGTCGAACCCGACCTCGGCAGGTCCGAGCGCAGGCGGCGGCACGCCGAAGAAGGGCTCCCACGCGGTGGACTCCACGCTCTCGGCGGTGAGGCCGGTGGACGTCGGGGCCGCGCGGGGTGGCGTCCTCCGGCGGGGCGCAGCGCCCTGCCCCGCCGGGGGAGCACCGTTGCTGCGAGCACGATCCAGGGAGCAGCGCATCACCCAACGTCCGCCCTCGGACGGCGGGAAGACGGCGCCGCGCGGGCGGCTGGCCGCCGCGCGCGCGTCGGGCTTGCCCCTGGGTCCCTGCCACCCGACCCGCACCCAGCTGCCGAGGGCGCAACCGAGCGCGGAGCAGCCCTGCTCGCGGCGACCACTCCCGGCAAACGACTCGAGATCGAGCAGGGAGTCCGACTCGCGCCAGGTGAACCCGCCGTCGGTGGTCTCGCGCAGAGTCCCCTCCCGATCGCGCGACAGCGCGAAGGGGCCGGCGAGGACGCTGCGCCCGAGACCCGCGGACGGCTTGCCCACCGTCACGCGACCGTCGAACGCGACCCGCACTCCGACGAAGTCGTCGCCGTCCGCGACCCAGCCCGCGAGCTCGCCCGCGCGACGCTCGCGGAAGCCGTCGAGCCACAGGGCGCGCCGCAGGAGCCCCCGGCGCGCCTCCCGGGCCGCGGGCAGTGCGAGCGCCGTCGCCTCGGAGCGCCCCGTGCGGTCGACCAGGGTGAGCTGGCCGGGCGCCCCGAACCGCGGCGGCACGAGCACCGCGACGCGGCCGTCACCGAGCGCGACCACGCGCTCGACGCCGCGGTCGCCGCTGACGCGGATCTCGCGGACGTCGCCGTCCACCCCGACGATGCAGTAGAGCCCGGCGGCCGCGCCGCTCGGCTCGTCGGCACAGCCGCCGCGGATGGCGAGCGCGCCCTGGCCGCCGGGCGCGACGTAGCGGGGCGTCGCGAAGGCGAGCCCGCGCTCCACCCCGAGCGGCGGGCGGAAGCGGAGCAGCGCGGTGCCGCCTTGCTCGCGCGTGCAGACGAAGCCGAACCCCGCCCCGAGGGGCACCGCCTGGCACTGGTCGCCGCGGTCCACCACGTCCTCCACGCGGGCCACCACCGCGCCGTCGCGGAGCCGCACGCGCGTAAGCGTCCCCGCGGTGATCACGAGCGCGTGGTCCGGCGGCTCGGGCCAGCCGCGCAGCACCGCCTCGCGGAGCGGGGCCGGGGGGCGCGCGCGCCGGGGCCGCTCCGCAGCGGGGCCGGGCGAAGGAGGCTCGATCTGATCGAGCGGCGCCCGGCGCACCACGCGGCCGCGCGAGTCGATCGTGATCGCCTCCGCCTCGATCTGCGCGACGATCTCGCCGTCGCCCGCCGTCAGGCCGCGGACCGCGCCGAGCCCGAGCGGGTGCCAGCTCGCGCCGGCGTCGAAGGTCACCAGCGCCCCGCGGTACGGCAGGTCCACGATGCCGAACCACGCGTCTGCGAACGCGATGCTGCGCACGGCCGCGGTCGGCGGCAGGCTCCCGAGATCGACGACGGCCCCCGTGGTCGGGTCGAGCGCCACGACCTCGCGAGTGTCCCGCGCGACGGCGTAGAGCCGGTCGAAGCCGACCTGCACCGACTCCACGTCGAACCCGAGGCGGGCGAGCGGCTGCAGCGGCCCGGTCCAGCTCCGCGCGCGCCAGAGCAGGCTGTCGCCCGAGGTCCGCGCGAGGAAGAGGTAGCCCCGACCCACGCGCTCCGGCAGCTCGGTGACCGCGACCGCGGGCGCCGGGATCAGATCGCGCGCCCGCGCCAGGGCGCCGTCGGGGCGTCGCGTGAGCCGGAGCCCCTGGATCAGATAGCGCGCGGTGCCATCCCGGTCGCGCAGGACCGGCTCCTCCCCGCTGCGGGGGAGCGCGACGGCGCGCGGCGGCGCCGGGAACGCCGGCGCGCGCGCGGTCGTCGCCACCGGCGCCGGTCCGGCCGACGTCGCGGGGACGGCGGTCACGCCCGCGCCCGCGCTCGCGCGACACCCCGCCAGCGCCGCCGTGACGCCGAGCAACGCCGCGGCGGCGTGCGTCGCGGTGCGGCACGCGGCGGCGTGCCGCAAGCCACGGCGAGCGGCCGCGTCTCCGGGCGCCGCGGCCGAGCGAACGACGGGGATCACCACGGCCGCGCAGCGTACCGGAGAAGGAAGCCCCGCTCCACCGGCGGCGGCGGTCGGCGCGGCCCGTTCGCGCGTGGCGCGGTCCTGGCGCCTTTGCTATGCCGGCGGTCGGCCACGATCGGTGACGCACGATGACCGGCACGACCCTCACCCAGCGACCCACGACCGAGGGGGCGGAGCAGATCCTCGGCCTCTACTTCCCCGTGCTCGACCACGGCTTCGTCGCGCTCGTCGACTACATGGGCAGCGACGCCTGCATCGAGCGCGCGGCGCGCGTGAGCTACGGCTTCGGCACCCGCAAGACCAGCCAGACGCGCGGCTTGCTGCGCTACCTCCGCCGGCACCAGCACACCACGCCCAGCGAGATGGTGGAGCTGAAGTTCCACTGCTGCATGCCGATGTTCGTGGCGCGACAGTGGATCCGCCACCGCACCGCCAGCGTCAACGAGTACAGCGGGCGGTACTCGCTGATGCCGATGCTCTTCTACACCCCAGCGCCCGAGGAGCTGATGACGCAGAGCGACGCCAACCGCCAGGGCCGGAGCGGCCAGGCCATCCCGGCCGGCGCCTACGCCGAGGCCGTGCAGCGCTGGGAGGCCGTCCGCGCGGCCGCCCGCGAGAGCTACGAGTGGCTGACGGGTCACGACGTGGCGCGTGAGCTCGCCCGCATCGATCTCCCGCTCAGCACCTACACCCAGTGGTACTGGAAGATCGATCTGCATAACCTCATGCATTTCCTCCGGCTGCGGGTCGACCGCCACGCGCAGTGGGAGATCCAGCAGTACGCCCGGGTGATGGCGGGGATGCTGCAGCGGGTCGCGCCGCTGAGCTACGAGGCCTGGATCGACTACGACGTCTGCGGCGCCCGCCTGAGCCGGGGGGAGCTCGAGCTGTTGCGCCAGCTCATCATCGTGGACGCCGCGGGGCTGCGGGCGCGCCCGGGCGCCGCGGTAGCGGCCCCGGCGCGAGCGCGCGGTTCGGCCAGCGGGGACGGTCCCGACCCGAGCGCCCTCGACGCCGCGACCCTCGACGCTGCAACCCTCGACGCCGCGGCGCTCGACCCGGGGCGGCTCGACGCGCTCGGACTCTCGCGGCGCGAGGTCGAGGAGCTCTGTTCCAAGCTCCGCGACGCCGCGGTGCCCGACTTCACGCTCGACCCCGCGCGGGGCCTCCCCCCGAGCCACTTCGAGGCCCGCTTCGCGGCCGCCGTACCCGCGGTCGCCCGCCCCACGTGAGCGCGCTGCCGAACGGCGGAACCCCTCCCTCTCCCGGCGCCACCCCGGCGGCCCTCGCCACCCTCGACCTCGACGCCGAGATCCGGCGGCTGCTGCGCGAGCGGAACGCGGTCCTGCTCGCGCACTACTACCAGGAGAGCGAGATCCAGGAGCTGGCCGACTTCGTCGGGGACTCCCTGCAGCTCGCGCAGGCGGCCCGGCGCACCGAGGCCGACGTCATCCTCTTCGCCGGCGTCCACTTCATGGCGGAGACGGCCAAGATCCTGAACCCCACGCGGATCGTCCTCGTCCCCGACCTCGCGGCGGGCTGCTCGCTGGCCGACGGCTGCCCCGTCGAGCCGTTCCGGGCCTGGCGCGCGCGGCACCCCGGCGCCGTGGCGGTGAGCTACATCAACTGCTCGGCTGCGGTGAAGGCCGAGAGCGACCTCATCTGCACCTCGAGCAATGCCGTGCGCGTGGTCGAGTCGATTCCGCGCGACGCCGAGGTGCTCTTCGCCCCCGACCGGAACCTCGGGCGGCACGTGGCGGAGCGGACGGGCCGCTCGCTCGTCCTGTGGCCGGGCACCTGCGTCGTGCACGAGGTCTTCAGCCTGGAGAAGCTCGTCGCCCTGCAGCTCCGGCACCCGGGCGCCGAGGTCATCGCCCACCCCGAGTGCGAACCCCCGATCCTAGCGCGCGCGAGCTTCATCGGCTCGACGGCGGCGCTGATCGAGCACGTGGCCGCCTCGCCGGCGAGGGAGTTCATCGTGCTCACCGAGAGCGGCATCCTGCATCAGATGCGCAAGCGGGCCCCCGACAAGGTGCTGATCCCGGGGCCGCCCAGCAGCGACTGCGCTTGCAACGAGTGCCCCCACATGCGCCTGAACACGCCGGAGAAGGTCTACCTCGCCCTGCGCGACCTCGCCCCGCGCGTCGAGCTCGACCCGGAGCTCGCCGAGAGAGCGCGCCGGCCCATCGAACGCATGCTCGCGCTGGGGTGAGCGGGGCGGCGCGCCGCCCCGAAACGACCCCCGCGGGCGACGATCCCGACCGTCAGTCGCAGACCGCGATCTTCAGGCTCTCGAGGGTGAGCGAGATCGGCCCCTCGGCGTCGCCGCCGATGACGAAGATCTGGAGCTGGTAGGGCTGGGCGACGCCGGTGACGTCGGCGCAGAGGCCTCCCTCCAGCGCCCAGTCCGGGCAGGAGACGTCCCATTTGCAGAGCTGGCCTTGCCAGGTGCCGTTGACGGGGCCGATCTCGGCGAAGGGAGCGAGGTAGCCGTCCATGATCGCGTGGTCGGCGAGCGCGAGCCTCACCGGCGCGTCGCCGGTTTCGCCCTCCAGGACGAGGTCGAAGCAGTCGCCGGGTCCGTCGTACGGCAACAGGACGTTCGAGTCGCCGCCGGCGGCGTTGAGCTGTAGCCCCATCCCGCAGCCCCACGCCTGGTACTCCGGGTCGATCACCGTGGCGCCCTCGATCGTGCAGCCGTCCGCGGTGCAGGGGTTGCCCACTGGCGGCGAGCAGGCGATGCCGTCGCCGAAGGCGTAGAACGCTCCCTGCACGCCGGACGGATCGTCGTCGCTGGCCGCGGGGTCCCCGCCGACCCAGCCGTCGACGTTGACGAGCTCGTCGGGGCTCGTGGTGCAGGTCCCGCCGCCGCCGGGCTCCGCGCTGCACTCCCACTCCGGCCCCGACTCGGGGGTCGTCACGCACTCGCACAGGTTGCAGCCGTCGCCCGCCTCCCGGATCTCGCCGAGCTCGCAGTCCTGGGGCTCGCAGATCCGGACCTGCCGGCAAAGCCAGGCACCGGTGGCCGAGCAGGTGCAGATGGTGCACTCGTCGGGCGCGTAGGTCGCTCCCTCGGTGCAGGTCGGCTCCGGCACGCCGGTGCAGGAGCCGGGGCGCAGGCTCGTGATCTGGAGCTCGACGTCCGCCTCGTCGAACTCGCCGCCCACGATCTGGGCGTAGAGGGCGTAAGGATCGGCGACGCCCGTGCCCGCCCGGCAGAGTCCGGCCGCGGACACTTGCGCGGGGCAGGCGACGTCGGAGGTGCAGATCCGTCCGCTCCAGGTCCCGTTGACGGGTCCGACCTCCTGGAAGGGTCCGACGCGACCGGTCATGTCCGCCTGATCGAAGAACCCGATCCGCACCGTGGACGCGCCGGTGCTGCCCATGAGCTCGACGTCGAAGCAGTTGACCGGACCGGAGTAGGGGTTCCGAACTGCGTCCGGGCCTCCAGTGGATTGGAGCTCGAGCGCGACCATGCAGCCCCAGGCCTCCCACTCGGGGTCGACGATGGTGCTACCACGCACCGTGCAGCCGTCGGCGCTACAGGGGTTGCCCTCCAGGTTCGGGCAGGCGATCCCGTCGCCGGCCGTGAACCAGGCGCCTTGGATCCCGAGCGGATCGTCGGCCGTTGTCGCCGGGTCGTTCCCGACCCAGCCATCGGCGTTGACGAGCTCCTGGTCGAAGCCCGTGCAGGACTGACCCTCGCACGGCCTCACGGTGCACAACCATCGGTTCGGGCTGCCACCGTTCAGCACGGCCACGCACTCGCAGGTGGTGCAGCCGTCGCCCAAGTCCCGCACCTCGCCCACCGTGCACGCCTCGGCGCACGCCGGGTCCTCCGTGCAGGACCAGCGGGTGTAAAGGGTCTCGAGCACGATCTCGCACTCGCAGGTGTTGCAGCCGTCGTCCGCGAGCCGCGTGTCACCGGGCGTGCACGGCTCGAAGACACTGGGAGGGCACGGGTCGGTGGTGCAGAACCACTCCGGCGGACTGCCCCCGTCCAGCAGGATGTCGCAGGTGCAGGTGTTGCACCCATCGCCCGCGTCTCGCACCTCGCCGACGGTGCACTCCGGACCCGGAGGACAGAGCCAGGTGCCGGCCTCGTCGCACGTGCATTCAGGGCTGCCGTTCTCGCCGGGCCGCGTCTCCCCCGGTTCGCACACGGGCTCGCAGGGCTCGTCCTCGCAGTGCCAGGTCCCGTCCCCTAGGCAGGTGCACTCGTTGCAACCGTCGTCCGCGAGCCGCGTGTCGCCGCGCTCGCAGGCGGGCACGCAGACCATCTCGGTGCAGGACCAGGTGTGGTCCTCGGTGCAGGTGCACTGGTTGCAGCCGTCGTCCGCGGCTCGCGTTGCGCCGGGTTCCGAACATTCGTGCTCCTCGCCCCCCGCGGTCACCTCCTGCGAACCGATCTCGAGATCGTCTTCGCAGCCAGCCAGGCCGAGCAGCAGGGGGAGGAGGGTGAGGGTGGTAATGGGGTGCCGCATGAGTCTCTCGCCTCCGCGCTCGAGGCGACCGTGCCCCGAGCTGCCTGGCTCGTGGCGGCAGCCACGCTCTTCCATCACGGAATCGCCCACGGGCCGGCGCGTCCCAGTCTCCCTCGCCACAGTCAGCGTTGCCATCGGCGGCCGAGCATGGAAGGGTCGCCCGCGTTGTCAGCGGCGCATCCGATGGGCGGGCGATACCGGGGGCGGCGCGAGGCGACCGGGGTCCTCGGCGCGGTCGGGCTGGCCGTGGCCTCGGCGCCCGGGACCGCGGGGGCGGAGGAGCCCCTCCGCGGAGCGCGGCTCCACCTTCAGCTCGCCGACGGGATCGCGGGCTGCCCCACGGAGGCGGAGCTCGCGGCGCGGGTGCGCGCCGCGACACCCCCGCAGGTGGGCGCCGCGACACCCCCGCAGGTGGGCGCCGCGACACCCCCGCAGGTGGGCGCCGC
>CAYVRP010000014.1:0-11005 GCA_964454025.1 uncultured Polyangiaceae bacterium | reverse complement strand
GGCGCCGAACGCGTCCGCTGCGGCGACACCCGGAGCGAGCGCACCCGGGAATGGGGCAGCGCAAGGGCTCGAGGACGTCACGCTCGCCGTGTCCATCTTCCGGGACGAGGCAGGACTGGTCGGGCGAGTCGTGGTCACGGGCGGGCGCGTCGGCCAACGGGAGCTCCGCGCCGCGTCCTGCGCGGGGCTCGGCGACGCGCTGGTGGTGCTGATCGGGATGGTGCTCGACGAGGAGGTCCGCGCAGCGCAGGCGGAACTCGCGCTGACGACGGAGGACGAGGGGGCGGGAGTGTCCGCCACCACCCCAGCCGAGGATGCCGTGGACGCGACCCCGCCAGCGTCCATCATCGCGGTCCCGAAGGAGCCCGGGCCACCGCCCGGGCCATCGCCGACCATCCCGCCACCCCCGGCCCGGAGAGCGCCGAGCGAGCACGGTGTCGCGCGGACGATGACCGCCCGCGCCGTCGCCGCCGCCGGCGTCTCCACCGAGCTCACGGAGGCGCTCTTCGGGGGACTCGAGCTCGGCTGGGCGCCCTTCTCCCTGCGGGCGCTGGTCGCCTGGCGGCTCCCGAGCGAGGTCGATCTCGACCCGGGACGCATCACCTCACGCTGGGTCGGCGGCGTGCTCGCGGGCTGCGGAGGCCTGGGCCAGAGGTGGCGCGCAACCGGCTGCGTGCAGGGCTGGGGCGGCTCCCTGCACGCCGCCGCCGGGGGCTTCACGAGCTCCACCGAGTACGACCGACTCTGGACGGCCCTCGGCGCGAGCGCCGGCCTGGAAACCGGGCGGCGGGTGACGCTCGGCGCGGAGGCGACCGGCCTGGTTCCGCTGAACCGGGACCGCTTTCACGTCGTGAACGTCGGGAGCTGGGACGCCGGACGTCCCAGCGCCTGGCTCGTCGCCCGGGCAGGGGTAGCGTTTCGGTGATGGATCGGGACGGCCGGGACCACGAAGGATCGGCGGCCCCCGTCGGAGCGGGGCGCTGACGCCGGTGATGGACCCGCGCGAGCTCTACCTGAGGAACGTCGATTTCGTGTGGCGCTCCCTCCGGCGGCTCGGGGTGCCGGAGTCCGACGTCGCCGACTCCGTGCAGGAGGTCTTTCTCGTGGCGTTCCGCCGCATGGACCAGTTCGAGGGACGCGCCCGGTGGACCACCTGGCTCTACCGGATCTGCTTCCGGGTGGCTTCGGAGCGGCGGCGACGCGCGCACGTGCGGCGGGAGATCCCCTGCGAGCACGCGGACCTCGAGCTGATGTTGCCGCCGGCCCGGGACGAGCACGCCGAGCTCGAGGTGCTAGACGGTCTGCTCGACGCAATGGACCTGGAGCAACGGGCCGTGTTCACGCTGTTCGAGCTCGAGGGGTTCACCGGCCCGGAGATCGCCGACATCCTCGACATCCCGCTGGCCACCGTCTACTCGCGGCTCCGCCTCGCCCGCGCGGACTTCGCGGCGCGGGCGCGCCGGATCCGGGCGCGCGGCGGGCGTCTCGGCCAGGAGGTGGGGTCATGACCGACCCGATCCGCCTGCTCGACTCCGGCTCGCTCGACGAGGCGGCACGGCGCGTGCTCGACGCCGGCGCCCGGCTGGCGCCGCCGCCGGGCGCCGCCGAAGAGCTCTGGCGTGCGATCGTCGCGGCGCTCCCCCCGGACCTGCCGCCCACGGCCGGCGGCTCGGCGGGCGGGGATCTCGGCCCGGCGGCGCCCCCGGGCGCCGCGGCACCGGCGGGAAGCGGCGGCGCGACGCTCGCCACCGGGGCGGGCGCCACGCTCTCCGCCGGTGCCCTGGTCAAGACGGCCCTGGTCGGCTTCTCGCTCGGGCTCGGCGTCCTCTTCGTGGGCGGCACCAGCGCCCGCCTGGTGGCCGCGCCGGCGGGCGGAGCGCCGGCCACCCCCGCCGCGCTCGCGGTTTCGGCGGCGCCCGCCGGGATCCTCGGAACGGCCCCCGCGCCGCAGGAGCAGGCGCCGCTGTCCGCCGCGGCCGCGGGCCGCGAGGCCCCGAGCGTCACCGTAGCGCTCGCCGACGACGCCCTCTCGGCCGAGGCGCGCCGGGTCGCCGAGGCGCGCGCGGTGCTCCGCGCCGGCGACGGCGCCGCTGCGCTGGCGGTCCTGCGCGCGGCGGCGCGCGAGTTTCCCGCGGGCGAGCTCGCCGAGGAGCGCGCGGTGCTCGAGGTCGAGGCCCTCGTCGCCCTCGGACGGCGAGGTGAGGCCGAGGCCGCCGCGACCACCTTGCTCGCGCGCTACCCGCGCTCTCCCCACGCCGCCCGGGTGCGCGAGGCGCTGCGGTAGCGGCAGGATTGCTTGGGGCGCCCGGGCGCGCTCAGCGAAAGCCGCCTGGCGTCGCAGCGAGGGACGACGGGCGTGGGGGGAGCAGCTCGACGACGCCGTCGTCGATGACGAGGCGCGCGTCCTCGACCACCCACCGCACGCCGTCCCGCGAGGAGCGGACGAGCGCGGTCCCACCGCCGCGAGGACCGTTGACGCTGAACGAGAGCTCGGCGCGCCCGTACGGGCCCGTCTTCTGGATGCTCCCCGTCGGGAAGAGGCCGCTCTTGATGGGCTCCCCCAGGCGCGCCACCACTGCGGGGTGCTCCACGACGAACGCGAGCGAGGTGCGGTAGGCGTCGGACTGCTTGAGCGCAGCGAAGACCCCGACGATGCCGAAGAGCACCAGCGCGATGGAGCCGAGCCCGAACGCCGCCAAGGAGTAGATGAGCCACCTGGGGATCCGGAGACGGGTTTCGGCGAGCGACGGGGGAGAATCGGGGCGGCGGCGCCTTCGTCTTCGGTGGGTCATGTCAGCCATGTCAGCCAGGTCGGCACCACCAAGGCCGAGTTGCGCAGAAAGGCGCCGCCACCCCGCGGGGAGCGCTCCGCGGGGTGAACCACTGGCGGTACGCCCGCCCCGCCCTCCCGCTCGGCGACCCCTCGCGGTCCCTTCCCGCCCCCGGGGGAGCGCGGCGCTGGGGTAGCCGCGGGCGTGACGCCTGGCACCGACCACGCTACTGCTCGGCAGATGGTCACCCGACTTCGCCCCGATCCCAGGGCCACGCTGCTCTTGCTGGCGGGGACGCTGGTCGCCACGGCCTGCGCGCGCGGCGCCCGCTCCCCCACGACGCCCGCGGCGAGCCTCCCCTGCCTGCCACCACGGTCCGCGGCCGTGAGGCTCGTGGCCAAGGAAGGAGCCTGGCCGTCGGCGGCCTGCCTCGAGCGCGCGGACGCGCTGCTGGCCCGGCTGTCGCCGGAGCAGAAGGCGGCGCAGCTCGTGCAGCCCGATCTGAAGCAGCTCGGCGCTCCGGAATCGATCGGCGCGCTCGAGTTCGGCTCCGTCCTCAGCGGCGGCGGGTCGGATCCGGCGGCCAACGACCGGACGGCGTGGTTCAATCTCGTCGCGGCGGTGCGCGCCGGCTCACTCCGATCGAGCGCGGGGATCCCGCTCCTTTATGGCATCGACGCCGTCCACGGGCACAACAACGTCGAGGGAGCGGTGCTCTTTCCGCACGCGATCGGCCTGGGCGCCACGGGGGACGCCGCGCTGGTCGAGCAGGTCGGTCGCGTCACCGCCCGGGAGGTCGCGGCGACCGGGATCGACTGGACCTTCGCGCCCGTCCTCGCCGTGGCGCGAGACGAGCGCTGGGGCCGCACCTACGAGGCCTTCGGCGAGGAGCCCGAGCTGGTCGCACGCCTGGGCGCGGCGTTGATCCGGGGGCTCCAGGGCGAGGCGCCGGGCGCCGCCCGACCCTCGGTGCTCGCTTGCGCCAAGCACTTCGTCGCCGACGGCGGGACCCGCGGCGGGGTCGACCAGGGCGACGCCGTCCTCACCGACGAGGAGCTCCGCCGCATCCACCTGCCGCCGTACCGCGCCGCCATCGCCGCCCAGGTCGGCACCGTGATGGCGAGCTTCAGCTCCGTGAACGGGGTGCCGATGCACTGCCACGGCCCGCTCCTCACCGACGTGCTCAAGGGGGAGCTCGACTTCCGCGGCTTCGTCGTCTCCGATTGGCAGGGGATGGAGCGGATCTCACCGGATCGCGAGGCGAGCCTCGTCGCGTCCCTCACCGCTGGGGTCGACATGTTCATGGCGTCCCGGCAACCAGCCGAGCTGGTGGCGACGATCGCCCGCCTGGTCGCGGCGGGCCGCATCCCCGAGCGCCGCCTCGACGAGGCCGCGCGCCGCATCCTCGCGGTCAAGTGCGCGCAGGGGCTGCTCGCGCCGGATCGCTTCGCCGCCGCCCCGGCCGCCCCCGCCGAGCTCGCGCGCGACTTCGGCGGCGCCGCCCACCGCGAGATCGCGCGCCGCGCGGTGCGACAGTCGGTGGTCGTGCTCAAGAACGAGGGCGGGCTGCTGCCGCTCGCGACCGATCTCCCGCGGGTGCACGTGGTCGGCGTCATCGCCCAGGATCTCGGCAGCCAGTGCGGGGGGTGGACGATCGACTGGCAGGGACGGCGCGGCCGCCCCACCCCCGGCACCACGATCGGCGAGGGGATCCGCGAGGTCGTCGGCGCCACCACCCAGGTGACCTTCTCGCTCGACGACGCTGGCGCGGCGGGCGCGGACGCGATCATCGCGGTCGTCGGCGAGGCCGAGCCCTACGCCGAGGGCGCTGGGGACCGCCCCAGCGTCGAGCTCTCTCCGGACGACGTGGCCCGCGTGGGGCGCCTGGCCGCGCTCGGGATACCGCTGGTCGTGGTGTTGGTCGCAGGGCGACCGCTCGTGCTCGGCGACGCGCTCGACCACGCGGACGCGGTCGCCGTCGCGTGGCTCCCGGGCACCGAGGGCGGGGGCGTCGCCGACGTGCTCTTCGGCCTGGCGCCCGCGACCGGACGCCTCGGCCACTCCTGGCCGCGCACGAGCGCGGACCTGCCCCTCAACGTCGGGGACCCGCAATACGATCCCCTCTTCCCGTTCGGCTTCGGGCTCACCTACCCGGCGCGGAGCGCCGCCCCGCCCGGGGCGACGTCGCCCGCGTCGACGGAGCCTGCGCCTCCGGCGAGCAGGCCCCCCGCGCGGTGAGGAGCAGGGCCGCGCGCGGCGCCGCGGCAGCGCGGGGTCCGCGCGGCGCGCGGTCCTGCTCCTTCAGCGCGGGCCGCCGCGGCCGCTCGCGCGGCAGGCGCGGTCGCAGCAGTCGCCGTCGACGTCGTTGCGGTCGTCGCACTCCTCGCCGAACTCGGCCTGCGAGATCGCGTCGCCGCAGTCGGTTTCGAGCCGGCAGGCGACGTCGCAGCCGTCGCCGTCCGCGAGGTCGCCGTCGTCGCACTCCGGGCCCCGCTCCAGCATCCCGTTGCCGCAGCCGCAGGGGTGGATCAGGGCCTCCGTGCAGCTCAGCGTGCAGGCCCAGCAGGACTCCTCCCCGCAGCGCGGACCACACCCGTCACCAGCCTGGCCGTTCCCGTCGTCGCCGCTCTCGCCCGGGTCGATCACGCCGTCGCCGCAGAGGCTGGCCTCGTAGCGGCAGTCGGGGCCGAAGCCGTCGCCCGCCTCGCGATTGCCGTCCTCGCAGTCCTCCTCGCCGTCGAGCGCGCCGTCGCTGCAGCCGGCGGGCGGGCTCGCTGCGCCCGCGCTCCCGCCCACCGGCGCCGGCTCGAGCCCTCCGTCCCCGGCGGCACCACCGCCCGGCTCGCCCCCCGCAGATGGCGCGGTGGCGCGCGGCATCGGCACCTCCCTCCCCCACTGCGCCGCCGCCCGAAGCGAGCCAGCCTGCGGCGCCGCCCTCGTCACCCGGCTCCCCACCCCGCGCGGCGGGCGCCACGACCGAGCGATCGCGCTCCACCCGACCTCCGCAGGCGGCGAGGACGCACACCGCGACCGCCGACACAGCGACGATCGTTCGCCCCGGCACGTCGAAGACGTGTGGCACGCGCCCGGGAAGCTCTCGGTCGGCGGGCGGGGAACCGCCGGCCCCGAGCGCTGGAGCTCTGTCACTCGATGAGGCAGAATGAGAGGGTTGCTCCTCTCCCTCTGCCGCTGCCCAGCCAGCCGGGGCGCGGGGCACTCTCCACGTGACCAGATGCGCCTCTCCCCGACCCCAGGCCCGAGGTCGCTGATCGCCCGCGGCGGTGTGGCCGCGCTCCTCGCCTTGCTCGGCGCGACCAGCGGATGCACCGGCGACGACGCCGCGGCCCCGCCGCCGCCCCGGCTCGAATCCCTTCTGGCGGGCGAGCTGCCGCCGAAGACCGGCGACGGGGGCCCCTGCGAGGACGGCGCCGAGCGCGCGTGCGGCCAGCTCTTGGCGGTGCAGGGGCGGGTCGTCACCTGCCGCGAGGGGACGGAGCGCTGCCAGGGGGGGAGCTGGACGGGCTGCAGCGGCGCCGCGCTGACGGCTTTCGCGCTCCCGGTCGACGCGGCGGGCCTCGGCGCGCGCGCCCTCGGCGAGCCCGAGCCCTGCGCGAGCAACGTCTGCGATCCGGCCTGCCGCGCCTACTACGAGGAGCCCGCGGTGGCCATCGAGCCGACGCGGGGGTCGCCGATCTTCACCTGGACGGGCGGCTCGGTGGACGATCTGCGCGCCAAGGGGCTGGTCGACAAGGCCTTCGTGGAGCCCTGCAGCTCCGCCTACGACTGCCAGCTGAACCACCGCTGCGTCGCTCCCGTCACTGGACCCGCTTGCGCGCATGGCAAGTGCGATCCGGGCGCGGCGCTCGACCCCGGCTGCGAGGACACGCACCTCGGCGGCGCAGACGCGGGCGAGCAGACCTGCGTGGGGATGATCTGCGCCGCGCGGCCGAGCTGCTGCGCCCGCGCCAACGACGGGGACTGCGCGCACGACCCCTGCGCGGCGGGCCTCCCCCTCAAGGCGGACTGCGACCCCTGCGTGGCGGAGGTCTGCGCCGAGCTGCCCGACTGCTGCGGCGAGGCTGCAGCCGGGGCCGATCCGCTGGTGCGGGAGGCCGAGCACCACTCGCGGCACATCCCCCGCTCGTCGCAACACTTCCGCGAGGTGGCGGAGTCCACGGCGTCGAACGGCGCCGTGATGCAAGCCGGGCCCGACAACGGCAAGACTTACGCCGCGAGCAAGCGGCTGAGCTCCCCGTCGCTCGAGTTCGACGTCGAGCTGCCGAGCGCGGGGCGCTACTACGCGTGGGTCCGCGGCCGCGCCGGTGGCGCGACGGTGGCCACCAGCGACTCGGTCCACGTGGGCCTCGACGGAGACATCCCGGCGTCCGGCGAGGGCCTCGCGGGCTTCACCGCAGCGGAGGGCTGGGTGGGGCACAGGATGGCGGCGGGCGCGCCGCGGGCGTACCTCGACGTCCCCACGGCCGGGCCGCACACCATCGACCTCTGGATGCGCGAGGACGGCTTCATCGCCGACAAGCTCTTGCTCACCCGGGACGCGAGCTACACGCCTAACGGCGCGGGTCCCGACGGGGGGCCGCCCGGCGTCTGGGGACCGGCTTGCGCCGCCCGCTACGCCGAGCGCTGCGCCGGCGCCTGCGACGCTCGGGCCTGGGACGAAACCTGCGTGGCGATGGTCGGTACGGTCTGCGGCGCCGAGTGCGCGGCGCGTCCGGAAGCCACCTGCGAGCACTCCCCTTGCGACGAGGACGGCGTCGCGCTCGACGCGCGCTGCCACCCCTGTGTCGCGAAGATCTGCCAGGCGAACCCGTCCTGCTGCGTCACCGGCTGGTCCGGCGCGTGCCGCGATCGGGTCGCCTCCGACTGTGGGCTGACCTGCCCCATCGCGCTCGAGCTCCCCGCACCGGAGGCGGGCGTCTGCGCGCCGTGGCTCCCCGGGCAGACGAACGAGGCCTGCGACGACATCGACCTGGCGGTGGGCGTGCCGTGCAGCGGGACCCTGCCCATCTGCAATCACGGCACCGCCACGGCCGAGGCGGGGATCCGGGTGATCCACTACCCCGCCAACTCCGGACACTACCCGGACGCGGCGCCGGACCAGGATCACCCGCAGCTCGAGGAGTGCTTCACCGCCGAGCCGATCGAGCCGGGGCGCTGCGTCGGCGTGACGACCTGCGACCTGCACGGCAACCGTGAGATCATGGTCAACCCGCCGGACCCCGGCGCGCCGGCGGAGTGCAGCCGCCTGGACAACTGGGGCCTGTACTCGGGAGACGCCGACTGCGAGGTCCCGCTCTGCGCGGAGGCGGACGCCACCGCCTCCTTCCGCGGCGTGAACCTGTACCTGATGCTCGACAAGTCGGCCTCGATGCGCGGGGCTCGCTGGGCAGGGACGGTAGCCGCGCTCGAGGCGTTCTTCACCGCGCCGGAGTCCGACGGACTCGCGGTCGCGCTCGAGCTCTTCCCGCTCGACGGGCGCGGCGCCCACGGGGACGGCTGCGGCGATCCCTCGGTCGGCGAGTGCGACGCGGCGCCCTGCAAGACCCCCCTGGTCGCGCTCTCCACGCTGGGACCCGGCCCGTCCGATCCCCAGGAGGCGCGCCTCGTGAACGCGATCGAGTCCGTGTCCCCCGGCGGCTACACGCCGACCTACCCGGCCCTGCGCGGTGCGGTGGACGCCCTGATCGCCGCCCAACGCGCCGAGCGGGACGATCTCTACGCCGTCGTCCTCGTCACCGACGGTGAGCCCACGAAGTGCGAGCAGAGCACGGCCGAGATCGCCGAGGTAGCCCTCGACGGCTACGTCAACCACGGGATCCTCACCTACACGATCGGCATGGACGGCGCCGATCTCGACGCCCTCGACACCATCGCGCACGCGGGCGGCACCCGGGGCGCGTTCGTGGTGACCGAGGACGCGAGCGTCGGGAGCGACCTGCTGGCCGCGCTCTCTTCCATCTCCCGCGAGCTCGTGAGCTGCGACTTCGCGATCGACAACGGTGAATACCTCGATCCCAGCTCCGCGGTCGTGTCCTACGCGCTGGGGTCGGGCGGGGACCCGGTGGAGCTGCCGCGCCGCGACGGCCCCGGCGACTGCGGAGAGGGCTGGTACTTCGACGACGCCGACGACCCGACCCGCGCGACCCTCTGCCCGGACACCTGCGCCGCGGTGCAGGCGGATGGGGCGGCGCGGGTTTCGGTCCGCGTCGGCTGTTCCATTCCGTACGAGGCGACGAGCCACCGCGAGACGTACGTCGCGAGCTGCCCGCCCAACCAGGGGATCCAGTGGGCGTTCTTCGGGTGGGTCGCGGCGGTCGAGCCCGGCGCCGAGATCGTCTTCTCGGCCCGCGCCGCGGCGGGGGAGGGCGAGCTCGCGGACGCGGAGTGGGTCGAGCTCGGGCGCGCCACCGCCGAGCTGCCCGAGTGCGGCCCCGGGGGGCCGCGACCGGACTGCCCACGCAATCTGTTCGACCAGCTCGGGGGCGCAGCGCGGAAGCCCTTCGTGGAGCTCGAGGCCGCGCTCGTGCCGAGCTCCTCCGCCGCGGGCCGCGCCGTGCTCGAGGAGTGGATCCTCAGCTACACCTGCGTCGACGATCGGTGAACGCGCGGCCGCGATCGTCGCGCGGTGGGTGATGACCGCGCCGTCGGGGCCACCACCGCCTGTCCAGAGCCGACCCGGGATGACGCATCTCGTCCTCGCTTCGGCGCTCGTCCCCGCGCCCTCCGTCTTGCCGCCTTCTGACGGGCCCGTCCGGTGACTCCCTCGGTGTGGTGCGTTGGACTCGTGCGTCCGGGCACGCTGGTCTTCCCTCGTCGGGAGCCCGGTCGGGGGCCTCTGGTCCCCGGGCTTGCCCGCAGAACCCGGAGGATTCCATGCGGCGACGTTGGGTCGGGGTCGTGCTGGGTTGGGCGATGGTGCTCGGCGTCCTCGCGGGCTGCGGGGACGAGAGCGACGACGACGGCGGCGCGGCGAGCGGCGTCGGGGGTGCGGGCGGCTCCGGCGGCATGACCACGGGCGGCGTCGACCCGAGCCGGGGCGGCGCCCCGACGGGCGGCGTCCCCGCGACCGGTGGCGCGACTGGTGAGTCCGGAGCGGTTACTGCCGGTACGGGCAGCGCCGTCGGCACCGGGGGCGCGGCCACCGGCGGCTTCGGCTGGCCCATGGGCGGCAGCGACGCGACCGGCGGCGCCGTGACTGGTGGCAACGGGACTGGCGGCGCGGCTACGGGAGGCTTCGGCTGGCCTGCCGGCGGCAACGAAGAAATCGGCGGCACCGCCACCGGCGGTTGCGGCGGGCCCGCCGGCGGCAGCCAGGTCACCGGCGGCGCCGCGACCGGGGGTAGCTCCGCGGGCTCCGGCGGTGACGCCGGCGAGGATCCGTTCGCTCAGGCGCGCATCGACTGCGTGGCCCGCATCAACGCCTTCCGCGCCACCGAGGGGCTGCCGCCCTACGAGCAGTGGGTGGACGCCGAGGCGTGCACCGACGAGCAGGCCGCGGCCGACTCGACCGAGGGTGCCCACGCGAACTTCGGAGACTGCGACGAGTGGGCGCAGAACACCTGCCCGGGCTGGCGCGACGTCGACAGTGTGATCGAGGGCTGTCTGCAGAGCATGTGGGACGAGGGGCCCGGCGAGCCGTTCAGCGAGCACGGCCACTACATCAACATGTCGAGCACCGAGTACACGCAGGTCGCCTGCGGCTTCTACGTAATGCCCAACGGCGAGATCTGGGCGAACCAGAACTTCCGTTGACGCGGGCCTGGCGCGGCGGACGCCGCGCGGTGCCGGGCGGTGCGCCCTGGGGGATCATACCGGAATCGTCCCCTGATTCTTCAGCTTCACAGGACGGCAAAAACCTCCTGACTGATGGCCTGTTCGCGCAGCACCGCGTCGTAGGCTTCCAGGAGTATCAACTGCCGTTCCTCGCGCAGGTTGGCAAGTGCGCTGTACCAGTACTTGCCCTGGTTCAGCAGCGAGAGGGTCCGCTTCTTGGTCGTGCTCACCTTCAGGGTCCGGTCGAGGCCGCAGCGCTCGCCAGCGGCACCGAGCAGGACCAACAGGACGTAGGCGATGGCGGTCAGCATCAGGAGGCGGTCGCGACGGCCGGGGTTGTGCACGTGGGTGGCGGAAAGGCCGAGGCCGAAGTGGATGTCCTTGGTGTCGCGGAACGTCTCCTCGATGGTGAAGCGACGACCGTACAGCTTGGTGACGCCGTC
>CAYVRP010000013.1:0-102139 GCA_964454025.1 uncultured Polyangiaceae bacterium | reverse complement strand
CGCGACCCGCCCCCGACCTCGACTCCCCCGAGGACAAGACCGGCCCCTGGCGCTACCCGCCGACCGCCAAGTTCGAGCGCCTCCTGCGCCACACGGGGATCCCGATCGGCCTCCTCGCGAACGGCCCCGAGCTCCGCCTGGTGTACGCCCCCGCGGGGCAGACCACGGGGCACCTGACCTTCCGCGTCGCCGAGCTCCGGGAGCCCGGCGGGCGCCCCGTCCTCGCCGCGCTCGAGCTGCTGCTGCACGCCCGCCGCGCCTACGGGGCCGCCGCCGCGCACACGCTCGAGGGCCTGCTCGCCGAGAGCCGCCGCCGCCAGGCGGACGTGACCCAGGCCCTCGCCGAGCAGGTCTTCGAGGCGGTCGAGCTCCTGCTCGCCGGCTTCGAGCAGGCCGCGGCGCGCGACTGCGTGGGCGACCGGCACGACTGGCTGCGCGCCGCGCTCGAAGAGGAGGGCGACCACCTCTACCAGGGCGTGCTCTCGGTGGTGCTGCGGCTGGTGTTCCTCCTGTACGCCGAGGACGCCGGCCTGATGCCGACGGAGCACCCGCTCTACGCCGAGCACCTGAGCCTCTTCGGCCTCTACGACCGGCTCACCGCCGACGCCGGCGCCCACCCCGAGTCGATGCACCACCGCTTCGGGGCCTACGGGCAGCTCCTCACGCTCTTCCGCCTGGTCTTCGTCGGGGGCAAGCACGGCACGCTGGAGCTGCCGCCCCGGCGCGGCCGCCTCTTCGATCCCAACGCCTACCCCTTCCTCGAGGGCGGCCTGCCCGGCTGGACCGCCGCCATCGCCTCCGCCGAGGCCCGCGCCCGCGTCACCCCGCCGAGCCTCGACGACGGGACGATCTACCGCGTGCTGCACCGCCTGGTCGTCTTCGAGGGCCAGCGACTGAGCTACCGCGCCCTCGACGTCGAGCAGATCGGCTCCGTCTACGAGTCGCTCATGGGCTACCACGTCGAGCGGCTGGAGCACCCGGCGGCGCGGATCGGGAAGCATGGAGTCTGGGTCGACACGGGGATTGCAGAGCGCCTGACGCCCGCGGACCGGGCGCGCTTCTTCAAGGAGGCCTGCGGCCTGAACCCCGGTCCCATCGCCGCGCTCGAGGCCGCCCTGAAGGCCGCGGGCAAGGACCCGGAGGCCCGCCTCGAGGCGCTGCTCGCCCAGGCGCCGGGGCGGCAGGCGGAGCGCGCCCAGCACCGCGCCGCGGCCGGGCGCCTGGTGATCCAGCCCGGCGAGGAGCGCCGCCGCTCGGGGAGCCACTACACGCCCCGCTCGCTCACCGAGCCGATCGTGCGCCGCACGCTGGAGCCGCTTTTGGCCTGCCTCGGGCCCGAGCGGACGGCGGAGCAGCTCCTGCAGCTCAAGATCTGCGATCCCGCGATGGGCTCCGGGGCGTTCCTGGTGGCGGCCTGCCGCGAGCTCGCGAGCGAGGTGGTGGCGGCCTGGACCCGCAGCGGCGAGCTCGGGGCGATCCTCGAGGCTCACGGCGACGCGCACCTCGCGGCCCGGCGCCTGGTGGCGCAGAAGTGTCTCTACGGCGTCGACAAGAACCCCGCCGCGGTCGAGCTCGCCAAGCTCTCGCTGTGGCTCGTGACCCTGAGCAAGACCCTGCCGTTCACGTTCGTGGACCACGCGCTCCGGCAGGGGGACAGTCTGGTGGGGCTCTCCTTCGACCAGCTCCGGCGTTTCCACTGGGAGCCCGAGGCGAAGCGGGGCGAGCAGGTCGACGTCTGCGAGCGTCTCCTGGTCGAGGCGCTCGAGCAGGCCGTCGACCTCCGCCAGCAGATCCTGGCCCTGGCCGAGCACGACGATCCCGTCTCCCAGGGGGAAAAGCGCCGCCTGCTCGAGTTCGCGCAGCAGTCGATCGCGCGGGTGCGGCTGGTGGGCGATCTGGTGGTGGGCGCCTTCTTCGCCGCCAAGAGCGCCAAGGCCCGCGAGGCCGAGCGGATCCGCCGCCTCGACCTCGTGCGCGACTGGCTCACCGGCGAGCGGGCGCTGGCCGCCGCCGACGCCCCCGCGGAGCGGCAGGGCGCCGCCGCAAGCGAACTCGAGCAGCGGCGGCTCGAGAAGCTGCGAAAAACCCTGCCTGCGCTCCGCGAGGAGCTCGAAGGCCTCGCCGCCGAGGCCCGGGAGAAGCTCACGCCCTTCCACTGGTGGCTCGAGTTCCCCGAGGTCTTCTTCGAGGAGCGGCCGGATCCGCTCCAGGGCGGAAAGGTGAACGGCGCCGCGCTGATGGAGGCGGTGGTGGGGAATCCGCCGTTCGGGGGCAAGAACACCATCCTCGGCGGCAACCCCGAGGGCTACGTGGAGTACCTGCAGGCGGTACACCCAGGGGCCCACGGCAACAGCGATCTGGTCGCGCACTTCTTCCGCCGCGCGGCGGCGTTGCTCGGCGAGCACGGCACCTTCGGGCTCATCGCCACCAACACCATCGCCCAGGGCGACACGCGCACCACGGCCCTGCAGCCCCTGGTCGAGCAGGGCTGGGAGCTCTACGACGCCACCGAGTCGATGGCCTGGCCGGGCGCCGCGGCGGTGACCGTCTCCGTCGTCCACGCCGCGCACGGCGCCGTGCGCGGCCGGGTCGAGAAGCGGCGCAACGGCGCCCGGGGGAAGGCGCTGAGCTCCCGGCTCACCGCCGGCGAGGAGCGGCAGGACGCCGTGGCCCTGCACGCCAACGCGGACTGCAGCTTCCAGGGGAGCGTTGTCCTCGGCATGGGCTTCACCCTCACCCCCGACGAGCGCGCGGCGCTCGTGAAGCGCGACCCGCGAAACGCCGAGCGGATCTTCCCGTACCTCGGCGGCGAGGAGGTGAACACGAGCCCGAGGCAGGCCTTCGACCGCTACGTGATCAGCTTCGGGCAGATGGAGCTCGCCGAGGCCGAGAAGTGGCCGGACCTGCTCGCCATCGTGCGCGAGAAGGTGAAGCCGGAGCGGGACAAACTGAAGGACAACGCGGACGGGCGCCGGCGCCGGCAGTACTGGTGGCAGTTCGGTCGCTGGACCCCCGCCCTCTACGCCGCCCTCGCCCCCCTCGAGCGGTGCCTGGTCACGGCGCGCGTCACCAAGCACCTCTGCTTCTCGTTCCAGCCCACCAACCGCATCCTCAACGAGATGCTCTACGTCTTCCCCCTCGACCGTTTCACCCCCTTCGCCGTCCTCCAGTCCCGCGTGCACCACCCCTGGGCCTGGCTCCTCTCCTCGTCGATGAAGACGGACCTTCGGTACACCGCCTCCGACTGCTTCGAAACCTTCCCTTTCCCCGCCCCCGAGCCCCGCACCGTCCTCCCCGCCCTCGAGGCCGCTGGCGAGGCCCTCTACGCCGCCCGCGCCCGCTTCATGGTCGACACCGACCAAAGCCTGACCAAGACCTACAACGCCCTCAAGGACCCCGCCTGCACCGACCCCCGCGTCCTCGAGCTCCGCGCCCTCCACGAAGCCATGGACCGCGCCGTCCTCGCCGCCTACGGCTGGTCCGATCTCACGGTGCCGCCGTACTGCCCCGCCACCGACGGCGAGCGCGCCGCCGCCAAGGCCTTCGCCGACGAGGTAATCGACCGCCTCTACGCCCTCAACGCCGAACGGGCGGCGGCGGAGGCGGCGAGTGCACCCGCCGCCACGCCCGCGGGCGGCAAGAAGCGGGGTCAATCCGCGAACAAGACCAAAGCCTCACCCAAGGAGGGCGCGGCGAAGGCGAAGGCCGGGCGCAAGAAGGGCGGCGGGGGACAAGGCAACTTGTTCTGACGTGCCAAGCCGTTCCGGTAGACTGAGATCCCAATGGCCAAGCGAGCACCCCGCCCCGAACCCGCGTCGGCCGCCGGCGCCAGTCCCCACCTGGCCTCGCTGACGGTGAAGGACTTCAAATCACTGAAGGACCTGCACGTAGACCTCGCCCAGATCAACGTCTTCGTGGGCGCCAACGGCTCGGGCAAGAGCTGCTTGCTCGAGGCGATCGGGATCCTGGGCGCCTGTGCGGCCGGGGTCGTGGACGACCAGGCGCTCCTCCGCCGGGGCGTTCGCCCCGGCGTCCCGGAGCTCTACAAGGCGAGCTTTCGGGGAGACAAGACGGCCGTAAAGATCTCGCTCCGCGCGTCCTCACGAGCCTCGGCGGAGTATCACGCCTACGTCACCAACCCGACCAAGAACCCCCGACCCTACTGGGTTTTCGGGAACGAGACGCTCAGCCACGAGGGGCGCGAGATCGCCTCCCGGGGACCGAGAGGCAACGCCACGGCCCCCGGTCTGTCGGTGGCGCTCGAGAACAACCGCAGCGTCGCCGCGCTGGCCCGCGCGAGCCAGGACACCCCCCCGGCCGTGCGCGATTTTCTCGCCGGACTCGACGCCTTCGCGATCTTCGCGCCGGTGACCCCGGTCCTGCGCGGGCTCGCCCCCGCCACCGCGCCGCGCGCCCCGGTTGGCCTCTACGGCGGCCAACTCGCGGAAGCCGTGGGTCTGCTGGCAACCCAGGAGAAGAGCGCCCGGGTGCTTCACGAAGCCCTCGATCTCATCGACTGGGCGAGCGAGATCAAGATGGGGGAGCCCTCCGGGAAGTTCCTCTCCCCGAGCGTGCCGACGAGCCGGTACGTGGTGCAGTTTCGCGATCGGTTCATGGCGCTGCGGCGCGACGTGCTCTCCGGGTACGACGCGAGCGAGGGCGCGCTCTACATCCTGTTCATGTTGGTGCTCGCGGCGCACGGCCAGTCGCCGCCGATCTTCGCCATCGACAACTTCGACCAGGCGCTCAACCCGCGCACGGCCCGGGCGCTCACTCGGTTGTTCGTGACCCACGCCCTGGCGGCACGCCGACAGGTGTTCCTCACCACCCACAACCCCCTCGTCCTCGACGGGCTCGACCTCGGAGACGACCGCATCCGCCTGTTCGCGGTGTCCCGCGATCGACACGGTCACAGCCGCGCCAAGGCGGTGCCCGTCCGCGATTTCGCGGCACTCAAGCGCCGCCACGGCGAGTTCGCCGTGAGCCGGCTCTGGATCACAGGCAAGCTCGGGGGAATGCCCAGCAATGTCTGAGCCGCGGGTCGCGGCCCTGGTGTGCGAGGGGCAGACGGACGTGCCGGTGTTCGAGGCCCTCATCCAGGAACTGTGGCCATCGGTCGATGAAGTCCGCGTGCTGCAGCCGGAGGTCGACGAGCACGGCCGCTCCAGAGGCCGGGCAGGCTGGAGCGAGGTCAAGACCTGGTGCGAGCAGAACGCCTCGGACCTCGGCGCGCTCCTCGACCCTCCCGTGGGCGACCGCATCGATCTGCTCCTGGTCGCCATCGACGTCGACGTCGCGATCGCCGCCGGGATCGCCAACCCGCCCCGAGAGGTCGGCGCCTACGAGAGCGCGCGCCTGCAGCAGACCCTTCGCGGCTGGCTGAAGCCTCGCCGCGCCCGGAATCTGCCCCCCGAGGTGGTGGTTTCCACCCCCGTCATGGCCGTCGAGGCCTGGATCATCGCCGCGATCTTCCCGCGGCGCGCCGCACCCGAGGCCCTGCGGGATCCCGCGGAGTTCCTGGTCGAGAAGAGGAAGCTCCGGCGGAGCGCGAAGGACGAAAAGCCGTGGAAGGAACTCCACCGCTACCGCGACTTCGCAACCAAGGTCGCCGCCAGACTCGACCGCGTCCGCCGGAGCTGCCCGGAAGCCGAGCGCACCTGCCGCGCTATCGAACAACTCCGGGATGCCGTCGAGGCGCAGCGACGATCTCGTCTCCGCGACGGCAGCCGGCGGTCGCCCTAGATTCCGAAGAAGGGCAAGCAATCGGCGGATCGGAACTTGGCGACGTCTCCGGCGGCCTCTGCCGGCATGCACCATCCATCAGCGCAGGCCCCGAGGCACTCGTCCTCCTCGCTGCAAGCGGCGCCGTCCGGCTTCTTCGCCTCGCAGATCCCCGCGTTGGTGCAGTAGCCGCCGACGGCACGGTGGAAGTCTAAGCCGCACATCTCGCCGAGCGCACGATCCGGCTCCTGATGGCAGTGCCCGACGCCCTCGTCGGCCCCTTTCACGCCACGGACGTACCCCGCCTCCGGCTCGGCGCACTGGTCTGGGATCGTGCAGGCGCCCTCGTCGGGTACGGCACCCGCGGCTACGACCCGACAGACCTCCGTCGCGTCCTCGAAGTCCCGCCGGAGACAGCTCGCACCCGCGAGCTCCCAGCGGTCGAGGCACCCGGACACACGCGATGGGTCGAAGACGACGAGAGGGTCGTGGACCCGTGTCGTGAGGGTGTCCAGGGCGAACTCCAGACAAGACTCCTTCTCCAGCGTGTTGTCGACGGCCGCACAGCACCGAACGCGCGCAGAGCAGGTCGCCTCCGCCAGCCGCGCGGGGAACTCCTCGGCGGTGATGGCGCCGCTGCCGCCGCTGCTGGTCGCGTCTCCGCCGCTGCTCGGCGTTCCGCCCGTCGCCGGATCACCGCCGCTGCCTGGCGTCGCGCCGGTCGCCACGTTGCCCCCGGTCGAGCCCCCCGTGCCGCCACCGCCCCCGCCGGTAGGCGCGTCGCCGCCCGAGCCCGCCCCCGGCGCCTCGCTCGAGCCGTCACCGCAGCCGGCCCCCGTCAGAGCAGCCACGATCAGTACCGCGCCCGCAGCGCCCGCCCTCGACCGCATTCCCCCGTCCATGTGGCGACAGGATAGCGCGCCGGGGGCTCGTCATCGCGGTGGCAGGGAGGACGCGCGGGCTCCCTGCCGCGATCGATCGCCCGGGGCTCGACGCCCTCGCACCCGTCCGGGCACCGACGTCGGCTCCCCGCGGTTGCGTCGCCGGCTGCGCCGGAGGTAGCGTCTCCCCGGTGGCCCCGGCGATGCGTGAACGCGACGTCCGTGCGCGCCTGGTCGAGGCCCTGCAGGCCGACCTGGTGGGGCCGTTCGTGCCGGACGAGGCGGGCGGAGGTGAGCAGGAGATCCTGCCGGTCGCGCCCTCGCGCTGGTACCTGACCGGCTTCCTCGCGCCCGAGCGGGGCCGCGCCCCCGACCCGGTGGACGACGAGTCGAACGGGGGCGAGGCCGCCGCCGGCTCGGAGTCGCCGAACGAGGACGCGGGGAGCACGGAGCCGGAGCCGAAGCGGCCGGTGTTGTTCCCGGCCTCGCTCGGGATGAGCGTGCTCCTGCCGCCCGGCGAGGGCGACGCGATCACGGCCGAGGTGAGCTACGCCGACTACGACCTGGTCGAGGTCGCCCTCGAGCGCCGCGACCAGAAGCGGAAGGGCTGGAAGCGCGTCCCGCACGGCCCGGTACAGGTGCCGGTTCCGCTCGATCCCGCCCTGCTCGTGAAGGGCATCGACGTGCCGCTCTCGCGCGGCCTGGTGCTGCGGGGCGAGCTGCGCACGACCCGCATGGACGGGCTGCCGGCCGGGACGCGGGTGCTGAGCCTCTTCGTGGTCAACCGCCGGGCGCCGCTCGACCGCGACCGCGCGTTCGCCTTCCAGGTGACCCTGGCGCTCTCGTGCGAGCGCGGCTTCGTCCCCCGTCCGAACCGCCGCGGCCAGACCGGCGAGCCCGACGCGCAGCTCTTCGCCCTGCAGTTCCGCCACCACCTGGAGTGGGGCGTCGGCCACAACACGGGCGTGGCCGAGCCCGTGGTGGTGGACGGCCGCGTCCGCCGCCTCTCGACCACCCCGCTGCCGAGCTACGAGGTCCCCCGGGTCGAGCACCGGCGCTTCCCCGGGCTGACGACGGCCATGAAGGATCTCGCGCGGCTCGGCGCGACGGCGGTCGACAACGCCCTCGCGGCCCTGCCGCTCGAGTACGGGCGCTGGATCGAGCGGCAGCGCCGGATCCCGCTCGAGGTCGCGGCGCTCGAGGCGCCGCGCGAGCGGCTCTGCCACGAGGCCGACGTCGCCCGCGGGCGGATCCTCGAGGGGATCGCGCTGCTCCAGCGCGATCCGCAGGCGCTCCGGGCCTTCCAGCTCGCCAACCAGGCCATGCACGTCGCCGCCCTGCAGGCGGACCAGGCTCGCGCCGATCCGCGCTACCGGGGCGGGAAGGTCCCCGAGTGGTACCCGTTCCAGCTCGCCTTCCTCCTGATGAACCTCCCCGCCTTGGCCGATCCCGGCCACGAGCACCGCCGGACGGCGGAGCTCATCTACTTCCCGACCGGCGGCGGCAAGACGGAGGCCTACCTCGGGCTCATCGCCTTCACGCTGCTCCTGCGCCGCCTGCGCGGTCGCGACGAGCCGCACGAGGGGCGCGGGGTGGCGGTGCTCCTGCGCTACACGCTGCGCCTGCTGACGCTCGACCAGCTCGGCCGGGCGTCGACGCTGATCTGCGCCCTCGAGGAGCTCCGCCGCCGTTGCCCCGGGGAGCTCGGCGACGCCCGCTTCACCATCGGGCTCTGGGTCGGCAAGAGCGCCAGCGCCAACACGCTGAAGGAGCTCCACCAGACCCTGCACGACTTCTCGTCGGGCCAGGGGGAGACGCCCTTCCCGCTGTCGAGCTGCCCCTGGTGCGGCGAGCCCATCAAGATCGAGGGGATCAAGCTGCTCGACGCCTCGGGCCAGGTCACCAAGAGGGATTTCGCCCGCGCCGTCGTCTACTGCTCCAGGCCCGACTGCGCCTTCACCGAGAAGAAGCTCGAGGGCGAGGGGCTGCCGGTGCTCTTCGTCGACGAGCAGATCTACGAGGAGGTGCCGAGCTTCGTCGTCGCCACCGTGGACAAGCTCGCCATGGTGCCCTGGCGCGGCGAGGCCGGGATGCTCTTCGGGCGGGCGACCCACCTCGACCGGCGGCGGGCCTACGGCGTGATGGACACGCCGCCGCGCGGGGCGACGCCGCTGCCGCAGGGCCTGCCGCCGCCCGAGCTCATCGTGCAGGACGAGCTCCACCTCATCAGCGGCCCGCTCGGGACGATGGTGGGCCTGTACGAGGCCGCGGTGGACTTCCTCTGCGAGCGGCCCCTCGCGGGCGCGCCGCGGCCGCCGAAGGTGGTCTGCTCGACGGCCACCGTGCGCCGCGCCCGCGAGCAGATCCAGGCCCTGTTCGGCCGGGAAATGGCGCTCTTTCCGCCCCGCGGCGTGGACGCCGACGACAACTTCTTCTCCCACCACGCCCGCCTCGCCGACACCCCCGGCCGCCTCTACGTCGGGGTCGCCGCCCCGGGCCGGGCCCTGCGCGCCGTGTCCGTGCGTACCTACGCGACGCTGCTCGCCGCGGCCCAGCGGCACTTCGACCCCCGCGGCGCCAAGGAGCAGCCCGCCGACCCGTACCTGACGCTCGTGGGCTACTTCAACAGCCTGCGCGAGCTCGGCGGGATGCGGCGCCTGGTCGAGGACGAGGTGACGAGCCGGGTGCGAGGCGTCGACGCCGACGCCGGCCGCCGGCCGCTGCTCTTCGTGGGGCCCCACCCCTGGGCCGCGAACCGCAAGCTCGAGCTCCCGGCGGAGCTGACCTCCCGCGAGAGCACCGAGAAGGTCAAGCAGACCAAGGCGCGCCTGGGGGCGCGCCACACCGAGCGGAAGGACGATCCGCTCGACGTGGTGCTCGCGTCGAACATGATCTCGGTGGGCCTCGACATCGACCGGCTGGGGCTGATGGTCGTCACCGGGCAACCCAAGACCGCCAGCGAGTACATCCAGGCCACCAGCCGCGTCGGCCGCGCCTACCCGGGCCTGGTCGTGACCTGTCTCAACAGCGGGCGCCCGCGGGATCGCTCGCACTACGAGCGGTTCGTCTCCTTCCACCAGAGCTATTACCGCGACGTCGAGGCCACCAGCGTCACCCCCTACAGCGGGCAGACGCTGGAGCGCGGTCTGGTCGGCACCCTGCTCGCGATGCTCCGCCACGGGCTCACGGACGAGGACGGGAGGCCCGTGCTGGAGCCCCCGACCGGGGTGATGCGCCTGCACGCGCACCGGGGCGCCGCCGAACGGATCCTCGAGGTGCTGGTCCGGCGCGCCTGCCACCACCGCGAGTGGTACGACGACGAGGCCGAGACGCGCATGGCCGAGCAGGTCAGGAAGCGCGGCCGCAACTTCCTCGACGCCTGGGAGCGGGTGGTCGAGTCCGCCCGCGAGGGCGGCACCGAGCGCACCTACAGCAAGAACGACCGCGCCGGGAGCCAGGGCAAGCCCCTGCTCCACACGGCCACCGATCCGCGCCCGGACGACCGCGACGAGCGGCAGTTCCTGGTGGCCACCTCGATGCGCGACGTGGAGCCGAGCGTGCCGCTGTGGCTCCGCCTCAAGCCGCTCGACGAGAGGTCGTGATGGCCGCCAAGAAGAAGCCAGCCGGCAAGGTCGTGCAGCCCGAGGGGCAGCTCCGCCAGAGCCAGCTCGTCACCACCTTCGGGCCCGGCGCCATGGTCGATCTCGTGGACCGGGCCGTGGTCATCGGGGGACTGGAGCACTGGGGGTTCGGGCGGGAGGGGTTCATCGCGCTCGACGACGAGCGGCTCCGGCGCTCGCTCGTTCCCAAGCTGAAGAAGCTCGATCCCGACCTCGACCTCGCCCCGGAGGGCTACTTCCGGCGGCCCCCCGAGGGGGATCCGCGCGACCCGCACCCGAGCGTCGGCGTCCGGGTGCTGGAGTTTCCGCGCTGGTTCGTCTGCCAGCAATGCCGCCGGCTGGCGCGCGCGTCGGACGCCTTCGAGCTCAAGGGCGGGAGGTACCGGCACGAGTGCAGCCGGGGCAAGACCTCGCGGGCGGTGCCGGTGCGCTTCGTGTCCGCCTGCCAGCGCGGGCACCTCGGGGACTTCCCCTGGATCCACTTCACGCACCACGAGCGCGAGGGCGGCGAGTGCGACCGCCCCGAGCTCTACCTGTTCGAGCCCTCCATCGGCGACATCTCCCAGATCCGGGTCGAGTGCAAGACCTGCGGGGCGAGCCAGCCGCTCAGCCGCGCGCGGGGCGCGAAGTACCCCTGCTCGGGCGACCGCCCCTGGCTCGGCGGCAAGGCGACCCGCGAGCCCTGCGGGATCGAGTCGGAGCTGCTCGTGCGCACCGCGTCGCACGCCTACTTCGGGCAGATCGTGAGCGCCCTGCGGCTGCCCCCGCCCCAGCCCGACCCGCTCCGCCAACGGCTGCGGGAGCCCGACGTGTGGAAGGCCGTGCAGAGGGTGTCGAGCGTGGCGGAGCTCACGCTGCTGGCCAAGCTCCAGGAGCTGGTGGCCAGCGCCATCGCGGGGTTCGAGCCCGCCGCGGTGGTCGCCGCCATCCAGGCCGAGCGCGACGGGGCCACCGCCGAGGCGCCCGGCCGGCTGCGGACGGCGGAGTTCGAGCGGCTGGTGGCGGCGCCGCTCGAGAAGGCCGGGGTGCAGCCGGACCCGGCCGCGCTCTTCGCCGCCTACCGGGTCCCGCCGAAGAGGGCCAAGCTCCCGCCCGGGATCGGCGGGCTGGTGGTCGTCCCGGAGCTCCGCGAGGTGCGGGTGCAGGTCAGCTTCAGCCGCTTCGACTCGGTGAGCGCGAACCTCCAGGGCGAGTACGAGTTCGAGGGGCGACGGGTGAAGCCCGCCGTGCTCACCCTGCCCACCGGCAACGAGAAGTGGCTCCCGGCCGCCGAGATCCGCGGCGAGGGGATCTTCGTCGAGCTCGACCCGGCCCGGCTCGCGGACTGGGAGGCGCGCCCCGAGGTCCAGGCGCGCTCGCAGCAGCTCGAGCGCGCCCTGGCCGCCGCCGAGCGCGGCGGCGAGTACCTCGGGATCCGCTTCTACCTCTTGCACTCCCTCTCGCACCTGCTGCTGACGGCGATCAGCCTCGAGTGCGGCTACTCGGCGAGCGCGATCCGCGAGCGGATCTACTGCAGCCAGGACCCGGCGGAAGTGCCGCAGATGGCCGCCATCCTGCTCAGCACCGGCACCACCGGGAGCGAGGGCACGCTGGGCGGCCTGGTCGAGGAGGGGCGGCGGCTCGCGCACCACCTGCGCGAGGCCTGGGAGCTCGGCCGCCTCTGCTCGAACGATCCCGTCTGCGCCGCCCCCGCCCCCGCCTCGGATCCGAGCGACCGCCACGCCGAGGGCGCCGCCTGCCACGGCTGCCTCTACATCGCGGAGTGCTCCTGCGAGCGCTTCAACCGCTACCTCGACCGCGCGCTGGTCGTCCCCACCATCGGCAATCCGCCGGCGCTCGCCTACTTCGGGGAGCGGCCGTGAGCGCGCCGCGCGGCAACCTCGCCGCCGTCGCGACCTCGACCCTCGAGCGGCTCCGCTCGGGCTTCGCCACCGGCGCCCTCCCGACGCCCGTCGACCGGGCAGCGCTCACGGCCTTCGGCGTCAAGAACCAGCTCGAGGCCCTGGATCAGGCCCTGGCCGGCCACCAGCTCCCCGCCTGCCTCGCCATCCTCGACGTAGTCCTGGCGGAGCGCGCCGCCCGCAGGCCGGCGCCCGAGCTCGTCTGGACGGGCCCCGAGGGCCCCGCCGCCACCGCCCGCGACACGGCCGTGGTCCTCCGCTCCCTCTTCGAGCACGCCCGCGAGCACGTCATCCTCGCCGGCTACAGCTTCGACCACGCCCGCGACGTGCTCGCGCCGCTGCATGCCGTGATGCGCGAGCACGCCGTCGAGGCGACCTTCTTCGTCGACGTGCCGCAGACCGATCGACACCTGGCCGACCCGGACGCATACGTCGCCGAGCACCTCGGCGAGTTCACCCTCCACAACTGGCCCTTCGGGCCGCCCTTCCCGCGCCTCCACTACGACCGCCGCTGCCTCACGCCGGGGCCGCCCTGGTCGAGCCTGCACGCGAAGTGCGTCACCGTGGACGGGCTACGCGCGGTCGTCTCCAGCGCCAACTTCACCCAGCGCGGACAGGAGCGGAACATCGAGGTCGGCGTGCTCGTCGAGGACCCGGTGTTCGCGAGCGAGCTCGCGCGGCAGTGGATGGGCCTGGTGGAGTGCAGCGCGGTCGGGTCGTGGGTGCCGGCCGGGTGATGGCCGGGAGCGGACCGGCCCGCGCGCGACCAGGACGCCGCGGCGCCCCACCGGTCCTCACCCCTACCCGCGGCCTTCCGCACCCGCGCGCCCTCGTCAGGGACGAGCCGCGCGCAGAACGGGGCCTGGCCGCGTTCGACCGCGTCGCGACACGACCGGCGCCGCCCGGCGTCCGCCGAGACGAGCCGACCGCAGCGCGCCTCCAGCGTTGTCCCCAGGGCTGCGGTTCGCCGCGCCACGGCAGAGCGACGACCGCGCGCAGCCGTGACCCGGGAGCTCCGGAGATCTGGCGGCGCACCCGCATCGGTCGAGGTCGCTCGCTGCGGGTCCGGCGTCGAACGTCCCGGCGACGCGGCTCGCCGCCGGTCCGAAGCGCTCGGGGGCCATGACCGGACGCCCCCGACCACACGCCGTGTCGTGCCCGCGACCCACGCGGGGCGCCGCCCTCGCCGCGTCGCTCCAGATCGGCGCGAAGATTCCCTGGTGCCGGGGAGACGAACTGCCCCATGCTCACGATGGAGCACGCGGGCGGGAAGATTCTCCGGTGCCGGGGAGAAGTTTCGCCCCCGGGGCGCCTCGTGCGCACCGGCGCCTCCCCCGGCGTGCGAGCCCCCCGCTCCCTGGCGGCCACGCCGCGAATCGAGGGACTTTGCTGCGCCTCCGTGCGCCGCGGCAAGAACGTTCAGGTCCCCGACAATCGTGGGCAGGCTGCCGCTGGCGCGGGCGCTCGCTCGCGCCCCCCGCCCCGGCGCCGACCTTGTGCAATCGCCGTCCCGGTGACACAGGCAATGATCGCGTCGCGCGTGATCATTCCGGGACCCCGGGGGGAATTCCGGCTGTTCGCGCCGAGAGCGCCCTCGCGCGCGCGACTGCCCGGGGCCCGTCGCGCGCGCCACCAACGCCAAGGAATTTGGTTGTCACTCGGAAGATAGGGAGTATAGGGAAGCGATGTCAGATTTGCGCTCTGTGCCCCGGGGGGCAGCAGAGCGGCGGCGACCGGCGACTCGAGCATCTCGCGAGGAGGATCGAGGACCAGCAGCGGGCGCCGGATGGACCGTCACGGCAGGTACGTGGCGGGGTGTCACGAGGAGAGGTCATGCGAGCCACCGCCAGCAGTGCCAAGACGAAACGCCGCGCCACCCGTCAGTGCACCAAGTGCGGCCGCCCCGCGGCCCCGGGGCACAAGCAGTGCGCCCACCACCTGGAGTATTTCCGCGAGTACCGCCGCAAGCGCCGGGAGCTGGGCCTGTGCATCCACTGCGGGATGCCCTCCCGCGGCTACCAGCTCTGCGACCAGTGCGCCGCCCGCTCCTCCGAGCAGATGCGGCAGCGCTACTACGAGCGCCGCGCCCAGAAGCGCTGCGTGGCCTGCGGCCGCCCCTCGGGGGGTTACTCCCTCTGCGAGGGCTGCGCGGAGAAGAAATCCTCCGCCCGGTCGCTCCGGGCGGACTGAGGCGTGGCGGGGCGCGGCGTCGCGGGGCGCCACCCGCCCGAGGGCGTCCCCCGCCGCCGGGACCGGCAAGCCCCTGGCTCCGGGTTGCGCGGCGCCCCACTTTCGGCTAATTGGCGCCACCCTATGTCGAACCGAGCGATCTGGAACGTGCGGCGACGCCACGAGTGGCTCGCGAAGCCCGCCAAGGGCAAGCGCCTCAAGCGCCGCGAGCGCCTCCGCATCGGGCTCGAGCAGGCTCTGCTGCGCAAGGCGGGTCCCGCGCCCGCCGAGGCGCCCGCGAGCTGACGGACCCCGCCCGCTCACGCCGCGGCGAGGGCCGGCGGGCCGCGCCTGGACCGGCGCGGTGGCGGCGATGTTGCCCGCGCGGCTCCGGTGGCGCTAGTCGTCTCCCATGCGAGTCGAGGTGCTGGCCCTGCCGCTGCTGGTCGCGTCCGGCTGCATCCAGTTCGGACCCGAGCGCGAGGACGTCCCGGGCGAGCTGCTCGGGGATTACGCCGTCAGCGGCCGGCTGCGCGAGTCGAGCTGTGGCGACGGGGCGCTGGCGGCCGCCGACCCCTGGGAGTTCGAGATCCGCCTCTCGCGCCAGGGCGACGAGCTGTTCTGGGTGAACGGGCGCGAGGTGATCACCGGCGAGCTCGAGCGCGCCACTCGGCGCTTCGCCTTCGCGACGGCGGTCGCCGTCGAGCTCGAGCCTGCCCAGGCGCCCCACCCGGGCTGCACCGTGCGCCGTGAGGACCGGGCCGAGGGGGAGCTGCACGGCATCGGCGAGGACGTGGCTGGCTTCGACGGGACGCTCGAGTACGCCTTCGCGGCCACCCCCAGCTCCGACTGCAGCGGCCAGGTCGGCGACGACGGGGGCATCGCGGTCCTTCCCTGCGCGATCGCGTACTCCATCGTCGCCGAGCGGATCGAGGACGAGGAGGCCGACTAGGCTGCCGCGGCCGTCGCCGCGCGGATCGAGGACGAGGAGGCGGGCCAGGCCGCCTCGGCCCTCCGGCCGTCGCGCTCCGCTGCGGGCGCGGGCGCGCGGCTCGAAAAGGCTGCTCGAGGCTCCTCAAGCTCGCCCGGCTCGATTAGCCTCGCTGCCCGAGGACTGACCCCATGGAACTCGGCTTCCTGGCGACTTCGCTGGCCACCCACGCCCTGGCCGCCTTCGACTCCTTCTTCGACCCCGCCAAGCCCTTCTTCTGGCAGAGCGAGCTGTTCAGAAAGGAGACGTTCGAGTCCTACGTCCTGCGCCCCGTCCGCTACGGGCTGCCGCTGCTCACCGCGCTGCTGCTGATCACCGAGTGGCGCATGCGCTACACGGGCGAGCGGCTGGCCGAACGCTGGAAGCAGCGCATCGGGCTCCTGCTCACGGTGATCGGGTTCGCCGCCTACTACGACTTCGGCAACCCCAACACCCGCTACTCCGACTACTACCACCGCCACGAATTCTTCCACTACTACCTCGGCTCCAAGTTCTCCCGCGAGGTCGGTTACACCCGCCTGTACGAGTGCTCGGCCATCGCCGAGATCGAGAACGGCCGCGGCGAGGCGGTCCGCAAGCGCGATCTGCGCGATCTCCGGGTCAACCTCATCCGGCCGATCGAGGACACCTACGTCGTCTCCGACCCCGGCGAGTGCAAGAAGCACTTCACCCCGGAGCGCTGGAAGGCGTTCCGCGCGGACGTGGATTGGTTCTACCGGAGCGCCGCCGGAACCTACTGGGAGAACATGTGGAAGGACCACGGCTACAACCCGCCGCCGGTCTGGACCATGACCGGCAAGCTCTTCGCCAACCTCGGTCCCGCCAACGACACCTTCTTCAAGACCCTCGCGGGCCTGGACATCCTCTTCCAGCTCGGGGCGGTGCTGCTCATCCGCTGGGCCTTCGGCTGGCGGACGACGATGATCGCCACCGTCTTCTGGGGGGTCAACGCGCCCGCCAACTTCTACTGGACCGGCGGCGCCTTCATGCGCATGGACTGGATCTTCCTTCTGGTCGCAGCGCTCTGCCTGGCCAAGAAGCGGATGTTCGTCCTCGCCGGCGCCGCGCTCACCTGGTCCTCCCTGCTGCGCGTCTTCCCCATGATCCTGTTCGCGGGTTGGGGGCTCGTCATCGTCTTCCATGCCCTCCGGCGCTTCCGGCACCACGCGGACGAGGTGCGGCTCCTGGATCTCAAGACCTGGCTCCACCGTGACCATCGGCGGCTCCTCGGCGGCTGCATCGTCGCCGCGGGGCTGCTGCTGCCGGCGAGCGTCATCACCACCGGCGCGGAGTCGTGGAAGGAGTTCTATGCGCACACCCTGCAGACCCACAACACGACGCCGCTCACCAACCACATGGGGCTCGAGTCCGTGCTCACCCACACGTGGAAGGGCCGCATGCGCTTCACGCGCGACGACAACCTCGACGACCCGTTCGCGGGCTGGAAGCTCGGCCGCGTCGAGCGCTTCCAGCAGCGCCAGTTCTGGCGGTGGCTGATCGTCGGCGGCATCTTCCTCTGGACGGCGTGGGCGCTGCGCCGCACCAAGCACCTCTGGGTGGCGCTGGCCCTCGGCTTGCCGCTCACGGTTTCGCTCACCAACCTCACCTGCTACTACTACTCGATGTTCATGTTGGGGGCGGCGATCGCGCGGGTGCGCCCGAAATTCGCCCCCGCGTACCTGGCCACCAGCGCGGCGAGCCAGATGCTGCTCGACCACTACTACTTCGTGGACGACAAGTACGTCGCTCAGACCTACCTGTTCGGCCTCCTCTGCCTCATCATGCTCTGGGTCTACTCGCGCCCGTTCTCCCTGGAGCGGCTCCGCGCCTGGTGGGACGGCAAGCCCGAACCCCGGCCCGCCCCGCCACCGGCCGCGCTGGCCCCGCCCGGTTCCGCGACGACGCCCTCGACCTCGGCGGGCTAGGCCGCGACCCCCTCCGCGCTCACGCGGAGGCGCCGCGCGGCGTCGAGCAGGCCGGTCCCGACCCCGCGCGGGAACGGGTGGAGCAGCACGTCAACGTGCTCCCAGTCGGTCTTGACGCCGGCGACGGAAACCAGGGCGGTCAGCGCGGGCAAGAGGCGCCGGCGCCAGACGGCGGGCAGCCCCGGCAGCCGCCACAGATCGATCACGATCCGGTCGTCGCGCGCCTCGACGACGAAGTCGGGGCGGCGCGGCATGAACGCCACCAGATCGCCCGGCCGCCCCAGATCGAGCGCGCCCGAGCGGAGCAGCGTCGCCAGCGGGGAGTCCGGCGCGGCGCGCAGCAGCTCGAGGGTCACGTCCGCGAGCCTCAGGGTGAGCAGCATGGACTCGGGCGCGCCGGTGACGCCCTCGAGGTAGACCACGGCGGCCGCCCGCACGTCGTTGCCGAGCAGCGTGAGCTCGGCGCTGACGCGGAGCCCCGGCGGCACGGCAGCGAGCTCGACCCCCTTGAGCCCCCGACCGTCGAGCAGCGCGCCGACCAGCCACCGGACGGCGTCGAGGGGCACCCCGACCCGCGCCGCGAGCACCCCGCGCGCCCGGCGGGCCACGACCGCCGGGCGCCGCCAGACGTACGCCGCCGCCGCCGCGCCCGCGGCGCCGGCGATGCGGGCCGCGCCGTTCCCGCGCGCAGCGTCCGACCTCGGTGACCAGAAGCTCTGCATGCTCTCTCCCGGACGTCGCCCTCGGGGCGAGCCGCGCGCAGCATAGCGCCGCGGCGCACCACGCCGCCAGGCGCGAGCCCCTGGCCGCGCACTTGACGCCGCTCCGCGGCCGATCAACGGCCGGCCCGATGAGCCCCACCGTCCGCGAGGAGCAGCTCGGCGATCTCACCGCCGTGATCGTGGAGACGACCACCGGCGCGCCCAACGCGGCGCGCCCCCCATGCGCCGCGGCGAGCCCCCCGCGACCGGCCCTCACCGTGGTGCTCTGTCACGGCTTCGGCGCCCCCGCGACCGACCTCGTGGATCTCGCCTTCTCGCTCGACGCGCCCGCGCAGACCCGCTTCGTCTTCCCCGCGGCGCCGTTGCCGGTGCCGATGCTCGGCCCCGACGCGCGCGCGTGGTGGCCGGTGGACCTCGCGCACCTCGACGCGGCGGTGGCGAGCGGTCACCTCGACGAGCTCTGCGCGAGCGATCCCCCGGGGCTCGCCGACGCCCGCGCCGCCCTCGCCCGCGCGCTCGAGGCGCTGCGCGAGCGCTATCGAATCGGAGACGGGAGCCTGGTCGTCGGCGGCTTCTCCCAGGGCGCCATCCTCTCGGCGGACGTCGCGTTCCGCGCCGCGCTGCCGCTCGGGGGCCTCGTCATCCTGAGCGGGATGCTCTTCGCCCGCGAGGCCTGGCGCGCGGGCATGCGCCTTCGCCGCGGCCTGCGGGTGGTCCAGGCGCACGGGACCGCCGACCCGATCCTGCCGTACCAGGGCGCCGAACGACTTCGGGACGAGCTCCGGAGCGCCGGCCTCGACCTCACCTGGGGCACCTTCCCCGGCGGACACGGGATCGGCCCCGGCGCGCTCGAGGCCGTCGCCGGGCTGCTGCAGGTCGCCGGACGCTAGCCGCCCCCCGCTCCGTCCCGGGCGGTGCCGGCCGCGGCCGCCTGGTTGACCGCGCGGTGGCGCGCGCGGACGACCCGCGCGGCCGCCCCCGCGCCGTGGGCATCCCGCGCCTCGCCCGCAGGCGGGAAGAGCTCGTTCAGCGCGCCCCAGGCAAGCACGATCGGCACCAGCGAGCGCACCCACGCCGCGCGGATGGTGGTGGCGCCAGAGTCCGGCGGGCAGTCGTCCCGCGCCGGCTCCAGCGCGCGCCCCAGGTGCACGGCGAGCGCCTCGACGATCTCCCGGCACCGCTCGCGCACCATCCCCCCGCGCACCGGGAGCGAGAAGATCTCGCGCGCGAGGAACCGGTGCTCCTGGAGCGCGACCAGCGTCCGCTCGATCCCGGCCTCGAGTCGGTCGCTGCCGTCCGCGACCTCGGCGGACGCGGACCAGGCCGCGTGCAGATCGCTGGCCAGCCGCTCGAGCGCGGCGACGACGATCTCGTCCTTGTTGCCGAAGTGGTAGTAGAGGTTGCCGGGGCTGATCCCCATCGCCGCCGCGATGTGGTTGGTCGACACTGCCCCCGTGCCGGACTCGTTGAACAGGCGCTCGGCGGTGTCGACGATGCGCTGCTTCGTTTGGCTCATGCCTCCCCCCCGGGACGATCAGCGACCAGCCGCGAGTCGCGCCCGCGGAGCCCAAGGATACCTCGGCCCCCGGCGTCCCGCACCGGGCCTCGATCCATCCTGACCGGCCTGCCGGCCCCTCCATTCCCGCACGGGATCGAGGCCGGGATCGGGGGGTACCCGGCCTGCCCTGGCCCGCCGAGCTGCCGCGGTGCTAGGCACTCCGGCCCCTTCTGCGTCGAGGGACGCCCCGCGTGCAGCCCAAGCCCACCTCGGACCCTCCCACCCCGCAGGACGATCCCGATCTGTGCCGGATCGTCGGCGAGGAGCTGCGCACCCTCGAGCAGGTCCTGAGGGCGCTCGACGGGCGTCCCGTGACCCCGCCGGAGACGACGGCCCAATACGACGAAGACCTGATGGACCTCCGGGACCAGCTCGCGACGGCCCGCCTCGAGGACATCCCGCCGCTGCTGGAGCAGATGGAGCGACTGCAGAGCCTGGCCGCGCGCCGGCGGAGCCAGCAGACCAGCGCCACCCCCGTCGATGCCCGCTCCCCCTACTTCGGGCACCTCGTCCTCGTCGAAGGAAACCGCTCGCGCGAGGTCCTGATCGGCCGCGCGACCTTCCTCGACCACGCGGCGGGTGTCCGCATCGTCGACTGGCGCGACGCCCCGGTGAGCCGGCTCTACTACCGCTACGACGAGGGGGACGAATACGACGAGACGTTCGGCGATCGCGAGGTGACCGGGCGGGTGGCGTCGCGCCGGAGCGTCACCATCATCGATCGCGAGCTCCGCCGGATCCACGCGCCGCAGGGCGCCTTCGCGCGCCACTCCGGGGGCGACTGGCGGCGGCTGGCTGCGAGCGCGCTGCGCCTGCAGGGCGGTCAGGGCGCCGCGATCCGCGTCGAACAGCACCACCGCCCGGGGCGCCTCGGCATCGGCGGCGATGACGGCCCCGAGGACAAGCACCTGCGCGAGATCACGGCGCTCATCGACCGGCGCCAGTTCGAGCTCATCACGCGCCCCGACTCCGGGCTCGTCGTGATCCAGGGCGGCGCCGGCAGCGGGAAGACCACCATCGGGCTGCACCGCCTCGCCTACCTCGCCTACCAGGACCGCCGTCGGTTCCGCCCGGATCGGATGCTGGTGGTGGTCTTCAACGAGGCGCTCGCCCGCTACGTCTCCCTGGTCCTGCCCGCGCTCGAGGTCGAGGGCGTGCCGATCCGGACCTACGAGTCCTGGGCCGCGCAGCTCCGGCGCCTGCACCTGCCGCGCCTCCCCCGACGCTACGCGGAGGACACCCCGATCGAGGTGACGCGCGTGAAGAAGCACCCGGCCATGCTCCGCGCCATCGACGCCTTCGTGGAGGCGCGGGCGCAGGCGATGGGCCAGCGCCTCGAGGCCCTGCTGCAGGCCCGCGGCGCGGAGCCGCCCTCCCCCGCCGCCGGGGCGCTCCTGGACGCCTGGGCGCGGTCGCGGTCGGGCCCCCTCGCCCATCGGCTGCACTCCCTCGCCGCCGCCGTGGCGGCGCACCGCGACGCGCTGCGCACCGACGTCCGACTCGCGCTGGAGCACCTCACTGCCGAGGGGCTCCGCGAGGCGCGCGACGTCGTCACCGCCTGGGCCGAGCTGCTCACCGATCGGACCAACCTCGAGCGCGCCTTCGCGGAGAAGGCGCCGGAGCTCCTGGCGAGCGGCGACCTCGCCCGCGCCGTCGCCTGGTGCGCGGCGCGCACGGCCGAGGTCCAGCGCGAGCTCGACGCGCACGAGGCCGAGCCCCCACCCGACCAGACCCCGGAGGCTTCCCCGTCCGCCGCGGCGCCGACGGACGCCGAGGAGGAGCCGGCGGAGGAGGACGACCTGTCCCACGGCGTCGATGGCCACGCGATCGAGGAGCTCGCCACCCTCGATCGGGAGGACGACACCCTGCTCTTGCGGCTCTACCAGCGCCTGCGCGGTCCGCTGCTGCGCGGCGGCAAGCACCGCGAGCCCCTCCGCTACGAGCACGTCCTGGTGGACGAGGCGCAAGACCTGAGCCCGGTCGAGCTCGCGGTCGTCATGGGGACGCTGAGCAGCGCCCGCAGCCTCACCCTCGCCGGCGACGTCGCCCAGCGCCTCCACCTCGACAACGGCTTCACCGACTGGCGCTCCCTGCTCGGCGAGCTCGACCTCGCGCACGTGCAGATCGAGCCCCTCCGCCTGAGCTACCGCTCCACCCTCCCCATCGTCGAGCTCGCGCAGGCCGTCCTCGGCCCGCTGGCCCCCGCGGATGCACCGCGCGCGACCCGCGACGGGGCGCCGGTGGAGGTCTTCGGCTTCGGGCACCAGGGCGACGCGGTCGCCTTCCTCGGGGAGGCGCTGCGAGAGCTCATGCACCTGGAGCCCCGGGCCTCGGTCGCGGTGATCGCGCGCTACCCGGAGCAGGCCGACGTCTACTTCGAGGGGCTGCTGAAGTCCGAGGTCCCGAGCCTGCGCCGCATCGCGGACCAGGACTTCCCGTTCCGGCCCGGCGTGGACGTCACCGACGTGCGGCAGGTCAAGGGGCTGGAGTTCGACTACGTGGTCCTCGCCGAGGTCACCGACGCGACCTACCCGGTGGATGACGAGGCGCGCCACCTGCTCCACATCGCCGTCACGCGCGCCGCCCACCAGCTCTGGATCCTCGCCTCCGGCCGCCCTTCGCCCCTGCTGCCCGCGGACCTGCTCGAGCGCGCCTCCTGACCCCCAAGGGCGACCGAAGCGCTTGGCACGCCCCCCCGGCGGCGGCATTCTCCGCCCACGCCTCCCCATGACCACCCTGCACGGCCCCGAAGGCCTCGCGCCCCTGTTCGCCGGCGCGCTCGCGCTCGCTGCCTGCGCGAGCGGCGCCGCGCGCCCGTCGCCCACCACGGCGACGGCGACGGCGCCGACCCCGGCGGCGCCGCCGAGCCCCGCGCCCGCGGCGGCCCCGGGGGCTCCCCTGCTCGGCCTCGGGCGACCCTTCCACGGTCAGCGCTTGAACGATCAGGCCCTCCTCACCGGCGCCGAGCTCCTGGACCAGCTCTCGACCGCAGATCTGGTCTGCTTCGGCGAGCGCCACGCCGAGCCCATCGACCACTGGGCGGAGCTCGCGGTGATGTTCGGGCTCTCCGAGCGCGCCGAGCTCTCGGGGCGCCGGCTCGGGCTGGGGCTCGAGATGTGGGACGTCGAGGCGCAGCCCGCCATCGACCGCTACGCCGCGGGCAAGCTCGACGAGCCCGCGCTGCTCGAGGTCACCCGCTGGCAGCAGCGCTGGGGGCACGATTTCGCCCTCTACCGCCCCACCGTCCACCTGGCGCAGGCTGGCGGGGGGATCATCGGGCTCGACGCCCCGCACGATCTCGTCCGCCGCGTCGCCCGCCAGGGCCTCGACGGGCTCGAACCGGAGGCGCAGGCGGCGCTGCCCGAGCTCGACCTCGACGACACCGACCACCACGCCGCGTTCGTCGCGTCCTCGCGCGCCCGCCCGAGCCGCCACGACCCCGAGCACCGCTACGCGGCGGCGGTGCTCCGCGACGAAACCATGGCCGCGACGGCGAGCGCGTGGCTCGACGCCCGCCAGCCCGCGCGCCAGCTCCTGGTCCTCGCCGGCGTCGAGCATTGCCGGCACCCGGCCGTGCCCGCCCGCGTCACCCGGCGCCTGGCCGGCGCCCGCGCGCTCTCGGTGCGCCTCCCCCCCGCGGCGCCAGCCGGCGACCCTCACGACCTCGATGGCTACGACTTCGCCTTCCTGCTCGGTGAGGCGGAGTGAGCGGCGGGCGAGCGGCGCGCGGCGCGCCCGTCAGATGCCGTCGACCATCGGTTCCCAGACGATCGCCACGTCGTCGAGCCAGAAGTCGAACGCCTTGGTCGGCGACACCGGATGGAACTCGATGGCCACGGACTGCCGGAAGTAGCTGTCCCGATTGCCGGTGCCCGCCGTGGAGCGCTGGGCGAAGTCGCTCCACGGCAGCCAGTAGCAGGCCCACCCACCGGCCAGCGTGATGGTGGTGGCGAAGTGATCGCCGCAGCCGCCCGAGCAGGTCCCGCCCCCGTCGTCTTCCAGCGTGGCGGCGGTCACCACCGCGACCCAGAGGTCCATCGCGACCTCGATGCGCGCGTAGAGCGCGAGCCCCGTCGAGCCGGTCAGGTCGACGAACGCGGTGGACCCCGCATCGGAGGCGTCTAGCGTGACCCTGGCACCGACGTTCGCCCCGGTGGGGACGGCGTCACCCTGCAGGTGGAGCGCCCCGTTCGAGCCGTTGGCGCCGGGTTTCTCGGTGGTGAAGGCGCCCGGGGCCGGGGAGATGGACCCGGATTCGTCGGTGAACGTGCTCCAGCGGCCGGCGTAGTTCCAGCTCGGGTCGGTCTCGTCGGTGTCTTCCTCGAAGGTCCCGAGGAACGTCGGCACCCCCGGCACCGAGCAAATCTCGACCACGGTGCAGACCGGATCGGCCGCGCAGTCCAGATCCGCGCAGTCGGTCATTTCGTCTTGATCGTCATCGAGCCCGTTGGCGCAGTAGCCGAACTCCGTGAGCGGCTCGCCACAGCCGAGCCCGAGCGAGAAGCACTCCTCCGTAGCGCAGCAGTCCAGGTCCTCGCAGTCGGCGGCGCCGTCCTCGTCGTCGTCAAGCTGGTTCTGGCAGAGCCCGATCTCGCTCGAGGGCACCACCTCGCAGGAGGTCGCGGGGCAGGCGGGAGCATCGCAGCACCCCGGGTCCAGGCAGTCGGCGAGCAGATCGAGATCGTTGTCGGCCCCGTCGCCACACAGCGCGCCGACCTCCTCGGACACGACCCCGCACTCGAATCCGAGTTCCGTGCAGGCGGGGTAGTCGCAGCACCCCGGGTCGTCGCAGTCGGTGTCGCCGTCGTAGTCGTCGTCGAACCCGTTGCGGCAGAGGTCCTCGCGTTCGTCGTCGACCACGACGCCGCAGAAGTCGCTCCCGAGGCAGCCCGCGTCGGCGCAGTCGGTGTCGCCGTCATCGTCGTCGTCCACGCCGTTGTCGCACAACGGATCCGTCTCCTCCGGGGGCGCCACGCTGCAGTTCGGCCGCTCGCGGCAGTCCGCGTCGTCGCAGTCCGTGAACCCGTCCTCGTCGTCGTCCCTGGCGTTGTCGCAGAGCAGCTCCGTCTCCGGACGGATGGCGCAGGACACGGCGTCGGCGCAGTCGCTGTCGGCGCAGTCGGTGTCGCCGTCGCCGTCGTCGTCCGCCCCGTCGTTGCACAGCCGCTCCACGCCCGGGCCGATGACACAGGAGGCCGCGTCGGCGCAGTCGCTGTCGGCGCAGTCGGTGTCCCCGTCCCCGTCGTCGTCCGCCCCGTCGGCGCAGTCCGCCTCCACGTCCGGCTCGACCGCGCAGGCCGAGTCATCGGCGCAGTCGTCATCTTCGCAGTCGGTGTCGCCGTCGCCGTCGTCGTCCGCCCCGTCGGCGCAGTCTCGCTCGGCCCCGGGACCGCCAGCGCACGGCGCCGTGTCGGTGCAGCCCGCGTCATCGCAGTCGATGTCACCGTCTCCGTCGTTGTCCTCCCCGTCCTGACAGGCGGCCGCGCTGGTCTCCGCGGTCGTCGCCCCGCCTGCGCTCTCGTTGACCTCGTCGAGCGGCGCGACGACGAGGCAGCCTCCCAACGCGAACACGCAGACCGAAGGGACGACGAGTCGTTTCACAGGGCACCTCCTACGGACAGACCGCCTCCGTCGACGCTCACCCAGGGGGACACGTGCCAGCGCCCGGCGGCCGCGTCGGCGCGGGGACGGATCGCGATCAGGGCCACGGTGACGCCCGCACCGGCGATGGCGGCCCCGGTCAGCACCGTGTTCACGACCTGCAGCCGGTGCGCGTCGGACCGCAGGTTCTCCCGCTCGGCGACCGTGCGCTCCGGATCATCGTTGGCAGCCTCGAACTCGGCGGCGCGATCGAGCGCGAGGATGCCGGTCACCACCGCCCCGACCGTGAGCCCCCCGGTCACCCCTCCGGCCACGTAGACCCCAGTCCGCGAGCGCCGCGCCGGCGGCGGCTCATCGACCGGCGGGGCGGAGCCGGCGACGACCCCTCCGGCGGCAGGCGGCGGGGACCCGGCCGGCGCCGCCGAGGCCACCGCGGGGACCAGCGCCGGCACCGCCAGGCGCTCGTTGCCCCCCTCCGCCGCGATCACCACCTCGGCGCGAAACGGCTCCCGTCCCGGCGCCGTCGCCTCCACCACGTGCTGGCCCCCGTCAACGGGGGTCGGGATCCCCCACGCGACCGATCGGACCACGACGCCGTCGAGCCGGATCTCCAGGCCCTCCGTCGCGCTGGCCGCCGGGACCTCGATGGTCAGGCGCGACACCCTCGGATCGAGCTCGGCCACCTTTCCGTCGGCGTATTCGACCCGGTCTTGCCGGCCGTCACGCCGGGCCGCAGCGGCGGCGTCCTTGAAGAGCATCCATGCGGTGGCGATCCGCCCCTCGCGCTCGCGGCAGGCCGCGAGGTTCAGCAGCGTCCCGGTCGCCGGATCGAGCCGCTGGCTCTCCTCCAGCTTGGCGCACGCCGGGGCGATCTGGCCCTCGGCCATCAGCCGCCGCCCCTCATCGTAGAGCGCCTCGGCGAGCGCGCGGTCGGCGCCCGTCTGGGCGAAGGCCGACCCCGCCGAGAGCAGCGAGCCCAGGAAGACGAGTTGACAGGTGAGCGTCCGATTCCCCATCACTCCTCATTCGTACTCTGCCGACACGACAGGCTCAAGCGCTGACCCACCTTCATTGTGCCGCCGAGGCTCGGGCCAGGCTACAATGGTGTCATGACGGCCCCTGTGGCCCCCGGCGATGTGCTGGCGGGCAAGTACGTGGTGGAGCGTGTCCTCGGCGAGGGAGGGATGGGCGTCGTCGTGGCCGCCACCCACCGCCAGCTCGGCCAGCGGGTCGCCGTGAAGTTCCTCCTGGCGGAGTACTGCCAGCACCCGGAGGCCGTCGCCCGCTTCCTCCGCGAGGCGCAGGCCGCCGTCCGCATCCAGAGCGAGCACGTCGCCCGGACCATCGACGTGGGGACGCTCGAGTCGGGCGCCCCGTACATGGTCATGGAGTATCTGAGCGGGCGCGACCTGGCGAGCGAGCTGGCTACCCGCGGCTCCCTGCCCGTGGAGGAGGCGGTCGGCTTCGTCCTGCAGGCTTGCGAGGCGATCGCCGAGGCCCATGCGCTCGGCATCGTCCACCGTGACCTGAAGCCGGCCAACCTCTTCCTCGCCCACCGCGCCGACGGCTCCCCGCTGGTGAAGGTCCTGGATTTCGGCATCTCCAAGTCGGTGTCACCCGCTGCCGGCCCGATGAACCTCACCACCACCCAGTCCGTGATGGGCTCCCCGCTCTACATGTCGCCCGAGCAGCTCAAGAGCACCAAGAACGTCGACCAGCGGACCGACGTGTGGGCGCTCGGGGTGATCCTGTACGAGCTCTTGACGGGCAGGACGCCCTTCCAGGCCGAGACGGTGTCGGGCCTCATCGCCACCGTGGTGTCGGAGTCGCCACCCCCGCTGCGCGGCGCCCGTCCCGACCTCCCCGCCGAGCTCGAGGCCATCGTGCTCCGTTGCCTCGAGAAAGACCCCGCCCGCCGCATCCAGCACGTGGGGACGCTCGCCATGGCGCTCCAGCCTTTCGCCCCCGCCCAGGGGGCGGTGTCGGTGCCGCGCATCAAGGGGGTGCTCCTCACCGCGGGGGTCAGCACCAGCGCGAACCTCGGGAGCCTGGCGCCCCCCGCCGCCACGGTCCAGGCCCAGACCGCGGCCGCCTTCGGTCACGACGCGCGTCCCCGCGAGCGGGGATCCCGCGTGGCTGCCGCGCTGGGCGCCCTCGCCGCGGTGGCGGCGCTCGCCGGGATCGGCGCCGCCGTCACGCTACGCGGCGTGCCCGCCCCGGTCGCGGGCAGTGCCCTGGCCGCCTCGGTCAGCGCTTCCGCCGACGCCAAGCGCCTCGGCACGCTCCCGGCCGAGGACATCACGCCGGAAGCTTCCCGCGAGCTCGGGTCCAAAGCCGAACCAGCGACCGAAGCCCCGGCGGCGTCCACCTCGGCTGGCTCCGCGCCAGCCCCGACCGCCCCGGCGGCTTCGGCGCCCCGGTCGGCGACGGCCCCTTCACCCTTCACCGCCCGGCCGTGGACCGCGCCTCCCGCCAAGACGTCACGGCCGGCGCCGCGGGCCACCAGCGGCGGGCGCCCCCGCGTGGATCCGCTCGACGGTCGACGCTGACCCCCGCCCCGGACGTCGGCGGTCCCAGGTTCAGCGAAACTCGCCCCTGGCGCACCGGTCGAGCACGGCGCCGAGCGCCGCGTCGTCCGCGACGGCCAGGCTCACCTCCGCGACCACGCGCGCCACCGCGCCTCGCGAAACCTTCGGCGCCCGGTCGGTGCGGAGGGTCGCGTCCCCGTCGTCCACCTCCCGCAAGGTGGCGAGCGCGAGCGCGAGCGGCACCGCGCAGAACAGGCGCACGTCCCGCCCCGCCTGGGCCGGCCAGAGCAGGGCGTACTCCCGAGCGCGCTCCAGGTGCGACCGCGCGATGCTCGACACCTCTCGGACGACGCGCAACCCGGCGCCGCGCTGCTCCGGCCGCAGCAGCTCCTCGAGCACGACGCCCTGCTGGGCGGCCAGGCTCTCGGGCAGGAAGACGTCGCCGCGCCGATAGTCCTCGGCGACGTCCTTGACGATGTTCACCATCTGCAGGCCCAACCCGAAGCTCACGGCGCGGTCCCACAGCGCCGCCCGGGTGGCCTGGGGCAGGCCGGGCACCGCCAGCTCGAACAGCGCGGTCAGCAACTCCCCGACGGTGCCGGCCACGACGTAGCAGTACTGCTCGAGATCGGCGACATCGCGCAGCCGCAGCCGCCCGAACCGCTCGGCGCGCACGGAGAACCCCCGCATCCCGCTCGACATCCGGGCGACGTGCGGGCGGATCGCGGCCCGCTCGGTCGCCGGGAGCCGGGCGAACGCGCCGAAGACGGCGCCCGCGCGAGCGCAGAGGGCACCACCGGCTCCGTCGGCGTCGAGCGCGTGCCGCTGAGCCAGGCGCTCGAAGCGCGCCGCCGCGGCGAGCGCCCCCGCTCCCGGCGCGTCCGCCTCCACCAGCGCCTGGTCGAAGGCGTCATAGAGCGCCGCCCGATCGGCGGGGGCGAGCCCCACCTGGTCCTCGACCGTGTCGACGATGCGACAGAGCAGGTACGCCGTCCGCACCGCCTCGCGCAGCCCCGGCGGCAGCGCCTCGATGGACACGGCGAAGGTGCGCGACACCCTCGGCAGCACCGCCCGGCAGAAGGCGGGGTCGGCGCTCGCTGCTGCAGGGACCTGCTCCGTCATGCCGACCTCCACCGATCAGCCGCGGGGGCCGCGCCCCGCGGGACCCCGCGGCGTCCGGACGGTAGCACCCCTCGACGCCATCGCCACCGGGCTCCCTCCCGAACCCGGCCCCGGAACGAACCCGCGCCGGGGGGCACCCGCCACCGGGGCGGCCCGGCGCGACAGCGCGTCCCCGGCGCCTACCGCGACCACCGCTCGGCGGACACCTCCGGCGGGGCGCCCGCCACACCGTGAGCCCGACGCCGGTTGGTGACGCGTTCCCCCGCCGGCTACGCTCGACGGTCGATGCCCCCCCGCGCCTCCTTCACCGTCCCGGACGGCGTGGCCCAGCGGCCCATGACGGCGCCGCCCGTGATGCTGGACCGGGCGCTCCGCGAGCTCTTCCCGGGCCTGTCGTGGGCCCGAGCGCGGTGGCTGATCGAGAGCGGCAAGGTTTCGGTGGCCGAGCGGCTCGTCATCGATCCGGCCACGGTGGTGGACGGCGGCGTGTCGCTCCGGATCCGGACGGCGTCGCCCCGCCCGGCGACGCGCAGCCGGCTCCCGGCCAGCCTCATCGTCCACGTCGACGCGGACGTGGTGGTCGTCCAGAAGCCGGCAGGCGTCAGCACGGTGCCCTACGAGGACGGTGAGCGCGGCACCCTCGACCAGCTCGTCCGCGCGCTGCTGAACCGTGACCGGCGGCGCCGCTCCACTGGCGAGATCGGCGTCGTGCACCGACTCGACCGCGACACCACCGGGCTCATCGTGTTCGCCCGCAACCTCGCCGCGAAGCGCCATCTCCAGCAGCAGTTCCGCGTGCACGACGTCGAGCGGCGCTACCTCGCGCTGGCGCACGGCCGGGTCGCCTCCCGGACCCTGCGCTCGCGGCTCGTCGCCGACCGCGGGGACGGACTCCGCGGCACCACCGACCACCCGCGCCTGGGGCGGCTCGCGATCACGCACGTGCGGGCGATCGAAACCCTGGCGCTGGCCACCCTCGTCGAGTGCCGCCTGGAAACCGGGCGCACCCACCAGATCCGGATCCACCTCGCCGAGGCCGGCCACCCGCTGGTGGGCGAGCGGGTCTACGCCCGAGGCCGCACGCTCCCTGACCTCGGCGCCCCAAGGATCCAGCTCCACGCGGCGTCGCTCGGCTTCACGCACCCGCGAACCGGCGAGCGCCTGCATTTCGCCACGCCGCTCCCCGATGACATGACCACGCTGCTGGCGCGGCTGCGCGCCGGATGACCGCCGCCCCCCGCCGGCGCGGCCTCCCCCGGGCGCACGGCCCCTCGTGGAGCGGGAAACGAGGTTCGAACTCGCGACCCCAAGCTTGGGAAGCTTGTGCTCTACCGACTGAGCTATTCCCGCGAACGGCAGAGAGGATAGTTCCCCGATCCCGGGGTTGCAAGCGCGGAGCGCCGCCGCGTCACCCGGGCGGGTCAGGACCCGCCGGCACGGCCGCGCCGAGGCCGGGTGCCCGGCGGAGCGCGCCGCCGCTCGGCGAACGTCCCCCGCCTGCCCGGCTCCCGCGAAGCCGACGAGCGCGGGCGTGGCGGCAGCTCGAGCAACTCACCGCCTTGACGGCACGCGCGGAGAGTGCGTGGCATGGCGGACCTGCCCTCGCCTCCTAGGAGCCGGTGTCGTAGGCTGCCTCGAGCCCGCTTGACGTCCGACCCGGCCCACGGGAAGATGTGGCTGCCTGTCTGGATTTCAGCTTTGGCGCGAGTCAGCCCGCATCGCCGCTACCACTCGTCGCACGCCATCGCGAGAATGCTCGGGGTGTCCCCCTCCACGGTGCTCTCGTGGATCGATCGCGGGCTGTTGAGCGCGCACCGTACGCCGGGGGGGCACCGCCGCGTCGAGCGGGCCGAGCTGCTGCGCTTCTTGCGCGACAACGCGATCCCGATCCCGCGGGAGCTGGCTCCGGTGTCCTCGATCCTCATCGTCGACGACGACGCCGCGTTCCTCCGCGCCACCGAGCGAGATCTCCGCCGTCGCGCGCCTCACCTCGAGATCCGCTGCACCAGCTCGCCGCTCGACGCGCTGCTCCAGATCAGCACGCAGCGACCGCACGCCGTGCTGCTCGACGCCCACATGCCCGGCATGCACGGCGTCGAGGTCTGCCGCCGCCTGCGCGAGGCCCCGGCCACCGCGGATCTGCTCATCGTGGCGGTGACGGGCGACACGTCGACGGAGCTGGCCGCGGCCTTCCGCGCCGCCGGCGCGGCGGCCGTGTTCACCAAGCCCCTCGACGCCCGCGCGCTGCTGCAGAAGCTCGGCGTCGGGTCCAAACCCCCGTCGTGATCGCGCCCGGGTGCCCCGCCAGACCTGACCGGGGTCCACGCTTCAGCCCCGACCGGAGGCGACCGCGCGGCGCTCCAGGGCACGTTCGATGACCGCCATCAGGCGGTCCATCGAGTATGGCTTCGCCAGGTAGCCGACCACGCTGGGGCTCCGCAGCAGCGTCGGATCGACGTCCTCCTCGGCGAAGCCGCTGGTGAGGATCACGGGTTGCCGCAGTGCCCGCTCGCCCATGCGAGCAATCACCTCGTGAGCGTTGCCGTCCGGGAGGTGCAGGTCCAGGAGCATCACGTCGATCCGCTGCCCTGCCAGCGTCTCGATGGCGGCCTCTGCCGTTCCGACCGTAACGGCGGTGTACCCGTGCTGCTCCAGCAGCCCCGCGGTGAGCATGGCGAGGCGAGCCTCGTCGTCGCACACCAGGACGGCTCCCCGCGAGGGGCGCTTCCCCGCCAGGTGGCGCGAATCAGGCGCGGGCTCTTCGCTGCGTTCCCCTCGCGGCGCCGCCGCCGTGGCCGCTGGGGTCATGGCCTGGAGATCTCGGCACAGCGCGAGCGCGAAGGCCACCCGCTCGCCGGCCTCTTCGCGCGCGGCGGCGCCGCCGCCGCCCGGCGCGGCCTTCCGCAGCGTCGCCAGCGCACGCTCGAGCGCCTCCCCCAGCAGCTCGAGCGTGCGCGCGATGGCGCCGCTCTCCACCCGCTCCGGCGCCCGACGGCGGAGCGCCAGCACGGTGGTGACACCCTCGGGCAGCCTCACCCGTGCCACCGAGACGGACACGGCCACCTCGGCCCCGTCCGCGCGCCGGAGGTGGGTTTCGTGGATGCCCCCGGGCTGGCCCGGCGTCCCCGGCGGCGCCTCGGAACCGAAGATCTCGGTCAGCGACCGCCCCACGACGTCCTCGGGCCCCGGCAGGGCCAGCCAATCCCGAGCCGCGCGGTTCGCGTACAGGAGCACGTCCCCCCGCGCGACGATGAAGCCGTCCGCGGCGCCGTCCACCAGATCGCGAAAGCGCTCGTGCATGGGACGGTCCGGGGCCTCGACGGGCTCCTGCTCGTCGGTCACGAACACCGAGCACGCCACCACCCGGCCGGCCATCGTGAGCGGGCTGAGCCGCACCGAGAAGCTCCCGCGAACGGCGGGCACGAGCTCGCACCGCGACGTCTCGAAGCTCACCGCCTCCCCCGCCGCGACCCGGGGCAGTCGCCGACGGATGTCGCCCGTCGGCAGCAGCGGCCCCGTGGCGCCGATGAAATCGCGGTCCGCCCCGGCCCAACGCCGCAGGGTGCCGTTGGTCGCCAGCACGATGCCTTCCAGGCTCACGATGGCCACCCCGATGGGCGCGATCTCGAGGGCATCGCACACGGCGACAGCCAGCGTCTGGGCGCGCTCGGTGTCGCTGGGTTCCGTTCCGTTCGCCACGACCCCTCAGTGGAGGTCCTATCTAGACGCAACCTCGGGGCCGCTCAAGTTGCATCGCCCCGCGCACGGTCGCGCTCCGGCTCGAGATCCCGGCGACGGTAGAACACGTCCGCGCCCCACGGACGCCCGCCCCCGGCGAGCGCGCCGCCCGGATCGAACCCCCCGCCCGCGTGGGGCCGGCCACCAGGGGGCCGGGAGCACCCACCGACGAGGTCCCCGCGGGGCCCGCGCACAGGGGACCTCAGAGCGCGATCCCGAGCTCGCGGCGCAGGGCCGCGTAGCGGTCGCTGACCGAGAAGACGAGCAGGTCCTTGGCCAGCGGCCCGCCGCGGCCCTCTTCGGATTCCAGCACAGCGAGCGCCGTCGCGAGATCACCGGCGAGCAACAACCCGGCGCGGCAGGCCGTCTTGTCGACCGCGGCGCACCAGCGCATGAGGTTGGTCCGCCCGCCCTCCTCGACGAAGCGAAGATAGAGCTCGCGCAGCGCGTCCACCTGGGTTCCGTCGAGCATCGGCTCCAGCGCCGCCGCGATCGGCGCCACGCGGCGCCGCAGGTCCTCCGCGATGGGCAGCTTCGCGTTGCCGATGGCGAGCGCCGCCAGAAACAGCTCCTCGAGATCCGGCACGGCGCTCCACAGGGTGCGGACGAAGTGCTCTTGCCGGTAGAGCGCCAGGTGGCGCCCGACGCAGAACGTGAGCTCGAGCTGCGAGCGCCCCGAGAGCACGTGGCGGCCGAGCACCGTGAGCGGCGGCACCGCGGGGACGTGCTCGTAGCCCCCCTCGCGATCGGGCTCGACGTGCACGATGGGCGCAGCCAGCCCCAGGATCGCGGCCGCCCAGGGCACGGCCCGCACCGCCATGATCGTGGCCTTCTGCAAGTCCTGGCGGGACTCTGGGGTCGGCTGGTGGAGCTGGCCCGCACGGCGCAGCGCGGAAACCCTGCCGAGCAGCAAGGCCGGCGCGATCACGCCGAAGATCTGCCCGGTCAGCGGCGCGGCCTCCGGGTGCATCAGCCATGCCTGCCAGGCCGCGGGGGTCACGCCCGCGCGCGGCGTAATGAGCCCCTGGACGCGGTTGCGCGCGAAGACGCCCACCTGCTCGGGGCTCGCCGCCCCCAGCGCCACGAGCGCCTGCGCGACGCACCATTGCCGATCGAGATCGCCGCGCGCGGCGTAGATGCGATATAGCTCGCGGTAGGGCTCCGGCAGCGTCGGATCGCGCCGCAGCCACCGCTGCGCGAGCTCCGGGTCCTCGCGCGCCGCTCCGGCGGACTCCTCGAGCTCCGTCAGATCCACCTCGACGTTGATCGCCGCCTGGGCGCGGCGAAGCTCCTCTTCCAGCTCACGGACCCGGGCCTCGAGCTCACGAACGCGCGGCGCCAGGGCCGCGCGCTCCCCGTCGCTCTCCGTCCCCGCGCCGGCCGGCGCCACCGCTCTCTCCTCGAAGCGCTCGACGACGCGAACCCGGTGGTGCGCCTCGAAGGCGGCGATCATGGCCTGCTCGAGCCGCTCCAGACGCTGGCGGTCGAGCCCGAGATCCTCGGCCGTCCGCTCCAGGGTGGCCCGCTCCTCGGCGGTGATGACCCCGTCCTGGAGCACCGCCTGGAGCAGCTCCTGGTAGCGCGCCTCGAGCGCCCCGGTCACCAGCGAGCCCGACACCTCCGCCGGCGTGAACGCCGGAGTGTGCTCGAAGTCACGGCCGTCTTCGGTGGGGGCCATCGCGCGTCTCTCCGGGTTGCTCGGCGGACTTTTGCGCGGTCGGTCCAGCGATTCAACGGGGACCCGCGCCGCCCGTGGGCGTGTTAGGGGAAACGCCCGTGGCGCCTGCCCCCCGGCCACCCCTCACCACCCCCGCGAGCCCGTACTTCCTCTTGGTTCTCGCGCTCGGGAGCGCCTGTCACCCGCGAACCGCGCCCCCCGCCAGCCCGGTCCAGTCCAGCGGCGCGCCCCACCCGACGCTGGCGCCGGTGCTCGTCACGCCGGCGCCGCTCGCCGTGGCGCCGCTCCCGAGCAGCTACGTGCCCTGGCGCGGACCTCCGCCAGTACCCGGACCCGCGCCACCGGAGAGCGCCGGCCCGGTGGCTCCGGCGACCGAAGCGACGCCGACCCCGCCACCCCTACCGGAGCCCCGCGTCCAGATCGAGCGCCCGTATCCGCTCCACCATCGCCCACGTCCCTCCGGCCAGATCGCCGCTGCGGTCCACGACGAGCACCTCGCGCGCTGGAACCTGGGCGGGTCGTCTGATCCCAGCTACCCCTCGAGCCGCGCGGGCTTCCACCCGGGGCCCCGGGTCATCGTGAACGCGACCGTGCCCGGCGCCCGAATCCCCGAGCGCCCGCCGGTCGACCGCCGCACCGGCCGTCCCACCCCCGCGCTCAGCCGGCACGCGATCGAAGCCCAGGCGCGCCGCGAGGGATACTGGCCGTTCCGCCTCTGCATGGAGGACGGCCTCCGCCGCGAGCCGGATCTGGCTGGCAAGGCCGTCGTCGACCTGTCGCTCGGCCCCGGCGGGCGGGTCACTGGGGCGCGGCTCATCCAGGCCACCCTCGAGGACGAAGGGGTCGAAGGTTGCGTCGTCGCCGCCGCGCGCAAGTTGTCATTCAGTCCCCCTCCGGAGCGGCGGTTGCGCGTGCGTCTCGAGATCGCCCTGGCCCCCGGGGACGCCCCGGTGCCGCAAGTTGGCCCCCCCGCCGGATGGACCGCGCCCACCCCGGGTCGAATCGACCTCGACGCCGCCCACAGCTCCCTGCTCACCGCGCTCCCGGCCCTCCAGGAATGCTACGCTGCCGGCCTGGAGCGGGACTTCGGGCTCTGGGGTCGCCTCGAGCTGCGCATCGACCTGGACGCAGAGGGCTCCCCCGTGAACCTCAGCGAAGGGGAGAGCCGCTTTCCGGACCCACTGACGACCCGTTGCGCCTGCGACGTCCTGCGACGTATGGACCTACCTGCCCCCGAGGGGGGCGCAGCCATGCTGGTCGTGGGGGTCCGGTTCGGAGGTCCGGACGACCGGGAGGTCGAAACAGAAAGGTGACGGCCGACCGACCTACATTTGGTTCACACATCGCACATCGTTCCCAAGGGCGAGCCGAATTGGTACGTTCGGGCGTCCATCCCTCGCTGAGGCGTCCCCCCGCGACAGGAGGGCTACGGCCCAGCGCGGCGGGTGCGAAGTCCGAGAGAAGCCGGCTCCCCTGCCGGCAACCACCGTGGGGAAACTGGAGGGTTTAGACCGATGCGATTCTCGCGCAACACCAACTGGACAAGCGCCATCGTGCTCTGCATGTGCGGCGCCTTCGCTGTCGTCGGCTGCAAGGCCAGCCTGGAGATGTCCACTGGCACCGAGCCGCCTCCGCCGGCCCCGGCACCGCCGCCAGACGACGACGGCGACGGGATCGCCAACCCGGACGACAAATGCCCGAACGAGGCAGAGGACAAGGCGGCGCCGGATCCGAACGACGGCTGCCCGAACCTCGACGGCGACGGCGATGGCGTCCCGGTGCCGGCGGACAAGTGCCCCGATCAGGCGGAAACCAAGAACGACTTCCAGGACGACGACGGCTGCCCCGACGAGAAGCCGGTCGCCGAGGTGAAGGGCAGCACCATCCAGATCAACAAGGAGATCCTCTTCAAGAAGGGCTCCGCGGAGATCGAGGGTAGCTCGATGGAGGTCATCGACGCGGTCGCCAAGATCATGGCCGACAACCCGGGCATCCAGCTCGTCGAGATCGAAGGCCACGCGTCCAAGGAGGGTGACGAGGCCCTGAACAAGACCCTGACCGGGCAGCGCGTGAAGGCGGTGCAGGCGGCTCTCGTGGCCAAGAAGGTCGAGGCAGCGCGGCTGACGTCGGTCGGCTACGGCTTCTACTGCCCGAAGAACGAGGGCACGGACGAGGCGGCGCACGCCGCCAACCGCCGCGTCGAGTTCAAGATCGTGTACGTCGATGGCCAGCGTACCGAGGAGAAGCTCGGCTGCGAGGCGGCGGAGAAGAAGGGCGTGAAGCCGAACATCCCCGCGAAGCCCCCGTGGACCGCCCCGGCGGCCGCGGCGGCCCCAGCGGCGGCCGCGGCGCCTCCGCCCCCTGCCGGCGCGAGCGCGATCAAGTCCACGGGCAAGTGACCACGGCGGCGCGGACGGCTCGATCACCCTCGAGCCGCGCGCCCCGAAGAACCGACCGGGCCGACGTTCACGTCGGCCCGGCTCTTTTTTTCGGGCTGTCGCGTGGCAGGCCGGAGCCCGTCCGCGCGACCGCGCGGTCCATCAAGAGGGCTGGCCCGCACCGGACGGGGCTCCCGTCTTGGCGCCGCCGACGTCCGCGCCCGCACCCGCGCGGAGAGACGCTCCGCTCGCCCCCCCTCGTACGCCAGCTTCACCGACCCCACCCGCGCCCGCGGCCCCGCCCTGCGAGAGCCGTTCCTCCCCGCCTGCGCCGGCCCGAGCGCCCCCATGACCCGCCAGGCCCCCGGCGCCACCGGCCGCGCCAGCAGCGCCCCCTCCACCGAGCGCGGCCGCCGCCCCGGCGCCGCCACTCGCGCCAGCCTCGACCGCCCCCGTGTCTCCGGCCTCGACCGCGCCCCCCTGGCCGCCCGCGCCGCCGCTCGCAGGAACGTCGCACGAGAGCGGCTCCCCCGCCCGGGCAGCGCCCGCGCAGACGCCGGACCGACCGGTAGCGAGGGCGTCCGCTGGATCGCCGAAGGCGAGGCAACGGAGCCCCTCGCCGCAGTCGGTCCCGCAGTCGCAGACGGCGACACACCAACCGCCGTCGCCAGCGCTGCGCGCCGCGGCGACGTCCGGGTCGTCCGCGTCGTAGCAGTAGGCAGGCGCGGGCCCGTCCTCCGGCGCGTAGCCGCACGCGGGCGACGCGCCGAACGTGCACGGCTCGGTGCACGCGAAGCGCGGCGGATCGGTCCCCGGCACCTCCCGGCAGAGCCCCCGACACGCGTCGTCAGCGGCGCCCGCGCAGGGCGCCCCGACGGCCAGCCCGGTCGCCCGCTGGGGCGCGCACAGCCCCGTGGCGTGGTCGCAGAACCGCGCGGGCCCGCAGACGACCCCCGGAGCGCAGCAATCCGTGTCCGAATTGCAGCGCGGCACGCAGAGCCCGGCCCCCGACGCGGAGGCCACGCAGGCGGTGTCGCGCCGCTCGTGGCACTTGGAGCTCATGTCCGCGGCACCCAGGGTGCAGCCGAGCGCGCAGAAGCGACCGGACGCGGCGCTCGCTCCGAGCGCCTGACACGTCGCCCCCGGGGCAATGTCCTCGCAGATCGAGGGATCCTCATCGCAGGACACCGTGCAGTAGCCGCCGGGCGGCCCCTCACCGCCGAACACCCCGGAGTCCACGGTCAGGCACTCGAGCCGAAACCCGCAATCGAAGGTGCTGACGCAACGTCGGCCGAGGAAGACCGTCCCCACGCTGGCGCCGCCGTCGTTGCCGAGTGTGCCCCCACCGCTCGAGGACGTGCCGCCGTCTCCCACCGACGGCCGCGCCCCCGGCGACGCCTCCTCGTCCCCACACGCGGCCCAAAACCACAGCGGGACCATCAGCGCCGCCGCCACCCACCCGCGGGTCCTCAGGCACCGCCGCGCGGCACTTCGTGGTGACCAGTGGTTCGCCAAGGCAGCCCGATCATACCGCGTCGCGCGCCTGACGCCCCGCCGCGCAGTGGGCCTCCGGGCACGCCCGCGCGGCCGCCCACGGGGGCGCCCCCCGGAATCTCCGGGAGGGGCGCCCGCACCGCTGGCGCCGCCCTCGCGCCCCCGACAGGGTGGGTCGACAGGGACTCGAACCCTGGACCGACGGATTAAAAATCCGCAGCTCTACCAACTGAGCTATCGACCCGGAAAGGCGAGTTTCTTAGCGCGACTCGCGCCGGGTGACCAGACCGGCCGCGGACCGCGCTCGGCCGGCGATCCTCAGACCTTGGGGCGGAGTTGCGCCAGCACGGGAGCGACCTCTCGACCGAGCTCGGCCTCCTTCTCCGAGCCGAGCGCAGCGCCGGCGCTGAAGAGCGCGAAGCTGACGTACTCGTGCAGCATCTGCTTCAGGATGTTCTCGGGGTCGGCGTCGCCGGCGACGACCAGGAGGTTGTCCGCGACCGCCCGCGCCTGGAGGATCCCCTGCTCGTTCGGCCCGGCGTTGCGGAACAGGATGTCGTAGACGCCGGCGCCCACGGCGAACGACGCGAGGTTGTCGCGAACCGGAGCGGTCTTGCCCGCAGCCGCGATCATCCGGAACACCGCCTGGAGCGCGGTGTTCGCCATGTTCACGATCGCCTCCGGCCCGCCCGTCATCCGTGGCGGCTCGATCTTGACCAGCTTGGACTGGATCAGCTGATAGACGTGCTTCGTGGTCCGAAACTCCCCCTCCCCGGTGACGCGCCCGAGGTCCTCTATGCTCCGCTTGCCGTCGATGGCGGCGAAGAGCGCCTGGCACTCCTCCGGCGGTTCGACGCCGGTTTCGATCCGCACCGGCACGAAGTCGGCGCTCGGGATCTTCTCGCGAAAGAACCGCATCTCGTCCAGCCGCGTCACCCCGTCCATGAGGATGGCCTGCGCCGAGATCGCGTGCCGCGTGATCAACCTTCCGTCGTCGAAGCCGTCCAGGAAGAAGAAGGTCCCATCGCTGACCGTCAGGGTCGCGAAGACGACCTCCTCCACCTGGCGCCGCATGAACTCGTAGACCTGCTCCTGGGTGACGAAACCGAGCTCGACCGCGGCCTCCCCGAGGCGCTGCCCGCCGTCCATCCGCGCGAGCAGCGTGGACAGCTGCTCGTCGGTGATGACCCCGAAACGATAGAGCACCCGGCCGAGCCGTTCCTCCTCCACCGTGGTCAGCGCGCCGACGATGAAGCCCTGCTCGAAGAAGACCGAGCGGGAATGGTCGGAGTCGAGCACGACGAGCTCCCCGCGCCACCCGGACTGGGCCACCATCGCGAGCACGTCGCACAGTGTCCCGGGGGAGGTGACCTCACCGGCCAGACGGACGACGGCCCCGTCGTCGACGTCACGTCGGCCATCCTCGCCGGTGTAGCGCATGAACACGACGTGGCCGGGCGCGGGGAGGAGCCGGTAGGCCCCCGCACGCGCGCGCATGCGCTGGCTCGCCACGACCCCGATCGGGTGGGCCTCCCCCCGCGAGTCGATCCGGACGAGCTCGTCGCGCGCCTCCTTCATCGCTCCACACGATAACGCCCTTCGCGCCCCTCTTCGAGCACTTCTCGCCGGGCCCCGCCCGACCCGGCCGGCGATGTTCACCGCAGGTCGGCGATCACCCTGCCAAACTGGCGCTCGAGGGCAGCGAGCAGCGCCTCCGTCGGGCGGACCCGGTGGGCGTCCAGCGCGAGCTCCACCTCCGCGCCGCCCGGAAGCCGAATCACCGCCTCGACGGCGCATTGCCCCGGGGAGCTCGCCAGCTGCGACCGGATCGCCTCCAGGGCCTCGGGCGAGGCCTCGACGGCGTCGAGCCGCAGCACCAGCCGCCGCGCCGCGGGGAGCACCGCGGCGGCGAGCGGCTCGACGGCGGTGACGCGCAACGACGGCTCTACTTCGGTCCCGGGGCTGGACGGCGGGACACGCACCTCGCCGCGCACCAGCACCGGCTGCCCGCTGCTCAACAGCGCCGCGCACTCCGCGATCAGCTTGTCCCCGCGCAGCTGCGCCTCGACCCGCCCGTGCCGATCCTCGAGCTCGAAGAAAGCGGCCTTGCCGCCGTTCGGCCCCTTGAAGGTCCGCTCCTTGTAGGCTTCCACCGTCCCCGCCAACGCGACCTCGCTCCAGGGCTGCTGGTTGGCAAGGTCCACGGTGGAGATGACGCCCAGGCGCGACAGCGCCCCCCCATACCGCAGGATCGGGTGCCCCGTGACGTAGCACCCGAGGGCAGCCTTCTCTCGACTGAGGAGCTCCATCTGGTCCCACTCGGTGACCCGCGGGTAGTCCTCCGACCGCGCGCCGCCGGCCGTCGGCCCGCTCCCTGCGAGCAGGCTGAACATCGACGTCTGCCCGCGCTCTCGATCCCGGGTCGCGCTGCGCGAGCGCTCCAGCGCGCGGTCCACGGCGGCCAGCGCGCGCGCGCGGCTGACCCCCAGCGGCTGCAGCGTAGAGTCGAAGGCACCACACTGCACCAACGCCTCGAGCAGCCCGCGGTTCAGGCGCCGGGCGTCCACCCGCGCCGCGAAGTCGAAGAGATCACGGAAGGGCCCGCCCGTGCGCCGGGCCTCGAAGACGTGCTCCAGCGCGGCCTCGCCCACTCCGCGGACCGCGCCGAGCCCGAAACGGATCTGCGGGCCCAGACGGTCGCGCAGCCGCCCCGGGCCGCGCGCGGGTCCGTCCCCCTTCGGGTGCTCGAGCACGACCGTGAAGTCGATCTCGCTCATGTTGATGTCCGGGGGGAGCACGTTCACGCCCCAGGCCCGCGCCTCGGCGATGGTGCGCACGACCTTCTCGATCTTGTCCTGGTCGGTCGTCATCACGGCGGCGAAGAACTCCGCCGGGTAGTGCGCCTTCAGGTACGCGGTCTGGTAGGTGAGCACGGCGTAGGCCGCCGAGTGGCTCTTGTTGAAGCCGTACTCGGCGAACCCCCGGATCTCCTCGAAGATGGCCAGCGCCTGCTCCTCGGGGACGCCCCGGGCCGCGGCTCCCTCCACGAAGGTCGCGCGCTGCTTCTCCATCTCGCTCGCCTTCTTCTTGCCCATCGCCCGGCGCAGGAGATCCGCGCCCCCGAGCGAGTAGCCGGCGAGGCGCTGCGCGATCTGCATGACCTGCTCCTGGTAGACGGGGACGCCGTAGGTCGGCGCGAGCACCTCGTCCACCAGCGGGTGGAGCCGCCGCTGCGGCTTGCGCCCGTGCTTGGTGTCGATGTAGTCCGGGATCATTCCGGTACCGAGCGGCCCGGGCCGGTACAGCGCCACCGCGGCGACGATGTCCTCGAAGCAGTCCGGCTTGAGGGGGCGCAGGACCTCCCGCTGCATCCCCGCCGATTCGAGCTGGAAGACGTTCTTGGTTTCGCCGCTGGAGATGAGCGCGTAGGTGTCCGGGTCGTCGAGGGGCACGTCGGCGAGGCATAGCGGCCGGCCTCGTCGATCCGGCCGCGCGTTCACCAGGCGCTCGGCGACCGCGATGGTGGTGAGCGTCTTCAGCCCGAGGAAGTCGAACTTGACCAGCCCGGCGTCCTCGACCGCCTCCTTGTCATACTGGGTGACGATGGCCCCGTCGCTGGTGAAGCAGGGGACGTGGTTCTCGAGGGGACCGTCGCTGATGACGACGCCAGCGGCGTGGGTCCCCGCGTGACGGGGGAGCCCCTCCAGCTTCTGCGCCTGCTTGATCAGCTCCGCCACGCGAGGGTCCTCGGCCACCCGTGCCGCGAGCCGGGGCTCTTGCTCGAGGGCCTGCCCGATGGTCGCCGTCTTGCCCTGCCCCAGATCGGGCACCAGGCTGGCGATCCGCTGCGCCTCCGTGTGCGGGATCCCCATGGTGCGCGCGACGTCCTTGATCACGCTGCGAGCCTTGAGGTTCTGGTAGGTCGCGATCTGGCCCACGCTGGTAGCGCCGTAGCGCGCGGCCACGTATGCGATCACCTCGTCCCGGCGCGCCATGCAGAAGTCGACGTCGAAGTCGGGCATGCTCACCCGCTCGGGGTTGAGGAAACGCTCGAAGAGCAGATCGTACGCGAGCGGATCGAGATCCGTGATCCCGAGGGCGTAGGCGACGAGCGACCCTGCGCCCGAGCCCCGGCCCGGCCCCACCGGGATCCCCCGTGACTTCGCCTCGCGGATGAAGTCCCAGACGATGAGGAAGTAGCCCGCGTACTGCATCTCGATGATGACGCGGAGCTCGGACGCCAGGCGCTGGCGGTACAGCGCCTCGTCGACCCGACGCCCGAGGCGGGCGAACTGCGCCAGCCTCCGCGCCAGCCCTTCGTTCGCGAGGTGCGTGAGGTAGCTGTCGGTGTCGTAGCCCTCCGGCACGGGAAAGCGCGGGAGCATCGGGGTGCCGAGCGGTAGCTTCCAGCCGCTGCACCTCTCGGCCACCGCCACCGAGTTCTTGAGCGCCTCCGGCACGCCCCGGAAGGTCGCCGCCATCGCGTCCGGGCTCTTGAGGTACATGGCGAAGCTGCCATGATGGGCGGCGCGCTCGTCGGCGTAGCTCGAGTTCTTGCGGATGCATTCGAGGTAGATCTGCGCTTCGCCATCGTCCGCCGTCGCGAAGTGCACGTCGTTGGTGGCGACCACGGGCAGGTCGAGGCGCGCGGCGGCGGCGACCAGCACCTCGTTGAGCACGCGCTGCTCGGGGAAGCCGTGATCCTGGAGCTCCACGTAGAGATGACCCGCCTCGAAGCGTTCGCGCAACGCCGCGAGGACGGGCTCCGCGCGCGCGGGGCCCCCCTCCAGCACCGCCTGGGCGACGACGCCGTTGAGACACCCGGTCAGCGCCACCAGCCCCGCCGCGCACTCCGCGATCTGGTCCAGCGTGACGCTCGGCGCCTCGTCGCTGCCCGGCGCCGTGTAGCTGCGCGTGACCAGGCGAACCAGGTTCCGGTAGCCCACGAGCGAAGACGCGAGCACCACCAGGTGATCGACCCGGTCGGCGGCGCCGGGGCGCGCCACGTTGAGCTCCGCGCCCAGGATGGGCGTGATCTCCGCCTGCTGGCACGCCTTGTAGAAGCGCACGGCCCCGAACATGTTCGCGTGGTCGGTGAGCGCCACGGCCCGCATCCCCTGCGCCTTCACCCCGGCCACGAGCTCCGGGATCTTCAGCGAGCTGGTGAGGAAGGAGAACTGCGAGTGGACGTGCAGGTGGACGAACTCGACAGCCATGCTCGGAGCCGCTCCTCCACTACCCCCGCCCGCGCCCCATGTCCCCGCCACGCCCGGCTCGGAGGACAGGCCGACCGGCCACCCGTCGAGCCTGGTGGGGGATGCTCTATCCAGGTCGCCGGTGAAGAGAAGCCCGGGCTGCTCCGTCCATCGCCCGTGCCAGCGCAACGGCTGGGGCAAGCGACACCTTGCGCCGGATGGTCGAGGTGGGCTACCGAGTCCGCGGAAGGACGGTCGGTGATCCCGGGCGGGCACCCCATGCTTCGCTGACCAGGAGAGAGAACCAAGATGGCACGTTCGACTGCTTCTTTTGCGACGTTTCTCGGCACCGTGTGCGCGCTCTCGGTCGCAGCCGCCTGCACCGTGACGGTGAACAAGGGCGCCGAAACCCCACCGCCTCCTGCCCCGACCCCGGCGCCGGCCCCCACCCCGTCCGCCACCGCGGCGGCGCCGGCCCCTACCGCCCCGGCGACCGCAGCGCCCGCGCCCGCGCCCGCGAAGAAGTACACGGTAGACAAGGACGGGCGCGTCAACATCCCGGGGAACATCGTGTTCGAGAAGGACAGCTCGACGATCCAGGAGAGCGATCCTGGCACCCAAGAGGTCCTCCGGCAGCTCAAGCTCTTCTGCGACGAGAACCCGCGCGTCACCAAGATCCGCATCGAAGGCCACACCGACAACGACGGCGATGACGCCCACAACATGAAGCTCTCGGGCGAGCGCGCCCTGGCGGTGAAGCGGTGGTTGATCGCGGCCGGCGTGAGCGCGGATCGCCTCGTCGCGGTCGGCTTCGGCGAGACGCGCCCCATCGCGGACAACGCAACGGCCGAGGGCAAGGCCCAGAACCGCCGCACCGAGTTCCACAAGGCCGAGCTCGACGGGAAGCCCTACATGGGCAAGCCCGTGTTGGGCGCGCCGGGCGGCCAGGTCTTCGAGTGAAGCGCTGAGCGCCTGGACCCGAACGAGCCGGCGCGGTTGCCACGGATCCGCGCCGAGCCGCATGCTATAGGGGCGGCGATGCGGCGCGCCCCTGCACGCGGCGGCGGTCGCCGCAGGACGATGGTCGCTCCTGCTCACCTCCGACCGGTCGCCGCGGTCGTGCCAGTGGCGGCCGTGCTGCTGCTGGGATGCTCGAGCGGGCGCGATCGGCGCGAGTGGCGCCCCTCCGACCACGACGGCGACCCGGCGGCCACGGCGCCGCTGCCCGCGAGCCGCCCCATCGGGTCGGAGCGCGCGGAGCCGGACATCGACGAGAGCGTGCTGGACGTGTGGCGTGCTCGCTGCGTCCGCTGCCACGGCCCCGCTGGACGCGGCGATGGGCCGGACGGCGCCTTGCTCCGGGCCGCCGACCTCACCGCGCCGGCCCGGGTGCCCAGCCGTTCCGACGCCGAACTCCGGGCGACGATCCTGAAAGGCCGCGGCGCGATGCCCGGCTTCGGGCAGGAGGGACCGCTCCTCGACGGTCTGGTGCAGGTGGTGCGCCTCCTCGCCGGGCAGCCCCGCCCGGGCTCCAGCGCCTCCCCCGCCCGTGCCGCGGCGGCCCCGAGCGCCGAGCCCGTGGTGCCCCCGTCCGCAGCCCCCGTCGCGACATCCCGACCAGCCCGCGCCGAGGGCTCGGCCGATCCCCATCCCGCGGCGCACCGGCCGGCGCCGAGCGCCGCCCTCCCCGCTACCGTGACGCCGCCCCTGAAGGCCAGCGCCCCGTGACCTCGCTGCGTCGTCGCGCGGCCTTCGTGCTGCTGCCCCTGGCGGTCGTCACCGGTGGGGCGCTGCTCTGGGGGAAGCTACCCATGGAACGCGATCTCGTCATCGACCTGGGAGAGCCCGCCGGAGTGCGGCGCGTCGCCGTGAACTACTGGCGGGTGGACGCACCGGAGGAGCGAGCGGGCTTCTCCCACGTCTTCTCCGCACAGGCGCCGCGCCGCCTCCGCCACCCCGTCTCGCTCCGCTCCGGAGACCACGTCGTCGAGATCCGGGTGGAGCGCTCCACCGCGAACGATCGCCTCGAGAGCACCGTGGAGCGTCACGTCTCGATCACGGGTCGGGAGGTAATCGTCTTCGCGGCCCCGCCCGCACCGCGCGGCGACCCGAGCCTCACCGGGGTGCGCTCGCCGTTGACGGCCGAACCCGTTCCGCCCGCCGCTCGGTCGGCTGACGGAGTAGGACGAGCGCCCGATCGCCTGGATTCTTCGGTGCCCTTCGCGGCGCCCGCGACAGCCGCGCCGCGCCTGTCGGAACCTCACCCACCTAAATAAGCGGCCCGGTCGCGCGCCACTTGAACGGCCCGCGGAGCCCGGCTAACAGTTTGCCGCTCCGTCCTTAGATGTAGTACACAATGCTACATAGTTGCTTCGTATCACACCACCGCCGCGCCGTCGGCGTAGGCCCGGTTCTCCCCTGTTCGCGGAGTCCCGGGCGAGGCCGGATCGCGTCGGTGATTCAGCGCCGGAGAAACGCATGAAGCTCAGCCCGTGGTACATCGCAGCGCTCGTCCCCGCCCTCCTTCTCGCAGCCGGCGGGGCCTTCAGTGCGCAGATCGCGGTACTCGGCGTCACCTTGGGCATCTTCTTCGGGACCCTGTCGCTCCAGCGGCCCGCGGCCGGTAGGGCGACCACCACCAACTCGGGCAACTGACGAAAACCCCGCGCATCGACCGGCCACGGCCCTGGCAGCCCCCTGGCGGCCATCGCCCCCTCAAGGCGCTCGACGATTTCTCGCTCCACGACGTCGAAGCGCTCCGGCTCGTTCTGTCCGGCACTTCGGTGATCGACTGGCACCGGTTGCATTTCCGGAGCCTGGAGGAGGCCCGTGCGTTCATCCACATCCACGAGCTCGACCCGGACGCCCCGAGCGACCGGGAGTACATGGACCACATCAAGGCCGAGGCCATCAGCTACCTGCGGCGCAACTTCGCCTTCTCCATCCCCCGCCCGGTAGAGCAGGCCTCCATCGAGGAGCTCCTGCTGCTCGCCTCCGGGCAGGGCCACCGGCAGCTCTGCGCCTGCACCATCCTCAAGGCCCTGCAGATCATCAACCACATGGCGGGCCGGGAGCTGCTCTTCTGCCTCCCGGTGAGCGACCGGGACCTGTTCCACTTCGTAGAGGAGAAGGTCTACCGGGTCATCGGCACCATGCTCAGCGAGGGGTTCCCGATCACCGAGTTCATCGGCGGGCGGAAGAACCCCGACTCGACGTACACCAAGCTCCTGTCGAAGCCGGAGGCCACGGCGGCCGCCCTCTACGACAAGCTCCGCTTCCGGATCGTCACCCGCAGTAAGGACCACATCCTTCCGGTGCTGCTCTACCTGACGGAGCGCCTCTTCCCGTTCACCTACGTCGTGCCGAAGGAGAGCGCCAACACCATCCTCCCCTTCCGGTCCTACTGCGCGGCGCACCCGCACCTCGATCGGCTGTGCCAGCAGCTCGACCTCGACGACGACGACCAGCTCCACGCGGGTGACAACGCCTTCAGCGCCCCCACCTACCGGGTCATCCACTTCGTCACGGACGTCCCCGTGCGGGTCCCCCCAGGCCTCATGGAGCTTGCCCCCGACGGCTCCGAAGGGCTCGGCCCCATCGTCTACATGCTCTGCGAGTTCCAGATCCTCGACGCCGAGAGCGAGGCGCTCAACGAGTCCGGTGAAGCGAGCCACGACGCGTACAAGCAGCGGCAGAAGCGCGCCGTCTTCGCCCGCCTGCGCATCTCGCCCCGGCGCGGCCGCCGGATGAGCGACCCGGGTGGCCCCGGTTGAGCGCGGTCAGGACCGATTGCGCCCGCCTGGGTTACCGGCTAGCGTCGTCGCTCCCATGCGGCTCATCGGCGCCCGAGTCCCCGCCATCGCTGCCCGGATGGTCCAGGCCCTCACCGGCGCCGGAGCGATCGAGTGCGAGTCCCCGTTGGAGGTGCAGCGGGACCTCGAGTCGATCCTGAACCAGTACATCCGAGACGAGCGGGAAGTCAACGAACAGGCGAAGGATCTGCTCGCCTCTCGGAGCTTGCCGCCGAGCGAGCTACCCCGCCTTCGCAAGCTGGCGGCCGAACAACGCTCGATCCGGATCGGAGACGAGGCGGTCGACTACCTCCTCGACCAGCTCGTCGAGATCCTGATGCACTCGAGCAACGTGGACGAGGTCTTCGCCGAGGATTTCGAGCTCCGGCGCCTGCTGCGCGAACCGCTCCGGAGCGAAGACGCTGAGGAAGAGAAGCTCCAGTCCGAGGTACGCGGCCAGCTCAAGCACGTCAAGGAGGGGACGGCGCTCTGGGAGGTCGAGTACCGCCGAATGATGGAGGAGATCCGCCGCCGCAAGGGTTTCTGAGCGATGTCGCGCGACGCCTCCCCCCGCGGCGACGGTGACCTGAGCGCCCGATCCAGCGGCCGCCGTCCGCCGCGACCCGCCTCGCCGCGGGGATACTCACGGCGCACGCTCCCCCCCGCTGCCCCGCCACCCGGGACGGCGCGGCGGGTGCGCGCGCCCGATCCGCGGGGAGGCGCGGCGTGTTGAGCATGACCGGGTTCGGCAGCGCGGCCGCGCCGCTCGGAGGGGGCGAGGTCACCGTGGAGGTGCGCGCGCTGAACCACCGCTTCCTCGAGGTCCGTGTCCGGATGCCGCCGGAGCTCGCCGAGCACACGTTCTTCGTCGAGCAGCTCGCGCGGGAGCGGCTCGACCGTGGGCGCTACGACATCGGGGCTCGCGTCCAGGGGGTGGCGTGTCCCCCACCGCAGCTCCACGTGGAGCGGGCCCGCACCCTCTACGCCGCGCTCACGGCGCTCCGCGACGAGGTCGCGCCCGGCACCGAGCTCCCCCTCGCGACCGTGCTCGCGCTGCCCGGGGTGGTGGCGTCCGGACCCGCGTTCGAGCCGGAGCCGGTGCAGGAAGCGCTCCAGGCGGCCCTGGACCGGGCGCTGTTCGCCCTGGACGAAATGCGACGGCGCGAGGCCTCCTCCCTGCGCGGGCACCTCGTCGAGCACCTCGCCGCCGCGCGCCGGCTCCGCGACGAGATCGCGCGCCGCGCCGCGGAGGTGCTGGAAGTCCACCATGGCCGGCTCCGAGAACGGGTCGCGCGGCTCCTCGCCGACGTCTCGGTCCCCATCGACACCGGAAGGCTCGAAAACGAGCTCGCCATCCTCGCCGATCGCTGTGACATCACGGAGGAGCTCGCGCGCCTGACCAGCCATTTCGACCAGCTCGAGCGCCTGTTCGCGAGCCATGAGCCGGTGGGCAGGCGGCTCGACTTCTTGCTCCAAGAGGTCGCGCGCGAGGCGAACACCGTCGGCGCCAAGAGCCAGGACGCCCCGCTCGCCCACCTCGTGGTGGAGATGAAGGCGGAGACGGAGCGCATGCGAGAACAGGTGCAGAATGTCCTCTGACGGCCCGCTCCCGCTCATCGTGTCTTCCCCGTCCGGCGCCGGGAAGACCACCTTGACCCAGCGGCTGCGGGCCCGGATCCCGGGGCTCGTCTTCAGCGTCTCGCACACCACGCGGTCCCCTCGCGCGAGCGAGGTCGACGGGCGCGAGTACCATTTCGTCTCACGTCAGCGCTTCGGCGAGATGATCGGGGCCGCCGCGTTTCTCGAGTGGGCCCAGGTGTTCGGCAACCTGTACGGGACCTCGCGGGCCGAGGTCGAGCGGGCGACCTCCGCGGGCGCCCGCGGCCTCATCTTCGACGTGGACCACCAGGGCGCCCGACAGATCAAGTGCTTCCTCCCGCAGGTGGTGACCGTGTTCATCCTCCCGCCCGACATGACGACCTTGCGCGCTCGCCTCCGCGGGCGCGCGAGCGAGGACGAGGCCACCGTGGAGCGCCGCTACGCCGCCGCGCTCGACGAGATCGCGCATTACGGCATGTTCGATTACGTCCTCGTCAACGGCGATCTCGAGCTCGCGACCGATCAGCTCGTCGCCATCTTCCGCGCCGAGGAGTGCCGGCGCCTGCGCGCCGCCGGCCACGCCGAGCGCCTCTTGGCGGAGGGCCGCGGCTTCGGGGGCGCGCGCCCGCCGCAGTCGGCCCCGCCGCGCTGAGGCCTGCGCCCCCGGCCCGGTTGCCCCCCGCCGCACGCCCGTGGTACGCGCAGCGGACCACGCGGGAGCCAGGCATGGGCCAAGTCCTCGGAGTCATCGGCGGCAGCGGGATCTACGAGGTCCCGGGGCTGTCCGCCATGGAGCGGATCGCGGTACAGACCCCGTACGGGCCCCCGAGCGACGTCGTCGTGCGCGGGCGCCTCGGCGACACCACCTTGCTCTTCCTCCCGCGGCACGGCCGCGACCACCGGATCCCACCGCACTCCATCAATGCCCGCGCCAACGTCTGCGCCCTCAAGCAGCTGGGTGCCCGTCAGGTGATCAGCATCTCCGCCGTCGGCTCGATGCGCGCCGAGATCGCCCCCGGTCACGTGGTCGTCGTCGATCAGTTCATCGATCTTACCCGACACCGTGTCTCGAGCTTCTTCGAGGGGGACGTGGTGGCCCACGTCGGCTTCGCGGATCCGGTCTGCCCCGCCCTCGCCGCCGCGCTGGCCGCCGCGGCCGGACGCGCCGGCGCCACGGTCCACCCCCGCGGAACGTATGTCTGCATCGATGGACCCCAGTTCTCCACCCGGGCCGAGAGCCTGCTCTATCGTTCGTGGGGCGTCTCCGTCGTCGGCATGACGGCGATGCCCGAGGCGAAGCTCGCCCGCGAGGCCCAGCTCCCCTACGCGGTCCTCGCCCTCGCCACGGACTACGACTGCTGGCACGAGACGGAGGAGGCGGTGACCGTCGACGCGGTGCTGGCGGTGATGCGCGAGAACACGGCTCTCGCGCAGCGCACGGTCGCCGCGCTCGTCGCGTCCCTGCCCGACCCTGACCGGAGCCCCGCCTCCCGCGCCCTGGTCGGCGCCGTGATGACCCGCCCCGAGGCGGTCAGCCCCGAGAGCCGCGCGCGCCTCGACTGGCTGCTCGACGAGGAGCTGAAGCCGCGATGACCACCCCCGCCCCCTGCGTCCTGGTCGTCGGCTCGATGGCCTTCGACGACCTCGAGCTGCCGACCGGTCGCTTCCCGAACGTGGTCGGTGGGGCGGCGACCTACGCCGCCCTCGCCGCCAGTCGCTTCGCGCGCGTCCGCGTGGTCGCCGTCGTGGGTGACGACTTCCCCGCCGCCTTCTTGGCCGACCTCGGCCACCGTGGCATCGACACCTCCGGCGTCGCTCGCGCGACCGGGAGGACGTTCCGCTGGGCGGGCCGCTACTCGTCCGACCTCGGCTCCCGCACCACGCTGGACACGCAGCTCAACGTCTTCGCGGACTTCCGCCCGGCGGTGCCCGCGCCGTTCCGGGACTCGGAGCTGATCCTGCTCGCCAACATCCACCCCGCGCTCCAGCTCGAGGTGCTCGACCAGGTCGCGCGCCCGCGCCTGGTCGCCGCGGACACCATGAACTTCTGGATCGACCAGGAGCGCGACACGCTCCTTCGGGTCCTCGGGCGGGTCGACACCCTCGTCATCAATGACGAGGAGCTCCGGCAGCTCGCCGGCGACCACTCGATCCGGCGGGCCGCGCGGGCGGTGCTCGCGATGGGGCCTCGCCGCCTCGTCTGCAAGCGCGGTGAGCACGGGGCCACGCTCTTCGATGAGGAAGGGACGTTCTTCGCGCCCCCTTACCTGCTCGACGAGGCGGTGGACCCGACCGGCGCGGGCGACACCTTTGCCGGCGCCCTCGTGGGGGAGCTGGCGCGCACGGCGAGCTTCGACAGCGCCGGCCTCCGACGCGCGCTTCTGACGGCGGCCGCCGTGGCCTCGCTCACCGTGGAGGGGGTGGGGACGCGGCGGCTCGCCGAGGCCAGCCTCGCCGAGATCGCTGCGCGCCGCGCCGAGCTCGAGCGCGCGCTCCGGGTCGCGCCCTGATCGCCAACGCTCGCGGTCCGTCGGCGCCCACCTTGCCCTTCGGGCGCGAGAAGGCTGACGCGCCGCCGCGCCGACGGGTCCGGCAGCGCCGCCGGTCGGCGACGAGTTCGATCAGGCCGAAGCCACGCCTAGCGGCTCGGGCTCCACCTCGCGGGTGGCGGGGCCGAGGGCCTCGGTCCGAGTCGTGGCGACGAGCGCGAGCAGCTCCTTCTGGGTCACCATCCCAGCTGCCAGCAGCGCCCGCATGTACCCGTCGACGTAGCCGTGGGCCCGCGCAAGCTTGGCGTAGGGAACCCCCTGCTCGCGGAGGAGGAAGGCCTCCCGCAGCATTCCCCGCAGATCCTCGAGCATCTCCCGCCTGTTCTTCTTCGCCATGGCGATGCCGACCTCCCGATCGTGTTGCCTTGTCGAGCTCTCCTACCGGCCGGTCGCCAAGGTGGCCAAATTCGCTGAGGCTCCCCGCGGCTGGGGGTGAGCCCGGGTTGAACGGGGTGCCCCGAGCGCCTATGTTTCCCGCGTCGCCTGGGTGGACCCGCACCGTGCGGGCCGCCACGGCGCGACCCAACCGGCACCGGATGAAGCTCAACGTCTTCAAGGCCAAGATCCACCGTGCCACGGTCACGCACGCGGATCGCGAGTACGAGGGGAGCGTGACCATCGACGCCGCGTTGATGGAAGCCGCGGAGATCCTGCCCTACGAGGCGGTCCACATCTGGAACGTCACCCGCGGCACCCGCCTGGTGACCTACGCCCTGGAGGGACCCCGGGGCTCCGGCGCCGTCTGCGTGAATGGGGCGGCCGCGCACCTGAACGAGCCGGGGGACATCGTCATCCTGGCCACCTTCGCCGACCTGACTCCCGCGGAGGCGCGGCGGCATCGCCCCCGAATCGTGCGGGTGGACTCGCGGAACCGCCCGATCGACGACGTTTCTCCCGAACGTCCGGGTCCCGCGCTCGACTCGACCCACTCGGGAATCGCCTGAACCGGGCGCGGTTCACCGCGGGGAACGCCCGGTCGAAGACCCGCGAGGGCGGCGGCGGCTTCGGCGAATGCTGGCGCCGCCGCCGGCCTTCGGATATTCCCCGGGGGCAGACCGTATGACCGGCGGCGATCCAAGGCGAACCCTGGCGGAGCTCCGGGCCCACCCGGGAGCGGAGCATTGGGCCACGCGGGTCGTCGCGCGTCTCCTGCCCGACCGGGCGGCGACAGAAGAGCCGACTTCCCCGCCGCAACCGGGTTCCACGGCGCTCACCATCGGCGAGGTGGACGTGGGGGAGGTGCTCGAACGCGGTCCCGCCACGAGGCAGGAGGCCGAGGTGGTGAGCGCGCTGCTCCTGATCGGCCTCGAGCGCGAGCTCGGGAACCCCGAGGTGCCCCTGCCGCTGGCGGCAGAGCTGGTCCGGCTCAGCGCCGACGGCCCCTACGATCCGCTGGGATCGGTCGACGCAGTGCTCGGGTCCGCGAGCGCAGGGATCTGGCGCGCGGTCGCCCAGGTCGCGGAGGGTACCGGCAGCAACCGCGCGTCACCGGCCGCGGCGTCGGTCGCCCTGGCCGCCCTGGCCGCCTCGAAGCTGCCGTTCGCGCGCTCGCTCGCCGTGGCGATCGGGAACCGCCACCCTTCCCCCGTGATACGACGATCCGTCGCCATCGCGGTCGGCCCCCCGGGTCTGAAGGGCGAATTCGTGCGGGGTCCGCGGTCGGCGCTGGCGACCGTGCTCCTCGCCGTGACAGGCTGGCTGTTCCTGTCTGCAGCGGCTCGCCTCCTCGGCCGGCTCATGCTGGGGATGCGGCGTCCAGCCGAGCTCACGGTGAGCGACCGCGGGCTCGAGCTCTGCCAGCGAACCCTGCTGCTCGGGAAGGCGCTCCGCGAGCGCCGGACCGTGGTGACGCGGGACGGGGTCGCGCGGATCATCCGGGAGGTCCGCTACACCCGCGCGGCGCTCTACGCCGGCCTGATCGCGCTCGCCCTCGGCACCTACGTCGGAATGGGGCTGCTGCTCGACGGCGTCCGGGTCCCGGGCACATCGCCGTCGCTCATCGGCCTGGGCCTGCTCGCGGTCGCCCTCGGGCTGGCGCTCGATTTCGGGCTGACCTGGCTCTCGGACCTGGCGCGGGGTCGCTGCCGGCTGCTGCTCGTACCCGTGCGCGGCCGCCCCTTCGGGGTTTCGGGCCTCGACCCAGCGGAGGCTGACGCCCTGTTGCGGCGGCTTGCGGCGGATCTTGCGTCGCGAGAGGGCGAAGGGGTGGCGCCGGGAGCCCCCGTCGAACCTCCCTCCGACGAGACACGTCCGTCCGCCCCTGAGGCTGACGAGGCGGTGTCGCCGGCCCCAGCACAGGTCGACCCCTCGCCGGGACCCACCCTCACCCGCGCCGAGCCGGAGGCATCCGAAGCATCGCCGGTGAAGCCCGCCATCCCCGAGGACACCTAGCGCGGCGTTCCGGTCGCGCCGCTGCCGTCGGCGGGGTCGGCGGCCGCTTCGGCGCGCTCAGTCCTGGGGCTGGAGCAGCATGGGAGTTCATCGCGGCGCTAGGCCGGCAATGAGCTCGACGGTGACGCCTCGGGCTCCCCGCCAAGGTGCCCGACCCAAGCCGAGAGGGCCTATCCCCTCGCTGTCGGGCGCATCCTCACTCGGCTTGGGGTTCAGCGGTTGGCACGACCGGCGGCGCGGCCCTCGGGACCAACGGCGCGGAATCGGACGCCGACGGGGTGGCCGCAGCGCCAGGTGGCCGGGTGCTGGGGGCAGGCATGCGAAACTGCTGCTCGATACGGCCCATGACGGCCTCGCAGACCGGCCGCGCCGCGGTGACCCTGCCGTGGACCTCGTTCCCGTGGACCGAGAGCTCGAGCCCCCCGATGAGCACGACGATCACGGCCAGATCCTCCGGCTCGATGCCGCTCGGGCGGCGTCCGAACAGGGTCGAACCGAGCCCCATCAGTCCCGAGGCCGCGCGCAGCGTCTCCGCCTGGCTGCGCAGGCTCTCCATCGTCCGCTGCGCGTCCTCGGCAGACCGATCCTGGGCCACGAAGCGTCCCTCCGCCCCGCCGTCCGCGAGCGGGCGAACCCAGAACCGCACCGACTCGATCGACTCCGGCAGCCGCACCGGCACGCCGTGCTTCTCGAAAGCGTAGCCCGGCGCCTTGAGGACGCCGTACAGCGCCTCGTCGCCCTCGGGCGGCGGCACGCGAGCGGTAGGCGGGAATGACAGCGCGGAGTCACGCGCGCTGAGCGGAGCCACCACCACCATCGTTTGGGACGGCATCACGAACACGCGCTCGGCGCGATCGGCGCGCGCGAGGGCCGCCGGCACGGAGCCAGCCAACCAGCTCCCATGGCTTCGCTGAACCAGGCTGTCGACGGCGCCCCGGATTCGCCCTGGCTCCAGGCGATGCTGGACGAGGACCGCCAGCCCCGAGGAGTCGGCCAAGTCCGGACCGACCATCATGATCCGATCGATGTTCGCCACCGGATCGAGCCCCGCGGGGCCGAAGAAGTCCTGCCACTGGGGGAGGTTCGCCAGCAAGCGTCCCATCCGAGGACCCAGCGGATGGGCACGGAAGTTCTCGGCATAGACGGTGAGCTGGATGACGGCGTTCGAGTCGACGACCTTCGACTCCCTCGCCGCGATCGCGACCGGATCCCTCACGCCCCGCGGCGCCTCCGCGTCGGTCGCGTCGGCGTCGGAGGCGGCGTCCCCCCCCGCCGCGTCACCTCCCGCGTCGGGGGGCTCCGTCGGCTCCGCGTCGGGGATCTGCGCGCCAGCGTCCACCGGATCGACGATGACCGGCGCAACCGCGGCCGGCTCCGCGGGCGCTGGCTCGATGGCCGGCGCGGGCTGCTCCGCAGGCGCGGCCGCCCGCTCGTGGCGGTCATCCTCGAACAGATCGATGGGGATCGCGTTGAGCTCCTCGCTGGCCCCGGGGGGAGCTGCCGGCGACGGCGCGAGCAGGCCCACCAACCCGAACAACACGAGGAGCGGGCTCAGAGGCAAGTGGAGGGCGAAAGAAGCGCCGATGAACCCCAGGAAGCGCCCGAGGTGCGCGTCCGGCTCGCCACGCCACTCGGTCGCGAATGCCACGCGCGTCACCATACAATACGGCGAAACGAGGCGCCCGCCCCGACGCGACAGCGCTCGGCAGGAGGCGCGCACGCATGGACCTCGACGGCGGCCCCCAGGCAGGCGGAGCCCCCGCGGTACCCGGCGGCGTGCTACCCCCGACCGGAAGGCCGCTGGCTGTCCGCCGGGACCAACGGAAACTGGATCGACCCACCCCCGTGTGGAAGGTTGCGCCGGAGGCCGCAATCGAGCATCGATGCCGACCCGTGCCCTGTTCCACCTGCCGATGAGCCGACGTTCGATCCAACCTGCCCAAGGTGCTTGCGTCCTGATCCTGGCCATGGTCGGGCACCTCGCCATCGCCTGCCGGGAGCGGACGACCGGCCGCGGCGGCGCGGGCTCGGCGACGGCCTCCGGATCGGCCTCGGCGAGGCCAACGCGCGCCGCCGACCCGACCCTGCCCGCGGAGCTGCTGGCGACCAGCGCCCGCCCGAGCCCCTCCGCCTCCGCGAGCGCGGAGCCGCTGCGCGTCGGTCCGACCACCATCGAATGGGACGGCCCCTGGATGACCGTCACCAAGACGGCGGCGCCAATCTACGCCCAGCCGAGCTTCGAGCAGAAGAGCAAGCTCGGTTACGTCAAGAGCGGGGGCCGGCTGCCGGTGCGCGACACCGTCGTGTCCAAGGATCGTTGCTCCAACGGCTGGCGCGAGGTGGTCGGAGGGGGATTCGTCTGCTTGAACCTCGGCTCCGTCGATCCCAAGGACCCGGCGCTACGCTTCACCGTCAAGCCGCCGGACCTCGACGCCGTGCTGCCGTATACCTACGCCAGGAACGCGAAGAACGGCACCCCGCTGTACAAGTCCGTTCCCACGCCGGACCAGATGTACGCCTACGAGCCCTACCTGGCGGCGGCTCGCCGCGCGCGCCAGGAGGGGGCCGGAAGGACCGAAGCGGGCGCGGGCGCCGCCGCGACCGCCCCGGCGACGTCGAGCGATCCCGCAACGACGGTCCCCCGGGCGGAGCGCGAGGCTACGACGCCCCTGACGGCCGGGGCGGGCAACTCCGCCGCCGCGCCCGCCCGCGACGAGACGCCGCCCGGCGACCGCGTTCCCGGCGATCCCGCCATCGCGGCGGCGGCAAGCGCCGAGATCCCCGACATCCCTTGGTGGCAGAAGGAGGACTCTGCGCTCCACGAGGTCACCATCGACACCCTGCGCCAGGAGGCTGACGACGTCCTGGCGCAGCGGATGGTGGCGGGGTTCTACATCGCGATCGACAAGACGTTCCGCTGGAACGACCGCCTCTGGTACAAGACGACCAAGGGCCTCGTGGCACCAGGGGACCGGTTCTGGCAGGTCCCCGGCCCGGAGTTCAAGGGCATTCAGCTCGACGGGGAGGACGATGGCCTCCCGGTTGGCTGGGTCTACGGCAGCCGCAAGACGGCTCCGACCTACACCCTCGCCGAGAACCCGGAGCGGCTGATCCCCCAGGGCTCCGTGCCCGCGTTCACCGCCATCGCGCTCGCCGGGGAGCCGCGCAAGATCGCCGGCACCCTCTACTGGAAGACCCGCGACGAGCGCTGGATCAAGGACGCTCACCTCCGGGTCGCGAGGGCGGCGTCCCCGCCTGCGAACCTCGGCGCCACCGAGCGGTGGGTGGACGTGAACGTCACCACCCAGACGCTGGTCGCATACGTGGGGACCCGACCTGTCTTCGCCACGCTGATCTCGAGCGGGAAGGAGTCGACGGTCGAAGAGAAAGACCACCGCACCCCGCGCGGCGAGTGGCGAATCCGCGAGAAGCACGTCACGACCACGATGGACGGCGACGGCACGGCGGCGGGGGACCTGCCCTACAGCATCGAGGACGTCCCCTACGTGGCGTATTTCTACCGCTCCTACGCCCTGCACGGCGCCTTCTGGCACAAGAACTACGGGGTGCGCATGAGCCACGGCTGCATCAACCTGGCGCCGCTCGACGCGAAGTACCTCTTCTTCTTCACCGACCCCCGCGTCCCGCCGGGCTGGCACGGCGTGTTCGCGACCGAGGGCCGCACCGGAAGCCGTGTGGTCGTGCACGAGTAGCGGCGCCCGCCGCGGCGTCTCGGCTGCTTGACACGACCCCGGGGCGTGGTAGCGCCCCGGGTCGCGCTGGCGTTGCCAGCCGGGTCGCCCCGTGCCATGGGAGCGCCTGCAGCCGACCATGGACCAGTTCTCCGCTCACCTCGATCGTGGTTGGGACCTCGCGCAACGAGGCGACACCCAGGGGGCCGAGCTCTCGGCGCGCCGTGCGCTCGAGCTCGACGCGCAGTCCCCGGAGGCCCATAACCTCCTCGGCTACGTCGCCGCGCTCCAGGGGGAGTTCGAGGACGCGATCGAGCACTATGCGCAGGCCATCGCGCTCGACGACACCTACCTGGAGGCCATGCTCAACGCCGCCGAAGTCTACCTGCACCCGCTCGGCGAGTTCGACGAGGCCATTCAGATGTGCGACCAGGCGCTGGACCTCGCCGAGAATGACGATGAGGTCGTGGACGCCCTGCTGTTGAAGTTCGACGCCCTGCTCGGCAAGAACGACGTGGCGGGGGCCCGCGCCGTCTGCGAGCGATTCCCCACCGGACCGTTCGAGAACCCCAACCACGTCCTGCTGGTCGGCAGGGCCTTCTACGAGCTCGGCGAACTGGAGCGCGCGCGCCCCCTGATCGAGGAGGCCACGCGGCTCACCCCGGACAACGCTGAGGCCTGGTATTACCTCGGGCTCGTGCTCGACGAGCGGGAGCAGGTGCTGGAGGCGACCCGCGCCTTCCTCCGCTCGCGCGAGCTCGACCTCGATGTCTCCCCGCCGCCCTGGTCCCTGAGCCCCGAGACGTTCGCGGCGACCGCACGACGGGTCGTCGAGGGGCTCGCCGAGCAGCTCCGCGCGTTCATCCGCACCGACGAGATCTACGTCGCGGACGTCCCCGGCGCCGAGGTGGTGGCGGACGGCGTCGATCCTCGCGCGCTCCTGCTGCTCGAGGGGTTCTCCGCCGAGGAGGACGGCTCATCGCCCACCGCGAGGCTCTTCGTGTACCAGCGCAACGTCGAGCGCTTGGCCGGATCGATAGACGCGATCGAGGCGGAGCTCCGGACCGCCCTGGAGCGCGAGATCATCGGCACCTTCGTCGAGCCCGACCACGAGCACACGCCGCAGGGTCCATTGAACTGAGAGCCTCGTCTGGGGCGCTGCGCCGCGCGCCCTTCGGATCGGCGCGTCGGTCCCGCGACGAGCTAGGCAACGCGGTCGACCAGCTCCTTGGCCACACCCTCGAGCAACGCGCGCGCCGCACCGCAGGGGACGGCCGCCAGGACCGCCACCGCCTGCTCGGTCGCCTGGCGCGCGCGCCGTCGCACCTCGTCGCACGCCCCCGACTCGACCACGGCCCGGCGCACCCGCGGCAGACCCAGGGCGTCTCCAGCCTGGATCCGCCGGACCTCCGCCTCGAGGTCGGGCCGCCGCCGAACCGCGAGCACGAGCGGCAAGGTGACCTTGCCGTCGGCCAGATCGGCGAGCAGCGTCTTCCCGGTCGCCTCCCCGGTGTAGTCGAGCGCGTCGTCCACGAGCTGAAACGCCGTGCCGAGCCGCTCCCCGAAGGTCGCGAGCGCGTCCTGCTGGCTCGGGGTCGCCGAACCGAGACGCGCGCCTGCCCGGGTCGCCCACGCGAAGAGCGAGGCGGTCTTGTCCCGGAGAACCCGCTCGTACGTCGCCTCCGAGAGGTCGAGCCGCTGACGCCCCCTGAGCTGCACCACCTCCCCATCCACCAGCCGCCGCAAGGTCGCGACGAGGTCGGGCATGGCCTCGGGCGCCGCCGCCAACGTCCGGCCGAGAGCGTGGGCGAGCAGCAGGTCGCCGGCGAGCACGCTGACGGCGTTGCCCCAGACACGCCGGGCGGTGGGGGCGCCGCGACGCTCCAACCCGTCATCGACGACATCATCGTGCAGCAGGGTCGCGGAGTGGACGAGCTCCGCCACGACCGCGAGCTCCCGCGCGGACGGCGGCACGGGCCCGAAGCAGGCGGCGCTCAGCAACAGCGCCAGGGGCCGCACCCGCTTGCCGCCGAGGCTGACCAGGTGCCGGGCGGCGTCCGTGGCCGGTGAGGGGCCATCGCACACGGCGGCCAGCAATGCGGCCTCGAGGGCCGCCATGTCCTCGTCGAGGAGCGCCTCGACGTCGGCCATTTGGGCCGAGAGCCGGTCCTCCCGCCCTGTCCCGTCGAGGGACTCGTTCAGCGCAGCGAGAGCGCTCGACAGGGGGAATGACATGACTCTTGTGCCTTTGGTCCTTCTACCGACCGGAATCCGGCCGGCCGCTCCGTCTCCGGAACGTCAACAGGGCTCCGCGCAGGTGTCTCGAGCGCGGGGAAGAAGGGCGGCAATATAGCGCGCCCGGGAAAGCTCGGAACCGGTAGTGACGCCCGTTGAACCGCGCTCGGGCACCGAACGCCTCGGACCCTTTGACGGCCGGGGTCGGTCGGCGGTACGGGGGCCTTCGTCATGGCCGGAACCTCGCGACCTGGCGTCGCCGAACGGCGCGGGAAGACCGCGGGGGTGGCGCTTTTCACGCTGCTCCTCTGCGGCCCGACCGTGATCTGGGCCAGCCAGATCGTGTCGCAGGCCTGGTCCTCGCCCGTACCGAGCACGCCACCCGGCGACTGTCGGGCAGGCATCGAGGCCCTGCTCCGGGCCGTGCGGCAGGCGCGCACCGAGGCCGCCGACGAAGCCGCCGGTGAGCGCGCCAGCCTCGCTCGCTTCCGGGAGGCGCTCGCACCCGCTTGGAGCCAGCAGGCCGCGCTCAAGCAGGCCTGCCGCGACGACCCGGCCGCGCGCCAGCTCCTGCAGGAGATCGTGCTGCTCCGGTACGCCGAGGAGCGCACCGTCCGCCAGGACGCCACCGACGTCGCCCGCCGGCGTCGCCGCGTGCGCAAGCTCGCGGCGAGGCTGAGACTCGACCCGCCGGCGGACTTGGCAATGCCAGGAGCCGCAGATTAGGGTGGCGCAGCTTCCATGACCGTCGCGACCGCAGAGATCACCGGCCCCGCGCCCTCCTTCGACGTCCTGCCGCTCAGCCCCGAGGTGCGACGGGCGGTCGATGATCTCGGCTACGTGGTGCCCACCCCGGTGCAGGTCGCCGTCTACGAGCCCGCGACGCGGGGCCGCGATCTGGTCGTCCAGGCACGCACGGGCACAGGCAAGACCGCCGCCTTCGGGCTCCCCCTCGCCGACGTCCTGGTGCGGCGCGGCACGGAGGGAGTGCAAGCGCTCGTGCTCTGCCCCACGCGCGAGCTGGCGCTGCAGGTCACGCAGGAGCTGGAAGCCCTCGCCAAGCACCGTGGGCTGAGCACGGTGGCAGTCTACGGCGGCGCCCCCATGCAGCGCCAGATCGACCAGCTCCGCGCCGGCGCCCAGATCCTCGTGGGGACCCCGGGCCGCGTCCTCGATCACCTCCGCCACCGCACGCTGACCCCGAACCAGGTGCGGGTGCTCATCCTCGACGAGAGCGACGAGATGTTGAGCATGGGGTTCCTCCCCCAGATCAACGAGATCCTCGCCTTCCTTCCCCCGGTTCGCCAGACCCTCCTCTTCAGCGCCACCCTGCCCCCCGGCGTGAGGCGGATGGCAGAGAACCGCCTGCGCAACCCGGAGTTCATCACGCTCAGCGGTGACCAGGTCGGGGCGCTCGAGGTACGCCACCTCGTCTACTACTCCCACGGGGACAAGACGACCGAGTTTCTCGCGATGCTCGAGGTGGAGGACCCCGAGAGCGCCATCGTGTTCTGTAACACCCGCGACCAGACCCGACGGGTCGCCGCGGCCCTCCAGCAGCGCGGCTACGCCGCCGACTGGCTCAACGCGGATCTCGCGCAGTCCGACCGCGAGAAGGTGATGGAAGCGACGCGGCGAGGCGACGTGCGTTTCCTCGTCGCCACGGACGTGGCGGCGCGCGGCATCGACATCTCGCACCTCACCCACGTCCTCAACTACGACTTCCCCGACTCCGCCGAGGCCTACGTGCACCGGACGGGACGTACCGGACGGGCGGGGCGCACCGGGACCGCCATCAGCATGGTGGCGCCGAGCGACGTCGGTAACCTCTACCTGTTGCGCCTGACCTTCGGGATTCGCCCCGACGCTCGGCACGTCCCCTCGGCCCGCGAGCTGCGCACCCGGGCCGAGGTCGACCTCGTCGGGACCCTCGTCCGTACTTTCGCGGACCGGCCCGTGCGCCCCGAGGACGTCGCGCTGGCGCGGCGTGTCCTCACGGACGACCGCGGCGTCGTCATCCTCGCCGGCCTGCTACGCGATCACCTGGGCGACGGCCCCGAGGCCGCCGACGAGGCGACCCGGGCGCGACGAGCGACGCCCCCCCGTCCCGCCCCTTCAGCGCCGACGGGACCGCGGCCCGGCGCGGAGCCCCGACCCTTCGGCGAGCCGCGCGGTGGTGCGGTGAGGACCGCCGCGCGAGCCGCCACCGAGCCGGCGGTCGGACGCGAGGAGGCGGACACGCCGTCCGAATCGCGCGACAGCGAGGCGGAGCGGACGCCCATGCAACGAGCGCGCCGCCGCCGCCGTGATCACGGCCGCGGCGAGGCCGACGTCACCCGCGATGGCTCCCCGCGCGGCGACGACCCCACGACTCCGGATGATGACCTCCCGCGCTATACGGTCGAGTCGGTCGCCGAAAGCTCGGCTCGGCCGCCGGGCGAGGTCGCGGAGATCTACGTCAACGTCGGGCGCCGCGACGGGGCCGAGAGCGCCGATTTCCTGGCGGTCCTCGACGCGGCGGGGCTCGCAGCGGCGGTCGACTCCGTCAACGTGCGCCTGCGCCACACCTTCGTGCGAGTTCGGCGGGCTCACCTCGACCAGGCCATCGCAGCGCTCGACGGGTCCGAGATCCGAGGCCGCCGGGCCGACGCCGAAGCGGCGCGCCACTCGGGGCCGGAACGCAAGGACTGACGGCCCCGGGCCCGCGCCACGGGTGGACCGAGCCCCGGCTCGGGGTTCCCCGGACTCTGCGCCCGGCGCCCCTCCCGCGCAGGGGGAACTGGCGGAAGTGGCGCGGCGACCCCATCGTAGCAAGTAGCCGTCACCGGAGATGACCCCCCCAGCGCCTCGCCTCGAACGCCTGCTCCGCTCGGCCCGCTGGGGGCTCTCGCGGGATCTCGACCGCCGCGACCTGCAGCCGATGCTCGAGCATCTCCTCGCCGCAGCGCCCCGCGGTTCGGAGGCCTGTCTGCTCGCGCAGCGAAACCTCGCACGCCTGCTGGTCACCGACCAACCCTTCCGGGCGGCGCGGCTCGCTTGCGCGGCGCTCGCGGTCGCTGAAGACGCGCCGACGTACGCCGTCCTCGGGATCGCCCACACCCTCCTCGGCAACTACCGCTGCGCCCGGCGCGCCTACGGCCGTGGCCTCGCGCTCGACCCGGGTGAGCTCTGCTGCCTGCACAACCTCGGGCATCTGCTCGACGTCGCGTTCGATCGCCCGGCCGCGGCGCTCCCGTATCTACGCGCGGCCTACCTTGCGCTTCCCGAGGAACCCGAGGTCGCGGCGTCGTTCGCGCACGCGCTCGGGCGTGCGGGCGATCTCGAGCAGGCGCGGCGCCTGCTGCGGCGCGCCGTCGGCGATGCGGACGCGAAGCGACTGCTCGCCGCGTGGATCGGCGAAGAGGCCCAGGCGAGGCCCGAGACAGGCGCGGCGTCCGCGTCCGCTTCGACCTCGGAGGGGACCGGGCGCATGCCCTCCGGGGTTGCCGGCCGCCAGGGCGTGTCCTAGCGTCCGGCCCATGTCCCGCGCGCTCCTCGGCCCCGCCGCGCTCCTGGTCGCGACGGCGCTGCTGCTCGGCGTGACCGTCCCCTTCCTGTTCCTCGCCACCCCCGAGGCGCAGCCCGCCGCCGGCGGCGCGGCCCAACGGATCCTCTATTTTCATGCTCCGGCGGCCTACGCGATGTACCTGGCCGGGACGGCATGCTTCGTCAGCAGCGCCCTCTTCCTCGCCCGCGAGGGGGAGGGCCGCGACGCCGTCGCCCGCGCCGGCGCCGAGGTGGCGGTCCTCTTCGGCGCCATGGTGCTCGTGAGCGGCCCGCTGTGGGCGAGGAGGGCCTGGGGCGTCTACTGGACCTGGGATCCGCGGCTCACCACGATCCTGCTGAGCTGGGCGATCTACGTGGCGATCGTGATCCTGCGCCGCTTCGCCGGCACCGGCGCGGCCGAGCGGCGTTTCGCCGCCGCGCTGGGCGTGCTCGGTTGGTTCAACTTGTGGCTCATCCACCTGTCCGTGGCGCTCTGGGGCGGCAACCATCCCACCGTCATCGGTCGCGGCGGCGGGGGGCTCCGCTCCCCGGCGATGGCCCAGGCCCTCGGCGCCGGGTTCGTCACCATGACGCTGCTCTGTGCGCTGCTGATCTGGCTCCGCGTGCGCGTGCACCGACAAACCCACCGCCTCCAACGGATCGAGCACGGAGCCATCGCGAGCGGGCTGCTCGGCGAGGATTGAACCATGGACGACCGCGCGACCCCGGCCCTGCCGAGCGGGCTCCACCAGGATCCCGGGCTCGGGCCAGGCCTGCTGGCCGCGCCCGTGGACCCCCGCGCGCCCGCTGCCACCGCTGACGACGCCGCGATCGTGAGCCCGGCAGAGCGCTCGACGCCCTTCGTCGCCGTCGCCGACGGCCACGGTGGCGCGCCGAGCGCCGAGGTGCTGCTGGTGGTCGCCTACGTCGCGATGTGGCTGCTGGTGCTCGGGTTCGTCTGGTTCTCGTTCCGCCGGCTGGTGCGGCTCGACGCGCGCCTCTCCGAGCTGGAGAACGCGCTCGCACGACGCGAGGCCCCGCGCGCCGGGAGGGAGCCATGAGCTTGACGCACTTCATCTACGTCCCGATCGTGTTCCTCCTCGGCCTCGCGCTGGGTCACCTCCTGGGGTTCCGCGCGGGGCGGGCGCAGGCCCTGCGTGATCGGGCGCGAGCGCGCGAGTAGGCCGCCGCCGCGGTCGCGTTGCCGGCCCGCAGGCGGCGCGGTAGCGTTGGCGCGTGTTCGGCATCTCCTTCACGGAGCTGCTGGTGATCGCGCTCGTCGCGCTGATCGTCGTCGGCCCCCAGAAGCTGCCCGGGATGCTCCGTGCCCTGGGTGACTGGGTCCGCCGCCTCCGCAGCCTGAGCACGGAGGTGAGGGCACAGACGGGCATCGACGAGATCCTGCGAGAGGAGGGGATCGAGGGCGGACTCGCCGAGCTCCGGGGCATTCTCAGGGGTGACCTCTCGTCCGTGGGCCGCGCCCGGGACCGCCCGACCCCGCTGCCGCCTGCCTTCGACCCCTACGTCCCGACGGTGACGGTCGATACCGACCGCGAGTACCCGCCGGAGGGCGCCGACGCCGCGGGCGTCGTCCCTGACGATCTGCTGGACGAGCCGCCGCCAGCACCCGAACCGACGACATGACCGCGCCGCCCGACGACAAGACGATGACCTTCTGGGAGCACCTCGAGGAGCTCCGCCGGCGCCTCATCCGCGGCGCCGTGGTCTTCGCCCTGGCGAGCGGGCTCGCCTGGGTTTTCCGCGAGCAGCTGCTGCTCACGATCACCGCCCCCTTCATCGCGGCGTGGCGCGCGGGGGCTTTGCCCGGTGAGCCCTCGCTGCACTTCGCCACCCCCGCGGCGCTGTTCATGACCTACGTCACGCTCTCGCTCATCGGGGGCTTGGTGCTCGCCCTGCCCTGGTTGCTCTACGAGGTCTGGGCGTTCGTCGCGCCGGGGCTCTACGCACACGAGAAGCGCTACGCGCTGCCGTTCGTGCTCGCCTCCTCGCTCCTCTTCGCGACCGGAGGCTGGTTCGGCTACCGCTTCGCCTTCCCCCAGGCCTTCGCCTTCCTCCTCGCGGACAGCGGCGCGGTCGGGCAGAGCACGTTCCAGGTCGTCCCCACGGTCATGATCGGTGACTACATCACCTTCGTGGGGCAGATGTTGATCGCCTTCGGGTTCGTGTTCGAGCTCCCCGTGCTGACGTTTTTCCTGGCCGTCGCGGGTATCGTCAACCACCGCCACCTCATCCAGTACTTCCGGCATTTCGTCGTGGTCGCGTTCGTGTTCGGCGCGATCCTGACCCCGCCGGACCCCGCCAGCCAGTTCGTCCTCGCCGTACCCCTCATCGTCCTCTACGGCGTGTCGATCGGTGTCGCCTGGCTCTTCGGGCGCCCCCGGAGGCGGCCCGAGGAGCCGCCGGATGGACCCGTCACCACCCCACGCCCGCGCGGTCGCCGCCGCCGCCGCGACGAGCCCCAGGGGGACGCCGCGCCTCACCGCCATCCTGCCGGCTGAGCGGCGGCGGGCGGCCCGGCCTCCCGCCGCCTCCGCGTCCAGCGCACCGCGACGCGGGCCGCGCTCGATCCGCGGTTCCGCGCCGAGCGCCCGCGCCGCTACTCCTCCCGCGCGTAGGGTTCGCCCCGGATGAGGGTGAACGCGCGGTAGAGTTGCTCGTACAGAACCACCCGCGCGAGGCGGTGCGGCAGGGTCAGCCGGGAGAGGCTGAGCCGGCAGGCCGCGGCGCGGGAGAGCACGGCTGGGATCCCCTCCGCCCCGCCGATGAAGAACGCGATCTCACCCTTCCCGATCGTGCCCCAGCGCTCGAGCCGGCGCGCGAGCGCCGGGCTCGTGAGCTCCTCGCCGTCCACCTCCAGCGCCACCCGGTGCGCCCCTTCGGGGAGCTGCCGCGCCAGCGCCGCCCCGTCGCGCACCTCGATCTCGTCGCAGCGTGTGTAGCGGCGAATCCGCGCCAGGTACTCGTCCGCCGCGGCGCGCAGCGGCCGATCCCGCAGCCGCCCCACGGCGACGACCACGATCCTCACGACTCTCTGGGTTCTCCCGCGGTGCCCTCGCCGCGCGTCCCCGGCCGGACCGATCCCCCGCCCGCGCGCGCCTCCGCCGACTCCGGAACGGGCACCCGCCGGGCGTCCATCCAGAGGCCGTCGAGGTCGTAGAGACTCCGCGCATCCTCGAGGAACACGTGCACCACGACGTCGACCAGATCGATGAGGACCCACCGTGCCTGGGGAAGGCCCTCGACGCTGAGCGCCCGATGACCGCTCCGGGCCAGCAGCTCGTCCACGGCATGGGCGATGGCGGCGACGTGGCGGTCGCTCTGACCCGTCATGATGACGAGGTAATCCGCGTAGTCGATCTTGCCCGTGACGTCGATGATCTCGACGCCGCTCGCCTTCTTCTCCAGCCCCGCCTGCGCCGCGAGCAGCGCCACGCGCTGGCTCTCCGCGACGTCCGAGACGGTGGGGCGCCGGGTGGAGCGACGGTCGGTCCCGACACGACCCGACGAGGCGGGCCGTCGCGTCACCTTCCGGGTCTTCACCGTGCCCTCACTCCCTCACCTGTCCGTCGCCCAGCACGATCCATTTCTCGGTGGTCAGGCTCTCCAGGCCCATCGGGCCGTAGGCGTGGAGCTTCGAGGTCGAGATGCCGATCTCGGCTCCGAGCCCGAACTCGCCGCCATCGTTGAAGCGGGTGGATGCGTTCACCATGACCGCGCTCGCGTCCACCTCGCGCAGCCACCGCTCGGCGTGAGCGTGGTCGTTGGTGCAGATCGCCTCCGTGTGGTTCGAGCCGTAGCGCGCGACGTGCTGGAGCGCGTCGTCAATCCCGTCCACGACCCGCACGGCGAGCACCAGGCTCAGGAACTCGGTGCCCCAGTCCTCGTCGGTCGCCGCCCTCGCCGCGGGGACGACCGCCCGGGTCCGTTCGCAGCCCCGAAGCTCCACGCCGGCGTCGAGCAGCGCCCGCGCCACTCGCGGCAGGACCGTGGGGACCGCCGCCTCGTGCACGAGCAGGCACTCGAGGGCGTTGCACACGCCGGGACGCTGCACCTTGGCGTTCATCGTCAGGCGGACCGCCATCTCGGGGTCGCAGCCCGCGTCGAGGAACAGGTGGCACACGCCCTTGTAGTGCTTGATGACGGGGACCCGCGCGTTCTCCGCGACGAAGCGGATCAGGCCCTCCCCGCCGCGCGGGATCGCCAGGTCGACGAGGTCGGTCAGCCCGAGGAGCTCCCGCGTCCCCTCGCGGTCCCCCGCGGGCACGATCTGCACCGCACCCTCCGGGCACCCCGTCTCCCGGAGCGCCGCGCGGATGACCTCGCCGAGGAGCGCGTTGGTCGCGGCAGCCTCCTTGCCGCCGCGGAGCAGCACGGCGTTGCCCGCCTTGAGACACAGCGACGCGGCGTCCACCGTCACGTTCGGCCGCGACTCGTAGATGATCGCGATCACTCCGAGCGGCACCCGTTGGCGGCCCACGAGCAGGCCGTTGGCCATGCGCTGCATCTGTTGCCGGCCGCCGACCGGGTCGGGCAGGGTCACGATGTGCTCCACCGCGCGCGCCGTCGCCTCCACCACGCGGGGTCCCATCTCGAGCCGGTCGATCATCGCGGCGCTGAGGCCGTTCGCGCGCGCGCGCTCCACGTCGCCGGCGTTGGCGGCGCCGATCTCCGACGTCGCCTCGCGCAGCCGTCGGGCCATGGCGATGCGCGCGGCGTCCTTCTCCCGCCGACCGAGGGGCGCGAGGCGCCGCGCGGCCTCCCGCGCCTCCTGGGCCTGTTCGATCACGGTGCTCACGGGCGGTGCTCCTCGAGGGGGCCGGGCGCCGCCCGGCGGCGTCAGTTGACGGCTCTTCCCGCCGCGCCGTCAAGTGAAACCGGCCCCTTTCCGGCTGTGCCCTCGGGGTGTTCGCCGCTGGCCGCGTCCGCGCGGCTCGGCTCCGCGGCAACCCACTCCCCCTCTGCGGCGGCCGCGAACGGATCGGGCTCGGGGCCTTCGACCCCGGCGTCCCAAGGGAGAATCCGCGGGGGCTCGTACTGCGGCGCCGGTCCCCCGAAACCGGGGCGTGGTCCGCTGCAACCGAGCAGCAGCAGGCAGCCTACCGCTCCGAGCCGAGGCCCGCTCACAGCGCGAGCCCCTCCCCGGCACCGCCCGGCTCGAGCGTCGTCGAAGGGGGCGGGAGCCCGCCGAGGGGCGCGCCCCCGCCGCCGGTCGGGGGTGGAGAGGGGGCCGGTGGAACCTCGCGCTCACCGGGGTTCGCCACGTCGCGACGAGGCGCGGGCGTGGGCCCGCCAGCCGCGTATGCGCCGCGCGCATGGGGGGCACCGGAGGCGACGGTCCCGGGGGCAGGAGGCGGCTCCGAGGACGACGGGCCATGGCAACCGGCCAGCGCCGCCGCGACGGCGAGGACATGAAGGAGGTCGCCGTGAGCTCGCCGCGCCGCGATCGAAGCACCAGGGACGTTCACGGGGCGCCACGTTACTCGCCCCTCGGGCACGGAGTGAACCCCAAAACGGTCGCGGCGGCGAGCGCGGGGCTCACCGATGCGCCGTCAAGGTCACCTCGGCGCGATCGTGGTAGAGCTGCCGCGTCCGGACATCCCGCCAGCCACCGCTCGCGACCACGCCGCGCAGCCGCGCCACCATCTCGGCCTTGCGGCGCATCGGGAGCTTGAGGTTGGCCACGAGCAGGCTCGCCCAGCGGCGTCGCCCCCATTTGGCGAGGAGCGCCGCCACCTCGAGCGGTCGCCAGGCCATGTCGCAGAAGAGCCAGTCGACCGGGCGCGCCGGCTCGAAGTCGACCGCGCTCACCCGGTGATGTTCGAGGGAGCGGTGTCCGAGCAGATCCGGGCGCAGCCGCGCCGGGTCCACCGCCTGGACCCGGGCCCGGCGCGCGAGCAGCGACCAGCTCCACCCGCCCGGCGCGGCGCCCAGGTCCACGCAGACGTCACCGGGCCCTGGCTCCACGCCGAGCCAGGCCAGGGCCTCTTCCACCTTCCGCGCCGAGCGCGAGGGACGATCCCGCCCCACCCGCATGCGCGCGCGCCCCGCGGGAGCGAGCGAAAGTGCGAGCGGCCCCGGGACGAGCCCGAGGACAATCCGGTCCCGCGCGAGCATGGCCCCCTCCACCAGCGTCCCGGAGCCCCGGCAGGGCGCGGCGCGACACCGCGCCGCCAGGGCCGGGTGCTCCGCGACGAGACGGCGCAGGACCTCGCCCTCCAGCGCCTTCGCTCGGGCAGCGAGGGGTAGCGTCCGCTCACTGTCGGGCGCCCAGAGCGACCAGTAGAAGACCTCCTCCCCGTCCCGCGCCAGCGGCGAGAGCCCCACGATCGCTCGCACCAGCGCCGCGGCCATCCCGTCGTCGCACGCCGTGATTTCGGTCACGATCCGGAAGCCTTGCCGGGCGAACGTGAGATCGATGGCGCCACCAGGCGTGGTCGGGGCACCGCGAGAGCGAACGCAGGAGGGACCTTCACGCCACGCTCGACCAGTGCCCAGCGCCAGCGTCAGCTCCTCCACGAGGTCCCCTTCCGCACCGGGACGCGTCGTGAAGAGCCACGCGCCACCGAGCGGGGCGCCGCGATCGACCGGCGCGGCGGGGGGCACGCGGGGAGGGCCGACGGTCGGGGGTCCCACGCCGGCCACCACGCGCGCGGCGCCGGGACGCGGCGCGGCTCTCCGGGAGTTTCTGGTCATCGCGCCTCGATGGTGCGCGCATTTGGGGGAGACGCAACCTGCCCGCGGGCGAGGCGGCCGGTCCGCGCTCGGGCCCCCAGCTGCGATGTGCCAGGACCACGTCTCGCTCGCCGACGCCGACGCGCCGGAGGGTCGCCGCCGAGGGCGCGCAGTCAGCCGGCGGGGGTGGCGCCGCGGAGCTCGCGCCGTCGCCGTTCGCAGCGCGGGCTTGGAGCAGGGCTCGCACGCCGCCGCGCGATCGGGCTAGCGTGGCGGCGATGAGCGCCGACGACGACTGGATCGTCCCCCCGCCCTTGGAGCCGGGCTCCCGCCTGCGCGTGATCGCGCCCTCGAGCCCCTTCGATCGCGCGCTCGTGCTGCGCGGGCTCGGCTGGCTCGCGGAGCGCTACCGGGTCGAGTTCGACCCCGGGCTGTTCAGCCGCGAGGGGTACCTCGCGGGCTCCGACGCGCGCCGGCTGGACGAGCTGACGCGAGCCCTCACCGACCCGGGCGTCGCCGGCGTGCTCGCCGCGCGCGGCGGGTACGGGCTCACGCGCATCGCGCACCGCACGCCGGTCGAAGAGTTGCGCGCCGCCCCCCGTTGGCTGGTCGGCTTCTCCGACGTCACCGCGCTCCACGTCGAGGCCAGCCGCTGCCGGGTGGCGTCGTGGCACGCCCCGAACGTCGCCGGGCTGGGGCGGAGTGACCCCGCGCTGCGAGCAGCCTGGATCCACGCGCTCGAGGCGCCTTCGCCACCGCTCCAGATCGACGCGCTATCCGTCTGGCGTGGCGGCCGCGCCGTCGGGCGACTCTTCGGCGGCAACCTGACCGTGCTCTTCACCTGCGCGGCGGCAGGGCGGCTCACGATCCCTGACGGCGCGGTGCTGCTGCTCGAGGACGTCTCGGAGCAGACCTATCGACTGGACCGGATGCTCACGGCCCTGCAGGTTGGTGGGCACCTCGACCGGGTCTCCGCCTGTGCGGTCGGCGACTTCACCGACTGCGCAGCGGGGCCCTACGGCGTCGAGGCCACCGCGGTACTCGCGGAGCGGCTCCTCCAGCTCGGGGTACCCGTCCTGGCCGGAGTCCCGGCCGGCCACGGCAACCGCAACCTACCGCTCCCGCTCGGCACCCGGGTCATCGTCGACGGTGACCGGGGATGTCTCTGCGCCGCCCCGGCCTAGCCGGACACCCCACGGATCTCGACGAGGCAGTCTCTCCGCGCCCGGGCCGCCCCACGCGCGGGACTCACTCCTCGTCGAGCAGTTCGCCGTCTTCGACCAGGACCTCTTCCTCGTGGCCCGCCGGACCCACCGCCTCGCTACGCGAGACGCTCGGCGCGCTCGAAGCGGGCGCCGGAACCCGTGAGGGGGGCGGCGGCGGGACCCGCGATCCCGGCGGCGGCGGCGGCGGGCGGCCCCCCGGGGGAGGCGGCGGCGGCGGCGGCATCCGCGAGGGAGTGGGCGGCGGCGGCGGCGGGACTCGCGATCCCGGCGGCGGCGGCGGTGGACGACCCCCCGGCGGGGGTGGCGGAGGCGGCACCCGCGAGGGCGACGGCGGCGGCATCGCCGGCGTGGAAGGCACCGGCGGCGGCCCCAAATGCGAGGGCGGCGGCGGCGGCGCGCTCGGTCGCGGCGAGGAGGAGCCCACGCCGGTAGCAACCCCGGCGGAGGGGAGGCCACCCGAGAGAGGGAGCGGCAACACGGGCAACGGGGACACTGGCAACGCCGCGACGCCCACCGCAGGCGGCGGCGGGGGGGTGCGCGGCGGCGGTCCCGGCGGCGGCACCGGCGCGACCGCGGCTGGCGGCGGCGAAACCGGCGCGGGGCCCTCCAGAGCCACCGGCGCCGGCGCCGGTGCCGCCCCCTCCTCCTTCCCCATCGCCGCGGCAGGCGGTGGGTCGGGGGCCGACGCGAGGTCCCGCATCTCGTCCCCGCCCGGGTCGGTAGGGCCGCCCTCGGCGGCCTCGTCGTCGGCGTCCGGTAGCTCCGCCGCCTTCGGCGCGGACCGTGGCGGCGGCTCGACAACGGGGGCCGCCGGCTTGGGCGGCGACGGCACGTCGGGAGCGTCGTCCGCCTTCTTGAGCATGTTCGATTTCGCGCGTTGGAGCCCTTCCTGGGCCTCCTCGTCACCGGCCTTCATGCGCAGCACGCGCCGCCACGCGTCGGCGGCCTCCCGCGGATCCTGGAGCCGCTCTTCCCAGAGGCGCGCCACCAGACGCGCGATCTCCGCGCGCGCCGCGGGATCCTTCCCGCGCAGGATCTGGTCCTCGTAGAGCTGCACCATGCCGCGCCAGTCCCCGAGCTCTCGGTAGAGCTGCGCGAGCTGGTCGCTGACCGCCTGATCGGATGGAGACAGGTCGTGCAATCGCTTCAGGTCATCGGCGGCGCCTCGACGATCGTCGAGACGATCACGCAACAGCGTGGCCCGCCGCGCGAGGAGCTTGCGGACGAGGGGGCCGTCGAAGACCTCCTCCAGCGCCCGGTCGAGGACCTGCTTGATCCGCAGCGGCTCGCCCGCGTCGTCGGCCAGCGCCTCGAGCGCGTCGAGGTTCACGTCGTCCACGTGGGCGATCAGACCGTCGCCCATCCACCGGAACGCCAGCTCCACCTCACCGAGCTCGTGGAAGCCGAGCTTGGCGGCCTCGCGGAGCAAGAAGCCGCGCGTGCGCCCACCATCCCGGGCTCCCGTTCCCCCCGCAGCCACGGCGTGAGTCACGATCTCGCGCAGGGTCTTCACCCCGTGCTGCTCGTCCCAGTCCCGCGCCATGCCGACCAGCACCTCGAGCGTCTCCTCCTGCACGCCGCCGCCGAGGGCGATGTCGAGGAAGGCGCGGGCGCGTTCGGGCGCGTTCTGCTCGCAGGCCACCTGCGCGGCGCGTCCGAGGGCGCGCAGTCGATCGGGCGGGGCCTTGCAGCGGGTGACCTGTCGCTCGTAGAGATCCACCCGCTGCGAGGGGCTCGTGGCGAGCTTGGCGAGCCGCTCCAGCAACGGCTCCACCTCGTCGGGCGAAACGCTGGTGAGGGCCTGCTCGCCATGCTGCATCGCCGTCTCGACGTCGACGCCGGCGCTGGCGAGCACCTCTGCCTGGCGCACCATCTCCTCGGCCCGCGGCGGCCCGCTGAGCCCGCTCACGAGCAGATCGTGCGCGACCCCGAGGGCGTCCAGATCCTTGAGCTCGACGGCGATCGTCTCCAGCTTCTCGGCGAGCTCGGCGTCTGCAGCCCGGGCCCGCACCAGCTCCACGGCTACCGCGGCCGCGTCCTGGTTGCGCCCCACTGCGACGAACCGATCGAAGGCGCCGCGCAGCGCGAGGTTTCGATCGTCGCCCATCGGCGCCTCGAGGTTCCACTCCACGAGCTTGGTGGCGACGATGCCCTTCCAGCCCAGCGCGTCCCCGAGCTTGACGTACTCGTCGCGGCAGGCGGCGTCGCCGCGGTCAGCGACGTCCATCAGCACCGCCAGCGCGTCGTCGCTCCGACCGACCTTCTCGTGCAGGATCTCGGCCAGGCGCCGCGTCATGCGGCTGATCTCCTCCTCGTCGCCCTCGACCTCGATCAGCCCCGCCATGTACTCCGCCACGGCGGGCCAGTCCTCGATCCGCTCGCTCAGCGAGCAAAGGCGCGCCAGGGAGTCGAAATCCTCGGGGTCGAGCTTGCGAATGAGCCGCAACGTGCGCACAGCCGCGTTCGGGTCGTCGAGCGCGTCCTCGTAGAGCCCCGCGAGGCGCTGGGCGATCTCCAGGCGGACGGCCGGGTCGCTGACCACCTGGAGCCGCCGCTCGAGCGCCTCGGCGGTGCCCTGGGGGTTGTCCATGCGGTCGTGCAGATCGGCGATCGCGGCGAGGGCGTCGTCGCGCTGGGGATCGATCTCGGCGAGCAGGAACTCGTAGCGCTCGACCGCGCCCGCGGGATCGTCCAGCCCGTCCGCGGTGATGCGTGCCTCGCGCATGACGATGTCGGCGCGGCGCTGGGGATCGGTGACGACCTTCGCCAGGCGTCCGAGGTACTCCGCCGCCTCCTCGGGCACGTTGCGCTCCTCGGCGTCAGTCGCCAGGATCTCCAACGCCTCGACGTCGTCGTCCTCGGCCAGAATCGCCTGCAGCGTCTCGCGCGCGCCGTCCATGTCGCCGAGCTGCTCGCGCTGGATGACCGCGGCCCGCCGGCGCAGCCGCAGGCGCAGCCCCCGATCCGACAGCGCCTCGGCCCGGCGCTGGAACAGCCCCACCAGATCCTCCAGTCGCCCCGCGGCCTCGTAGCGCTGCTCGAGGCGCGTTGAGAGCTCCTCGTTGACCGGGTCGAGCTCGGTCGCCTGCTCGAGCTTCTGAACGGCGGTCTCCTCGTCGCCGGCCCGCGCCAGGTAGTCCGCCTCGAGCGCGAACAGCTCGGCCTGAGCGCGCGCGCCGTCCACCAGCAACGCCCGCGCCTCGATGGCGGACGCCGCCTGCTCCCAGGCCGACGCGGAGACGAAGCACTCCTCGGCGAGTTCCCACGTCCTCGCATCCCCCGAGAGCGACGCGGCCTCCGTGAACGCCTCACCGGCGCCGATCGCGTCGCCGGCCGAGCGCCTCAGCTCGCCGAGCTTGCGAAAGAGCGCCGCGCGCGTGGGCTCGTCCTCGACCTGGGCGACGTTCTCCGCGATGGCCTGGGCGGCCAGGTCGAACCGTTGCGCCTTCTCGAACCACTTGATGGCGGTGGCGAGCGCGGTTTCGTCCGTAGTGTCGAGCGCGGCGATCTTGGCCCACGCCTCGCCGGTGCCCACGGGGTCCTTGCGCTTCTGCTCCTGCAGCTTCGCGATCTGCTTGTAGTGGGTGATGCGCGCCTCGACGTCGGCCTCCTGCTCGGCCTCCTGCTCGAGGAGCACGACCACGTCGTCCCAACGCTGGGCGCGCTCGAGGAGCCGCCGTAGCTGCCCCCTCGATCCCTCGTCCGTGGGATCGAGGGCGAGGATCGCCTGCCAGGCGCTGACCGCACCGTCGAGGTCACGCAGCTGGCTCTCGCAGAGGCCCGCGAGCTCTCGCAGCCAGCCCTTGCGCACGTCCTCGTCGACAGCGTCATCCTGCGCTGCGCGCTGGAGGATGTCCCGGAGCTCCGCGAACTTCCGCGTCTGCCGGAGGTGGCTCTCGAGGTAGCCGATCGCCTCCACGTTGGTCGCCTCCAGGGCGAGCACCTCGTGGTATTTCTTGGCGGCGTCGCTCTTCTTGCCACGCCGAGCCAGGCCCTCCGCCTCCTGCAGGAGCGCCGCGACCGCGTCCACATCGACCGCCGTCGCGGCTTCGCCGCCGGCCGGCCCGGCAGGCGCGGGAGCAGAGCTCCCCCGGGTGACGGCCGCGGCGGGCTGCGGACCCGGTCGGCCCGCCGCGGCGGCCCCGACCCGCGGCGCGGGGTGGGCGTCCCCCGCCACCTGGCGCGCCTCGCCGGCGAGGGGACCATTCGGGTTCACCTGGAGGTACGACGCCGCCCTCGGGGCCACCTCGGCGACGCGCCCGAGCTGCTGCCCGTAGAAGATGGCAAGCTGGATCGCCCGGTCGTGCCCGGGCTCGAGCTCCAGGGCGCAGACCGAATACGAGAAGCCGTGCTCGCCCGGGTACTCCTCGGCCAGCTCCACGAAGAGCTGCGCGCCCTCGGCCAGGTCGGCGGCCGAAACCCGTTCGCCGGCCTGTGCCCGCTCGAGCACGAGGCTCGCGAGCTGCTGCTTGAGCGCCGCGTCGCGCCCCCCCTCGATGGCCCGTGCCCCGCGCAGCGCTTCGGTCGCCCCGGCGGCGTCCCCGGCCTGCCTGCGAACCTCGCATTCGTCCAAGTAGAGCGCCAACTTCCGCTCGGGGTCGGTGACGAGGGCCTGCTCCTGCGCGAAGAAGGGCACGGCCTCCGCCCATTGGGCGTTCGCCTTCAGGAGCTCCCGCGCCGCGTAGATGCTGTAAGCGCTGCGAGGATCGTACTCGATGGCGCGGCGGTAATTCTCGACCGCCTTCTTCGGCTGCGAGAGCGGCGCCTCGGCCCAGAGGCGCCCGAGCTCCTCGTGGATGGCCGCGACGTGGGCCCGCATCTCCCCGTCCTGCTGCGCGAGAGGCGCAAGCGCCTTGGCGCGCCGCTCGAGCAGGGCCACGAGGGCCTTGGTGTCACCCTTGCCGCGGTATAGCTCGGCCAGCTTGTCCGCGGCGGCCGCCTGGGTCGGGTCCCGGTCGATGGCGATCATCAGCGCGCGCGCCGCCTTGTGCGCGTCGCCGAGGGTGGTGGTCCAGACGTCGGCGGCCTGCGTCAGCCAGTAGCTTGCGAAGGCCGGGGCGCTGGTCGCCGTCCCCACGCGCTCCAGCAGCATCGCATACCACTTGGGGTCGCTCTGACCCGCGTGGTGCGCGTACGCAATGGCCTCTTGATCGTGGGGATTTTGGACGAGACGCTGGACGAGCGCCTCCATGTCGCGAAGGTCCATGGCAGGGCGGGACGCTAACACGCCGCGTCTCGCAACCGCAACGCGAGTCCCGGATCGCGCGGCCGGAAAATCACCCGCGCGCGACCCTCCCCGTCGCCTCCGTCCACCGCCGTCAGCGCCCCGGGCACCTGCTCGCCGCCACGTCGCGCGCTTCGCGCCGCGACGCGAAGAACCATCCCGTTCACGCTCGACACCGGCTCATCGAGCCGACCGCCTGCACACCCTCTCTCACCTCGTTCGGTGGTCCCGACCGGCAGCACGAAACCTGCGCCTCCAACACCCCCTGACCTCATGTCCGCCTGAAATTCTTCATTGATTCCGAAATTTGTCGCACCAGCGGCTCCCCTGGAGACCGGACCCAGTGTGTCCGGTGCCCCCGTGGCTCGCCCCCCAAACGGGCCGCCGAGCCCCGAGGCAGCCCACCCCTGAGGCGACCGGCATCAACGCCCCGTAAGGGGCGGTCCACGCCGAGCGTTCCCCGCCAAGGAAGCCGCGATCCTCGCCGGCGCTCCCCCCGAGCAAGCCCCATGCGCCCCATCCGCCCCTCGTTCCCGCTCCTGTCGCTGGCGATCCTTGCCGTCGGACCCGCGCACGCGCAGTACGCCGAGCCACCGGACCCGGCGCCCGTGCTCTACCGCGCACCGCCGCCCGCGACGCCCCCCTGCTGCGCCTGCCCGCCACCCCCGGTTCCCTCCGCTACCCTCTTCCGAATCGCCACCGGTCCCGCGCTCCGGCTCGCCGACGCGACGGCCCTGGGCGGGCTGCTGGTGGCGCTCGACCTCGGCCGCCGCGCCGCTGGCTTCCGCGCCAGCGCGGCGTGGATGGGGGTCGGCCAGGAGGAAGGTGTCAGTCAATACACGGGCGAGCTGTGGCTGGACTTCGGCTTCGGTCGCCGCCTGCACCCCCTGCTCGGGGCTGGTGGCGGGCTGGCTCGCGTTGACGCCCGTGACGAGGCGGGCGATCTCTCAGCGACCACCGTCGGCGTCGGCGTGCTGAGGCCCGGGCTCCAGTACTTGCTCCCCGTTCGCGGCTCCGACGCACGCGCCGGAGTGGAGCTGACGGGGGTGCTGCCGGCGGTGCAGGGATCCGCGAGCGCGACGGTCGGGCCCTGGCTGATGGCGGTCGCGGCGGTCAGCATCGGCTTCTGAACGTCCGCGGCTCACTCCCTCGTAGCCGCGACCGGCGCCCCAAGTAGAATGGTCGCGCCGGGGCGTCGCGTCCCCCGAGGACCAGCCCCGCCACCGATGACCCGTGCCGACTCAGATCCGCGCGACGTCGCGGGGACGTCGCGCGCGGTCGCCCCGCCCCCCACTCCACCCCTGGCGATCGCGGCCTTCGTGACCGGGCTGCTGGGCGTGACCTGCCTGCCGGGATCCGGCGGACTGGTCGCGATCGTGCTCGCCCTGCTCGCCCGCTCCGAGGCGCGCAGCGCCGCCCCGCCGCGGCCCCGATTGGCGCTCGCGAACGCCGGCCTGGCGCTCGGCGCCCTGAGCGTGCTGCTCACGGTTGGCGGCCTGGTCTGGCTGTTCGCTCTCGTGCAAGAGGCGAACCTCAAGCCCGCGCGCCCCCGCCCTCGTTCGACCGCGACCGTCGCGGCGCCCCGGGCCGCCGCTCCGCGCTCCACCACCCTCCCTGCCCCGCGCCCGCGCGAGCGGCTCGCCGAAGCGGACGCGCAGCACGAGCTTCGCCGCACGGAAACGGTCCGAGTCGGTCGCGTGCTGCTCACGGACCTCGGCCCCGACTCGGGCGACCTCCGCGCGGCCCTCACCGAACAGCAGCGCCTCGCCGAGCGCGAGCAGCGCACGCTGCTGCTCTGGCTGAACGGGGCTGACTGCGCGCCTTGCGATGGCGTCGCCGCCGCGCTGCTCGACCCGAGCCTGCAGCGCGCCCTCGCCTCCACCCTGCTGGTGCGCGTCGACGTGGCCGAGTTCTCGGTGGAGCTCGCGCACCTCGGCATACCGACCGAGAGCATCCCCGGCTTCGCCCGCCTCGATACGAACCATCGGCCGGTCGACTACCTCCACGGCGGTGAGTGGGACGCGGACGTCGCCGAGAACATCGCTCCCGTGTTGCGGAGTTTCGTCCGGGGTGATCCAATGCACCGTCGCCACCCATGGAGGACCGCCGACACCCGTCCTCCTACACCGATCTGAGGCATTACGCGCCCGAGCGGTTTGCTAAGATGCCGGCCCCCATGAGTGCTCAGCGGATCGGAACGCCCTTGCCCGTCGGCTCCGCCATCATCCCCGGCTCCCTCCGGGCGCGCCTCGAGGAGCTGCGAGCTCAGGGGCAGGTCTTCCTCATCAGCGATGCGATCGGGGTCGTGGTCCCCCTCTGCCTCGCCGCCGCCGAGCGGCATGCGGCCGGGGAGCGACTCTACTTGCATCCCTCCGCCGTGCGCCAGATCGACGGCCGCTGGACCGTGGACCCCAACCTGGCGGGATCGCCGCCCACGCTGCCGCGAGACAAGTCCTGCCTCGCGCCCGAGGAGCGCGCAGGGCAGCCGGGCGACGCGCGGAGCAGTGTCTTCTCGGTAGGCGCCATCCTCTACGAGCTGGTCACGGGCCAGACCGTGGGTCCCGGGATGCGCCGCCCCACCGAGATCGACCCGGCACTCCCGGCAGCGATCGAAATCATCTTGAGCAAGGCCCTGGTGGCGGATCCGGCGCACCGGCCCGACGATCTGCACGCGCTCGCCCAGGCCCTCCACCACCTCGCGCCGCTGGGGAGCATGACCCCGCCCGCGGCCGACGAGTCCCACCTCGATCACGTCGGTGACGTGGAGGTGGACGTCTCGATGTCGCTGATGCCGCCGCCGCCCAAGCAGCGCATCGAGGTCACCGGCGGCGCCGTCAGCCCCTTCGATCTCGTGGTGCAGCAGCGGGCCGCGCCGCCGCGCCCGCAAGACGACCAGACGGCGGAGCTCTCCGCGCTCAAGTCCCGCCTCGAGTCGGATCCCCGCCCGCGCTACGTCGTCATCAAGGACGGGATGGATCACGGTCCGTTCAACGCGGTCGAGCTCCTGCAGCAGATCGCCTCCAACTCCTTCCTGGAGGGGGACTACCTGCGCGACACGCTGAGCGCGCAGGAGCGCATGATCCGGGACTGGGACGAATTCGCCCCCTTCGCGGAGCACGCCCGGATCCACCGGGACATCAAGGCGGAGAAGGCCGCCATCGAGCGCGTGGTCGTCCAGGAGAGCCGGAGCACGGCGGGGAAGGCGCTGATCGGGGTGGCCATCGTGGGCGCGCTGATCGCCGTCGGCGTCGTCTGGCTCGTCGCCCAGCGTGGCATCCGCCGCGACAAGGTCGAGATCAGCGGCGAGGCGGTGGCGAACGTGGACACCGACGGCGGCATCGGGCTCGGCGCGAAGCGCGGCGGCGCCGGCCGGGGCGGGGTGATCGGGACCCAGGGCGGGTACCCGCAGCTCGGCGGCGGGATGAGCTGCGAGGCGGCGCAGGCCAAGTACGTCGAGTCGTACAGCATCGGGTCGGACGGCAAGAAGATCCCGGCTGACCTCACCGCCGGCGCTTACGGTGCCGTGCTCAACCGGGGCACGTACCTCAATGCGTGCGGCGTTCCCAACAGCATGGCCGTCAACATCTGCGCGGCGGTGCAGAACGGGCGCGCCGTCGGCGTCACGGTGACGACCAACCCGTCCAACCCGGGCATCGCCAACTGCATCGCCGGGCAGATCCGCGGCATCTCCTTCCCCGTCCACCCCCGGCTGGACGTGACGCGGACGACCTTCGCCCCCAACTGAGCGCCCGGACGGCGCGGCGCGGGCTCGGACCGTCGCAATAGTGCGCAATTGCAGCTCTTTCCCCCGGTCCTTGGCAGCCGGCCCTGGCCTCCCGTAGGCTGCGCGCCGATGCGCAGGGCGGTCCGAGCCGGGTGCGGGATCGCGCTCGTCGTCGCGGCCACCCTCGTCGAGGGCTGCGCGGCGCCGGTCGCGGCCGACCTCGACGAGCGGGAGGCCAACGAGGCAGTGGTGGCCCTCGAGGCGAGCGGCGTCGCCGCCACCAAGGAGCCCGATCCTGCGCACGAGGCCCGTTGGCGCGTGACCGTCCCGCGCCGCGAGGCCGCACCGGCGGTCGCGGCGCTGCAGGCGCGCGGCCTGCCGCGGCCCCCGGCGCCCGGCGTGCTCGACGCCCTCGGCGCCAGCTCGATCGTGCCCAGCCGCTCCGCCGAGCACGCGCGCCTCGTCGCCGGAACGTCGGGGGAGCTCGAGCGCTCCCTGCTCGGGATAGACGGAGTACTGTCCGCCCGCGTCCACCTCGCCGTCCCCCCCCGCGACGTCCTCTCGCTCGATCCACACCCGGTCGAGCCGAGCGCGTCCGTCCTGCTGCGGTACCGCGGCGCGACGCCACCCGTCGGCGCCGCCGACGTCCAGCGGCTGGTCGCGGGGGCCGTCCCGGGGCTCGGCCCGCAGCGCGTCTCCGTGGTGACCGCGCCGGTCCCGAACGCGCCCGCCGCCACCGCCGGCCTCGCGCATCTCGGCCCCATCGCGGTGACACGGGCGTCCCTCGGTCCGCTGCGCTGGATCGGGGCGGGCGCCCTGTCCGCGCAGCTCCTGATCCTGGTGGCGGCGGCCACGATCTGGCTCAAGCTCCGCCGCACCCAGCGTGCCCTCGAGGCCCTCCGCACCGCGGCGGACGCCGAGGCGGAGAAGTGATCCGGCTCGAGCGCGTCATCAAGGCCTACGGCCGGCCCATCCTGCGCAGCGTGACGCTGCATGTCCCCCGCGGCTGCCTCTTCGGGCTCGTTGGCCCCGCCGCCTCCGGCAAGACGAGCCTGCTCAAGGTGATCACGGGCCTGGTGCGCGCCGACTCCGGGCGCGTCGTCGTCCTGGACCGCAACGTGGCCGCCATGGACGAGGTGGAGCTCGCCCGCTTCCGGCAGCAGATTGGGATGCAGTTCCAGAACAACGCCCTGTTCGACTTCCTCACGGTCGGAGAGAACGTCGCCTTCCCGCTCCGCCGCCTGGAGCGACCGTCGGAGGAGGAGGTCCGACGACGCGTCGCCGAGCGCCTCGCGCGCGTCGGCCTCTCGGGCTTCGAGCCGCGTCTTCCCGCGGGCCTCAGCGGGGGGCAGCGGCGCCGAGTCGGCGTGGCGAGGGCGACCATCACGGGGGCGCCCATCGTCATCTACGACGAGCCGGCGGCCGGGCTCGACCCCGTCAACAGCCAGAAGATCTTCAATCTGCTGCGCGAGGAGCAGCGCGCGAACGGGACCACCGTGATCATGGTGTCGAGCGATCTCGAACGGCTCTTCACCGTCACCGATCGCGTCGGGATGATGTATCGCGGCCGACTTATCTTCGAGGGGACCACCGCGAGCGCCCTCGAGTCGCCCGACCCTTACGTGTACCAGTTCATGCACGGGCTCCCCGACGGCCCGCTCTGAGTCCCTCCACCCGCCGGCTCAGCCGCCGAGCAGGACGTAGCCCGCCGCGCCGATGAGGAAGTCCAGCATGATGACGGTGAGCGACGCATTCACGACCGCACGCGTCGTTGCCCGCCCCACGCCCTCCGAACCTCCGTGGGCGGTGAGCCCGCAGTAGGCGCTCACCACCGGGATCGCGGCCCCGTAGGTGAGGCACTTGACCACCGCGACCAGGAGGTCGCCGGCGTCGACCACCCGGAAATCGGCGAACGTCCGCGGGTTCACCCCGAAGAAGGCGAGCGCCGTGAGCATCCCCGTGAAGAAGGCCACGCCGGTGGCCACGATCCCGAGCATGAACGTCATCGAGATGGAGGCCACGAACCGCGGCTTCACCAGGTGATCGACCGGGTCGGCCGCGCACATGCGCAGGGCGTCTACCTGCTCCGTGACCACCATCGAGCCGATCTCCGCCGCGATCCCCGCGCCGACGCGAGTGACGAGCATGAGCGCCGAGATGGTCGGCCCGAGCTCGCTCACCAGAAGCGCGATGTAGGTCGGGCCGAGATCGCTCAGGTCGGGGATCACCCGCAGGAGCTGCAGGCCGGCCTGGTAGACGAGGATCATGCCGATGAACCCCATCACCACCGAGACGAAGACCAGCGAGCGGTTGCCGATCTCGTACATCTGGGTGGCGACGGCGCCGACGTCGAGCCGCCGCTGCAGCGTGAAGCGGACCGTGTCGACGAGCAACGCGGTCACGCCCCGGATCTCCCCGAGCACGTCCAGCGCGGCCTCCGCCAGCGCCGCCACCCCCGTCGGCGGGAGGTCGGCGGTTTCGTCGACGAAGCCCACGCTGCTGGTGCGATCGGAACCCTCCACCCGCGGCGCGTCGTACCGCATCGGCTCACCCGAACAGGAAGGAGACGACGTAGTCGAGGACGAAGATCCCGACCGCGCTGGAGACCACGGTGGAGTTCACCGCCCGGCCGACGCCGGGGGCTCCGCCCGCGGTCGCCAGGCCGTAGTGACAGCTCGCGAGCGCGATCACGACCCCGAACACGGCGCTCTTCAGCATGCCATGCAAGAAGTCCCCCGCCCCGAGCAGCCCCCCCGTCAGGCCGCTGTAGAACACCGCTGGGGACACCCCCACCAGGGCGTCGCCGACGTAGGCCGCGGCGACCAGCGCGCCCAGCACGGCAAAGACGTTGGAGAAGAACAGCGTGGCGACGATGCCCACGAAGCGCGGCACGACGAGGTAGCTTACCGGATCGATCGCCAGCGCGCGCAAGGCGTCGATCTGCTCGGTCACCACCATCGTCCCCAGCTCGGCCGTGTTGTTCGCGCCCACCCGCCCGGAGATCATCAGCGCCACCAGCAGCGGCCCGATCTCACGCAGGGTCCCGAACCCGGCACCCCAGCCGAGCAGCCCGTGGGCCTGGTAGCGCTCGACGATGGGCGCGGCCTGGATGACCATGATCCCGCCGGTGAAGAGCGCCGTGACCACCACGATGGGCAGGGACTTGACCCCCATCTTGTAGAGGCTCCGCACGAGCTCGGCGCGATCGAAGTCCAGCGAGAGCACCCGGAAGACGACGCGACCGGCGAGCACGCCCAGCGCGCCCACCAGCTTGGCGACGTCGAGGAAGCCGCCGCCGAGCACCGTCGCGACCCCAGCGACGTTACGCCTGGCTCCCGCGAAGAGCATGGCCGCCCTCTACCTCAGTCCTTGAACCGATGCACCTCGAAGTCAGGCCCGCGCGCGACGACGGCGGCTCCGCGCCGCGGATCGGTCAGGGGCCCTGGACCGCCGCGCCGCGGGGCACCACGGAGCACCAAGCGTAGCAACACTCGCGAAACCCTCGCTGACGACGGCCGGCCGTGGCCTCGGGATCGAGGACCGCCCCCGGCGGCGCGAAGAACACCGCCACCTCCGGGGGTGCGATGGCGCTCGGACAGCGCTCGTACGGTGCCGGACCGGGCTGGCGGGTGCCGGACTCCGGCTCGTCGAGGCAGTATGATTCCCGGATCGCCCCCGGCTCGTCGCAGCGGGCCCGGGGATCGATGCGCGCCGGATCGCGCAGCGTGACGTCGGCGCACCAGCTGTAGCAGCAGCTGTTCCCGGGCGACTGCCGCTGCCGGATATGCTCGGTGTAGCTCGGATCGAACACCGCCACCGATGGGGTCGGGTCGAGCTCCCCGACGTGCTCGTCCACCACCCCCGGGCAGTCCTCGTAGGGCGGCGCCGCCGGCAGGGCGGACTGGCGTGGCAATAGCTCGTCGCAGTAGTATTCTCGCACCTCGTCCACCTCGCAGACGACCGGGCTGTGCGCCCAGTACCCCGAGTCGTGGCGCCCGGTCGGCGCCGCGTCGGAGCGATGACAGGCCGCGACCACGCCCAGGCCCAGGGAGTACCAGTTCAGGCAGCGAAGGGCGACGGGGGCGAGGAAACCACGTTGCACGACGGCCGTGGGGGTGAGTTTAGCAAGAACCGTTCCGGCCCGGTGAGATTGCGTCTCCTCCCCGCTTCGGCGCAGGATGGAGCGCTCGAGCAGGGGCCGCGCCGCCCCGCCCGGCCGCCTCCACCATGATCGCGTTTCGGAATCTGGAGAAGAGCTTCGGCGAGAAGCGCGTGCTCCGCGGGGTGAGCTTCGAGGTGGCGGACGGTGAGGTCTTCTTCATCATCGGCGCCTCCGGGGTCGGCAAGAGCGTCCTCATCAAGCACCTGGTCGGGCTGCTGCGCCCGGACGGCGGGCGCATCAGCATCGACGGCGAGGACATCACCGATCTCGACGAGCGCCAGATGTACGCGGTTCGGAAGAAGTGCGCCATGGTCTTCCAGCACGCGACGCTGTTCGACTCCATGTCTTGCGTCGACAACGTCGCTCTCCCGCTCCGGAAGCACTTCCGGATCGGCGCCGCGGAGGGGCGGCGCCGTGCACTCGAGCTGCTGGAGCGGGTGCAGATGGGCGACTTCGCCGATCGCTTCCCCGCCGAGCTCGGCGACGGGATGCGCAAGCGCGTGGCCATCGCCCGCGCCCTCACGCTGCAGCCGCGGTACGTCCTGTTCGACGAGCCGACGACCAGCCTCGACCCGGTGAGCGCCCGGCGCGTCGACCGCCTGATCCGGCAGCTGAGCGACGATCTCGGGGTGACGAGCATCGTCGTTTCCCACGACCTGAAGAGCATCTTCTCCATCGCGGACCGAATCGTCATGCTCTACCATGGCCAGGTGCTCCTCCTCGGCACCCCGGACGAGTTCCGGCGCTCCCCGGACCCCATCATCCAGCAGTTCATCCACGGGCGCGCCGAGGGGCCCATCGACGCCTGACCCCCGGCCCGCGCCGTTCCCTCCACCGCCCTCACCCGTGGCGCCTCCGCGCCCCCCCGTGGCACGCTAGCCCCATGTCCCAGCGGTCGATCGAGGCCAAGGTCGGAGCGCTCATCCTGATGGCGCTCGCCCTGCTGGCCGGGTTCATCGTCGTGATGGGCGGCCTCTCCCTGGAGCCGACGCTGACCGTCTACGTGGACTTCGAGAACCCCGGGTCCCTCCAGGCGGGTGCGCCGGTGCGCCTGGCCGGGATGCAGATCGGCCGCGTCTCCGAGGTGCATTTCCGCGGAGGCGAGGTCGACCCGACGACCCAGGAGGCGGTCCCCCCCATCCGCGTCGTGGCCCGCATCGAGCAGAAGTACCAGAAAGCCCTGCGCGCCAACGCGCGCTGGTTCGTGACCTCGAGCGGCGTCCTCGGTGAGCAATTCCTGGCGGTGGAGCCGGGCACCAACCAGGCCCCCGTGCTCTGGGACGGCGCCATCGTCACCGGCGTGAGCCCCCCGCGGCTCGATCTGTTGCTGAGCGAGGGCTACGACCTGTTGCACAAGGCCTACTTGGGGATCTCGCGCAACGAAACCAAGCTCTCCGAGACGTTCGACGGCCTGCACGCCACGCTCAAGGGCTCCGGCGATTTCTTCCGCAACAACCGGGAGAAGATCGACGCCATCGTGAGCAACACGGAGAGCCTGACCATGGAGGCGAACGACACGATGCGCGAGGTCCGCGAGCGGTACGTCACCAGCCCGCAGGTGGGTCGGATCATGAACAACGTCGAGCGTGCCACGGCGGCCCTCGACCGCGATCTGCCGGCGCTCGTGAACGACTCCCGCACCGTGCTCCAGGACGCGAAGAAGCTCACCGGGGCGCTCGCCGCCGACGAGCAGCTCGACCGCTACCGGCAGATCACCCGCAACGTCGCCGACGCATCCGCCACGGTGAAGGTCGCGGCCAATGACGCGCGAGACGTGGTTTCGCGTGTCAAGAGGGGCGAAGGCACGCTCGGCGCGCTGGTGATGGACGAGGCGGTCTACGACGATCTGCAGGAGCTGCTCCGCGACCTCCGGCACAACCCCTGGAAGCTGTTCTGGCGCGAGTGACGCCCCCCATGTGGTCCGCGCGTCCCGGGTCGCCCCTCACCCCGGCGTGGTGGCGTGCGCCGGCCGCGAGTCGCGTCGCCGCAGGCTGGATTTTTCGACCGCACGCCGCCAGGCCAGGCGGGAGCCGGCCAACCCCGGGGCACCCCGGGGACACCGCGCGAGGCTCGAGGCCGCGTCCCCGTCCCGAAGAGCCGGGTTTCGACGGTCCCCGACCGGCTGCCCCCACCCGTTCGGCGCGGCCCCCCAAGCAGTCCCCCGCCGTCCGGGTCGGACGTGATGCCGGCGTACTGGGCCGGCAGCGCGAGTTGGTCTACATTTGCCGCACGCTTCGGTTGAGAAATCCGTTGCGGATTGCTATGCGCAGGCGTGGCTCCGGCTCGGTTAGCTCACCGTGAGCCACGCCGCTCGAGGAACGCCCATGGCCGAACAGAAAGAAAGCTCGGTTCTCTTCTCGCTCAAGGAGCTGATGAACCTCGAAGAGGATCGGATCAGGGCCGAAGAAGCCGAGAAGGAGGCCCGGGCTCGCGCCGAGGCCGAGCGCCGCGCCGCCGAAGAGCGGGCCCGGCGGGAGGCCGAGGAAGCCCGGCTGCAGGCGGAGGAGGAGGCCCGACGCCTCGAGGAGCAGCGCCGGCGGGAGGAGGCGGCGCGCCTCGAGGCGATTCAGCGGGGCGAGCTCGAGAAGGCCCGCGCCGACGCCGAGCACCGCGCCAAGATGGAGGCGCTCGCGGCCGCCCAGGCCCACGAGCAGCAGCTCGCCGTGCTGGCCCAGGACCGCTCCAAGAAGAAGCTGAAGATGGCCGCCATCGGGCTCGGGGTGGTGCTCCTCGTCGGGGGCATCGGCGGCGGCGTCGCCTTCAACAACTGGTCGAAGCAGCAGAAGGCCAAGGAGGCAGCCCTCGAGGCCCAGCGCCAGGCGATCGAGGCCGAGAAGGAGCGGCTCCAGCGCGCGATGGAAGAGAACGAGCGCAAGCAGAAGGCCCTCGCGGATCAGCTCGCCTCCACCAAGGACGAGGCGGAGCGGGCCAAGCTTGAGGCCCAGCTCGCCAAGACGAAGCAGGAGGCCAAGAAGATCCAGGGTGGCGGGGGCGCGGCCAAGCCCGCCGGCGGGGGCGCGGCCAAGCCCTGCGTCTGCCCGCCCGGCGACCCTCTCTGCTCCTGCCTCTGACGCGGGCTCGTGGCGCCCCCCCCGCCCCCCCGCGTGCGTCAGCCTCGGCCAACCGCAGCGGCGTGCGTCGCTGGCTCGTCGCCCCTCCCCTCGCCGATGACCTCCTCCGCCGCCACGCCGTCGTTCGAGGCCGCCCGCCGTCGGCTGGTCTACGCGCTCGACTACCCCACGCTCGAGGCGGCGCGCGAGGGGGCCAAGCGCGTGGCGCCGAGCGTCGGCGTGCTCAAGGTCGGGCTCGAGCTGTTCGTACGGGAGGGACCGGCGGCGGTTTCCCTCGGGGCCGACCTCGGTTGCGACGTCTTCCTGGACCTGAAGCTGCACGACATCCCGGCGACGGTCGAGCGCGCCGTGCGCTCGGCGGTCAGCCACGGCGTCCGTTACCTCACGCTGCACGCGGCGGGTGGCCGCGCGATGCTGGACGCCGCCGTCCGCGCCGCGTCAGGTTCGACGCTGACCCTGCTCGCGGTGACCGTCCTCACTTCGCTCGACGCACGTGACCTCGCGGCGGTGGGCGTAGCAGAGTCACCGGCGGAGCAGGCGCTGAGGCGCGCGCTCCTGGCGCGCGACGCCGGCGTTCCCGGGCTGGTGTGCTCCGCGGCAGAGGTCGCCCTGCTGCGCCGCGAGGTGGGGCCCGCCGCGGTCCTCGTGACGCCCGGGATCCGCCTCGCCGGGCCCGGCGACGACGACCAGAAGCGAGTCGCGACGCCCGCCAGCGCTGTGCGGGACGGCGCCTCGCTGCTGGTCGTCGGCCGCCCGATCCGGGACGCCGCCGATCCGGCGCAGGCAGCGCGAACCATCGTGGAGCAGATCGCCGGAGCGGCCGATGCCGCCCCCTGAACGGGGTGGCGGCGCTCCCCCGGCCCCCCGCCCGCGCAGCCGCCCGCGGCCGGGCGCGGGGGCGCCCGCGGAGCGGCTGATCGCCGGGCTGCAGCCGGTCCGGGAGGCGATTCGCATCCGGGGACCATCGCTCTTCCGGTTGGCGATCGATGCTCGGCCACAGCCCCGGCTCGACGCCCTCGCGCGCTTCGCCCGCGACCACGGCGTCCGGCCGGTCGCCCGCCTCAGCGCTGCCGCGCTCGACCGCCTGTCCGGAGGTATTCAGCATCAGGGGACGCTCGCCTGGGCACCTCCGCTGGAGCTGGCGGACGCCGAGCTGCTGCTCGACCGCCCGTCGCTGATCGCGCTGGCCCTGGACCAGATCCAAGACCCACAGAATTTCGGCGCGACCATCCGCAGCGCGGTGGCAATGGCGGCCGCGCCAATCGTCTGGCCGGAGCACGCCTCGGCGCCCCTCACCGCCGCTACCTTCCGTGCCTCGGCGGGGGCCATCGAGCACGCCACGCTCTGCCGAGTCGCCTCTCTTGCGGGCTGGCTCGACGCCGCGAGGTCCCGCGGCGTACAGGTCATCGGGCTCGAGGCTCGCGCCGAAACCCCCATCGCGAGCTGCGATCTCACCGGCCCCACCGTGCTCGTGATCGGTAGCGAGCACGAGGGACTCCGGCGATCCATTCGCCGCGCCTGCTCGCAGTTCGCTTCGGTCGTGCGACCCGGTGCGATAGACTCCCTCAACGCCTCGGTCGCGGCGGCCGTCTCGCTCTATGCCGTATCACAAAGCCGTTTGAAGTCGAGCACTTGAGGCATATTACCTGAAGCAACTTCTCGATTTCGTGAGGGGTCGCAGGTGACCTGGACGCGCGTGCAGAGCAATGGGGGCCTCGGTTCCATTCAATGGCGCGGAGCTGCGGGCCGGCAGCTCCTGATAAAATCGTTTCCTTACCGAAACTTACGGGGCAACCGCGAGGCGCATTCAGAGAGATCAACCCGTCGCGAAGGAAACGCTCGAGGGCCCCTCGCCCGGTCGCACGGACCGCGGGGTTCGTCCGTCAGCGGCCGGCGATGACGACGGAGGCCGAGGACGACGGCCTCGCGGGGAAGAGCAGGTGAAAGGCGGCCCCCCCGAGTGCCCTGCCCGCGATCACCACGGGCGAGGGCGACTCGGCACGAGCCATCCCCCCGTGCCCCTCGATGATCCCGCGGGCGATGGCGAGCCCGACGCCGGTGCCCCCGTGGCTCCGCGTGGGGGATGCATCGACCTGGTAGAAGGGCTCGAACACCCGCTCGAGGACCCCCGCCGGCAGTCCGGGCCCGGTGTCCGCCACGCACACCTCGAACGCACCGCCCGATCCGCGGCGGGCCCGCACCCCGATAGCACCTCCGGCCGGCGTGAACTTCACCGCGTTGTCGAGCAGCTGTTCGAGCGCACGCCCGATCCGTGCCCCATCGCCGAGCCCCGGCAGCGCCTCCGGCAGCTCGAGCAGCAGCTGGCAGGGCTTCTGGCTGATCGGCTCGGCGTACCGGTCGACCACCCGGCGGACGACCTCGACCAGATCGTACTCGTGGAGCGCGAACCGGAGCTTGCCCGTTTCGAGCGCCGTGACGTCGAGCAGGTTCTCGATCAGCCCGCGGAGCCGCTGGACGCAGTCGTCGAGCGCGCCGAGCGCCTTGCCTTGGGCGGTGCTGAGCGGTCCGAGCTCGCCGTCCCGGAGCAGCTTCACGTACCCGACGATGGGAGTCATCGGGGTCGCGAGCTCGTGAGAGACGTTCCGGTAGAAGGCCTTGCGGGCCTCGGCGACCTCCCGGAGCTGCTGGTTCGCCGCGCTGAGCTCGGCGATCTTCTCCTCGAGGTGGGCGACGATCCGCTGGCTCTGAGCGCGCAGGTGGGCGTCGGTCCGCGCCGGCTCGCTGGCCTCGCGGCGCCCGGTGAGGAAGCCGCGGAGCTCGCGCGCGAAGGAGCGTGCATCGATGGGCTTCTGGAGGAACCCGTCGCAACCCACCGCGAGGCTGGCCTCCCGGCTACCCTCGGCCGTGATCGCCACGATGGGGACGCCATGCAGCTCCGGCTCTGCGCGTAGCCGCAACGTCACCTCGTAGCCGTCCATCGCCGGGATGGCGATGTCGACGAGGACGAGGTCGGGCCGGTGTGCCCGGGCCTTGCGGATCCCGTCGAGACCGTCCACCGCGTCGATCACCTCGAAGCCATGCGGCACGAGCAGCTTCCTCACCAGCAGGCGGTTGGCCGGATCGTCCTCGATGTGCAGGATGGTGGACATCCTCGACGCATCATTCTCGTCAAGGCCTCGGCTGGCAAGGCGGCGCCGCCGGACGACCGCGGCGCCGGGAGGTGCCGCCCCGAGCACCAGCGCGGCTGGCCTTCTGGCGCCGAGCCCACGCAACTCTTGCGCCGCAGCAGGGCTCCGCCGTAACTAGGCCCCCATGCGCGCTCACACGGCCCTGCTCCTCGCCGCCCTCGGGCACCTGGCTTGCGCCGACCTCACGGCCCCCACGCGCGACGCGGAGGCGGCCCGCACGCCTCCCGGTCCCGGCGTGGTCGGCTCGTCCGTCGCCTCCGCTGGCCGCGTCCCCGCGCCGACGGCGGAGCCAGCAACCCCGCGGCCGGCTGCTTCCGAGCCACTTCCCGCGACGGGACGGCCGCTCGAGCCCGCACCCCCGCCCGTGGGCACACCGTGAGCGCTGCCGTCTCCCCGACCGCACCGCTCGTCGGCTGCCGGACCGCGCACGCGCTCGCGTTCGCCTCGGGGTTCGCCTATTTCCTGGCGTTCCCGGGGGTGGACCTGTGGCCGCTCTCCTTCGTCGCGCTGGTGCCGCTCATCGTCGCGCTGCGGGGCGCGACCGTGGGCCGCGCGACGGCGTCGGGGTGGGTGGCCGGCTTCACCATGACCCTCTTCGGCTTCTACTGGCTGAACGAGATGCTGGTGACGTTCAGCGGCTTTCCGGCACCCGTGTGCTGGCTCCTGGTCGCCCTTCTCTCCGGCTACCAGGCGGGAAGGATGGCGCTCTGCGGCTGGCTCTTCGCTCGCGCGACCCGCCGCGGCTGGCCCCCCGGGCTCGTCTTCGCCGCCGCGTTCGCCGCCAGCGAGCTCGCCTTCCCGCTGCTTTTTCCCTGGACCTACGCGGCGACGGTCCATCAGGTGCCGGCCTTCCTGCAGATCGCCGAGCTCGGTGGCCCCATCGCGGTGGCGCTGGTGCTGGTAGCGGCCAACCTCGCCCTCGCGGAGCCGGTCCTGGGGTGGCTGGAGGACCGACACGCGGCGACCGCGGTGCGTCCCCGGGCTCGCGCTGCCGCGCGAACGGAGCGCTGGCGCCGCAGCGCGCGCGCCGCCGCGTTGGTCGTCGGCGCCCTGCTCTACGGCGCGATCCGCATCCCCCAGGTGGACGCCGCCGTCGCCGCCGCGCCTCAGGCCACGGTGGGCATCGTGCAGGCCAACATGAGCCTCTTCGGCAAGCGCGCGGAGAAGGCGGAGGGGCTCCGTCGCCACCTGCGCCTGACCCGCCAGCTCCGGGAGTCGGGCCCGCTCGACCTGGTGGTCTGGAGCGAAACCTCGGTGATGTCAGCGCTACCGGAGGCGGAGGCCGCCGAGGCGCTGCGCGAACGCGTGACCGGAAGGCTCGGCGTCCCGGCCATCGTCGGGGCCGTGCTCTACCGCCCGGTCCCCGGTCCTCGCCAGTACGCCCTGTTCAACTCCGCCTTGCTCGCGGACGCGGACGGCGTCGTCTGCCCTGATTGCCGCTACGACAAGCACTACCTCCTCGCCTTCGGCGAGTACCTCCCGTTCGGAGAGGCCTTGCCGATCCTCTACGACTGGTCCCCCAATTCCGGGCGCTTCTCCCCCGGCGAGTCCCTGCGCCCGCTCCCGCTGGGCGACCGGCAGATCGCGCTCTTCATCTGCTACGAGGACATCCTGCCCGCGTTCGTCAACCGCATCGTGCGCAGCGGAACCCCGGACCTGCTCGTCAACATGACCAACGACGCCTGGTTCGGCGACTCCACCGAGCCATGGATCCACTTCGCGCTCGCCAAGCTCCGGGCCGTCGAGCACCGCCGGTTCCTGGTCCGCTCCACGAACAGCGGCGTGAGCGGCTTCGTGGATCCGGTGGGCCGCACGATCAGGCACGGCGGGACCTTCCGCGAGGAGGCCTTCACCGCCAAGATCGCGTGGATGCGCGCCGACACGCCCTTCGCGCTGCTCGGCAACCTGCCCTGGTGGCTGCTCGCGCTGGCCGTGCTCGCGGCGGGCTTCCGCGCCGCCCCCGGTGGGGACGTGACGTCGCGGGAGCGCCGGCAGCAACCCGCTGCGGTAAGCGTCCTGCATCAGGAGACGACCAGCGACCGGCCGGCTGGCGCGCCATCGGGGGACGCGGAGGCTCTCGCCCAGGCCGGCGACGAACAATCAGTCGCGAAGCGGAGTGGCGCCCCGCCGGCCCCCGACGATTGAGCGCGGGCGCCCGGTTTTCGTGACTGCCGGCGCGGAACGCGGGGTGGGCGGCGCCGCGGCCGCGAGCGTTGGTTGGGCTACCGCGGCCGGAGAATAGGCGACCCCGCTGCCCCGTCCATCCAGCGTTGCCGCCGCAAATCCCCGGCCGCGCGTTTGACTCTATGTCCGTCGAGCCGCTAGATTGCCCGCCGCGGGTGCCGCCCGAGCGGCGGCACGACGACGGCTACCTCGCCACGACGAGGGGAATTCGACCGGGTCGGGACGGCCTGGCCTGGACTTGCAACGGCAGCAGTCGCCGGTAGAACGAGGGTGAGCGAAACGGTGCCGCGCCTCGCGGGGTACCAAAGGGAGATGGAAATGAGGTCTTGGCTGAAATTCGCGAGCTTGGGTCTGGTCATTGGGTCCGTGGCGGTCGCCTGCACCATCAGCGAGGGTGATCCGGACGACGGTGGCATCGGTGGCGCCGACGTCGGGGAGGGCGGTGACGAAGAAGGCGGTGAGCCGGCCGAGGGAGGCGCGGAAACCGCCGGGGGCACGGGCGGCACCACGACCACGGGTGGCGCCACGACCACCGGCGGCACCACGACCACCGGCGGCAGCGCCGGCGCCGAGACAGGAACCGGCGGCGCGGTCGAGGCGAACCGCTGCGTCGAGTGCATGCAGCTGAACTGCGAGGCGCAGCTCGAGGCCTGCTCGGCAACCACGGACACCATCGGCCCCAAGGACGCGGATGGAAACGTTACGGGGCCGAACGACTCCCCCGACTGCATCGACGAGTTCGTGAGCTATCAGAGCTGCATCGAGAAGGCCTGGAAAGAGCCCGGGGAGGGCGATCCCCTCTACTGGAACGAGGCGAACTGCGACTCGGAGGCCGTGCTCGTCGAGGCGAACGATCCGTTGCCGGAAACCAACGACCTCATCAACTGCGTCGTCGATGCCGAGTCCACCGCGGGAGTCGACTGCATCACCGAGTGCCTCGACTACAGCGAAGACCTCGGCGCCGGCGGCGCCGGCGGCTGAGCCAACCGCGTCGCGCGAGGGTCGCCAGCCCTCCGCCGACGCTTACCCCTGAGGCGCTCGGGCCGCCGGCCCGGGCGCCTCGCTGCCTGACGCGCCCGTCCGGAGCTGCCGCCGCTCGGCGATGGAGGCTCAGAGCCGAATGGCGCGCTTGAAGCGTTTGGCGTCGGCGAACATGTCCACGTTCGTGAACACGTAGGTCGCCGCCTGTTCCAGATCGCCCGCGGCGACCTCCGCCAGCCGCTCGATCGCCGGATCCTCGTAGCGGGACTTGTGCCCGGCCGGCCCCGGCAGGCGGTAGTACGCCACGCTCCGCTTGGACAGCCCCGTGACGAGGGGATCGCGCACCGCGAGGGCGTCCGACTCCTCGGCGATCTCGTCGGCTTCCTCTGCATCCCAGGTGGCGCTCACGTCGAAGACGACTCGGTTGAAGTGCTGGCGCACCAGCCGCAGGAAGTCCTTCAACGCGACCTTGTTCGCGCGCGCCGCGGTGAAGTCGGGAGGCGCGACGAAGACCGCGGTCTGTGACTCGAGCTCGGCGGCCACCTCCGAGAGGATCCGGAGCGCGTTCTCGACGACCTTGCCCGGCCGGAAGCCCTCCTGGCCGATCTCCCGGGGCCCCAGGAGCGCGAACTCGAACCCCTTCGGCGCCTCCCTCCGCCAGCGCCGCACCGTGCCGGGGCCGGGCACCGCGAGGTGCGTCTCCTGCACCTCGACGAACAGGTACTCCTTGAAGTACCGCGTGGCCGGTACCGCGAATCCCGCGCAACCCACGGTGATCATGGCCGCGTAACGGTAACACAGCTCCTCGGATCCAGCATCGTCGCGCCGCGGGCGCCGGCCAGGGGGCCCGATTCGTGACCCCCGCGCCCGCGGGGATCTGCTACACGAACGCGCCATGGCCTACGACCACCTCGCCATCGAGCCCGTCTGGCAGCGCTACTGGGAGGAGCACCAGACCTTCCGCGCCACGCGGCGCGCCGGCAGGCCCAAGCTCTATGTCCTCGACATGTTCCCCTACCCCTCGGGCCACGGCCTGCACGTCGGGCACCCGGAGGGGTACACCGCCACGGACATCGTGGCGCGCTACCGCCGCATGTGCGGCTGGGACGTCCTGCACCCCATGGGCTGGGACGCCTTCGGGCTCCCGGCGGAGCAGCACGCCATCCAGACCGGCACCCACCCGGCCATCACCACCGCGGCGAACATCGAGACGTTCCGGCGCCAGCTCAAGATGCTCGGGTTCGCCTATGACTGGTCCCGGGAGATCGACACCACCGACCCCGGCTACGTGCGCTGGACCCAGTGGATCTTCCTCCAGCTGTTCCACCGGGGCCTCGCCTTCCAGGCCGAGGTGCCGGTCAACTGGTGTGAGGCCCTGGGCACGGTGCTGGCGAACGAGGAGGTCATCGACGGCCGCAGCGAGCGCGGCGGGCACCCCGTGGTCCGCCAGCCGCTGCGCCAGTGGCAGCTCCGGATCACGGCCTACGCCGATCGCCTCGCCGCCGACCTGGAAGGGCTCGACTGGCCAGAGACGAAGCTGAAGCAGCGCGACTGGATCGGCCGCAGCGAGGGCGCGGAGGTCGACTTCGACCTCGTGGGGCGCGAGGACAAGCTGCGCGTCTTCACGACCCGACCGGACACCCTGTTCGGCGCCACCTACATGGTCATCGCCCCCGACCACCCGCTGACGCTCACGATCACCGCGCCGGAGCGGCGCGCCGAGGTGGAGCGCTACGTCGCGGCGACCCGCGCGAAGAGCGACCTGGAGCGGACGGCGGGCCGCGAAAAGACGGGCGTGAACACGGGCGCCCTCGCCGTGAACCCCGTCAATGGAGCCAAGATCCCCGTCTTCACCGCCGACTACGTCCTCGGCAGCTACGGCACCGGCGCGATCATGGCCGTCCCCGCCCACGACGAGCGTGACTTCGAGTTCGCGACCCGCTTCGGGCTGCCGATCGTCGAGGTTGTCAGCCCGGACGGCGCGCTGCACGGCGCCCTCCAGGCCCCCTACACGGAGGCGGGCATCGCCGTCCAGTCGGGTCAATTCACCGGCCAGCCCACGGCGGAAATGAAACGCGCCATCACCGCCTGGCTCGAGTCCCGCGGCGTCGGGGTGGCCAAGGTCAACTACAAGCTGCGCGACTGGATCTTCTCCCGCCAGCGCTACTGGGGCGAGCCCATCCCGATCTATTTCCCCGTGCAGACGGCCGGCGACCCCCGGCGCGGCGCTCCCTTCGAGATCGACTACACGCGCCCCATCCCCCTCGCGGAGGACGAGCTCCCACTGCTCCTGCCCGAGCTCGACGACTACCGACCCGGCGACCCGGCAGGTCCGCTGGTCAAGGCCCTCGACTGGCGCTTCTTCGAGCGCGACGGGGCCTGGTACGCGCGCGAGACGAACACCATGCCCCAGTGGGCGGGCTCTTGCTGGTACTACCTCCGGTACCTCGATCCCCGCAACGACACCGCGCCCTTCGACCAGCGCGCCTACGACGACTGGATGCCGGTGGACCTGTACGTGGGCGGGTCCGAGCACGCCGTCCTGCACCTCCTGTACGCCCGCTTCTGGCACAAGGTCCTGTTCGACCTGGGCGTGGTGAAGCACCCCGAGCCGTTCCAGCGGCTCGTTCACCAGGGGATGATCCTCGGCGAACCGCAGCTCGTCGCGTACCGGGCGGAGGATGGTACCTGGGTGAGCGCCGATCGCGTCGAAACCGGCGCGGGCGACGGCGAGCACCGCGACTCCGTGACCGGCGCCCCCGTGGTGGCGGTGCGCGTCAGCGAGGACGCCGTGCTCAAGAAGGCCGGGGCGCTGCGCCTCAAGGCCGACGAGCAGATCCGTGTCCAGAGCGTCGCCTTCAAGATGAGCAAGAGCCGCGGCAACGTCGTCAACCCCGACGACGTCGTCCGCGAGTACGGCGCGGATAGCCTCCGCGTCTACGAGATGTTCATGGGGCCGCTCGAGCAGGTGAAGCCGTGGCAGACGTCCGGCATCAAGGGGGTCCGGCGCTTCCTCGACCGTGTGCACGCGGTGGTGACGCGCCCCCTGTCCGACGCCGCGCCCGCCCCGGAGACCGAACGGCTCCTCCACAAGACGCTCAAGAAGGTCGGCGAGGACATCGAGGCGCTGCGCTTCAACACGGCGATCAGCGCGCTGATGGAGCTGGTCAACCACCTCGCCTCGCTCGACACGCTCCCCCGTCAGGCCGCCGAATGGCTGGTGACGATGCTCTCCCCCTTCGCACCACACCTGGCCGAGGAGCTCTGGTCGAGCGGCGACGCCACCGGCGGCGGCCTCGCGCACCCGCCGAGCATCGCGGACGCCCCCTGGCCCGCCTATGACCCCTCGCTCGTCATCGATCAGGTGGTCGAGATCGGCGTCCAGGTCAACGGCAAGGTGCGCGGCCGCGCCCTGCTCGCCCGCGACGCGACCGAGGCGCAGGCCCGCGAGGCCGCCCTCGCGGACGAGAACGTCCGCCGCTTCGTCGAGGGCAAGACGCTGAAGAAGCTCGTGTACGTCCCCGGCAGGATCCTGAACCTCATCGTCGGCTAGCGCCTCGGGGAGCCGACCGCCGTGGAACGGCGCGACCGGCGCCTCAGCTCCGGCGCTTGACCAGGCCGATGACCAGGAGGACCGCGCCGACCAGCCCGGCGGTCGAGGCCAGGCCCAGCGCGATGAAGGCGAATGGCAGCGCCTCCTCGGTCTTCGAATCCATGCCGAGCACGAGCAGGACAACGCCGGCGATGGTGAGGAGGAGCGAGAACCCACAGCCCGCCCCCCCGCAGCCGAGCAGCAGACCCGACCCCTTCTTCTTCCCGGGGTCGACGGGCAGCGGGCTCATCGGTTGTGCCATGGGAAGGGATCGTGCCGGACCCGTTCGGTGCCGTCAATCAACGGCTCCCTCCATCGCCATGGGAGCACCCGTCGGACTGCCGGCTCGCATGTTCGGCTCGGAGGACGCCCTCGCGCAGGGCGAGGGGGGCGCCGCGAGCCGGTGTTCGCTGGAGACCCGCGGCTCACCCGGAGCCGAGGGATCGTCGATTCTTGGCGGCGGTCGAGCTGCTTGCGGCTCCAGGCCACCGCCCGATCCCCCGGTCGACCCGGCACCATCGCGTCGGCCTGAGAAGCCAGCTGGCGGTCACCAGCGCGCCCCGCGGCTTCCGCGTCGGCGGTCACCCGGCGCTCTCCCTCGCGTCGGGGTCAGGGTGAGAGCCCCGCGGCCGCGACGGCGACCACGGACCCTTCGCCGCTCGCCAGGATGACGCGAGGCCGGGCCGGATCGAGCAGGGGCCGCAGCAACGCGCGCTCCGCGACCCGCCATGTCCGGACACCGGCCAGAGTGGCGACGGCGAGCGCGCCCGTCGCCGTGGGGACGTACACGACCCCCGCGGAGTCGACCACGGGGGCCGCGCTCGGCGGCGCGACGAGCGGGTGCTCGACCAGGAGGTCGCCCCCCCGCGTCCGGAAAGCGAGCGACGGCCGGGGGCCCACCGTGACGAGCCCGTCGCCACGCGCAGCCGCAGCCACGACGCCCGACAGCCGCAGCGCCACCGCCCCCTCACGGAGGACCACGAGCGTCGACCCGGCGAGCGCCAGGAGGTCCCCTCCCGCGCCAGCCAGGAGCTCCCTGCCGGGGGCGGCCCCGAGCGCGAGCGACCGCGGCGGGCCTGCGCCGAGCCAGAAGAGCCCCCCCTCGGCGCCGAGCGCCGCGACCCCAGCGCCCGGCAGCGCGAGGGGCGGCGCGCCGATCGGCTCCGACATCGGCCAGCGAGCACGCACCGCGCCGAACCCGTCCACGGCGACCACGGCCCCCGAGCGATCCCCGAACAGCGTGAGGCCCTGCGCCCCCGACACGAGCTCGGTGACGATCGGGAACGGCGCCTGGAGGCTCCAGAGCCGGGTGCCATCGGGCCGCAGCGCGTGCAGACGCCCCTCCTGCGTCCCCACGACGAGCACGCCATCGGGGGCGACAACCGCCCCGACCGCCGGGGTCTGCACGTTGTAGGACCAGCGCAGGCCCCCCTCCACGGAGAGCGCGTGGACGTGCCCCTCGTGGGTAGGCACGTACACCGTTCCGTCCCGGCCCATCGTGACCCCCGGCGTCGGGGATCCCGCGCGGAACCGCCAAGCGACCCCCGCGGGCTCCAGCTCGGCGATCTCGACCACGGCGCGCGCGCCGTCCACCCCGGAGCCCGCCTCGACTTCCGAACCGGTCGGCACCGCTTGCTCGGCGACGCTGGGAGCTTCGCCCTCGGCGCCGAGCTCCCCCGCGACGGACATCGCGTCCGGCGCGGCGGGCAACGGCGCCCGGCCGCATCCGGCGACGCCGAGGGCGACGACGCCGAACCCGCGACAGAGGCGCGACGTCCGGTGAGCACGCGCAGGCACGCCGGACGAATAGCACGCCCCGGTGCTATCGTGGGGCTCGTGTCCCTGCGCGTCTTCGGCCTCACGGGCGGCATCGGCACCGGAAAGAGCACCGTCGCGCGGCGCTTCCGCGCGCGAGGCCTGCCCGTGCTCGACGCAGACGAGCTCGCGCGCGAGGTCACCGCGCCCGGCTCCGAGGGCCTCGCGGCGCTCGCGCGGGAGCTCGGCCCCGCCGTGCTGACGCCCGACGGGGCGCTCGATCGCGCGGCGGTCGCCCAGCTCGCGTTCGCGGATCCGGCCGTGCGGCGACGACTGGAGGCGGTGACGCACCCGCGGATCCAGGCGCTCCGGCGCGCGCGCCTGGCCGAGCTCGAGCGCGCGGGGGAGCCGCTCGCCTGCAGCGAGATCCCGCTGCTCGTCGAGGTGAACCTCACCGAACAGCTCCGGCCGCTGGTGGTGGTCGTCGCCAGCGAGGCCCAGCAGGTCGCTCGGGCCGCGGCTCGAGACGCGTGCTCGATCGAGTCCGTGCGAGCGCGCATCGCCGCCCAGCTCCCGCTCCACCAGAAGGCCGCGCTCGCGGATCACGTGATCGACAACGACGGATCGCTGACCGACACCCTCGCCCGCGCCGACGCGGTGCTGGACGCCGTCGCGCGAACCTGCGGGGTCGACCCCGCACGCTACCCACGCCCCTGAGGGCGCGCGGCGCCGGGCCGGACGACCCGGTACCGAACCGTCAGCGGCGGTGGCGCGCTTGCGCGGCGCGGAGCGTGTTCTCCAGCAGCATCGCGATGGTCATCGGCCCCACGCCGCCCGGAACGGGCGTGATGGAACCAGCGACCGTCTCGGCGCTCGCGAAGTCCACGTCCCCGCAGAGCTTCCCGCTCTCGTCGCGGTTCATCCCCACGTCGATCACGCAGGCGCCCGGCTTGATCCAGTCACCCTGGATCATCCGCGCGCGCCCGACGGCGGCGACGAGCACGTCGGCCTCCCGGCAGCGCGCGGGGAGGTCCGCCGTGCGCGAGTGAGCGAGCGTGACCGTGGCGTGCTCGGCGAGGAGGAGCGCCGCCACCGGTTTGCCGACGAGGTTGCTCCGGCCCACGACGACGGCGCGAGCGCCCCGGAGCGCCACCCCCGCCTCGGCGATGAGGCGCAGGATCCCGCGGGGGGTGCAGGGCGCGAGCCCCTCGTCGCCGGACCAGAGCCGCCCGACGTTGAGCGCGTGGAGCCCGTCCACGTCCTTGTCGGGGTCGATCGCGCGCAGCACCTCGCTCGGCCGCACCTGCTTCGGGACGGGGAACTGGACCAGGACACCGTCCACCGCGGCGTCAGCGTTGAGGGAGCGCACCAGCCCGAGCAGCTCCGCCTCGGTGACGGAGTCGGGGAGGCGGTGCACCTCTCCCACCATCCCCACCTCGCGCGCGGCCTTCTCCTTGTTGCGGACGTAGACCACGGAGCCCGGGTCCTCGCCCGCGAGCACGACGTGCAAGCCGGGCGCTCGCCCCGTCTCCCGCACGAACGCCGCCACGCCCGCCGCCACCTCGGCGCGCACGGTTGCCGCCACCGCCTTGCCGTCGATGAGCTTGCCCACGGCGGGCACGCATACCGTCCACCGCGGCGCGAGGCAAGGAGAACGTCCGCGCCCCGCGCGGGCCGCGGCCCCGCGCCCGGCGCGCTCCGGATCAATCCACCGTCACGACCACGGCGGTGACCGCCCCGCCCTGCACCCGTACAGGCACGACCCTGGTGTCGTCGGCCGTCGTGACCGTGAGGCTGGCGGAGCTCGCCTCCTCGGATGCCGGGACGTTGAGCAGCGCCACGTATCCGTGCGAGTCCGACGGTCCTGTCACGTCGAAGCCGGGGTAGAGAGAGTAGACGACGGCGCCCGCGCCCTCGATCTGCGCGTCGGCCTCGACCCCGTCGCCGAGCCCGTTCTCGACGCGCACCACGACCTGGGCCATGGCCGGGTAGAGGGTCGCGGACGCCACGGCCGCCAAGTCCTCGATGTCGGACGCCGTGACCGCGTACAGGATTTCCTCCTCGCTGTCCCGCGTATTGACCTGCTGCCAGGTCGAGTACCAGTCCGCGTCCGCCGAGTCGACCAGCACCCAGGTGGCATCGGACTCGAGCACCCCAGCGAGGCTCAGGTCATCGCCCACCTCGACCGTCGCGGAGACGGTCCGCCCTCCCGGAGCGTCGGCCACGACGAACAGCGAGACGCTCACCGACGCCGGATCGAAGATTCGGCCGTCCCTCTGGAACGAGAACCCGTCGGTCGCGCTGAGCAGCGCGTTGAGCACGGTGTCGGGCTCCCGCCCGCCGGTGCCGCTCGCCACGCCGCCCGCGCCCCCGGTGCTCGACCCGCCGGTACCGCTCGGTTCCCCCCCCTCGCCGCCATTGTCGCCTCCGCTGGTCCCGGTGTGGGTCGTGCCGGGGCCAAGCTCGATGCCTGGTGGCCGCTCCTCCTCCTGACCGGGACAGGCCGCGAGGAGCAGGAGGCCAGGGAGCAAGACGACGGTCGCGAGCGGAGAACAGCGCATGCGATAGATGGTACGCTACCCTCCCCGCGAGGGCCATTTCCAGGCACCTGGGCCGCGGTGGTCCGCCGTTCCGCGCGAAGTCCGCCCCCGGGGTCACCTCGATCCGGACGGCGCTGGCGGCGCGCCCGACACCGAAGCCGCGTGCTGAGAGCCGGCACCCGCCGGGCCCGGGCGCGGCCCCGCCTTCATCGGCCCCGCACCGCGTCCGCCACCACGCGCCTCCATCTGCTTGAGCTGCGCGAGCACCTCCGGGAAATGCGCGAGCATCTCCTGGCAGCGCGACGGCGGGAACGACTCCGTCCGTTCCTTGACCATCTGACAGGTCGACGACGTGTCACCGAGCTCCTTGCAGAGCCGCTCCACCAACGTGGCGCAGCCGGCGCGCACCGTCTTCACGTGGGCGACCGTGGCCGGGATCTCGCGCAGCGCGGCGCCGCAGGCGCTGGCAGGCAGCACCTCGATCGCCGACTTGGCCTGCGTACAGGCCGAGGACTTCTCACCAGTCGCCGCGCACATCTGATCGCGCCAGGCCGCGCACTTCTCCGACGGGGTCGCGCTGGCCGAGCCGACCGGGCCGAACTGCGCACCCCCGCCGGTGCCCACGCCCTGGACGGCGAGGACCCAGCCGATCGCGACCCCGAGCAGGAGCCCCCCGCCAGCGAGGGCGAGCGCGAGGGTCATGCTGGCGCCGCCGGCGCGGTGCCCCTCCGACTCGGAGGCGTCAGCCGACCCGCCTGCTCCCGTGTGGGTTCGCTCGCCGTCGTCCTCGTCGTCCTCGTCGTCCTCGTCGTCCTCGTCGTCCTCGTCGTCCTC
>CAYVRP010000012.1:0-102357 GCA_964454025.1 uncultured Polyangiaceae bacterium | reverse complement strand
AGGTCCCAAGGGTTTGGCTGTTCGCCAATTAAAGCGGTACGCGAGCTGGGTTTAGAACGTCGTGAGACAGTTCGGTCCCTATCTGCCGTGGGCGCAGGATACTTGAGAGGAGTTACCCATAGTACGAGAGGACCTGGGTGAACGCACCTCTGGTGCTCCGGTTGTCACGCCAGTGGCATAGCCGGGTAGCCATGTGCGGAACAGATAACCGCTGAAAGCATATAAGCGGGAAGCTGCCCTCAAGATTAGGTATCCCTGCCGCAAGGCACTAAAGGCTCCTCGTAGACCACGAGGTTGATAGGTCGGGTGTGGAAGCGCAGCAATGTGCGGAGCTAACCGATACTAATCGGCCGTGCGGCTTGACCTACCTCTAAGGCGGGTATCGTAGTTGATGGTCGGAGTCCGGGCGGCGAGCCCAGCGCGTGGAGCGCGGGCACTCGGACCCGAAAGGGATTGCCGTGTTTGAATCTGGTGAACCCCCCCGGCGTTGTGCTGGAGGAGGGGACGCTAGGCAGGACGCCCATCGTTTTCCGGTGGTTTTGTCGGAGAGGCCATACCCGATCCCATCCCGAACTCGGAAGTCAAGCTCTCCGGAGCCGATGGTACTGCAGGGGAGGCCCTGTGGGAGAGTAGGACGCTGCCGGGCCAATGACGGGGTTCGCGCCGAAAGGCGCGGACCCCGTTGCCTATTTGGCGGAGACGACGCGAGCTGGAGTTCCGGCCTGAGCGATTTCCGGATCGGGGGGCGGTCGTGGAGACTCCGGGACGGTCCAGGCTGTTCGGTCGCGGTCGGTCCTTGCGCGGCGAGCGGGGCTGGGGGCTAGGCTGGGGGCGCGGATGAAGGTGCGACCTCGGCTCGCCGTGACGACTGCGGCTGGGATGGCCCTCGCGATGGCGATGGGTGGTGCGGTCGGGTTTCGACCGGTGGTGTGCCGCGGGATCGCCTCGCGAGCCCGGGCGCGGGGCTTGGAGGTCACGGCACGCCGGGCCTGGCCCGGTCTTGGCCGGATCTGGCTGGGTGAGGTCGTTGTCAGGATCCCCGAGGCACCCGGGGTGCGGCTGGTGTTGCGCGAGGTCGAGGCCCAGTTTTCGCCGACCCTGCGCCTCCGGCGCGTCGAGGGTCATGGGGGCTGGCTGGAGATTCACGGCCCGCTCGAGGGAGTGCGCGAGGACCTCGCGCGCTGGCAGCGGTCCGGATCCGCCGGGCGAAGCCGGGACACCTCGAGCTACGTCCCCGTGAGTGCGGACGGGATCGAGGTGGTCTGGTCCGACGCCTCTCCGGGGTCGGCGACGCAGCATGCATGGGGCCTGAGCCTGGAGCGCACCGGTGTCCGGGAGGCCGACGTCCGCGCGGACCTTGTTCGGCTCGAACATCGCGGCTGGCAGCTCGAGGTCGTCGAGCCTTCGCTCACCTTGTCCGCCCAGGACGGTCACGTCCTGATCCAGCGCCTCGCCGCCCTGGAGGCCACGGGCCGAGTGGATCTCGAGCGTCGGCATGACGGAGACGGGGCTTCTGTGTCTCCCGACTCCCGCTCCTCGGCCCCGGTCCTGCCATTCCCTTCCGTGTCTGGCAGCGCCACACGGAGCCCTGGCTCGTTGGCGGCGCCGTCCCCCGCGGGCGCGCGGTGGGGACTGCGCACCCACCGCGCCCTCACTGAGCTGGCCAAGGCCGGCGCCAACGCGATTCCGCTGGGGGGGCTCGTCGATCTCGCTGCACTCCGCCTCGAGGCTCACCACCGCGACCAGACCCTCTCCGTCGGTCCCGGGCGGCTCCAACTGGGACGCGACACCACGCACCTTCGGTTGAACTTCCGGCCCGGCGGCCCCGACCAGCCATCGCCGCTGAACCTCACCCTGGAGGTGCCCCTCGACCATGGGCCGGTCGTGGCGGATCTGGCCGGCGGTCCCGTGACCCTGGCAGCGCTCGGCATCGACGAGGGAAGCTTCGGGCTGCAGGGAGTCCGCGACGCCGACGCGACGGTTCAGGGTCGCCTCGCCCTGTCGGGGGACGGACTGCGCCTCACGTTCGACGGGCACGCTGCGCTGCATCGGCTCGCGATCCTCCAGCCCTCCATCGCGCCCCGACCCCTCTCCGGCATCGACCTGGGATGGGAAGGGCGCGGCGAGGTGCTCCTCGACGGCTCTTCGTATCGCGTTGACGCCGGCGAGGTGCGGCTTGGCGCCGCTCGCCTCGAGCTGTCAGGCCAGCTGAATCGGCAAGGCGAGCACGTGCAGGGGGAGCTCACCGCGCGGCTCCCTCTGGCGGCCTGCCAGGACCTCCTGTCTTCGGCCCCCCAGGGCCTCGCCCCGTTGCTCGACGGCGTGACTCTCACGGGCACCTTCTCCTTGGCGGCCAGCGCCCGCTTCGACACCCGCCGCGTCAACGACACCCGGGTCGATTGGCGCATGTCGAACGACTGCCGCGTCGCGACGATCCCGCCCGACCTCGATCCGAGCCGCTTCGCTCGTCCCTGGGAACGCGAGGTGTTCGGCGCCGACCGGCGCCGCATGACGATCGAGTCCGGTCCAGGCACCCCCACGTGGGCTCCGCTCGAGCAGATCTCTCCGCACATGGTGACCGCGTTGCTCATCTGCGAGGACTCGCGGTTCTTCCGCCACCAGGGCTTCGACCAGGAGGCGATCGCCAACGCGCTACGGGACAACATCAATCATCAGCGCTTCTTCCGTGGCGCGAGCACCCTGAGCATGCAGCTCGCCAAGAACCTCTTTCTGGGCCGCGAGAAGACGCTCGCGCGCAAGCTGGAGGAGGCGGTGTTGACCCTGCTTCTCGAGCAGTCCCTCACCAAGGAGCAGCTACTCGAACTCTACCTCAACGTGGTCGAGTTCGGCCCCGGGATCTACGGGATCGGGCCGGCCGCCGCGCACTATTTCGCCTCCACCCCGGGGCGCCTGTCGCTCGGGCAGGCGCTCTACCTCGCCTCGATCCTGCCCAACCCGCGCGTCCAGCATTTCGGTGCCGACGGACAAGTGACAGATCGGTGGTTGGCCTATCTGCACAAGCTGATGCATATCGCCCGCAAAATCGACCGCGTCGATGACGCCGAACTCGCGGCGGCGCTGGCCGAGCCCATCGTATTCCAGCGACCCTCCACCCTGCCGGCCCTGGGCGCGGAGGCGACGGAGATGGACTCCGAGGACCCGCCTGCGGTCGAACCCGACCTCGATCGGAGCCCAAGCGAGGACCGCGGCGGGCAGTCCCTCCCCGACGACCACGACAGCCCTGCCTCACCCGTCAGGCGCTAGCGCAACAACCGCGTCGTTCGCTGCCACGAACGAAGTGCCCCAGGGCGCCTCGCCAGGACCCGACCTCGTGGAGGACCGCCGGAGGGCGCACCTTCGCCTGGTAGCTGCGGTTCATCGCTCGCCGGCCGCGCGAAGCCGGCGGAAGAAAGCCTGCAGGATCGCCACGGATTCGCCACGGAGCAGGCCTCCCTCGAAGTCGAAGCGGTGATTGAGGCGCTCGTCGGTGCCGATCGCGAACTGGCTCACCAGCGCTCCTCCCTTGGGATCCTCGGCCCCGAACACCACCCGCGACACCCGCGCGTTGACCAGCGCTCCCGCGCACATCGGGCACGGCTCGAGCGTGACATAGACGACCGCGCCCTCGAGCCGCCAGCAACCGAGCGCGACGGCCGCGCGCCGCAACGCCACGATTTCCGCGTGTGCCGTCGGGTCCTGCTCGGCCTCGCGACGGTTGTGTCCGCGCGCCAGTTCGGCACCGTCCCCGCTCACGACGACACACCCCACCGGTACGTCACCGGCGTGGGCGGCGACCCGCGCCTCCTCCAGCGCAATCGTCATCCATGCCGCGTCGACGCCCGCTGCCTCAACCACGGCGCCGGGCCTCCGTGGTGCTCGAGGGCCGCACCCGACACGCCAAGGTCACCTGCGAGATTTCGGCGCCCGCGCCCGAGCGCCACCGACGCAGCGAGGACGAGATGCTCCCCTTGCTCGACGTCGAGATTGACGTGTCCCACCGAAGCCCGCCGGCCACGAAACCTCGGCCGGCTGCGCGCGAGCCCCTCCCCCTGTCCGAGGCGCGGCGATCATCCCTGAGGATGCCATGCTCACCGATGTTGCCGGTTGGCGCGCCCGGCAAGATTCGAACTTGCGACTTCCGGTTCCGTAGACCGGCGCTCTATCCAGCTGAGCTACGGGCGCAGGTGGGGCGCGCACAAATACCATGAGCCGTCGGAGAACCAAGGCAGAAACGGGCGCGATGCAACCGCGCCGCGGCGGGACCGCAGGCCGGACGACCCCCGGCAGAGACTTCTCCTGCCTGCCTCCAACGGCCACGGCATCCGGCACCCCCGGCGCTATGCAACCATTTCATGGGATCGGCGTACCCCTGACATGCCCGCCACGGTATCGGCTGACCGCCAGCGGGCGACCGATCCGCTCGCGCAGAAAAGGCCCAAATTTCCCCGCCAACGCCATCACTTCCCGCGTTTCCTTGCCAAACTGGCACGAACCCTGCTTGATGCCCGGCATCCGCTTGGCGCCCCGGGCTGGGGGCGTGCTTCAGGGGCTTGGCTTCCTTCTTCGTCCTTTCTTCTCCGCTTCATTCAATTGCTTGGATTGGAACGTGAGCGCCGCGCCCTGAAGCTCCAGGGTCTGCGCCCGAGCCGCTTGAGCACTTCAGACTACCGCACTTTCCCGAACCCGGCTGGGCCCGCCCCGCCGGGTTTCGCGGTATCAGGGCTTCAAGTCGCGTCTGCCTCTCAGCGGAGCGGAGCGTCTGAAGCAGCGGGGGCCGGGGGCGCGGCCGCGGCTGCTGCGGAACCGGACGAGAGACTGGCCGTCATCGTCGGGACCGCGCTGCTTGACGCAGCCGCGGGCCGCGGGACGGGCCCTCCTGGTGACGGACGGACGCCGAACAGCCCATCGAAGGGGGCTTCTGCATGGCACCGCGCGCATAGCTCGAGGTCAGCGTTCGGATCGAGGCGGCCGCTCGGGTCGATCGCCAAGAAGCTCCAGCCACCGACGAGCCTTCTGGTCATGGCGAAGATCGGCCCGGGCTCGCCGCTCGCCGTCCGGTGGAAAGCCACCAGGACGCTACCGGGTGCGAACGCGCTCCCCCCGCCGAGGTTGCTGTAGAGAGCGGCGACCGGGGGCTCCGCGCGAACTTGCACCGACCAATCTCCGAGTCCGTGACCGGCCGAAGGAGCCCACTCTGCCATGGCCGCGGGCCAGCTCTGAGCCTCCTCGAACCGGTCCCAGAGCACGGGAGGGGGTGACGGCGCACGGGCAGAACCCGGAACAACCGGCGACGGCGGATGCCCCTCGGGTGCCCTACGGCACGCGACCAGCCCGACCAGGGCGCACAGGACCGGCAACCCGGCGCGCGACACCACGGCATGGTACCACCCTCCCAGTGAATCACCGGTTCTTGAGCGGGCTACTCACAGCGGCTGCCCTGTTGGCGAGCGCCTGCGGCGGGAACAGAGGGAGGTTGCACGTCGCGGAGGCCCATCCCCGCGCGGTCCCGTCAGGTAGCCTGGAGGCCCCGTCGCTCGAGCGCCCGCGGCTCGGTGCACCAGCACCCCTGGCTGCCGGGTGGTTGGGCCTGGAGCTGGCGGTGGATCCGCTTGGGCGGGGGGTCGAGGTGCGCTCGGTCTTCGCAGGCTCGCCAGCGGAGGAGGCCGGGATCCAAGCCGGTGACGTCGTCACGCGGATCGACGGCGAGGAGGTTCGCGCCCCGGCCGACTTGGCCGACGTCGTTCGAGAGCTGGGCGCGGGTGCGCGCGTGGGGATCGCGCTGCTGCGGCGCGGTGAGCCACGCCTGGTCGCCACCGAGCTCGTACCACGGCCCGATGACGACGAGCTCATGCGCCGTGAGTTCGTGGGGCGACCGGCGCCCCCCTTCGGTCCGCTCGAGCCCGTCGGAGCACCCATGGCGGTCAGCCTCGGCGCCTATCGGAACCGCGTTGTCGTGGTCGAATTCTGGGCCCCGTGGTGCGCCGTCTGTCGCGTCATCGCGCCAGAGCTGACATCTTGGCACCAAACCTTCGTCGCGGACGGGGGCCTCGTGCTCGGCATCACCACCGAGGGGGTGCAAGAGGCGGTGGTCGGAACCCAGGAGCTCGGCATCGGCTATCCGGTGCTCGCGGACGAGTCCGGCACGACCACGGTCCGCTACCGCGCCTTCGCGCTGCCCACGCTCTTCCTCATCGACCGGCAGGGCATCGTCCGCGACGTGCTCGTGGGCTACGACGCCCCGGCGCTGGCAGCCCTGCTGGCCCACGCAGAGGGCATCCTGCGACAATCCGCGCCCCCAGGGCCGTGATCCGTGCGTTGCCGTTCGAGTGCTCTCCTCCGTCGGGTTTCCGCCGTCCTGGCGGCAGGACTCTCCTGGACCGGAGCTGCCCAGGCCCAGGTGGACGCACAGGCCCTGCTCGATGCGCTCGAGTCGCCGCGCGACCTGCGCAGCGGGCGCTCACCAGACGGTGCCCCCCGGCCGTCGCTGGTCCCTCGGGAAGCCCGCCTCCCGGTGCTCGTGCGCGCAGCGACCTCATCGGCGCTGGCGGCGGCCGGGCTCCAGGAGGTCAGCCCCGGGTGGGCCGCGGCCGAGCTCACCCCTCCCGAGGTGCGCGCGGTGGCGGCAAGTTCCGGACTCATGGCCACCTGGTCGCCTCCGCTCGCGCCGCGGCTCGACCGCGCTAGCGGCTGGATTTCGGTCGAACCCGGGCGTTCTTCGGGCGCCAACACCGGCCGCGGGGTGGTCGTCGGGATCATCGACACGGCGATTGACCCCGGGCATGTCGACCTCCGAGGCCCGGATGGCGAGCTCCGGACCGCCTACTACGTCGACTTCTCGGCGCCGTCCGGGGCGTCGCCCACGCTCGAGGCGGAGTACTGCGATCCCCGGACAGGCTGCGCGATCTACGCGCGGGAGGACCTCGAGCTCTATCTGGCCGAGATGGCTGGCTCGTATCCCCTGGATCCTGTCGGACACGGCACCCTCGTGGCGTCGCTCGCTGCTGGTAGCGGTCGCGCCTCGCCCGGCTGCCCCTACCTCGGGGTCGCGCCCGAGTCCACTCTCATCGCCGTTCGCATTCAGCGCGCTGACGGATCGATCGCGGAGACGGACGTGTTGCGCGCGGTTCGCTTCGTCTTCGAGCAGGCGGAAGCCCTGTCGATGCCGGCCGTGGTGAACCTGAGCCTCGGCACCGACTTCGGAGCGCACGACGGGACCTCCCCGCTCGAGCTCGCGCTCGCCGCCCTCGTCGGGCCGGAATACCCTGGCCGCGCGCTCGTCGTGGCCGCCGGCAATGGCGCGACCACCTTCGACGATCCTGCGAGCGCGTACCCAGGTCCCTTCGGGATTCACACCGAGGTCAGGGTTCTCGAGGGCGCCGACGCGGTGGTGCCGCTGCTCACCCCGAGCCCGGCGCCGAGGGTCGAGGGCTCGCTCTTCGTCTGGATCGGCGTCCGGCCCCAGGACGAAGTCGCGGTGGGCCTCGACCACAGGGACGGAGAGTGGATCGAGCCGGTCCCGCGCGGTCGCTCGGAAACCTGGCTGGACGCGGGGCTCGAGCTCACCATCGTGAACGAGCCCGCGCACCGCGAGGACGCCGTCGTGGGCGCCGACGCAGCGGCGCTCATCGTGCACGGTGCGTGGTCGGCCGCCCCGGTGTTCGGGATTCGCTTGCGGGGACGAGGGACCGCCCGCCTCTGGGTACAGAGCGCCGGGGCGATGCTCGTCAGCGGTGCCCCGGGCGGGCTCTTCGCCGGAGCTTCCGCGCGCGCGACGGTCAACCTCCCGGGCACCCACCCCGATCTCATCGCCGTAGGTGCGACCGTGAACCGCAGCGCATGGCACGCGGCCGACGGTACCGACGTTGCCTTTTCCGATCTGGTGGGCGCCGTCGCCCCCTTCAGCGCCGCCGGACCGACCGCGAACGGACACCTGAAGCCGGACCTCGTCGCCCCAGGGGCCTTCGTGATCGGCGCCATGTCGCCCGGCGCGGATCCACGCCGCAACGGCGGTGGGGGCATCTTTGCCGACCCGGCCCATTGTGCCGTCGAGTACTGCCATGTCGTCGACGAACACCACGGAGTGGCGAGCGGCACTTCGATGGCGGCGCCGATGGTGGCCGGCGCGGGCGCGCTCCTCCTGGAGCAGGACCCGACGCTCGATCAGCGGGAGCTGCTCGGGCTGCTGCAGGCCGGCGCCGAGGCGCTCCCAGCGACGATGGGTGCGGCCCGCGCCGGGGCAGGTCGGCTCGACGTCACGCGCTCGCTCGCTGCGCTCGCGGGCGGCGCCGAACTCGACCGAGAGCCGGTGGGCTCCGCGAGCCGCGTGCTGCTCGCGGACGCCTTCGCCCGACCGGGTGGTGACGAGCGTCTGGGCGGGCTCGTACAGCTCCGCACCTCGGACGGCAAACCGGCGGACGGGGCACGGCCCCCGCGGCTCACGCTCTCGGTGACGAATGGTCAGCTCGTCGAGCCGCTCGTCCGGCGCGCGCCGGGGACCTACGCCTTCACCGTGAAGGCGTGGCCGGGGACCGGGGGGCGAACGCTCACCGTGGCGGTGCGCCTCGACGGCGCGCAGCTCGTCACGGCCTCCGTCCCCATCGCGGTTGACCGGCACTTGGCGGTCGGGGTCGCGGCGGCGCGCGGGGGTTGCGCGCTGGGCGCGGATGACGCCCGGCACCCCACCGGTGGCGCTGCGGCGCTGGTGGCGATCGGGATTGTCACGACGGCGCGCAGGCGCCGCCATGAGGGAGCGCGCCGTCGATCCGCGGCGGGCGCGGCCTAGAGCGGGGTTACGTAGACGGTGCAGCCGCTCGGCACCAGGGGTGAGAGATCGGGGTCGTGGGGTCGCCCCGGGCCGCCGCCGAGGTTCGTTCCCACGATGACCACCGCTGCGGCGCCCGCCAGATCGTCGAGGCGCTGCACCGCTTTCGTCGCTCGCTCCTGGTAGGGTGCCGAGACGCGGGACAGTTCTCGGCCGTCGGCGCCGACCCTTACCAGCGACCACTGGAACGTGGCCGGCGGTTCCCACTCCGCCTCGAAGCCGAGCCGGTGATGCGCCAGGACCTCGTCGAGCTCGATCCAGACATAGACCGATCCGGTCGGCTCGATCGGCCGCGTCGTTGCGATCCGCCGCGGCAGGGTGGACAGGAGCAGCGACCTGTCGAAGCGGATCCGACCCGCGTCGCCCAAGGACGCGAGCCGAGGGAAGTGGGTGCGATCGTCACGGCTGCCGAGGAAGCCACGCGCTACCGCGAAGCCCCCGAGGAGCCGCGCCATCTCCGCCGGACTGGCGCCGAGCGAGTGGCGCAGCACGTCGAACACGTCGGGCTCGTCGTGCCACGTCAGCGCTTCGGGCTTCGTGTCGCTGGCCGCCGCCGCCAGCAGACCGGTTGCGAGTGCGCCCGGACCGCTCCCCGCGCGAGTCGCGTCCAGGTGTTCCAGGAGGAGCGCGGCTCCCGCCGTCCCGGGGCCCCGGTCGCGGCTCGCCACCGCCCGCTCCGGTTCGACCTGCGCGTCCTCGATGGCTGCCAGATCGGCGCCGGTCGGCGCTCCCGTCGCGAGCCAGAGGTGCAGGGCGTAGGCGCGGCGCAGGCGCGGTGTCGCGGCCGGATCGAGCCGCGCTGCGATGGCCTCGCCCACGCACAAGGTGGCCGTGCGCGCGAGATCCGCTGCGGTCGTCGCCACGGCCCTGCAGCCGCCGCTCGCGCGATCGAACCCCCAGGGATCGAGGGGATCCAGCGCGAGCTCGACCTCGCCGCGGGTGGTAGGCTCGGGCGGGAACAGGTACAGATCGAGCCCGTCCGTCCCCCCGCGCCCGCGGTCTCGCTCGGGTGCCGGTAGCCGCAGCGCCAGGACGAGGCGCTCGTAGGCCGACTCGAGCGCCGTCAGCGCGACCGCTGCCACGCCCTCGGGGACCGCGCTCGCCCGATGCAGACACACCGGTCGCCGGAAAGAGCAGGCCGGAGGCGCGAAGCCCTCCGGGCGCCGCTCGGTCACCAGCGGCGCTCCGGTCGGTAGCTCCTCCTCGACCCCGGTCTCCTGTGCGGATCCTGGGCTGCCCGCCGACCCCCGGTGGTCGGGACGGCCGCGCGCAGGCGACCCCCCGACCGCCGCCGCGAGGATGAGCAGGACGGCGCGCGCGATCGAACGGTGCGAGGCGTTCAAGGCTCGTTTCCCGGGAGAGCATCGTACCCTGGATCAGCCCGACCACCCCTGCTCGCCGGGTCTACCACGGCATTTGACAGGTTGGCCCCGAGCCACCGTATACTTCTCGCACGTTCGGCCGAGACGCGCTGCGAGAGGTCGCATGGGAGAACCCCGCTTCAATCCATCCCACACGGTCGAATTCGACTTCGCCCGGGGGGTCGTGGGGCTCGGTGCGTCGGCGCCACGGGTGCTGCTGCCCGCCGATCTGCTGCGGGACCTCGTCGCCGCCGTACCCGTGGCCTCCCGCGCCGATTTCGGTCGTCGCCTGGGCACCGAGTTCGGCCGGCGGGTCGCGGAGCGCCTCGGTCGCGAGGTGGCGGAAGCCTCGATCGAGGGCGTCGTCGAGCACCTCGGCGGGGAGATCGCGCTCACCGGTCTGGGGTCGCTCGGTCTGGAGCGGTGGGGGCGCGCGCTGGGCTTCAGCGTGACCGGTTCTCCCCTGGGGGCCGGCGGTGACGAGCTCCTCGCCTACGTCGTCGAGGGTGCCCTGCAACGCCTCTTCGCGCGCGACGTCCGGGCCGTCCTGCTGGGTCGGAGCGGTCCCGCCGCGCGCCTTCTGGTGGTCAACCCGCGCACCGGCGCGCGGGTGAGGGCTTGGCTCGACGGCGGCGTCGGCTGGGGCGAGGTCCTCGGGCGACTCCACGAGGGCGGCTTGGCTGCGGAGGGCCGGCCGTGAGCGGGACGCGACGGATCGCCGCGCTGAACGAGCTGCTCGAGCGGGTACGGAGGAACGCCCGCAAGCCACGCCTTCGCGGTGCGCCCTCGGTCGAAGACGTCGCGCTACCCGCGCAGGCGAGAGCTCCGGACCTCGACGATGACGAGGTCGATCTGGACACCGAGCCACCCCCGGCGGCCACCGCGGCGGCCTCGGTTGCTCGCGCGGAACGCGAAGCGCCGGACGCTGCGGTCCGCAGCGGGGTCATTCCGCTCGAGGACGGGCTCGAGCTCGACGGGGACGTCGAGCTCGAATCGGGCGAGCTCATCGACGTCACCGATCTGAGCCCGGAGGAGGTCGCGACCATCGAGGCGGAGGTCGCCGAGGAGGCGGAGAGCGCTCTGACCGACCTGCCCGACGACGAGGCGCTGGTGCCCTCGTCATCACGCCGCCCGAAGCTGCCGGAGCAGACCAAGCTCACCGCGTCCACCGCCGACCTCCAGCAGGATCGCGAAGTTCCGCTGCATACCCCTCCGCCCGAGTCCGGGCGGCAGATCACGGCGCCCGTGCAGATCCCCGCGCAGGGAGCACCACCGCGGGATCTGCTCCAGGTGGGTGAGGAGATCTCGCCGCGTCCCCTGGGACCAGGCCCCACGCCCGAGCAGCTCGGGGAGACGATCGACCTCGACGAACCGCTCGGCGGGGACCTCGAGCTGCAGGCGAGCGAGGCGCCGACCCCCCCGCCTCCGCGTCGGGACGAGCTGGAGCACGAGCCGCCAACGGGCTCGCCTGGCGCCTACGACTCCTCGCTGGAGGCGCCGTCCACCGCGGCGGAGGATCTCGTCCGACACCGGGCGCGTGAGGCCGACGTCCGCGAGGTCCCTGCGGCCCTGCCCCCGGTCGCCGCGGGGCCCTCGGCGGTCGTGGAGCGTCCCGTACTCGATGCCCGTCCCATGGAGATCACGGGTGTCGCGTCGCCGGCGACCCCGCGATCGTTCCGGGAGCTGCTCGACGGGTCGCTCGCCCTGTGAGCGAGCGGCCGGGGGGACCGCAGCTCGAGCCCCTTCACCCGGGGTTGGCGCCGCCCGGGTTGGAACAACGGGTCAGCTCGGTGAGCAAGGCTGGGGAAAGGGTGGCCGCCTCCGCAGGGGTGAGCCAGCGCACGGGCTGCTCGCGGAGCCACGTGCGTTGGCGCCGCGCGAAGACGCGCGTGGCCCGGAAGATGCGCGTCCGCAGGTCCGCGTCGTTCGGCGCCCCGATCCCCGCCAGATCTTCGGCGATCTGACGGTAGCCGACGCTTCGCATCGGACGCGCCTCGCCCAGCCCGTCGGCCAACAGCGAGCGCACCTCGTCCACCCAGCCCGCGGCGAGCATCGCGTCGATGCGTGCCCCGATGCGCCGATCGAGCGCATCCCCGGGGTGCTGGATCCCGATCAGGCGCGCTGGGTAGCGGACGGTTCGGAAGCGGTGGGCCGCATGCCAGGTGCTCAACGTGATGCCGGAGAGCTCATGGACCTCGAGGGCACGGCTCACGCGCAGGACGTCGTTGGGCGCCAGGCGTCGTGCGGATTCCGGGTCGACCGCGGCTAGCGCGCGGTGTAACGCCAGACGGCCGTCGCGCGCGACGATCGCCGCGTGACGCTCGCGCACGGCCGCGTCCGCGGGGGGGGCCGGCGCGAGGCCGAAGAGCAGCGCCCGGACCCACAGGAAGGTACCCCCGCAGACGATCGCCCGCCGTCCGCGCGCCGTGATCTGGGCAATGGCGCCGTCCGCGAGCTCGGCGAAGCGAGCCGCGTCCATCGGTTCGAGCGGGTCGATCAGATCTATGCAGTGGTGCACGACACGTTCGCGCTCCGCCGCCGTCGGCTTGCCGGAACCGACGTCGAAGCGGCGATATATCTGGACGCTGTCTGCGCTGACCACCTCGCCGTCGAGGCGCTCGGCGAGCGCCACGGCGAGCGCCGTCTTGCCCGAGCCGGTTGGTCCGACGACGACCAGGAGCTCCGCTGGGGCCACCATGGGCGAGGCGAAGCGTACCACCATCGCCGGCGAGCCCGGTGGCGAGTTCCCGCGAAACTCCCGCCGCCCGAGGCCGACCCAGGACTGTGCAACCGAACCGGGCACGCCGCTCGCCCGGACGCCTCCCGTTGCCCACCCTTGCCCTCCCCGGAAGGACCGACCGTGCAGCCACGTCTCCCAGCCTACTGTTCCCCCAGCAGCACACATGCCGGATCGCCCGGCGTGCGCTACGTCCGCCGTCGTGGCGCACCCACACCCGCAACACCCGAGCCCCAGCAAGGAAGCGCTCCCATCCCCTGCGGGGAGCACGATCCGGCCGACGGGGCCACGGATCCGTCGCCCCACGCCGTGCCCGGCGCCGTGATCGACGCTCTCTACTCCCTCGGTCACCATCTGCTCGAGGGGGATCGAACGAGCGATGCCGCGGACGTCTTCCGCGTCCTGCTCCTGCTGAGCCCGGAAGACGAGCGGGGATGGCTCGCCCTCGCCGAGTGCCATGACCGCGCCAACCAACAGTGCATCGCGCTGGAGCTATACTCGGCCGGGTCGGTCGTCGCTGCGCCTTCCGCGCGGTGTCAGCTCGGTCGCGCGCGCGTGTTGCGCGCCCTCGGGCGGGACTGCGAGGCGGATCAGGCTGCGCAGCTCGCGGTCGGGCTCGCCGAGCGCGCCGACGACTTGCCGCTCCTCGAGCTGGCCCTCGCCGAGGCGAGGTCCCCGTGAGTACGGTGATACCCGCGTCCGGGACCCCCGTGGCCGCCGCGACCCTGACCTCGCTTCCCGCGGGGTCGATCACTCCCCCTCCCACCCTGCTCCCGCCCCCCGCCGCAGGGGACGCGGGCGACCTGACCGCCCTGCTCCTCCTGCAAGCGAAGAACCGTAAGACCAACGCCGAGGGCGCCCTGCGCGAGGTTGGGGCGGCGCGGGAGCGCAGCCGGCAACTGCTCGAGCAGGCGCGCCGCGACCTCGAGCGGGCCGCCCGGGCCGAGCGCCGGGAGCAGCGCCGCCACCGGATCGGTCGTCTCTTCCTTGACATCGCCAAGGTGGCCGCGATCGCGGCCTCGGTCGCTGCCACCGTGGTAAGCTTCGGTTCTGCTGCGCCGCTGAGCGCGATTGCCATCGCGGGTGTGGTGATGTCGATGTCGGGCCAGGTGCTGGGCGAGACCCGCGCCCTGCAGGCCCTGGGGATGAGCGACCGCGCCGCCACCGCCTGCTCCTTCGGGCTGTCCGTGGCCGGAGGACTCCTGAGCGCCGGCGCCGGCGCCGCCGGCGCGCTCGGAGCTGCGGCGGACAGCGCGAACAAGACCAGCAAAGCCGTCTCGGCCGTCGTCACGGTGGCCCGCGGGGTCGAGGGCGGAGCGCAGGCCGCCTCCGCCACCTACGAGGAACGCGCCGCCCACTGGCACGAGGTCGCGGCGAACGCCGAAACGAACGCGGTCGCGTCGAACCAGAGCGAAGACCGCCTCCAAGCCCAGATCCTGCGCCTGATCGCGGACCTCGAGGAGGCGGAGGAGAGCGTCGACCGCGCCACGGAAGCGCTCGCTCGCAGCATCGACACCATGGCCAGCACGGTTGCCGTCGCGGGAGGGGTGACATGGTCCGCGTGACCGCCTTCGACGGCGCCGTCTGCCGCGCGGAGGCGGGCGCCCCGACCGCCCCCAGCGTGGCTGCCACCACCTCCCAAGACGCGATCGCGCCATCGCTCCTGCCGCCGCCCGAGGGCCGCGCGCTGCCCGACGACACGAGCACGGCGCTCGCCATCCTCTGGGTGCAGATGCTGCAGCACGACCGAGCGGCCGCGCGTCGCGCCGCCAGCAGCGCCGAGCGCCGCATCGAGGCGGCCAATCGTCGCGAGATCGTCGAGCGCCGTGCCGCGGCTCACGACGAGTACCGTGGCGCCCGCGCGGCCGCGATCGGCAGGGCCGCGGAGGGGGTGGCGGCCATGGCGGCGGCCGGGTGCCACGGAACGGACGGGAAGACCACCCGCGCCGTGCTCGCCGCCGAGGGGAGCCTCGCCCGGGACCTCGGCGGCGCGGTCGCGGCTTCGAGCGAGCGAGCCGCGGACGAGCACGACGTGAAGGCGGAGGCGGCGCGACAGCGCGCCGCCGCGGCGCAGAGGGACTACGATCAGAGCATCGACGAGGCGTCTCAGATCCAGAGCGACGTGACCCGAGTGCTCGAGCTGCTCCAGGACCTGCTCGGCGCCGAGCGCAAGGCTGAGGCGGCCGCCGGCGTGCGCGGCTGACGCGGCGAGGAGGGGCGGTTCACCGCCGGCCGACCTTGCGCTCCAGCTCCGCCCAGCTCGTGAAGGCGACGACGGGGCGTCCATGCGGGCAATAGCCAGCGAAATCCACCTCTTCCAGCGCCGCCAGGAGCGCTGACGCCTCGGCGCCCGAGAGCGAGTCTCCCGCCCGGACAGCGCCGTGGCAGGCCATCCTTGCCAGGGTCAGGTCGATCGCGTCCGAGAAGCCGCGTCCGCCCGCGCGCGACAGCGCTGCGACGAGGGCGCGCACCAGGCGCTCGGGGCTCGCCCGCTGCAGGAGTCGCGGTACCGCGTGGATGCTCAGCGTATGCGGACCCCGAACCCGGAGGTCGAACCCGACGGCCGCGATGGCCTCGGCGTGCTCCTCGACGAGCGCGACCTCGGTGGCAGGCGCCTCCATCACCAGCGGGAAAAGCAGGGCCTGGGCCGCGACCTCGCGAGTCGCATGGGCCTCGCGGAGACGGTGGAAGTTGACCCGTTCAGCGGCGGCGTGCTGGTCGATGACGTACAGACCGTCCCGGCCCTCGCAGACGAGGTAGGTCTTCTGCACTTGGGCGAGGAACCGCAAGGAGTGCCAATCGACCTCGGACCGGGCGCGCTGCGGGCCGACCCCGGAGTCACGGACGTTGAGCGAGGCTGCCGCGTCGGCGCGCCTCGGCTCGCCGCGCCTGGCTCCGGCAGTGGGGGCGGGACCCGTCGTGCCGAAGAGGCCCCACGGGTCCTCCCCGCTGGGCCCGGTCGTAGCCACCTCCGATCGCTCCACCTCGCTCGTCACGCGGATCGCCGCCAGCGGGGACGCTGGAGAAACGAGCGCCCGATCGGCGCTCGACCCGGAGGGATCCCGCCCGGCTTCGGCGAGCGTTCCGGGCGCCCATGCCCCATCGGCAATCGGTGGAGGCAGGCGCGGGGCTGCGGGCGCCGGGGACGAGGAAGGTTCGCGCCCGAGCGGACCCGCCACGTCCGGCGCCGCTGGCGAGCCGAGCCCGGCTCGCCGGGCGCCCCAGGCAGACCGCTGCGGGCGGGGCAGCGATAGCGCGCTCGCGAGCTCCCGGGCCAGGAGGCCGTAGAGGGCGTCGGTCACTGCGCGAGGATCGGCGAAGCGCACCTCCGCCTTCTGGGGGTGTACGTTGACGTCGACGAGCTCGGGCGCAAGATCGAGGTAGACCACTCCGCGCGGATAGCGACCGCGATCGAGGACGCTACCGTAAGCCTGCGCGATGGTGGCGGCCACGGCCCGGTCCCGGACGACGCGCCCGTTGACCAGCAGCCGGAGTCCGGTGGCCCCCGTGCGCGCCTGCTCCGGACGCGACAGGTAGGCCTCCACGCGCAGGGGGCCGCGCTCGCCGGTGATCGAGACGAGCGGCAGCTCGCCGAGCACGTCGCGGACGCGCTCGCCCCGCCGGTCCGCGCGGAGCCACTCCCGTACGGCGCGACCGTCTCGCGCCACGGTGAAGGTGACGTCGGGCCTCGCGAGCGCCAGGGCTTCGACCGTCTCCACCACGTGTCCAGCCTCGGTGCTCGTCGAGCGCAGGAACTTGCGGCGCGCGGGCACGTTGAAGAACAGGTCCTGGACGCAGACCTCGGTTCCCGCCGCGATCCCCGCCGGCCGAACCATGGGGGGAGCCCCGCCCTGCACGACCAGCTCGACCCCTTCGCTTGCGGCGGCCTCGCGGGTGCGGAGCGTGAAGCGGGACACCGACGCAATGCTCGGCAGCGCCTCCCCGCGGAAGCCGACGCTCTCCATCCGCTTGAGATCGTCGAAGCTGCGCAGCTTGCTCGTCGCATGCCGCTCCACGGCGAGCCGGGCGTCCGCCTCGGACATGCCACTCCCGTCGTCGGTCACGCGGAGCGTGGTGATCCCCCCCCCTTCGAGCACGACGTCGCAGCGCCGGGCGCCGGCGTCGAGGGAATTCTCGATCAGCTCCTTGGCCACGCTCGCCGGTCGCTCGACGACCTCGCCAGCAGCGATCTGGCTCGCGAGGTCGGGCGGGAGGATGGCGACGGCGGTCAAGCGCCCCACCCTTCTACCACGACCAGGAGGACCGCGGCTGTCGCCTGCGCGCGCCGAGAACTGTCGGTGTCAGAGCAGGCCCGCGCGCTCGGCTGCCTCCGCGATCCCGCCGCCGCTCCACCCATCCGCTTCCAGTCGCTCGCTGGCGGCGGCGGCGACCTCGGGCGGCGACTGCGCCATGCAGAACGAGCGCCCGGCGACGCGCAGCATCGGGATGTCGTTGAGCCAGTCGCCCACCGCGATGACCGCCGCCGGCTCCACGCCGTGATGCCGGGCAATCCACTCCAGCGCCGTCCCCTTGGAGGCGCCGGGAGCCCGGAGCACCATCCCCGCCCTGCCCTCGCGATCGATCATGAAGAGGACGGCCTGCACGCGCACCGCGGGCGCGGCCAGCAGGCGATCCCGCGCCGCCGAGAGGCGCGCGGCCGGTGCGATGGCCACGACCGCGGCCACGGCGCCGTCCTCACCCCAGCGCGGGTGGGCGAGGACTTCCGGGACCTCCTCGGTGCGGTCGGACCAGACAGTGAGGAACGGGAGGTGGGGCGCGGACATGCGATCGTACCAGATCACGTCGCGGGAGAAGACGACCGTCGCGGCGCCCGCCTCGCGCAGCACCTCGGTCGCCAGGCGCAGCGCCTCCGGCTCGAGCACGTGGCAGGCGAGGTCGGCGTCCGTCCCGGCATCCACGATGTGGCTGCCGTCGATGCACGCCACCGGCCCCGTCACGCCGATTCGCCGCGCGATGCCCCGGGTCCCCGAGTACATCCGCCCGGTCGCGATGCTCACCAGGACCCCTCGCCGCTGCAACGCGCTGATCGCCACCAGGTCGCGTTCGTTCAGCGAGCCGCCGCCTCCGACGAGCGTTCCGTCGAGATCCGTGACGAGGAGTCGGTAGTCCAGCGCGCTCCCTCGGTGGTCCGGCGCGCCCGCTCCGAGCGCGCCCCGTTCGCTCGACGATCTACGGCGCGGCCGCGGCGGGGTACACCGAGACGCGCTTCTTGATTCGCGTCGCGTTCTCGTACGCCACCACGCCGTCCACCAGCGCGTACAGGGTGAAGTCCCTGCCGATGCCGACGTTCCGACCGGGATCGATGGTCTGTCCGACCTGGCGCACGAGGATGCTCCCTGCGCGGACCGTCTGCCCGCCGTACACCTTCACGCCACGATACTGTGCGTTCGATCCTCGTCCATTGCGCGACGAGCCGCCGCCCTTCTTGTGAGCCATGATCCTACCTGTCGCTGCGTCACGCCGAGATCGACGTGATCTTCACGGCCGTGTAATCCTGGCGGTGTCCCGCCTTGACCTTGGACTTCTTGCGCTTCTGGAACTTGAAGACGACTAGCTTCGGGCCGCGCTCCTGGGCCACGATCTCCGCCTCGACCACGGCCCCCGTCACAATCGGCCTGCCGAACCTCGGCGCGCTCCCCTCCACGCCGCTCGCGAGGAAGAGGACCTCCTCGAACCGGATCTTGTCGCCAGGGCTGCCCTTGAGCTTCTCCACCCGGAGCGTCTCACCCTCGGTCACGCGGAACTGGCGTCCGCCGGTGCGAATGACTGCTGTTGCCATGGGAAGGGGTGGCGAAGGGTAGTTTCTGGGGGCCGGTCGTGCAAGGTCATTCACGTCCGCCTGGCTCACGCTGCAGGTTCAACGGCTGCGGATCGCACGAGCCCTCCGCGCCGCGACCGGTCGGCTGGTGGCGTCGGTTCGCGGATCTTCTGTTCAGGCTCACGGCGCCGGAGCGGCGCCGGTCGCGGGGAAGCCGTCCTGGCACGCTGCCGCCCACGCACCTCCGCCTCCGCGGAGATCGTGTAGGCTTCGCGGGTGTGGGTCGCCGTGGCGGTTGCGCCGGCACCACCGAGCCCGCGAAGGCCCGGCCTCGGCCCTGCGGCGCCTGGGCTCCGCCGTGGAGGACGACCTGACCGGATCGGGACGGTCCGCTGCGCGTCAGGGCCCCAGGCCCGCAGAATTCACCGCGTCGAATGTCTCCTCCCCCTTGGCCTCAGCACCCTTCGCCCGTCGTCTGGCTGCGGGCAGCGACGGCGTGGGGTAGCGGCGTGCTCGGCACGCAGGACCTCGGCCTCGGCGAGGGGCTCCGCTTCGCCGAGCGGCCCCTGCTGCTGCCGCGACCGGACGGACCGATGGTCGGCGAGGGTCCCCTCCGCGCGGATCGCTGGGGCTGGATGCTGCGCTGCGGGGGCGCCACCGACGGATACGCCCGGCTGACCGGGGTCGAGCACGGCTTCGGCTCCCTCGAGGGGCCGCGGCTCGCTCGACCGGGCGATCACGCCGTCCTGCAATACGGACCGATCGCCCTGCACGTCGAGGTCCTGTCGCTGCCGGCCCGGCGCCCGCCGCCTGCTGTCGAGGGTGCGCTCCTCGCGGCCGCCGTCTTCGCGCTGGTGGCGGTCGTCGGGGGCCTCGGCCTGGTCTGGGCCGTCACCGAACGCGGCTCCGGCGATCCACCCCTCGCGCTCCTCGACCCCGCGCGCATGTGGCGGGTCTTCCCAGGCGTCGAACCCGGCGCGACCGCCGGCGGCGCCGCGGCCGTGGTCGCCTCACCGCCGCCCTCCCACGGCGGACGGCCCGTGGCGGAGGTGACGGAGCGCTCGTCCCCTCACGATCCCGAGGGTGCCGTGCGGCGTGCGCTCACCGTGGTGCGTGACGGCTCGCCTCCGGCGGTGCCGCGGGACGTGCTGCTCACGTTGCTCGCGCACCGGACGGAGACGGAGCGGTGCTTCGCTGAGGACTCCGGCGGCGCCGCGGTGGACGGAGGCGCGGTCACCGTGCGCTGGGTGGTCGCCCCGAGCGGGCGGGCCGAGTCGGTGGAGGTGACGCGCTCCACGCCCCCGCTACCCGCCGTGGAGCGCTGCCTGAAGCGTCGGCTGGCCGACCTCGTCTTCGATCGCAGGGCGCACCCGACGACCCTGGCGCACCCCTTTCGGGCGGAGGCGCGATGAGGCTGGGGATCGTCGATGAGCTCGATCCGGCCGCCGCGCTCGCGATGGCCGCCGCGGCCCTCGGGCTCGCTCTGCTGGAGGTCGTCGGTGGCGTCCGGATCGCGCAGGCCAACGCGGCCGCGGAGTGGCTGACGGGGTATCCCGAAACCGACCTCGTCGGTCGCGATCCGTCCGCCCTGCTGCCCGCGGCCGAGGTCGCCCGGTGGCTGCGGGAGGCCTGCGACGAGGCGCGCGAGCCGCTCCGGCCTGGTCCGGCCCGAACGCTGGAGACGCCTCTGCTGCGCGGGGATGGCCAGCGTGCCATCGTCACGGTGACCGTGCATCCGATCGAGGATCGCGCGGGTTGCTGCATTCTCTCGCTTCGGCGTTCCGAGATCGCGCGGGTGGCGGACGAGCGGTTGACCCGCTCCGAGGCGCGCTTCCGCGCGCTGATCGACGGCGCGCCCCAGCCGATCTGGGTGCTCGACCGTGACCGGGTGCTGTACGCGAACCGGGCGTGCCAGGAGCAATTCGAGGCGGCGGGCTACCAGGCGGAGGGGTGGCCCGACCCTCGCGCCTACCTGGACCCGGCGGACGTGGCGCGATTCGAGCAACGATGCGAGAAGCTGCGCCTGGCAACGGAGCCGCCGGGGCCCGCCGAGTACCGCGTGCACCGGCAGGACGGCACCACGCAGGTGCTCGAGGTCAGCGCGGTGGCGGGTGAACTCGACGGATGTCCTGCGGTGTTCTGCTTCGGGCGGGACGTGACGGAGCGAGTTCGCCGGGAAACCCGGGCCCTCCAGGCGGATCGGCTCAGCGCGCTCGGGCTGCTCGCTGGCGGCATGGCCCACGCGATCAACAACCCGCTCACGTACGTCCTGCTCAACCTGGACCACGTGGCGGCGAAGCTCGGCCGCGTCGGCGAGGAGCCTGCGCTGGTCCAGGAGATGGTGGTCCGGCTGGCGGAGGCCCAGGGCGGTGCGGAGCGCGTGGCGGAGGTCGTCCGCCACATGCGCGCGCTTTCGCGCACCGACGAGGCGGATCAGGGGCCGGTGGACGTCGCGGAGATCCTGCGCACCGCCATCGGGGTCGTCGGCAACGAGGTGCGACACCGCGGGACCCTACTCGCGGACCTCGGCGAGGTGCCGCTGGTGATGGGCAGCGCGCCGCGGCTCGAGCAGGTCTTTCTCGGCCTGCTCGTGCAGGCCGCTCGGGGCTTGCCCGAGAGCGCCGCCAACGCGGAGATCCGCGTGGTCTTGCGCCAGCAGCGGGACCAGGTGGTCGTCGAGCTCACCGACGCGGGGCCTCCGTTCGAGCCGGACCTGGTCGCACGGGTGATGGACCCCGGGCTCGGGCCCGCCCCCGGCGAGGCGTGGGGGTGGTCCGGCCTCTCGCTCGGCGCGGCGATCGTGCGCTCGCTTGGGGGCACACTCGGCATCGAGCCGGACGGCGCGGGGCACAACGTCTTTCGCGTCATCCTCCCGGTGGTGCGGCCCGGCGTGGAGATCTCGCCTCCCAGCCGCGACCGATTCGACTCCGAGCCGCCGACCTCGCTCGGGTTCCGGCCCCGGGTGCTGGTGATCGACGACGATCCCGGCGTGGTGAGCGCGCTCCGGTTGATGCTCGAGGGCGAGCACGAGGTCACCACGGTCGCGAGCGGCCGGGAGGCGCTGCGCCTCCTGCTCAGCGAGCCGCCCTTCGACGTCGTCTTCTGCGACCTCATGATGCCGGGAGTCTCCGGGATGGACCTGTTCGAGGCGGTGCGGCTCAACCGCCCCGGCATCGAGCGGCGTCTCGTGTTCATGACCGGTGGGGCTTTCACCCCGGAGGCCGCCCGGTTCCTGGAGCGGGTGCCCAACGGACGCGTCGAGAAGCCGTTCGATCTGGCACGGGTGTCACGGTTGCTGCGTCGCGCCGTCCGCGCCGCGCGGTGACCAGGCGCGGAGCCCGAGCTCGACCAGCCGCCGCGCCTCTCCGGGCTCGAGCGAAACCGCCAGCGTGACGCGGTCTCCATCGGCGGTGACCCGCGCGCGCTGGCCCAGATCGAAGCCGAGCCACGCGCGTGCGACCGGGCTGCTCGCGTCCTGCAGGCGGGCGTTCAGGGCGCGCGCGAGGTCGTGACAGGGCGCCGCGGTGTCACACCAGAGCAGCACGCGCAGGTCGAACCGGGGCACGAGCCGAATCCGGGCTGCGATCGCGCGGACATGGTCGAGCGCGTCCACGGGTGCGTCGGTGACGGCCTCCACGAGCGCCTCCCCCTCCGCGGGCGCGATCCAGCTGACCACCAGCGCCGCATCGACGCCGACCGCCTCTCGCAGCGCGCGGTGGCGCGCCTCGGACCTCAGGGACGGCGACCGCCCCTCGGCGGCGTCGATCATGTCGCGCAGGTACCGGCCACCAGAGAGCAGGACGGGGCCACCGTCGCGCGCGGCGACCTCTCCCTCGCTCGCCCCGCCGCGGGCGCGCACGGTGAGGAAGCCACCGAGGGTCGTTCGAACGGGATCCCCGCCGTGCAGCCTCACGATCGCGGCGGCGCAGTCGGCCACGGCGGCGGCGTCGAAGTCGCCTACCGCCGCCAGGCCGAGCTCGACCTCCGCCTCCGGACCGGCCAGCGCTCGCGATGGCACGGCGAGGGCGACGGCACGCGCCGGGGCCGTGGGGTCACCGACGCAGGCCCGCTCGACCTCCCCGAGCGGGGTCGCGCTGAAGATCGCGCGGCCGAGCTCGCTATCGCGCCACGCCGAGAGGTCCGCGGTCAAGAGCAGCGCCGCTCCGCTCGGGAATACCTCGGTGACGTCGATCGAGGCGCGGCGAGGGGTAGTCGCGGGCGCCAGCCGCGCCCGCACCACCACCACCGCGGCCACGACGGCCCAGAAGGCGAGGAGCAGGCGGTGGAGGGTGACGACCCGCACGGGAGCTCCCGCAGGGGGCGTCCGGTCACGGTCGTGGGTCGCCGGCGCGGCGGCCGCCCTGCACGCGCCGGCCCTCGGGACGGGGAGGGAACACCCGCCGGTTCAGCGGCGCCCGCCGCGACACCAGGGACCGGGCTCCGTCGGCCTCGTGGAACAGCGCCTGGACGGCCGCCATCGTCGAGGCCCCTGCGGACAGCAGCTCGTCGATGTGGTGTTCACACAGGGCGAGGATCCGGTTCTCGACCAGCACCATCTTGACTCGATGCCTCCCCAGCACCACTCGCGGCGCCTCGTCGAGCCCGAACGCGCGGTGGCTCGTGCAGACCTCGCAGCTCCTCGACATGCCGAGCAGCCTCGGTCCTGCGCCGGCTCCGGGCCAAGTTACTGGCGCTCGTCCCCGGGCGGCGGGTCCGTGCCGCCCCGATCCGCCCCTGTCACCGTCCTCGCGGTCCGCGGTCGGGTTGGCCTCGCCGGCCGGCGCGTGCCAGGTTGCATCAATGGGTGAGCCGCCGCTCCACCCACGCGATGACGTCCTGCTCGAGCCGACGCCCCTGGTGCCGTCCGAGCTCCTGCAGCCCGGTGGGACTGGTGACGTTGATCTCGATCAAGCGGCCGCCGATGAGGTCGAGCCCCACGAACCAGAGCCCGCGGTCGCGCAGCGTCGCGCCGACCTCGCTCACCAGGGCGGCCTCGTGTGCGTCCAGCTCGGTCGGCACCACGCGGCCTCCGGCGTGGATGTTGGCGCGCAGATCGTCGTCGCGTGGGACGCGGAGGATGGCGCCGAGCGGCGCGCCGTCGAGCAAGATGACCCGCTTGTCGCCGCGACGGACCTCCGGGAGGTACTCCTGCACCAGCGCGTGTTGCTGCCCCTCGGCCGTGTGCAGGTCGACGAGCGAGCGCGTGTTCTGGTCGCCGAGCGCGAGGATCACCACCCCTCTCCCGCCGGCCCCGTCGATGGGCTTGAGCACGGCGCGCCCCCCGACGGCGACCAAGAACTCCAGGATGAGCTCCGGCTCCGCTGACACCAGGGAGCGTGGCATCAGGTGGCTGAAGCGGAACGCGAAGATCTTCTCGTTGGCGTCCCGGAGCCCCGCGGGGGAGTTGATGATGAGGACCCGGTCGTCCACGAGGTCGAGCATCTGCGTCAGGTGCAGGTAGGCGACGTCGAATGGGGGATCCTTGCGGACGAAGATCGCGTCGAGGACCCCGACTTCGACGCGCTCGGCCTCACCGAGGGTGACGAAGGGCGCCGTGTCCTGCACGTGGATGGGGCGGCACCGCGCGCTCACCTCGCGACCCTGGTGGGAGAGGTCCACGGGCAGGCAGTGCAGGCAGCGGTGGCCTCGCGCGATCGCGCCGCGCATCAGCGCGAAGCTCGTGTCCCGGTCGGGGAGCATGGTCGCTGCCGGATCCATGATGAACAGGAATCGCATGCCCTCGCTCCGTTCCGGTCCGTTCGCGCCGGGGAGCAGGCGTGGCGGACCGAGCCCAGTCGTAGACCGGGGTGGCGGGAGCGCAAGCCCCGGCATCTTGGCGGGGCTGCCCCCCGCTCCGTCCGCCGGCGCCGGTCCGGCGGCTCCTCGCGGCTCGACGCGTCAACCGGACGCACGCGTTCGCGCGATGGGGGCGACCGAGGCCCCGGTCGCGCGCAGGTAGTCGCTCGGCGCGAGCAGGATCTGGGTACCCCGCACGCCGGCGCTCACGCTCACGCGGTCGCAGATCTCGAACAGCTCGTCCACCCAGGCCGGATACGCCTTGCGTGCTCCAAGCACGGTGACCCCGCCCCGCACGTAGCCGGTCAGGGCGGTCACCTCCCGCAGCGGCACCAGCTCGACGTGACGGTCGCCCGTCGCGCGCGCCAGCGCCTTGAGATCGAGCTCCGAATTGGCGGCGACGACCGCGAAGCAGGGACCGCGGCGATCGCCCCGCACCAGCAAGGTCTTGTACACCTGCTCGGGGGGCACGCCGACGCGCTCCGCCACCTCGAGGGCATCGAGGTGCTCGTCACCGATCTCGTAGGTCACGAGATCGTACGAGATGCCCAGGGCGTCGAGGATCCGGGCGGCATTCGTCTTGTGGGGTGACATGAGGCCCGCCTCACCCAGCGCGGCGCCACTCGGTCCGGTCGTGGAGCGTCACCGATAGGCCGCAGCGACCAGTTCGGCGGGCGCTTCATCGGCGAGGTCGGCCGCGGCGGCGTAGCCGATCCCGCGCCGCTCGGTGGCGGCGATCGAGTAGCCACGCCGCTGGCCCACGTAGACGGGCACGTCATGGACGACTCGCGGCTCGAGCCGCGCCCGGAGGGGCCAGCGCGTCGCGTCGTACACGTAGACGGACACGCGATGGTTGCCGACGCGGTACCGGAGCAAGGCGGCCCGATGCCCCGGCGGGCTCACGCGCACCACCGTCCCTCCCTCCCAGGAGGCGCCATACTCCGAGAGGCTCGGCGCCCGGACCGGCACTCCCACCTCGGGCTCGAGCCGGCTGACGAGGGTAGGCTCGACGACGGCCGGGGTGGCGTCGTCCCCCCCCCGCGCGTGGTACCGCACGAAGTCGTCGATCAGCTGGGCGGTGCCATCCGCGATGCCGGCCGACACCGTGGCCGGCTGCGCCACGTAGTGCGGCGGCGGCTCCTCCACGGACGCCGCCCACACCAGCGTGATCGCGGCTGCTGCGGCCACGGGGAGGATCGTCCGCCATGGCAAGGAGCCGCGCGGCGCCGCCTCTGCGGCCCGCGCCTCGATCCGCCTCCGCTCGGCCTCGAACGCGCCCTCCACCCGCGCCCTGAAGGCGGCGGAGACGGGCGCCGCGCTCCGTACGAATTCGCGGGTACTCGCCTTGATCGCCGCGGTGAGCCGCACCTGCTCCTCGCATTCCTGGCAGCTCGCCAGGTGCTCCCGCACCTCGAGCATCCGCTCGGGGGACAGCTCGCCATCGACGTACGGATCGAGCAACGATCGCAGGCGGCAGCCACTCATATCGTCCCCCCCTTCCGCTGCCGGTAGGAGGCGAGGGGCACCGGCGCTGGTGGGATCGGACCGGCCTGCCGCTCCGGCTCCGGCGGGCGCCCCGCGCCCGAGATGCCGAGGGCGGTGGCGTGATGGACCAAGCGGTCCTTGAGCAGGCGCCGGCCGCGGTGCAGGCGGGACATGACGGTGCCGATGGGGCACCCCATGACGTCGGAGATCTCCTTGTAGGAGAGCTCCTCGACGTCGGCCAAGAGCACCGTGAGGCGGAATTCTTCGGGGAGAGCGTCCAGCGCTGCGCCGATCTCACGGGCGATGACCGGGCGGAGCGCCTGCGACTCCGGGTCGCGCATCGCCTCCATCGTCGACGCGCTCACCCACCCGTCAGTGAGGGGATCGGCGTCGGGGCTCTCCACCAGCGCGCGCTCCAGCCCGTCCCGTCGGTAGCGGTTGATGAAGGTGTTGGTCAGGATGCGGAGCAGCCAGGCCCGGAGGTTGGTGCCCGGCTCGAAGCGGCTGCGGGCGCGCAGCGCCTTGACCAGCGTGTCCTGGACGAGGTCCTCCCCCTCCGCGGCGCTGCGCGTGAGGCGGGTGGCGACTGCCAGCAGCGATCCGAGGTGACTGAGCGCCTCACGCTCGAACTCGTCATCGGGCGACTGTCGACCGGAACGAGCGCTTGCCATTGGCATGGGATGTGCCAACAACCGGCGGCGCCCGCCAGCTATTCCTGGCGTTGCTCGCGGTCCGCAAGCCGCTGCTCCAGCGAGGAAACCCTCTCGGCCAGCCGGTCTATTCTCCGATCGAGCTCGGCGACAGCGGTCGTGGAAGGCAAGAGACATCGAACCCGCTCGTCGAGCGCCTGCTGCCATTGCTCCAGGGTCGCGAGCAGTCCCCGGTTGAGCGCCCCCGCCGCGACGGCCGGATCCCCTTCGTCTTCAGCGAGGTCGCCGAGAGAAAGCGACGGCGCGGCCTGTCCTCTTGCCAGCCGGCCGAGGGGCCCGTCACGCAGCTGGTTGAGCATCCGGCTCCCGCGGTGACGCACGAGCGCCTCCAGCGTGGCGAGCGGGAGCGAGCGCGGGCGAGACTTGAGCTCCTCGGAGATGATGAGCGCGAGCGTCACCTCGGTCTTGTCCTCCTTGGTGACGTTGTCGAGGACCCGCAGCTCCTGGCCGCTGCGGATCATCTCCGCGAGCTGCAGGAGCGTGACGTACCGGCTGTCCTGTGTGTCGTAGAGCTTCCGGTTCGTGTATCGCTTGATGATCCGGTACCGGGGATCCATCGGCGCTGGTGCCTGATCCGTCTCCGACATGACGCGCTCCCTCGCGTGCTCGGCGCCGCTTCGGCGCGAGCCTCACCTCGCGCTTGCTGGCCCGACCCCTCGGAGCTCGAGGGTTTCAGAGACGGCGCGGGGCGTCAACCCCGTCGGCCCGCGGCGCCGACGCCCTGCGCGCTGGGTCGCCGGGGCTTCTCGGCGCGCGGCCCGGAGGGTAGCCTGGGTCATGCTCCGAAGCCTCTGGCTTGCCTCGTCCATGCTGCTCCTCGGCTTCGCCTGCTCGCCGAGCGCCCCGCCGCCCACGCCCGTCTCGGCGCCCCCCGCGGTTTCGAGCGGCTCCCGAGAAGGCACACCGCTGCTCGCCTCCCCGACCCTCGACCGGCTCGCGCTCCAGGGCGACGCGAAGCTCGCGCGGATCTCCATGGTGCCCGTCGAGGGGCAGCCCTTCGACCGCGCGCTCCGTGCGGAGAGCCTGGGAGGGGCCGACGAGCCCTGGGCGGTCCAGGTCGGGGGGCGGCTCAGCGGGGCGATTCAGTATCGGGACGTCCTGCTCGTGACCTTCTACCTTCGGGCGCCGCACCCTCGCGGCGAGACCGGCGAGGGACAGACCGAGGTCGTGCTCGAGCTCGCGCGTGAGCCCTGGAACAAGATCGTGACCCAGGCCGCGACGGCGGGCGCCGAGTGGGTACGCTTCGACGTGCCCTGCGAGGCCTCAGGCAGCTACGCCGCCGGTGAGGCACAGGTGGTATTCCGGCTCGGCTACGCGCCGCAGACGATCGAGATAGGTGGGCTCTCGATCGTGAACTACGGCCGCCACCGGCAGCTCGCCGAGCTGCCGCGCACGCGCCTCACCTACCGTGGGCGCGAGGCGGACGCGCCCTGGCGCGCGGAGGCGGCGGCGCGCATCGAGCAGCTTCGCAAGGGCGACATCCAGATCGAGGTCAAGGACGCGCGCGGCGAGGTGGTCGAGGGAGCGGCGGTCGCCGTCGAGATGACGCGGCAGGCCTTCCGTTTCGGCACCGCCATCAACGGCCGCTACCTCGCGTCGACCACACCTGACCCCGACCGGGACCGCTATCTCGCCTTGGTGCCGCAGCTCTTCAACACCGTGGTGCTCGAGAACGAGCTCAAGTGGCAGCCGCTGGCCGGCGACTGGGGACCGGGCTACACGATGGAGGTCGCGCGCTCGGCGGTGCGCTGGGCACGCAGCCAGGGACTCGACGTGCGCGGTCACGTCCTGGTGTGGCCGGGCTGGAAGAACCTCCCGGCGCGACTCCGGTCGCTCGAGCGCGACCCGGCTCGCCTCGCGCAGGAGGTGCGGGACCACGTCCGGGAGATGGTGACCGCCATGCGTGGCGAGCTCGTCCACTGGGACGTCGTCAACGAGCCTTGGGACAACCACGACCTCATCGACCTGCTCGGACGCGAGGCGATGGTGGAGTGGTTCCGCGAGGCCCACGCCGCTGACCCGGGGGCACAGCTCTTCATCAACGACTACGGGATCCTCTCGGGCGGCGGCGGCGGCACCCGACACCGCGACACCTACGAGGAGTACATCCGCTTCTTGCTCGAACGGGGGGCTCCGGTGGGCGGGATCGGGATGCAGGGGCATTTCGGCGCCGCGCTCACGCCGCCGGTCGAGCTCCAGGCGATCCTGGATCGCTTCGGCGCGTTGGGGCCGCCGATCACCATCACCGAGTACGACATCGTGATGGATGACGAGGCGCTGGCGGGCGACTACACGCGAGATCTCCTCACCCTTCTATACAGCCACCCGAAGGTCGAGGGCTTCATCCTCTGGGGGTTCTGGGATGGCCGGCACTGGAAGAACAACGCGGCGATGTTCCGCCGCGACTGGTCGCTCAAGCCAGCGGGGCAGGCCTACCAGGACCTCGTGCGGCGCGACTGGTGGACGCGCGCCGAGGGTCGGTCGGGCGCGGGCGGCCTGTTTCGGGTGCGCGGTCACCTCGGGCGCTACCGGGTAACCGTACGGCACGGTGGGGAGAAGAAGGTGGGGAGCTTCACGCTCGAACGGTCAGGAGCGCGGGTGACCGTGCGCCTCGATCCCCCGGGGCAGGGCGGCGCTCCCCCCTGAGGCGTCGCCGGCGCGGCCCGCGCGGCGGCCGCCCGCCGCTTTTTCGCCCCGTCTTTCCCCCTGCGATATAGCCGGTTCGATGCGCCTCGGCCCGGCCCCCTCGCTCGCGCTCTGCGGCTGGCTCGTGGGCTGCGCCGTCCAATCCGAGGCGCCCGAGCTGCTCGAGGTCACCGCGGTCCACCCCTCGGTCGTGGAGGTGGGTGACCGCCTCGAGATCCTGGGCGGTGGCTTCCCCGAGGGCCGAACGGGGACCGCGACCTTCGCCGGCCGCCTCCACCGCCCTGGCGTCCCCCCGGTGAGCGCGCGCGGGATCGTCGCGCGGGTGGCGGCGGTTTCGCGTCAGCGCCTCCTGCTGGATGCCGACCCCGACCTCGTGGCCGCCTTCTGTGGTCGCGGACCCGCCGCGCGCCACACCACGTTCCACGGCACCGTCGTGGTGGCCTTCTCCCCCCTCCTCCCCGGAGCCCCGCCGGTGGGGGGGCGCCTCGGGGGGGTCGAGATCGATTGGCTCGCGCTGCCCCCCTCCGACGAGGCGCGCGGCGCCCAGCTCGAGGCGGGAAGGGCCGCGCTCGGCGCGCTGGGGCTTTCCGTCACCGTCACGCCCTCCCGGGGCGTCACCGGGACCTCCCTCGACCCCGACGGGCGCTCGGCGCAGGCCGGGCTCCTGCCCGGAGACCAGCTGCTCGCCTTCGGCGGAGTCCGCGTCGTCGACGAGGCCGACTTCGTGCTCGCACCCGGCGCCCGCCGGGCCGTGGTGCGGCTGCGACGGGGACAGCTCGCCGATCCCGCCGAGCGGGTCGTGGATCTCGACGGGGTCAGCCCCATGCCCCCGGGAGCCCTCGGGGTGGGGGGACTCCTGGTCGCCATCGCCGTGGTGACGATGTCGCTGCTCGCGATCCTCCCGGGTCGCCTGCTCACCTGGGTGGAGCGCCGCGTCGCTTCGCGCCTGCAGGCCGTGCTGGGGACCGGGCACAGCGCTGAGCGCGGCGGCGCGATGCTCTACCGCCTCTCCTGCGCGCTCGTGCAGGGGTTGCTGCCCCCCGGCGTCCCCCTGGCGCTCCGGGTCGTCTCCTACCTCGCGCTGCTCGCCGTCGTGGGCGTCGTCACCTTCATCGCCTTCGATGGGATCTTCCTGGCCGCCGAGGCGGACCTGCCCCTCGCCATCCTGGCGACCACCACCGGCCTCGTCTGCGTCGGGCTCGTTGCGGGCGGAAGGCTCGGCGGCCCGCACTGGTCGCTCGTCGCCGGCCTGCGCACGGGGCTGGTTCTGCTCGGCTTTCAGCTCCCGCTCCTCTCGACCTTGACGGCCGCCGTGCTGCTGGCCGGGAGCACGCGGGTGCGCGACCTGGTGCTCACGCAGGGGCCCGCGCCGTGGACATGGCACGCCTTCGCCACCCCAGCCACCGCGCTGGGCCTCGCGCTCACGCTGCTCTCGCTCGTTCCGCGACCCGCCGCCACACGGGCGGGTGACGAGCCTGACCCGTTCCTAGCGGTGCCGGGGCCGTCGACCCGTGCCGCCGGCTCGGTCCTCGCGGTCGCCGACACCGGTCATGTGCTCGTGGTCGCCGCCGTGATCGCGCTCGCGCTGCTCGGTGGCCACGCCCTGCCGGGCGTGACGCCGACCGAGCAGCGCGCCAGCATTCCGCTCCAGGCTGTCGGGGCGGCCCTGCTGGTCACCAAGACCTGGGCGGTGGTCGCGCTGGTCGCCGTGCTGCGCTGGGTCATGCCCGGGCTCCGCCACGCCGAGGTGGCTTCCGCGTGCTGGCGCGTCGTCGTGCCCGGCTCTCTCGTCGTGGTCGGGCTCGCCGTGGCGTGGGGTCATCCCGCGCTGCAGCCCCTGGTGCGCGCGGCGTCGGGGAGCCTCGGCGTCGTGCTGTCGGCGCTGGTCGCCGTGCTTCTCGCTGTGGTCGCGGTGCGCGTGCTCCGCTCCTGGCGGCGGCCCCCGCTCGAGCCGAGCGTCAACCCCTGGCTATGAGCGTCGCGGGGACACCAAGCCGGCCGTGCAGCGGCTCCTCGGTCGCGCCGGGAGCTCGCTCCGAACCGCAGCCGCGCGCACCGACGACCAGCAACCCGAGCATTCCGACGGCGAGGAGCCCCGCCACCACGAGCAGGGTACGGCCGGTCGCGTAACCCTGCGCGTCGTAGGCGTCGATCCCCTTGGCGTGGCTGAGGTACTCGCGCGCGAGGTGGCGGACCACCTCGTCGTGCGCCCGCAGCGCATCGAGCTCTCGTTCGGGGAGGGAGGCCCCGACGTCGACCTTGAGCAGCGCGCGCCCCACGTCCGCGCGGGCGTCGCGGCGCGCGCGCTCGGCGGTGCCCACGATCGCGGACCGGCTCGACGACTCGTGCGAGTACTTCGCCTCGAGCGCGCGGCGCTCGGCGTCCACTCGGCGGATCTCCCGCGTCAGGTGTTGGGTTTCCCCTTGCGCCTGCCGGACCGCGGCCAGCGCCTCCTTCACCAGGGCGCGGTGCTGCTCCACGTCCCGCGTGAGCTCCTGGAGCTTCGCCTCGAGCGCCGCCATCCGCTCCGCGTGCCCGTCAGGTAGGCGAGCCCCCTTGTTCGCCGCGGCCTGCTCCTCGAGCTGTCGGCCGTTGCGGCGCTCGATGCTCGCCCGCTGCAGGAGAGCCTCCGCGCGCAGCAGGTTGCGCTCGAGCTGCGCGTGCTCCTGCTCCCGGAGCTTTTCGGCTTCGAGGCGGGCAGTCCGCTGCTGCTCGAGGTCGGCCCGGGCACGGTCGACGCGCTGGAGCTCCTCGCGGAAGGTGGCGTTGGTGCTCGCCAGCGCCTCCGCCGCGGCGGCCGCCTCCTTCTCCGCGGCCCGCGCGCGCTCGAGCACCTCGTCGAACCGCCGATCCTGCTCGAGCCGGCTCCAGAGCGTGCCGGCCAGCTCGTCGAGCGCCGCGTCCCGCGCGTCCTCGGCGGCCGCGAGTTTCTTGGCGAGCGCAGCCGTCTCGACGCGCAGCTGGCGGCGGCGGCGCAGGACGTTGACGGCGTAGATGGGGGTGAGGTACCAGGCCGCGGGCGCCGGCCCGAAGCCGCCGGCGCGGAACGTGTCGACGCTGGTGATCGCCAGCGCCTCCGCGTCCGGCGTCACCCCGGTCGGCAGCGGCTTGGTTTCCTTCTCGGGGCGGAGCGACACCGCGACCGCGATCTCCGGCGCCGCCTCCATGTCGAAGTCGTCGAGGTCGTCGCCCAGCACTACGCCGCCCGCGCGGTTCATCGTCGCCGCCGACCGGCTCACGGCGGCCTGGAAGTCGAGGTCGAGCTTCGCTGCGGCCGGCGGCGCCACCGCGGCGGGGCGGGCGGCGGCGGGTCGGGTCCCGGAGGAGCGCTGGGCCCGAGACGGCGGCGCCGGCAGGCTGAGCTCCGGGATCTGCGCCGGGGGCGGCTCGGGCAACCCCAGGTCGAGCCCGGTCGTCTCCGGTGGTGGCGGCGGCTTCCCGGCGGCCATCGGCTCCACGATATCAGACCTTACCGGGTCGGCGCAGCGGTCGCGCGCGTCCGGCGCCGACAGGCGGGCGCCGATGGGATCCCGGTCAGCCGGGCCTCGCGCCACCCCCGGCGTCCCGGGGCGGGGCGCGCCGGCGGGGGCGGGTGGTCTCGCGCGCGCGCCTGCCGCGCCCGCCCTCCTCGCGAGCGGGGGAGCGCGTCGAGGACCACGCGTTCCCGCTGCTCGCGGTCGCACCGCATGACCAGGCGCTCGTCTCACCACAGTCCGCGCGCGCCGCGCCAGACCCTGGAGTCGGCCGTCGTTGCGGGGGCGCCATTCGTCGGTCCGGCGCGCACAAGTCCGTTCACCACCACGTGCACTCGTGGGCACTCGAGCTGCTCCACCGCGGCTTCGGACACCTGCGGACGCTGCCAGCAGGCAGGGAGCGGCGCCAGCGCCGCCCAGGGGATCCCGAGGCGCAGGTTCCTGCAGACCTCCGGGCGTGGAACCCTGCCGCCCCGGCTTCCTTGGGCTCCCCGGCGGACGGACCCCGGCGCCGCCCCTGCCTTCCCCTGGCGGTGCCCCTCACTGGAACCGCCGCTCCCGCGCGCGGCGCTCGATCTCGCCGAGCGCGGCCACGGCGGCCAGGGACCGTTCGGCGATTTCCCGATGTACGCGCTGGGAGCCGCGCTGCTCGTACAGGTCGTCCAGGGGCACGGGCTCTCCGAACACGAGCCCGATGGGCGTCCCGCGGCCGTTCAGGCCGCCGCGGACCTGCGCGACGAAGTCGTTGCCGAGACCGTTCACGAACGCCGGGATCACGGCCGCGCGCGCCCGGTGCGCGAGCCGCCCCACGCCCCGCTGCGCGGGCAGGAGCGCGTACGGGTCACTGCCCAGGTTCCGGGTCCCCTCCGGGTGCACGCCGGCGAAGAACCCGCCTCCCCTGAGCAGCTCGGCCAGCACGTCGAGACTGACGACGTTCAACGCGAGCCGCTCGCGCTCACGGAAGACGGGCGGGTACATGGCGAAGAAGCTCATGGCCCCGTTCACCAGGAACCCGAGCCGCCGGTCGTAGAAGAACTCGCTCCGCACGGGGAAAAGGATCCGGTGCCGCAGGCCCCGGCGCACGAGGAAGGTGGTGATGGTGTAAAGGTCGAAGAAGCTCCGGTGATTGGCGACGAGGAGGTAGCTCTGCTGCGGATCGAACACCGGCAGATGCTCGGTCCCGATGACGTGGAGCAGGCGCCGCGTGGCCAGGTGGATCCAGGTCGCCCCGACGTGGCGCTGACCGAAGCGGAGCGTCCGGTCGAGCACCCCCGGCCGCAACGACCGCTCGATGAACGCGATGTGGAATCGCTCGACCGCCGAGAGGCGATCCTGACCGGCGTCGAGGAGCTTCGAGCGCGGCATGCGCCGTGCGGCTATCACGAATCGGGTCGTCCGTCATGGACGTGGCGCCGCCGCTCGGCCCCGGGGCCGCGGGGTACGTCGCGCACGGCCCCGGGGGCGCGACCCCGCCGCATGGCGCCGGCGCCCGGCGATCACCCCGACCTCGGCGTGCCCGTTCTGCTTCGGGCCAATCCGTGGCATCTAGGAGGCACATGGAACTGCGCGCCACCCTGAGCTCGGTGCTCGGGACGCTCGCGCCGCGATCCCGGCGGGCGTACCTCACGGAGGTTCGCGCGCACGTCGAGTACCGCCCCGTCGAGGGGAAGGAGCTTGTCGCCCTGACCCGGGCGGTCGAGGCCCGAGCCCGGGCGCTGCCGTCCGTCCGCTGGGTCGAAGTGAACCCGCACACGCGCCGAGTCGTGTTCGCGTTCGAGCGCGGCACCTGCGCGCTGGCGGAGCTCGAAGCGCTGGTCGCCGCTGCGGAGCGGGAGGCCGGGATCTACGCGGAGCCGGGCTCCGAGTTCGGCGCCGAGCACCCCGCCGACGCGGAGCCCCTCGACCGACTCCGCCTCCAGCTCATCGCCGACGCGACGGCGGCCGCGGTGGGCCTCATGCTCCGACTGTCGCCCCTGCGCCCGTCCGCGCTCGCCGGCCACGCGCTCGGCGCCGTCGCGCTCTTCCGCTCCACCCGCCTGCGCGAGCTCGTGGCCGAGCGCCTGGGCGCCGAGCGCGCCGAGCACCTGCTCGAGCTGCTCTCCTCCGTGACCCACGCGGTCGCGCAACGCCCCGTGAGCTCGCTGGTGGACGCGCTGCACAAGCGCGCGCAGCTCCAGGAGGCGGCGGCGCTCCACCAGGCGTGGGTGCGGCGCGAGGCGGAGCTCACGGCCGAGCGCGCCGAGCATGCGCCGGAGGCGGCGCGTCCTGGTGTGCGGCCCGTGGCGCTGCCGCGGGGACCCGTCGAGGAGTACGCTGACCGCGCCTGGGTCCTCTCGCTCGCCGGCTTCGGCGTGAGCTTCCTCACCACGCGCGACCTGCAGCGCTCCGTGGCCGCGCTCTTCGGCGCGCTCCCCAAGCCCGCGACGCTCGGCCGTGACATGTTCGTCGCGGAGCTGGCCAAGTCCCTCGCGGCGCGCTCGCTGGTCGTGCTCGACCCCGGCGTCCTGCGGCGACTCGATCGCATCGACTGCCTCGTGCTCCAGGGTGACCTGCTCAGCCGGGGTCGGTTCGCGGTAGGCGAGGTCCTTTGTGACGGCTCGGTCGATCCGGACCTGGCGCGCCGGCAGGTCCAGCGCCTCTTCGACCCCGAGCACCCCGTCGAGTGTCGCAGCGGTGAGGGCTGGACGCTGGGGCCGCCGGCGCTGCTGCGCCCGGTGCCCCCGCCGGCGCTCGCCCTGCGGAGCGCCGCCCTTGCCCGATCGGGTGCCCTGACGCTGGCGCTCGTCCACGACGCCAACCTCGTCGCCGTCGTCGAGATGCGGGTCATCCCCCAGACCGGGGCCGAGGAGCTCGTCGCCGCCGCCCACGCCGCCGGCATGCGGGTCGTGCTCGGGGGCGTCGACGAAACCTGCCTCCAAGGGGTCGACGCCGACGACGTGATCCCCCTCGACACGCCGCTCGAGGCCGCGATACAGCGGCTCCAGCGCGACGGGCGCGCGGTGGCCTTCGTGGGGACGGCGGCGCAGGCCGCGGCGCTCGCGCGCGCCGACTGCGGCATCGGTCTGATGCGAGCGCGCGATCCCGCCCCCTGGAGCGCTCACGTCATCTGCCGCGCCGACCTCTCGGACGTACGCTTCTTCCTCGAGGCCTGCGTGGTCGCGCGCGCCGTCGCTCGGCAGAGCGTCAACATCGCGCTCGGGTCCGCCACCCTCGGGGCGCTCGTCGCTGCGGGGGGCGCCGCGCCGGTGACCACCGGGCGCGTGCTGGCAGTGGTCAACACCGCGAGCCTGGTCGCGATGGCCAACGCTCTGCGGGCCTCCCTCGAGCTCGATCGCCGGACGCCACCGCGGGTGCGCGACTGCACCCCCTGGCACGCGCTGGACGCCGAGGGAGTCCTACGGCGGCTGGGGAGCTCCGAGAAGGGGCTGCTCAAGCACGAGATCCAGCGCCGCCTCCCTGCTCGCCGCCGCGAGCGTCCCGGGCTCGTCGAGCTCACCGAGGCGATCACCAACGAGCTCTTCAACCCCCTGGCGCCGCTCCTCGCAGCGGGCGCCGGGCTCTCTGCCGTGGTCGGATCCATGACGGACGCGGGGATGGGCGGCGGGGTCGGCGCGCTCAACGCGGTCGTGGGGGGCCTGCAACGCTTCTTCACCGAGCGCGCCATCCGTGACCTCTCCCGCACCACCCGGCGGCGGGCCGTCGCGCGGCGCGCCGGGCACCGCCAGGAGGTGGACGCCGACGAGCTCGTGCAGGGGGACGTGATCGAGCTGTACGCCGGCGACGTGGTCCCCGCCGACTGCCGGATCATCGACGCCACCTCGCTCGAGGTGGACGCGTCCAGCCTCACCGGCGAGTCCCTCCCTGTCACCAAGGCCGCGGCTCCGAGCTTCCAGGCTGCGCTCGCGGACCGGAGCTCGATGCTCTTCGAAGGCACCGCGATCGTCGCCGGCCGCGCCACCGCGGTGGTGGTCGCCGCCGGCGAAGATACGGAGGCCCGGCGCGCGGCGCACGGTTCTCCCCGCGTCACGGAACAGAGCGGGGTCGATCGGCGGCTGCGTTCGCTGATCAACCTGACGGGACCGGTCGCGCTCGCTTCGGGCGCGAGCCTCGTCGGCCTCGGGCTGCTGCGCGGCAGGAAGCTCCGCGAGCTGGTCGGCTCCGGCGTGAGCTTGGCCGTGGCGTCGGTGCCCGAGGGGCTGCCCCTGCTCGCGACCGCGGCCGAGCTCGCCAGCGCCAAGCGCCTGGCTCGCCGGGGTGCGCTGGTGCGAAACCCGAGCGCCATCGAGGCGCTCGGCCGGGTCGAGATCCTCTGCGTGGACAAGACCGGGACCCTCACCGAGGGACGGATCGAGCTCGCCTCCGTCTCCGACGGCGTCGTCGAAGAGGAGGTGGGAGCCCTCTCCGAGGCTCGGCTCGACGCGCTGGCCATCGGACTGCGCGCCACGGCGGTGCGGCGCGCGAGCGCGGGCCCGGCGGACCCCACGGACGCCGCGCTGGTGCGCGCCGCCGCCCGCGTCGGCCTCGTCCCCCAGGCGGGGTGCCCGGGGTGGCGCCGGTCCGAGGAGCTCGCGTTCGAGGCTGGCCGCGGCTACCACGCGAGCCTCGCGGGCGCCGACGCCGGCCGCGTCTTGTCCGTGAAGGGGGCGCCCGAGACGGTGCTCAGGCACTGCGTCTCGTGGCGACGCGCCGGCGCCACGGTCCCCCTCGACGCCGTGGCCAACGGTCAGCTCCACGTGCTGGCCGGGTTGCTGGCCCGACGGGGGCTGCGCGTCCTGGCGGTCGCGGAGCGCGTCGGCGATGCGAAGGCGGACGCGGTTTCCCTCGATCGGCTCGCGGGGCTCGAATTCCGGGGCTTCCTCACCTTCAGCGATCCCGTCCGGCCCACCGCGGCAGCGGCGCTCGAGCGTCTCGATCGGGCCGGGGTGCGGACGGTGATGGCGACCGGCGACCACCCCGGTACGGCGCGGGCCATCGCCGCCGCCCTCGGCCTGCTCCCGGGCGAGCTCCTCACCGGGCCGGAGCTCGGGCGGATGACCGACGACGAGCTCGACGCGCGGGTCGAACAGGTCCGGGTGTTCGCGCGGGTCGCGCCGGCGCAGAAGGTCCGCGTGGTCCGCGCGTTCCAGCGCCGCGGTCGGGTGGTCGCGATGGTGGGCGACGGCGCCAACGACGCGCCGGCGATCCGGCTCGCCGACGTCGGCATCGCTCTCGGTGAGCGCAGCACGTCGGCCGCGCGCGTCGCTGCTGACGTGGTGGTGACCGACGAGCGGATCGAAACCATCGCCGACGCGATCGTCGAGGGGCGTGCGCTCTGGGCGTCGGTGCGGGACGCCGTCTCGATCCTCGTGGGCGGCAACCTCGGCGAGGTTGGCTTCGCGCTCGCCGGGGGGCTTCTTGACGGCAAGCCGCCGCTCAACCCGCGCCAGCTACTCCTGGTGAACGTGCTCACCGACGTCGCGCCCGCGATGGCCGTCGCGCTTCGCTCCTCCGGCGAGTCCTCGCTCGTGGCGCTCGCGCGCGAGGGGCCCGACGCTTCGCTCGGGCGCCTGCTCGATCGCGACATCGCGTCGCGCGCCGTGGTGACCGCGGCCGGCGCCGGCGCGGCCTGGCTCTTCGCGCGGCTCTCCGGGGACGAGGAGCGAGCCCGCACGGTGGGGCTCGTCGCGCTGGTCGGGACCCAGCTCGGGCAGACGCTCGCTTCGGGGGGCGCCAGCGCTCCAGTCCTGACCACCAGCCTCGCGTCGGCCGCCCTCCTCGGCGCCGTGGTGCAGACCCCGGGCATCAGCCAGATCTTCGGCTGCCGTCCGCTCGGTCCCCTCGCGTGGGCCACGGCGGCCCTGGCCTCGGGCGCGGCGACCGGGGTGTCGGTCATCCTGCCGAGGGTGGCGGAGGCGCTCGGCGAGCGCCTGGGCGTGGGCCCCAGGATCGGGGCTTCGACCGGCGGCGATGGCCCCACCCTCACCGCGCCGCCCTCGGCGCTGCCCGCGGCCCTGGGGCTGGGCGAGCGAGACGTCGCGGTGCCGCAGCCGCCCGGGCGCCCGCCGTGAAGCGGATCCTCGCCGAGCGGGGGCGCGGCCGCGCGGGTCGAGCTCCGCAAATTTGGCCCGCGTTGCTCCGCGGTGACATTCGACGGGGCATGGCGCGAAAGCTGACTGTCTCGTTCGCGCTCGCCGGGCTCGTCGTGGCCTGCGGGGGCGCTGCCAGGAACTCCACACCCGTGAGCCCCGATCGGGCCGCGTCCTCGGCGATCGAGATCGCGGCGGATGCGCAGGTCGCCGGCCGTGACCTGCTCGACCGGCGTGTCGGCGACGTCGCCGTCTATCGCTTCAGCGGGACCTACCGCAGCGATCCGATCACCGTCACCGAGGAGATCCGGGCGCGGGAAGGCAACGAGCTGGTCGTCGACTACGCCCTCGCCAGCGGCGACGAAACCGCGCGCTTCCGCGTGCACCGGGCCGTCGCCGGCTTCGAGATCACGTCGGTGGCGCGCCTCGAGGGCAACACCGAGATGCCCGCTGATCGCGCCGAGTTCGAGGCCTGGATCGAACAGACCGCGTTCTCGGCGGACGCCAACGTCGGCCGCCTGTCGCGCAAGGAAGAAACCTGCCTCGTCGGTGAGGTGGCGCACGACTGCACGGTCGCGCGCTACCGCGTGATGGTGGGGGACGAGCCGGCGATCCTCACGGTCGCGACCAGCGCCGACCTGCCCGGTCGGGACGTCGGGGGCGTGATCGAGGCCAGCGACGGCGGGATCATCTATCGCGCGGAGCTCGTCGAGCTGCAGCGCGGGAGCTCCACCGTCGCGGCTCGTGCCCAGCGCTGACGCCGGTCCCCGTTTGGCCGGGATTGCTCTGTCGGACACGGAAATGCAATTCGGGTGGCGGCGCGACGGAAAGATACGCCGCCGGCTCAATCACGGCGCGACCCAGGGCTCACGGAGCCGCGTTCTGGCTTGACGCGCGCAGGCTGGTGCCGCTTCAATCACCGCGGGCGCTGGAGCCGTACCCTCCCCATCCCATCCCGACGGCTGCGGCGTCGCGGTCGAGCCCCCCGTACCCCCGGTGGCTTGACCTCTTGCGCTGCCCGGGCGCGTCCCGGGCAGCGGTCTTTTCGTGGCCCCGTTCAGGTCACGGGCGTCAGCCAGTCGGCATGCTCGGGCGTCTTGCCGGTGACGGCGCGCAGGTAGGCGCGCTGGAACAGGGCGCCGAAGGTGCGCTTGCCGGTCGGGAACTCCACGCCGTCGAGCGCGCGGACCGGCGTCACCTCCGCCGCCGTGCCGGTGAGGAAGACCTCGTCGGCGCGGAGCAGCTCCTCCCGCGTGAAGGAGCGGACGACGACGGGAAGGTCGTGCGCGCGCGCCAGCGTCAGGATGCAGTCCCGGGTGATGCCGGGGACGATCGACGAGCTCTCGTCGTTGGTGAAGAGCCGCCCGCCCCGCAGGAAGAAGACGTTGCCCCCCGTGACCCCGGACACCGTGCCCTCCGCGTTGAGCAGCAGGGCGTCGTCGGCACCACGATCGAGCGCCTCGTGCGCCGCCAGCACACTGTTCGCGTAGTGACCGCTCGCCTTGGCCATCACCGGCAACATGGTGTGGTGCAGGCGCCGCCAGCTCGAGGTGACGAGCGTGACGCCGTTCCGGAGCGCTCCCTCGCCGAGGAAGGTCCCGAGGCGCCGCACCGCGATCAGGACCTGCACCGGACACACCTGCCGCGGCTTCAGATCGATCGGACCGTAGCCAAACCAGGCGATGGGCCGGAGGTAGGCGTGATCGACGCCGTTCCGCCGCGTGATCTCGATGGCGGCGCGGACCAGATCGTCCGCGGCATAGGGCACCCGCATCCCGTAGATCTGCGCCGCGCTCAGCATGCGTTCCACGTGGTCGCGCGGGCGCACCAGCGCCGGGCCACGCTCCGTCGGGTAGCACCGGATCCCCTCGAAGACCGCGGTCCCGTAGTGGAGCGAGTTGGCGTAGTAGTGCACGCCGAGGCGGTCCCCGTCACGGATCTCGCCGTCCTGCCAGACCCACCGCGCGAGCTCCTGACTCTCGGGGCGTGTGAGCGTCAGATCGGCGTCTTCTGGCACGTCGCCAAAGCCCGGCCATTCCGACTGAGGTGTCGCCATCGATCCTCCGCGGCGGAGCCTACCGCGACCAGCGCGGCGCCGGGAGTCGCTCGGCGCGCGCCGCGGGCGGTGCCGCCGACGTCGGGGCGCCGCGGCGCGTCGGCGGCGGGTCAGAGCAAGGCCCAGAGCAGGCACACCGCGCCGACCGCCGCGCCGACCACCGTGCCCACGCGCGACAGCAGCGCGACGAGCAGCACACGCGCCGCCCGGTTGCGGTAGAGGCCACGGAGGGACGCGAAGTCGTCGAGCAGGCGCTGCCCGTCCTCCGGGAGCGGTCGGCGCAGGCGCGCCTCGACGCGGCCGGTCAGCTTCTCGAGGGGGAGCGCGGGCAGCAGGCAGGCGAGCGGAGACGCCAGCGTCGCCAGGAGGACCGTGAGCGGCTTGCCGCCGCCGCCGGCGGTGGCGATGAGGCCGAGCAGCGCCGTCGGAGCGCACCACGCGAGCGCCAGGGAGGCGACGCTCGGCGGATCCTGCCGAAGCAGCGCGGCGGCGGTGAGGCACAGCCCCAGCGCCGGCAGTGCCCAGCGCAAGGCACGCTGGAGGGCGGGGGGCCGAGGGACCTCGAGCAGGGCCTGGCGATCGATCGGGCGGTCGAAGTCGGCGACCATGCCGCTGACGTGTGCCGCGCCCACCACCGCCACCACCCGCCGCCCCGGCGCCTCGCGCACCATCGACATCAGATACTGATTCCGCTCGTCGATCAGCGGCTCCTTCACCTGGGGCATGGCTCGGGCGAACTCCGCCATCATGTCGTGCATCGAGCCCTCCTCCTTGAGGCGCTCGACGGCGTCGGCGTCGATGTCCTCCTCGATCGAGGACAGCGGGGCCATCACCAGGAAGGCCAGGAGCTTGAGCCGATTCTTCACGCCGAGGTTGTGCCAGGTGCGCTGGAAGGTGACCTGGATGCTGCGATCCGCGAGGACCAGCCTCGCCCCAATCGCCTCCGCGCGCCGCGCCGCGGCGAGCATCTCCGCGCCCGGGCGGATCCCGAGCTTGTCGCCGACGCGCTTCTGGATCGACGCCAGCGCGACGCTGGCCAGTACGACCCCGACGCGCCCGTCCCGGATCACGCTCGCGACGTCGAGCGTCCGCCAGTATTCGGGATCGACCAGCGACCGGTACCGGAGCTCGTCGAGCTCCACGCAGACCGTGTCCGGGTGGATTGCGTCGATGACCCCCTCCACCTCGGCCCCGCTGGCGCGGGACACGTGCGCCGTGCCCACCAAGTGGATCTCCTTGTCGGGGAGATCGAGGCGGGTGACGTTGCTCGGGCTCGGCATCGACGGGCCGCACCCTAGCACGACGTGCCGACCCTTGTGCGACGCCGCCTCCTGCCTGATCCTCGGGGCAGTTGTTCTCCGTCCGGAGCTCCATCGACCCCGCCCCCAACCCGCTCGCCGAGCGGCTCGCGGCCGCGCGCGCGGCGGGGCGCGGGAGGATCGATCTGACCGTCTCGAACCCCACGGTCGTGGGGCTGCCGCGCGACTGGGCGGCGGTGACCGCCGCGCTCGCGGACGCTCGCGGAGCTCGCTACGACCCCCACCCGCTCGGTGCCGCCGAGGCGCGCGCGGCGGTAGCGGCGGTGTGGCGGGCCGAGGGCGTCACGATCTCGCCCGAGCGCTTGCTGCTCACCGCCAGCACCAGCGAGGCCTATGGGCTGCTCTTCCAGCTCCTGTGCGACCCCGGCGACCAGCTCCTGGTGCCGCGGCCGAGCTACCCCTTGCTCGACCACCTCGCGCGGCTCGCGGACGTTGGCCTGGTGGACTACCCGCTCTCGTACGACGGCGCCTGGCACCTCGACGTCGAACGGATCGCCCGGCGCCGCACGCCACGTACCCGGGGGGTGGTGGTGGTCAGCCCCAACAACCCCACGGGCTCGCGCCTCGGGCGCGACGAGCTCTCCGCGCTCGCACGCCTGGGCCTGCCGGTGATCTCGGACGAGGTCTTCGGCAGCTACGTGCACGAGGAACGCGCCGGTCGGGCGCCGAGCGCGCTGGTCGAGGATGGCGTGCTCGTCTTCGCGCTCGATGGCCTCTCCAAGCGCTGCGCGCTGCCGCAGCTCAAGCTCGGCTGGATCGGGATCGGGGGGCCGCTCGATCAGGTGTCGGAGGCCCAGACGCGGCTCGAGATCGCCGCCGACGCGTACCTCTCGGTGGGCACGCCCGTGCAACTCGCGCTCCCTGCGCTCCTGCGCTCGAGCGCGCCCACGGTGACCGCGCTCCGCGCTCGCCTCGCCCGGAACCTCGCCCAGGTCCGCGCTGCCTGCGCCGGGACACCGGTGACGCTCCTCGACCTCGAGGCGGGCTGGTCGGCGATCCTCCGGCTGCCCGCCGTCGCCACCGAGGACGACTGGGTGCTCACCTTGCTCGAGCGAGACGACGTCGTATGCCAGCCGGGGTGGTTCTACGACTTCGACTTCGGGCCCTGCCTGATCGTCAGCCTCCTTACCCCGGAGGCGACCCTCGCGCACGGGGTGGAGCGGATCGTCGCTCTCGCGGCTGACCCCGGCGCGCTACCCCCGAGCGGTCGCGGGCGCGTTCCCGTTGCCGCCCGGCGCGGCGGCCGCCGCCGGCGGGCGCCCTGATTGGCCCGGCTCAGGCCGCGCGGCGGCGGCGCCAGCGGCGCGCGCCGAGCGCGACGCCGAGCAGCCAGGGCGCCGCCAGCCCGGCGGGGTGATCGGGGCCCGCTACGCGGCAGCCGCACCCATGGCCCTTGCGCATGCTCTCCGGCGGCGGGAGCGCCTCCTCGCGGTGCTCGACCTCCTGCCAGTCCGTGTCGTCCTCCGCGCCCTGGTCCGCCGGCGTGTCGGAGGCCGCCGCGTCTTCGCCCTCCTTGTCGGCCCCCTTCTTGTCCCCCTCCTCCTTCTTGTCGTTGCCGGCGAAGACCATCGCGCGGCGGTCGATGACCTCGTTCTCGCCCTCGAGCTTCAGCGTTACCGGGGTGCCGATGACCTGCCCGTTGCGGCCGTCGCGGATGGTCACCCGGTACTCTCCGCCCTGGAACCCGTGGGCGCGCGTGATGCGGAAGGCGAAGCGCGTGCGGTTCTCGATCTTGCCTGTCCCCGGATCCATGAAGCCGAGATCCACGCTCTCGATGATCGCCTGCTGCCCGACGAGCGGTACGCTCCGCGTCTGCACGCCGGACGAGCTGTCGTCCAGATAGCGCTCGTAGTACACCGTCGGCATGAACTCGAACTTCACCGGCAGGGTCGCCATGTCCGGCGCCTTGGGGAGGTAGAACTCGAGCTCGAGCTTCCAGGAGCTCTGGGTCCCGGCGACGTCCTCCTTGACCTGAAGCTTCTTCCACTTGACCGTGCCGTAGGCGAGGGCGGTGGAGGCGAGGAGCGTGGCGAAGAGGACCGCGACCAGCGCGAGCAGTCGGGTCCCGAGGGGCTTTCGAGCGGGGATTCTCATGGGCTTTCCTCCGAGGAGTCTGCGGGGCCGGACGCTACCACGCCCCACGACCCGCCGGACAGCCGGGATCGGCCCCCGTCCGCGCCGTGCGTGGCGTCGCTCTCGCGAAGACGCCCCCGCCGCCGCGCTTGCAGTGCCGCGCTGGCGAGCGTCGCGGTCACGGCCAGGGCTCCGACGAGCGCCCAAGTTGCAGTCGCCGTCCTTGGCGTCAGACCGGACAATTCCAGCACACCGAGCAACAGCAGGTGTCCGACGTAGGCGGCGAGGGCATGTCGGCCGAGAAGACCGACCAGACCGCCGCCAGCGAGCAGGCCGCGGCTCGGCCAGGGCAGCGCGACGGCGATCCACAGCGCGCCCGCGACGGCCGGGACGAGCCCCACGAAGCCCGCCGTCGAGTGGTTCCAGAAGGCGACCGCCTCACGTTCCGGCGCCGGGTGGAGCAGGTCGAGCACGGCCACCAGCCCATCGTGCGCGGGATAGAGCGAATCGCAGCGCGTCGTCCAGGGCACGCCGAGCGCGAGGACGGCCAGCGTGCCTACGGCGCTGACCGCCGCGGCGGCGCCGACCGCGCGGGCGCCGCGCTGGAGGTAGCCGAGCCCGAGCAGCGCGCCAGCGGCGGTGAAGCCCAGGAGTGGCACCGCGCCGCCCGGGCCCGCGTTGAGCCCGGACAGGCAGGCGCCGGTGCGCTCCAGCAGCGCGGTCATGAGGAGCGCGCCACCGAGAACGCCCAGGAGCGCGGCAACCGGGCGCGCCAGCGCCAGCGCCCCTCCGACCACCGCCGTGGCCAGCGCGATCACGGAGAGGATCCCCGGCGACAGCAGGAGATCCGGCAACGCGACGCCGAACTGGGGTATGAACAGCGCCACCGCGAGCAGGTAGAGGGAGACGGCGCGCGCCCCGAGTCGTCGCCACCAGCGCGGCAATTCCGGCGTTCGGCGGCGGGCGAAGACGAGGCTCGTGCCCGCGATGGCGAGGAAGCTCGCCGCGATGAACGGCTCCCCCCAGCCGAACCCGTCGAGCGCGAGGGTCGCCACCGCGTCGATGCCGGTGGCGGCGCGCGGCGGCTGCAGGCGCCGCGCGTGCACCACGAACATCATCAGGACGGCGACGCCGCGGAAGACGTCGAGGCCCGGTGCGCGCGCCCCGACTGGGACCTCACCGGCGGGGACGGCACTCACTCCAGTTCCGGCGGCGGCGTGGGGATCGTGTCCGGCGCCGACTCGTCGTCGAGGTCGTCGATCGGGAGCCCGGGCGGGACGATCCAATCGGCGTCGGGCGAGGAGGAGCCCGCATCGTCCGACGAAACCGGTACGGCGCACCAGCGCGTCGCCGAGTCTGTCGTCGTCGGGTCATGGCGAGCCGAGCTCACGGGGAGCTCGCCCGCCTCGCTTGCGCTCGCCGCGAGCGCGTGCGGCCACGCGCTCTGCCGATGCTGGACCATGGGGACCTCCGAGGCGGCTCCTCGCGGTGGGGAGAGGCGCGCAGTCTACGGCGAAACCTGGCGCTGGGAACCCTCTGCCTGCTTGCTCGCAGATCGCGAGCGGTGTCGCCGCGGTGTTCGGGGAGGCGACGCGGTCCGCCGAGCATTCCCCGCGCCGAGCCCACCACGGGGTGCCGGGCATCGATTGTGGAGTCGGCGAAATTTCTCGAGTAGCCGGATCGGCCCCCGTACCCCGCTCAGCTCCACGCCCTGGCCGGCGAAAGCAGGTGCAGCTCGACCAGTCGTTGCGGCCGGTCCCCAGCGCGGGAAAGCCGGCCGACCAGACTCACCGGCTCCTGGACGTGGGACGTCCGACGAGCGCGTGGACCAGACCAGCCCGGCATGGCTCGGACATCACTGGCTGGTGTCGATTCCCCTCGCGGATGGCCGCGCCACCCCGCTCCTTCCCCTGCAGACGAGGAACAGACCCGAAGGGTCAGCGCGTCCGTGCTTGCACGGCCCAGCTCTCGAGATTCATCCCGAGCCGGGCAGACCGGGGCGGCCCGATCATCCTGGGCCGGCAGCTGCGGGCGTGGGCCGTGACGGAACTTCCCCGAGCCGGGTCACTCGCCAGTCGACGACGGGCTCCGTCACACCGCACCTCGGTCGCGCTGGACGAGGTTGACCTGCATCACCTTCACCAGGGCGAGCCCCAAGATGGACGGCGCCACACGCCGGAGTCTGCGCCCGACGGTCGAGCCTGACCGCGCCAGCCGGCCCTGGACTGCGCGCCTTCCGGCGGCGCACCACGACGCCGCGGCGTCCGTCGCCAGAGCGGAGAGCTAGAGCGGCGGCGTGGTGCAGAGGAAGAGCAACGCTGGGCTCTCTCGCTCGCTGGTGACGCCCGCGGCGTCCTCGAGCTCGACGGCCGCGCCGGGACCGCGGTTTCCCGCGGCCGTGGTCACCATTCCCCGGACCACCCAGGCCGTGGCGCGCCGCCCCTCGCGCCGGGTGGCGGCGCAGAGCTCCCGGTCGACGGGCGCGCCCGGGGCGACGACCACCGCGTACAGCCCGGCCTCGCGCGTCTCGAGCAGCACCTCCAGCGTCTCCTGTCCGTGCGCGAGCCGCCGCCGCGGGAAGTCCGCGCTGGTGCGCTCGATCTGGACTGCCGCGCTCCGCGCGCGGCCGAGCAGCGCGGCCGGCTTGGCGATCCGGATCCGCACCCGTTCGAGCGCGGGATGCAGGCCGAGGAGCATCGCTGCGAGCTCCTCGGTCGCGGCCTCGACCAGGTGGTACTCCCGGAACGCGAGCAGGGCTCGCACCGACTCCGCGACCAGATCGTAGTCGCAGGTGTGACCGATGCGGCCCGAGCGCCCCGCCGAGGCGAGCGACAGCCCGAGTTCGAGGTCGAGGACCACCGGCTGCGCGCGCACCCGCTCGTGCGGCCGGAGCCCGACGATGCAGTCGAGCTCCAGACCCTCGATCAGGATCGCGTCCCGACCGGCGCTCGCCCGCGGCGGTCCGACGTCCGCGGTCAATGGGTCACCGTCGGAGCGGGCACCTGTTCGGTAATCGTGAGCGGCCAGCTCGCCGGGTCGCGTCGCCAGGGATCCCGGCCCGAGCGGCGCCAGTCGAGGCGCAGGTCGTACTGGTCCGGTACGGGGGGGAAGGGCACGCCGAAGGTGCGCGTGCGGAAGCGGGGCGACATCGACGTCAGCACGGTCACGTCCGAGTACGTCTCGAGGCCGGTTCGCGCGACGAGCACGTAGCGCACCTCGAACGGCTGCCGGATCTCGTCCCCGGTCAGGCGGAAGTAGGCGTGGATCTCGAGCGGGATGAGGTTGCGGGGGCCACGGCTCACTCCCGGGGGCACGTTGACCTGCTCGACGAGGTTGAACAGAGTGATGTTGTTCGACTGCTGGTCGAGCGACGACCCCAGGGCGATCGCGAGCAGGTAACAGGTAGGCACGCCGCGACTCTTACACCGCCCGCGCGGGGTTGGGTACCCCGCGCGCCGTCGCGGCGCCGCCCCGTCGCGGCGGCGTCAGAATGCGACCGTCCCTCGCGCCGTGACGAGTGCGGCCGTCGCCGTTCGTCCCGCCGCGTCGGCGAGCGCGTCGCCCGGATCGCGCAGCGCCCCTTCGCGCTCGAGGAGGCACCGCTGGCGGACGGTCAGGCGGGCACGCAGGTCGAGCTCGGTGCCGTAGTAGTCGCCGGGCGCGCCGCCGCGCAGGTTGACCGCTGCCCCCGGCGCGGCGGTCGTGGAGCGGACGGGGTCGAGCAGCGGCTCGGGCGCCCACGCGAAGAGCACGCCACCGCGCAGGAGCAGCGCGCGGTGGGGGCGGACATCGACCTGGGGGAACAGCGCGACGGCGCTGGTGAACGCGCCGTGGGGCGCGAGCGCGTCGGCCGCGGCGGTGGGGAGCCCGTCGGCGGCGAGGCGGGCCACGCCCGCCGCGGCGGCGCGCGCGGTCGCGTACCCCAGGACCTGCTCGAACAACAGGAGCCCGACGTTCGCGTCCCGGGGGAAGACGAACCGCGTCAGGTCCGAGCGCGGGTCCGGGTTCGCGTCCCCGGAGGCCGTGTCGAGCTCGAGGTAGGCGGTCAGCCGCGGCGAGTCCCAGCGCAGCACGCTCCGTGAGCCCCAGCGCCGCACCCGCGCCGTCGCGGCGGGCGCGCCCCGCAGGGGGGCGAGGCTCCGCGCCTCGCGCGCGGAGCCCCCCTGCGCGAGCACGCCGTCGAAACCGAGCGCGAGCTCCGCCACCCGCACCATCACCAGCCCCTCGAGCTCGCTGCCGGGGTCTTCGCCCTCCCCGCCCCAGATCGCGCGCGCCGTGGCCCGGAGATCGAAGACTTGCTCGAACGTCGGCAGTACGGCCAGCAGCCGCACCGTCGCCCCGGCGCGCTGGCGCACGCCAGCGCCGCCTGCGGACGCCTCCAGGCGATCGTACGCCGCCGTGACGCCGAGCCCGCGCTCCTCCTCGTCGGGCGGCGCCCCCAGGGGGACCAGGGGTCGGACCAGGAGCTCGACGCGATCGACGCGATCACCGCCGTGGTCGACGCCGAAGCGGTTCCGGCGGCCGTCGCCGTCGGCGGCGAGGAGCGTCGTGCCCGCGCCCGCGGGCTGCCGCCCGAAGCGGAGGCGCCCGACCGGCAGCCACGCCTCCCCGTAGGCGGACCGGAAGGTCGCCGCGGGGCCCGGGCGGAGGGCGAGCCCCCAGGACCGTGGATCGTCCGCCGCGTCCGGGCCCCGGTAGTCCACGTCCAAAACCCCAATACCAGTCCGGGGCGCGCCGAGGCGGGGCCCCGGCTCCGCCGCCGCGGCGGCCCCGGGGACGCCGTCGAAGGCGTCCACGCTCACCACCAGGCGCAGCCGATCCCCGTCGTCGAGCGCTGCGTCGGCGCGGAGCCGCTGCTCGAACGCGGTCAGGGCGGTGCCCGAGAGGTCGAGCTCGTCCACGTGGGTCACGCCGGCGCGGAGCTCCGCCCCGAGCTCCACGCCGAGCGGCCCGAGCGGCGTCCGCTCGCGGAGCGGTACGCCGTCCTCGTCGGACCAGGGCTCGGCGGCGGCGCGGGGGGCCGGCAGCGCGAGCGCGACGGCGACGGCGAACCCGGCGGCTCCCCGCCGCCGCGTCGCGTGCCGTCCGCGGTGGGCGCCCACCGCTCGCGACCGCGTCCGCCCGGGGTCCTCGCCGTGCACGGGGCGAGCGTACCCGAACCGCTCCAGCTATCGACCCGATCCTGGCCCCCCTGGCGCAGGCGTGACAAGGTTGTCGCGGTCGCCGCGCCCGGTGACGACGGCCTTGCGCGCACACGCGGCGCGCGACGCGGTGGCCCGGAGCTTGCACCTGCTGCCGCGTTCGTGTTCCGCTCGACCTCCGGGGACCACGGCGGAGAAGGAGAGGCGACGTGAGACGGGCACCCGCGACCTCGATCCTGGTGGCGCTCTGCGCTGCGGGGCTCTGGCAATGCGCTTCGAAGGACGCGGCCGCCCCGGCGATGAGCATGCGAGACGAAGGGGACTCGGGCTACGGCGGCCCGAGCTACACCGGCACCGGGGGAGCCATGGCCATCGACGAGGGGGACCCGAACGTCGATATCCCCTCGCTCCCGCCCGAGCAGGAGGTGGAGCCGACCTTCAAGGCTCCCGTCGCCACCGGGCGGCTCGTGTGGGCCGCCAACCCGGCGAGCGACCGGGTCGCCCTCGTCGACGCGGTGGACCTGACCGTCACCGCCGTCGAGGTGGGCCGGCTGCCGACCTACATCGCCGCCATCCCGAGTCCGGGGAGCGACGACGCCAACCGCGCCATCGTGGTCAACGTCGCCGGCGATGACGCCTCGCTGCTCACCGCCCTCGGCGGGGTGGTCTACGAGCAGCGCGTCCCCCTCCAGCCCCGCGTCAACTCGTGGGCGGTCAGCGCCTCAGGCCGCTGGGTCGTGGCCTGGACCAACGCGGAGGAGGTCGAAGGGGGCGTCGACCCGACGGAGGGCTTCCAGGACATCACCGTGATCGCCGTCCCCGATCCGCCCGCGCAAGGAGACGACCCCGACGCGCCGCGGGCCTTCCGCTTGAGCGTCGGCTACCGCCCCACGCGTCTCTTCCTCACCGAGGACGAGGCGCGGCTGTACGGCGTCTCGGACGCCGGGATCACCGAGATCGCCCTCGACTCGGCGGTACCTACCGTGGTCCAGGACCTCGGGCTGGAGCCCGACGCCACGACGGCCAGCTCCACCAGCGCGGGGGCGCGGGACGTGGCGATCACCCCGAATGGCCGCTTCGCGCTGGTGCGGCGTGACGGCTCCCGATCGGTGGAGATCTGGGAGCTATCGACCGGGGAGCGGCGGGACGTCGAGCTCTCGGGGCCGGTAACGGACCTCGATTTGGTCGCCGACGGTTCGCGGGCCATCGCCGTGGTGCGGTCCGTCGTCCGCGAGGGGGGGGAAGTGACCGGGGGCTCAGGTGGCAGCGCGGGCGCCCCGGCCACGGGCGGCGGTGCAGGGGCACCGAGCAGCGGGGGCGTCGCGGCCACGGGCGGTGGCGCGGGCGCCCCGAGCAGCGGGGGCGTCGCGGCCACGGGCGGGGCGAGCGGGGGCGCTGGCGGCGTCGCGGGCACCGGGATCTCCGAGGCGGGAGCGGCGGGTGCTGGCGTCGCGGCTGCCGGCGTCGCCGGCGCGGCGAACGCCGTGGCGGGCGCGCCGAGCGGCCGCGGCGAGGCGGGCGCGCTGCCCGCCCTGTCTGGGGCGGCGGGCGCCGCCGGAGTCCCCGCCGCCGCCGCGGGCGCGAGCAGCGCCGGCGCCGGCCCGGGACCGGACGTGCCGGCCGCGCCGAACACGAGCGAGATCTTCATCCTCTCGATCCCGGAGATCTTCGACGATCCGACCCGCTTCGATCGGGTCGCCATCGAGGATGTCGTGGTGGGGAGCGTCTCGGCGTCGATCGAGGGCGAGCGGGCCCTGCTCTACACCAACGCGACGCCGAGCGACGTGCTCACCATCCTCGACACCCGTCCCGGGGCCGACTACCTCACGTCGCGCGCGGTGGCCCTGATCAACCCGATCCGCTCGGTCTACCCGGCCCCGGACGCCCTGCACGCCATCGCCCTGCTCGATCCGGTGCCCGGGCAGAGCGTGCTGCCGGGCGCCTTCGCGGTGGTCCCCATCGACGCGCTGGCCCCGCCCCGCGTCCAGGGGACGGACGCGCCGCCGGTCGCGGTCGCCCTCGCCCCGAGCCCGAGCACGCGCGGCATCGTCACCGTGCGTGACGACCAGACCGGCGTGTACGGCGCGTACCTCGTGCGAATGCCGGAGCTGCAGGTGGATCGCTTCGATCTGGCGAGCCCGCCGACGGCCACCGGCCTGGTGCCGGTGGCGCGGCGGGCCTTCATCGCCCAGGAGCACGTGGGTGGGCGGATCACCTTCATCGATCTGGACGGCACCGGGAGCGTGAGCGAGCTGGCCCGCACCCTCACCGGGTTCGAGCTCGAGGCGCGCGTCGTGGGCGACGCCTCGGGGAGGGATTGAGGTCATGGGATCCGCGCGAGGGCAGCTCACCGGCTGGCTCGGCGCCGCCGTCCTGGCGGTGATGGGGCTCGGCTGCGCCGCTGACGCCGACGACAGCGACAAGGGCAGCGACGAGCGCATCTTCCCCACGGCGGGTGGCTACGGGGGCACCTCGGCGGCGGCGGGCGGCTCCGGCACCGGGGGCGCCGGAACCCTGCCGCCCGAGCAGGAAATCGAAGGGAGCTTCGAGGCGCCGGTCGTCACCGGGAAGTACCTCTGGTCGGCCAACCCCACCAGCGGTCGAGTGGCGCTGGTAGACGCGGAGACGCTGCGCGTCACCACCGTCGAGTCCGGCTTCGGCCCCCGGTACCTCTCCCCCGTGCCCACCGAGGACCCGGACGTGGTCGAGGCGCTGGTGCTCAATGTCATCGGCGAGGATGCGACGCTGCTCCGGCTCGCCGACGGCGCGCTCGCCGCCCCCGTCCGCTTCCCGACCCACGCGGACGCCAACGCCGTCACCGTCAGTCCCAGCGGGCGCTGGGCCGTAGTGTGGAGCGACTGGCGGCGCGCCGCCGTGCTCGACCCGATGGACAGCTTCCAGGACCTCACCCTGATCGTGGTGCGCCCGACGAGCGGGGCGCCGAGGTCGATGCGGCGCGTCACCGGCTACCGGCCGAGCAGCGTGACCTTCGACGCCGACGAGGCGCGCGTGATCGTGGTGAACGAGCACGGCATCACCGCTATCGATCTCGGCGACGAGTCGGATCCGCGCGTGCTCGACCTGATCGAGGTCGCGCCCGGCGGGCTCGCGGACGCCGCAGCGCGCGATGTCGTGGTCACGCCCGACGGCGACCTCGCCATCGTGCGCCGCGAGGCGTCGGCGGTGCTCGGCTTCGTCGATCTCGCGAGCGGCGCCATCACCGACGTCGAGCTCCCCGGCCCGGTCACCGACCTCGATCTCGACGCCGACGGCACCCGCGCCGTGGCCGTGATGCGCGACGCGGGGCTGGTCGCGGTGCTGGAGCTTCCGGCGGCGCTCATCGATCCGACGGCCATCGTCACCGCCACGCTCCCGGCCACCCTGGGCAGCGTCTCGCTCGCGCCGGACGGGTCGGTCGGCGTGCTCTACACCAACGCCACCCCGAGCTCCACCATCGCCACCCTGAACCTGCGCGACGACGACCGCTTCCTCGCCCTGCGGACCGAGGATCTGCGCGCCCCCGTACGCGGCGTCCTCGTCGCGCCCGACGCGGCGCACGCGGTGGCGCTGCTCGATCCGCCCGCCGGCAGCGTGAAGGCCGGCGCCTTCAGCGTCATCCCGACCGCGACCGCGCGCGTCCCCAAGATCGTGGGGACCGACGCTCCCGCGACGGCGGTCGCCCTCGCGCCGGCGCCGACCGAGGCGGCGCTGGTGACGGTCCGCGACGACACGCGGCGTGTCTACGGCGTGCACGTGGTCGGCCTTCCCAGCCTGCAGGAGGACTTCCTCTCGCTCGCGAGCCCGCCCCTCGCCGTGGGCATCATCCCCGAGCTCGGCAAGGGCTACGTCGCGCAGGAGCACCCCGAGGGGCGCATCACCTTCATCGAGTTCCCCGCCGACCTCACGAGCGGGACGGCCGCGACCCCGACGGCGCGCACGCTGACCGGGTTCGAGCTCGCGGCCAAGGTCACCTACCCTACCGGTAACTAGTGTCGAGGCGAACATGAGACATGGGACGGCTCTCCTCTGCGCGGGGGCGCTCGCGCTCGGCTGCGGTGATCGCCCGGAGGCCTGGGACCAGGGCTACTTGCCCGTGGCCGCTGGCGAGCCGGCATCGCTCGGGCTCTCCGGCTCGGTCGCGATCCGCGACGACGCGTTGAACCGGCTGATCCTGATCACCTCACCGGGGGGACGGCGTCTCGTGGCGCGGGCCATCCCCATCGGCAAGGGGGTCGTGCACTGGCAGACGGACACCCAGCGCGAGCGGCTCTTCGTGCTCTGCGCGGGCGTGCAGCCGCGGCTCCACCCGGACGACGAGCGGCCGAGCCTCACCGTCCTCGACGGGGGCGGCTTCCGCGACGAGGAGGACGGCGGCGGCTTCCGCGCGCCCTCCGTGCTCGCGCGCTATGACCTCGACGATCCCCCGAACCCCAAGCTCTACCTCGATCCGAAGGGCGAGTACGCGGTGGTGACGGTGGGTGGCGGCGTCGTGCGGAACCCGAACGAGCTCCTGCTCGTGAGGTTGCCCCAGGGCGACGGCGCGGCGACCATCGCGGCCAAGACCATCCGGAGCTTCGGCTCGGCGCCGCAGGCCCTGACCTTCACCGACCGGCTGCCGTTCCCCGACGGGGTCGAGCGGCGCCTCATGGTCGTGCAGACCGAGCAGGAGGTGGCCCTCATCGACCCCGAGGATCTCGACACGGAGATCACCGTGCGGCTGTCCGAGCCCCTGGCAGGCCAGGCGGCGTCCACGCCGCTCGAGGTGGTGGTGCACGACAACCAGCACCCCGAGCTCGACGCGGACGATGGGCCCCGCTACCCGATCATCGCCATCCGCCTCGCGAACCAGTCGACGGTGCCGTTCCTGTCCTTCGAGCCCTCGAACGCGGACGCGGACGACCAGACGAGCGGCCTCGAGACGCGGGGGGTCGACTTCCTGGTCACGGTCAACCTCGCCGAGGTGGGCTCCGTCCCCTCGGACATCGATTTCTTCTGGACCGAGGTGAACGCCGCCCCGGCGCTCCGGCTCGCGGCGCTGTTGCCCGGTCGCTCCGAGGTGGCGCTGGTCGACCCGGAAGCGAACTACACCGACTATGTGCCGCTCGGCGCGGCGTACTCGCAGATGACCCGGGTGACCGACGACGTCGCCGACCAGCCGGTGAACAGCGACGTGGCCCTGCTGTGGGGCCCCTCCGTGCGGAGCGTGGCCTTCTGGGAGCTCGGGACCACCGGCACGCGCTCCTACCGGAGCCTCGAAACCCACTCGATCGGGATCACCGTCAGCGAGGTCATCCCGATCACCCGGGACGCCAGCGCGCCGGCCGACCACGCCTACGGCCACCTGAAGCTGCTACGCGGCGCGAGCGCGAACGAGTTCTACGTGCTCGATCTCGACCAGCGGCAGAGCGCCCCGATGCTCACGCCCGACACCGCGAACGCCGTCATCACCCCCTCTCCGGACGGCCAGCGCGCCTGGGTGGTGGCGCCGTCGAGCAGGTCCATCGGCAGCGTCCGGTTCTCGGATCTGCACCCGACCACGCTGACGCTCGAGGCCCCCGTCACCGCGGTCCACGACATCGCGCAACCGGTGAGGGACGACGACGGCGTGCCGACCCGCGCGGCGGTCGTGCTCCACAGCGAGGACTACTCCGTCGGCGCGACGGTGCTCGACGCGCGCGCTCCCGACACGGCCGACACCCGCTTCTACGGCGGCATTCTCATGGGAGGCATTCGATGAACCGGCGAGGAACCCTGCTGCTCGTCGCCAGCGCGGCGCTCCTGCTCCCGGGCGGGGCGGCGGCGCAGCCCGCGCCGTCCCCGGCCGGCGCGTCGCCGGCTGCCCCCGCCGCGGCCGCGCCGGTCGCTCCGGCCCCCGCGCCGAGCGCTGACGCCCCGAAGGGGGAGGAGGGGGTGACCCTGTCGCCCCCAGCCCCGGCCAAGCCCGAGGCAACGCCCGAGCCACCTCCCCCGGCGCCGGTGGCGGTCGTTCCCGCCCCGGCCACCCCGCTGCCCGCGCCGGCCGAGCCGCCGCCGCCCCGGCCGTCGCCCCCGCCGCTCGACCAGCTCGGCTCCTACCAGCCGCACACCTGGATCAGCGCCGGGGCACGCACCACCTTCGTCAAGGACGCCGGGTTCGACCCCTTCGCGGAAACCGCCGCGCTCACCACCTTCGACGTCTCACTCGGCCGCACGCTGCTCGCGCGGCGGCAGCTCTCGCTCGCCGCGGCCTTCGACTACCAGGTCGGAGGGCGATCGGCCAGCGCTCGCCTCGACGCGACGAGTCTCTCGAGCCACCGCCTCACGCTCGCCCCCGAGATCCGCTTCCACCTTTGGCCGCGACTGTTCCTGCTCGTGCGGCCCGCGTTCGGCGCCGACCGTGTTAAGGCGAGCATCAACGAGAGCTCGACGGGTGCCGAGCTGGTCGAGAAGTCCTGGGCACCGGCCATCGACCTTACCGCGGGGGTGGCCGCTGCGCTGTACGGAAAGGTGAGCGGAGACCGGCCGAGCTTCCGCCTCTGGCTCACGGCCGACGGCGGCTACGGCTGGACGGGGCAAGTCGACCTCACGATGACCCCTGCCTCCGGGCAGACCGCTCCGGCCCGCCTCGCCCCGCTGGAACTCGGGGAGCTGAACCTCCGCGGTCCGCAGTTCCAGCTTGCCCTGCGCGGCTCGCTCTGATCCCGAACGGTGCCCCGGCGCCTCCCCGCGGGTGTGCGCCGCGCCCCCCCCGCCCGTGCGCCTCGGTCCTGATCACACGTACCGTGTCGGTGGGGCGCCACGAGGAAGCGGCGCTCGCGCCCCGGCCCCGTCGCGCTAGCACGCGCCAGCCGTCGGTCCCGTGCCCGGTTGCCGGCCCTTGCGCGCGGTCGGCGAGGACCGGAAGACTGGCCGCGTCGCGGTGGGGGACTGGATCGACATCGCTTCGATTGCTACCCTAGTCTCGTGCAGGTGGTGCTTCGCAAGCTCGGGCGCGGCTCGCGTGCCGTCAGCGGGCGGCTCGTGCGGGCGCCGCGGAAGGGCTCGGTGGTCGTCATCGAGTTCTCCGACGGGATGCACGAATACGTCACCACCCCGGTGAAGCGCGTGATGCGGCTCGCCAATCGTGACGTCTTCTACATCGAGACGGTCAACAGCCGGTATCGGCTTGAGGTGCGCGACCGCGAGCAGCCGCTCGAGGACGCGTCGAGCGGCTGACGCCTGCCGCGGCGGGAGGTGCTGACGGCTCGCGCCAGGCTACGGTCGGCCGGGCGGAGGTGGGTTGACCGGGGCCATCGGGCTGTTGTATCCGAGCGGCCCCTCAGAGAGGCCGGACATGGGCAGGTTCGATCGACGAAACTCGATGAAGATGCGGCGCCGGAAGAGCCAGGAACACCTCGCGCAGCGCGAGGAGCGAAGGGTGGCGGCTGTCAAGGCGGAGCGCCACGGCGCGGAGAAGCCAGAGAAGAAGCCTCGAAGCTGACGGCGCCAGCACCAGGCGCGGCAACAGGGGTGATCGCTGCGCCGGAATGGCCTTGCTGGAGCCCCTCGCCGGCATAGGACCCTCCCCCAGGGCAGCTCCGGCAACGTGCCCGCGCCGAGCGTGGACCGAGCTTGAGCGTCTTGGCCCGGGGCGGCCTTTTCCGTTGCTCCGGGCAACGACCGACCGCGACCGACGCTCGCGGTGGCCGTCACCGGCGACGGTTTCGCGGGGCGGGTCGTGGCGCGCGATGAGGGGGTGATCATGGCTGGGGATGTTGGCCTTCCGCGCTCCTGGCCCCCCTAGGGCGGTGGCCCGGCGCGACGCTGCCGGTGCTCGGACACCTCGATCGCGGCGGCGCGGTACCCCAATCACGGGAGCTTCTCGGTCCCCGCTCCCCGCGAGGGACTAGGCTTCGCTCGCCACTTTGGCTATCGTCCCATTCTGCTCGAATGGGAGGATTGAAGATGGAAAAGAAGAGCTGGATGACTGCTCTGTTGTTGTCGTTCTTCGTCGGCGGCTTCGGCGTGGACCGCTTCTACCTCGGCTACACGGGGCTCGGCGTGGCCAAGCTGCTGACCTGCGGCGGGCTGGGGATCTGGACGCTCATCGACTTCATCATGATCGCGATGAACAAGATCCCGGACGCCAACGGCCAGGAGCTCCAGAAGTAGCGCTCGTCGGCGGGCCTGGGCCTCCGTGCCCGCCGCGCCCCGGATCGCGGCGGCGGCAGGGGGCCTGGCCCGCGGAGCGGAGCGAGCGACGCGCCGCGAGGTCAGCGGTCCGCCCGTGACCTACTCGATGACAGGGGTGAGGCGGCGCGTCTCGAACTGGCGCTGTGGCGGCTCGTCGGCCGGCACAGCGACGGGCTCGCCGAAGACGCCGACGTCCCCCGCCACGCGCGTCTCCTGGGTCAAGAGCCAGTCGCCGTCCCGTTCGCGCCACACCTGCGCGATGCGCGTGACGCGAAGGGCGCTCTCGCTCGTGCGCATCCAGGAGACGTTGACCTCGACGAAGGCTCGCGCGCCCGCCTCGTCCACGCGCAGGCCCTGGAGCTCGACGTCGAGGATGCGGATCTCGCCGCCCCACAGGGCGCGGCGCGCCAGAAACTCGGCGCGGACCGCCGGTGCCGCCAGCGCGGCGGCCCCCTCCAGGTCACCGAAGCGAGCGGCCAGGTTGAGGTCCCGCGCCGCGTCGCTGACGCGCTGCGTGACCGAGGGTGGCGCGTAGCAGCCCGTCAGCCCGCAGGCGACCCCGAGCACGACCGTGAATAGCCAGGTGCCGAGCCGCGTCGGGGCCCGCCCCCTGCACCTCCCACGCGCCGACGTCATCGAAGCCACCCCTAGCCGAGAGCGCGCGCCTCGGCCAAGAAACCCCCCACCGCCGGGGAGCCCCGCCGCCCGCCCCCACCTCAGAACGCCGAGGAGATCACCAGGTACCGCTGGCCGCCGTCGACGGCCGAGCTGTCGGTGCCGCGAGCGTAGCCAACGCGGACGTTGGCGTTCGCCACGTAGCCGAACGTCAGCTCGACCCAGAGCTCGGCGCCGAGTCCGAGCTGGAGGTCGTCGAGCGGGTGATCCGGGTTCAGGGCCGTGAAGGCCCCCCCGTAGTCGGCGAAACCCACGGCCGTGACGCTGCGGATGAATACCGGCAGCGTCTCGACGCCCCGCTCGAGGTAGAGGACCGGAGCGCGGTACTCCGCGTTGGCCAGCAGGAAGCGAGCGCCGACGAACTGCGATCGGGCGTAGCCGCGCAGGACGAACGCCCCGGCCGAGACGCCGTCGCGCAGGGCGTCCAGATACGGGACCTCGACGAACCCCCCCGTGTAGAACAGCCCCCGGCGCGCATAGTCGCCGGCGGAGGCGCCGCCCGAGAGGGCGAGCGCGAGCACCTGGTGGCGGCCCCACGGCAGGGGCAGGTAGCCTCGCAGCCGCCCGTTCATCACCGTCAGCGAGCTCTCGCTCCCGGTCGCGTCTCCGGCGAAGTCGGCGCCCAGCGAGGCCGCGAAGCCGCGCTCGGATCCGATCGAGTAGGTTTCGCGGGTCACGTTGCTGTACGAGTATCCTGCGTGCAGGAGCGCCAGCAGCCCCCGGTAGGGGTCCTGCCCCACCGGCGCGTAGGGATCGAGGTCGTCACCCACCGGGAGCTCGGCGTCCAGGATCTGCGCGCTGTAGGTGAGCGCGCGCTCCTGGCTGTCGAAGGCGCGCGGCATCGAGTACGAGATCCCCGTCGACAGCCCGGTCGCCACCTCGACGTAGCGGCGCTGTTCGCCGCCGAAGGCGTAGTCGCGGCGCGGCGCGGCGCGGCGCGACAGGCGCGCCCGGAGCGTCGCCGGCAGTCCCGCGTAGGCGTAGTCGACCGCCGCGTCTGAGAGGCCCTCCACGTCGTCGATGGCGAGCGTCGCCGTGGTGGCGTGGAGGTTGGCGGCGTCGCTGCCGGTGGTCGTGATGATGACCGCGTTGCCGAACGTGCCGGGGCCGACGTCCACGGTGTATGCCCGCGGTCGCAGGGTTTCGCCCGGGCGGTAGCGGCGTACGGGCCAGCGCGCCGTCGACGGGCGCGGGCGCGGGCTCGGGCGACGATCGACGTACGGGAGCGCCGGCAGAAAGCGCGCCGGGTCGAGGGGAAGCGCGTAGAGATCGAAGCCCCGCGAGGTGTAGCCGACGTAGTACAGGGTCGCGCCATCGTTCGAGAGCTCGGGCATGTACGCCCCGGTGAGGACATTCGTTACCTGGGCGAGGCGACGGGTCTCGAGGTCGAACGCGTAGACGTTGGGGATGCCGGTGCGGTCGGAGGTGAAGTAGATCGTGCGTCCGTCGGGGCTGAAGGTCGGCTGCTGCTCCACCGCTCGGTCGTGGAACAGCTCGAAGAACCGCCCGGTTTCCACCTCCACTACGCGGATGTCGCGGAAGCCGCCGGCGGTCCAGGCGCCGTACACGACGTGGCGCCCATCCGGCGAGAAGCGCGGGGTGAACGCCTGCTCGTAGCGCGCGCTCGGCACCAGCGCCCGCTCGTTCACCAGCGCGCCGGTGGCGTCGATCTCGGCGATGCGCAGCGTCGTGGTGCCGGCGCGGTTGGTCGTGTACACGATGTGCCGTCCGTCGGGGCTGACGTCCGGGTCCCGCGCCCGCCGCCCCACGGTCAGGCGATCGACGGCGCCCTCGATGCCCCGCGGGGCGCGCCCGTCGCGGCCCAGCCGCATCAGGTCGCTGAAGCCGTAGTGGCGCGCGGACGGCGCCAGCGTGAAGTAGTAGAGGTTGCCGTCGGGGTCGAACCCCGACGCCGCTCCGGTGCTCCGCGTGACCAGGCGGGGGGCGGCGCCGATCCGATCGCGGGCCGCGAGCTCCACCCGGTACAGCCCCGACGGGCGATCTCCGTCGTCGACGTACAGCTGCACCTCCTCTGCGTCGCCGCGGCGGGCGGCGGCCGGCACCCAACGGGGGTACGCGACGGTGCGCCCCAGGTTGGTGAGCCGCGGCCCCTCGCGCAGCCCCCGCGCGCGCACCGCCGCTACGGGCGCCGCCGTCTCCCGCGCCAGCTGGTTCTGCCATCCGGCCCAGAGCTCCGGGTAGGTTCGGCCCGTCACGTGCCGCACCGAGCGGTTGATCCCCCACGCCAGCAGGTGGCGGCCGTAGTGCCCGGAGATGGCGGACATCGTGTCCTCCCCGTACGTCTCCGAGAGCCACTCGACGAAGTTGCCGCCATACAGGTACCAGAGCGTCCCCCCGGGCCAGCGCCGCGGGTCATTGCTGACCTGATCGATGCTCGCCAGGTTCCCCTCCAGCACGTCGGCGCGGAGGAACATGTTGTACAGCGACGATCGCAGGCGACCACCGGAGCTATACTTGCTCTCCAGGTAGACCGCCCAGCCCTCGATGATCCATTTGGGCTGGATCTGGTTGGGCGTGTAGGTGCGGCCGAGCAGCGCGTTGACGAGCGCGGGCAGGCCGGTGGTGTTGTCCACGTGCACGATGTGCGTGTGCTCGTGGGTGAACAGCAGGCTCAACCATTCGTCGTAGTCCCCCAGGGCGGCCATGTCGTCCGGGGCGGTCACGAACATGCGCACGAGCGCATGGGGGCGGAGCGACGCGGAGCCGTTCGCGTCGTCCGTGTCGTCCGTCACTATCACGTGGATGACGTTTCGTGGGCGCCAGCCCGCCTCGCGCTCGAGGTCGTCGGTGACCGCCTCGGCGAGCGTCGCGACCCGCTGCGCGTGCCACTCGAGGCCGCCGTGGAAGTGGACGCGGAAGCGCGGCGTCTCGACCGTGTACCACTCGAGGTAAGGATCGCCGGCCCGGGCGGGCGGCGCCGCCGTCGCGACCGCGAGGGCGACGAGCAGCAGCGGGAGCAGGAGGCGCGCAGCGCGGCTCACGGATCGTCGTGGAGCAGGGGCTCGCGGTTCCGCACGTAGCGGCGGACGAGCTGCCGCCCTTCGGGGGTGATTTCCGTGAACCGGGCGCCGAAGCCCGGAGGAGCCAGCGCGCCCGACTCGGGCGCGTCGCGCGTCCATCGCACGACGCCGCGCGCCTCGAACTCATAGCCGCCGGGGAGCGCGATGCGCAGGAGCACCGGCTGACCCACGGCCGGGATCTGGTAGGTGGCGACGAAGATGCCCCCGGACTCGACCACGTCGTTGCCGTTCAGCCCGCGGTAGAAGTTGGTGGCGCTGTGCACCCCGAGGTCCGCCAGGATCGTGACGGGGGGCGCCGCGGTCCGCCGGCTCCCGCCGGGCGCGGCCGCGGCCGCCGCGTCCGGCGGCGCCGGCGCCGCTGGCTGGGGGATCCTCTCCGGCGCCGCCGCGGTTCCCGCGGCCACGCGCGGCGGGTCGCCCGCGGCTCGCGCCAGGTCGTGCACGCGCGATAGCGACTGGGCGCCGACCTCGACCACTTCGTCGACCGCCGGGTGCGCGCCGAGCTGCTCTTGCAGCAGACCGAGCGCCCGTCGCACCGCGCCCAGCGCCTCGCGAGCCGCAGGCTCGACCGGTGTCCCGCCGCCGATCTCGACGCCGCGAAGCACCCTCAACGCGGCGGCGATCGGCTCGGCCACGGCGATCAGCGCCGCGGGCGTCCCCGGCGCCTGGAGCAGGCCGAGCGCGCCAGAGAGTGCCTCGCGGGCCGAGCGGGCGAGAGTGATGGGGTCGCTCATTCAGCAGCCTCCCGGGACGGAGTCTAACACCCCCGGCCCGAAGATCCGGCGCGCAAGTTCCTCACCGTCGACCCGTACCACCTTCTCATCGTCCACGTCTTCTACGATGACCGCGGCGGTCACCGCGATCGCGCCGTCACCCGTCCGCAGGAGCACCCGCCGCGGCCCCGCGCGCGCGACGCCGGCCTCACCCGGCAAGAGCGCGGGCGGCACCTCCTCGCTCCGCGTGGCCGCCAGCACGAAGCAGCGCACATCCCGGATCTCGAGGGCCAGCCCGGGGGTCGGGCTGAGCGCGCGGACTCGGCGCAGCACGCGCTCCGTTGGCCAGCGGAAGTCCACGCGGAGCGCGGCCCCGGTGGGTTCGGGAGCCCAGGTCGCCTCGGCCTCGGCCTGGGGGGTCCCGACGACGTCGCCGACGGCGAGGCGGCGGACCGTCGCGCGCAGCGCGGCGAGGCTCGGACCGTCGAGCGCGCGCGCCAGCTGCCAGGCGTCGCGCTCGCCGACCTCCAGGGTGCGGGTGGCGAGCACCTCGCCCCGATCGTACTCTGCCGTGAGGCGGTGCACCGTCACTCCCGTGACGGCGTCGCCGGCGTCGATGGCCCAGAAGTACGGGTTGGGGCCGCGGTGGCGCGGGAGCAGGGACGGGTGCACGCCGACGCCGCCCAGGCGGCCCCTCGCGATCCAGTCCAGGGGCAGCTTCCGGGTCCAGAACCAGGATACGATCAGGGCGGGGGCGGCCGCCGCGAGGCGCGTGGCCACCTCGGTGGCGTAGCGTCCCTCGCGATCGACCCGCACCACCCGGTCCGGTCCGAGTCGCCGGGTGAGGCGCCGCGCCCCCACCGCGGGCACGGGCGAGAGCACCGCGAGCGCGATGTCGTGTCCGTCCTCGGCGAGCAGGCAGCCGGCCAGCGGGAGGCCGAAGTAGGCGAGGCGCATGGGGCGGGGAGGGGGGGCGGAGGAGGCGCAGAAAAGTTGTGTGGTCACGCGGCGTCCTGGTACCCCGGGTGCCATGGACACCCCGTCGGGCAAGCGTGTCTTCCGTCAGGCGCTCCGGGCGGGTAGCCGCTTCGATGCTACCGCGGCACGGCGCCCGATCCTCGTCTTCGAGGGGGTGCACAAGGCCTACCGCGCCGATGCCCCGGTGCTCCGGGGCCTCAGCCTCGAGATCCAGCGGGGCGAGTTCGTCTTCATCACCGGGCCCTCGGGTTCGGGCAAGAGCACCCTGCTCCGGCTCCTCTACGCCGCCGAGCAGGTCGACGCCGGTCGCATCCTCTTCCTGGGGCGGGAGGTCGGACGCCTGGCCGCGGCCAGCGTCCCGTATCTTCGCCGGAACATTGGGATCGTGTTCCAGGACTTCAAGCTGGTGCCGAACTGGAGCGTTCTCGAGAACGTCGGGCTCCCCCTCGAGGTGCTCGGGGTCGCGCCGAGGATCATACGTACCCGCGTCGGTGAGGCCCTCGACCGGGTCGGGCTCGGCGGTCGCGGCAAGGACCTCGCCGGGGCCCTCTCGGGTGGGGAGCAACAGCGTGTCGCCGTGGCGCGCGCCATCGTCGGCGCACCCGCGCTCGTGCTCGCGGACGAGCCCCCCGGCAACCTCGCCCCCCAGCTCGCCGTGGACATCCTCGGGCTGTTCGAGGACATCCACGAGACGGGCGTCACGGTGCTCTTCGCCACCCACGATCGCTCGCTGCTCGACGTGCGTCCTCGCCGGGTCGTGGTCCTGGACGAGGGCAAGGCGACCGACGTGCCGCACGGGCTCGACGAGGAGCTCGACGGCGCCGACCTCTGCGTCGCGTAGGAGGCCAGCATGACCCCCCTCGATCGTGCATGGCGCGGGGGCCGCAACGACTGGCGGCTCCACGTCCTCAGCATCTTCTCCGTCTCCGTCGCCTTCGTCTGCCTCGCCGCGGCGATGCTCGTCGTCTTCAACGTCCAGGGGGTGAGAGCCCGCTGGGCGAGCTCGGGGCGCGCCTCCGTGTACCTCGACCCCGCGGTGACCGAGGAGCAGGTGCGCACGGTGGAGCGCGCGCGCCGGGCCACCGCCGGGGTGACCGGGGTGCGCTTCGTCTCCAGCGCCGACGCCCGCCGCGAGCTGCTGGCCGGCGGGGACGACGAGGTCCTCGCGACGCTTCCTGCCGAGGCCTTCCCGGCCTCGCTCGAGGTGGATCTCGCGGGTGACGACGCCGCGGCGCGCCTCGAAACCGTCTCCGGACAGCTCGCTGCGCTGCCCATGGTCGACCGGGTCGAAACCTACGGCGCCTGGGGGCAGCGCCTGGGCTCCCTGCTGGCGGGCGGGGTCACCGCCGCGGCGATCCTGGCCATCATCGTGCTGGCCGCGGTGGTGAGCGTGGTGTCCTCGACCATCCGGCTCGCCCTGCAACGGCGGCGGATCGAGGTGGAGGTGCTCAAGCTGGTCGGCGCCACCGACGGCTACGTCCGCCGTCCGTTCGTCATCGAGGGGGCGGCCCAGGGCGCCATCGGCGCCGCGCTCGCGGTGGTGCTCCTCGCCGTGCTTTTCGGGATCGTCCGCAGCCATTTCGACGCCACCCTGGGCGCGCTGCTCGGCATGAACCCGACGTTCCTGCCGTTCTTCGCCCAGCTCGGCATGGTGGGGCTCGGCGCGCTGCTCGGCGCCGGCGCGGCTTTCTTCAGCCTGCGCCGGCTCCTGACCATCTAGGTGACTCGATGCGTCGACTTGCCGCGGCCCTCATCGTCATCGGCGCGGTACCGCTCGCCGGTGCCCACCGTGCCGCCGAGGCGCAGGCCCTCCCGGCCGAGCCGACGGTGCTTCAACCCGGCGTGACCCGCGAGGCGCGCGACGACCTCCCGCCGCCCGACCCGGAGGCCGTCGACACCACGGTCGCCAAGCTCGAGGCGGAGCAGCGGGCCGCCCAGCGCGAGCAGCGGGCGCTTCAGGAGCGAGAGCGCCAGTCGGTGGCGCGCGCCGTGGTCTTCGGACGAGCCTACGTCCGTACCAGGAGGTCGGGGCTCTTGCCCGTCACCGGGGGGTTCTCGGCGTTCGTCGATCACGCCTCGCGGCTCGAGCGCCTCCGCCGCGCCGCCGAGCGCGAACTCGTGGAGCAGCGCGGCATCCTCCGGGATCGCGAGGCCGTGACGGCGCGGCTGCGCGACCTCGACGTCCGCCTGTCCGTGGCGCGCGCGCAGCGCCAGACGTTGGCTCAAGCCCACTCGGCGCTGCTCGCCGCGCGCGACCGAGAGCTCGCGTTCCGGCGCGCTTTCGAGGGCGCCGGCCCCGGGGGCGCTGTCATCTACGGTCCCGGCGCGGGACCGATCGATCCCATCCTGGGCGCGGCGGGGTTCGGTGCGACCCAGGGCCGACTCCCCTTCCCCGTAGCGGGCCGCACCGTTCTCCAGGTGGCCCGCCGTCCGGGGATCGAGGGGCCAGGGGTGGACGTGCGCGCTGCGCCCGGCTCCGTGGTCCGCGCCGTCTACCCGGGGCGCGTCGCGTTCGCGGACGAGTACGCGGCCTACGGGCGGACCGTGATCATCGACCACGGAGACCGGTACTTTTCGGTGAGCGCGGCCCTCGGCGCGATCGACGTGCAGGTGGGCGACGAGGTCGCCGCCGGCGCCCCGCTGGGGACGGTCGCGAGGGATCTCGACGGCGGCTCGATGTACTTCGAGCTCCGACACGGCGCGGACACCATCGACGCCGCGGAATGGCTCGGGATCTGACGATCGAGGTGGATCGTCGCCGAAGTCGGGGCGAGGCGCGGGAGGCCCCCATTTTCGTCGCTGGATCGGGAATCGTCACCACGAGTGCTCCGTGCTCGTTCAGGTCGCGCTAAGGTGTCTTCGTGGTTCGCACCAAGGAGGGCCGCACCCCCGAGGCCACGGTGAGGGATCCGGCTCGTCGGTGGCGGTCCATCGTGGCGGCCGTGCTCGTCGCGGCGGCGGCGCTCTCCCCGACGCCCGTGCGCGCGCAGTCCAGCGCGAGCTTTCCCGAACTGCCTGGGCCCTCCGACGAGGGCACGAGCGCTCCGCCCCCGTCCGCGCCGCCGCCCCCGGCTTCCGCGCCCGCTTCTCCGTCCCTGCCTCCGCCTGACCACGGCCAGTCCGCGCGCGTGGCCTCGCCGCCTCCCTCTGACTTCGCCGTGCCTTCGGGCGGTCCTGCCGGCTCGGTATCGCCTGCGGTCCCGGTCCCTTCGACCGCCGCCTCACCCCCGTCCCCGGCGCCCCCCCTCCTGCCCTACCGCCGAGGCCTCCCGGTGCCTCCCGGCTATCACGTCATCTACCGTCCTGCGAACGGCTTGCTCGTGGGGGGCGGGGTGGCGCTCGGACTCGGGTACCTGGCTGCGCTCGCCACCAGCACCGGCAAGGACGGCGGCGAGAAAGACAGCGCGCTGGCGGCTCCCCTCATCGGGCCGTGGATCGCCCTTTCGGCCAAGCAGAAGAACCCTTGCACGTTCCAGGTCACCGTGGGCATGGACGCGAGCGCCATCGCGGCGACCGAAGCCGAGGTCAAGCAATGCGTGAAGCAGGCGCTGAGCGCGGCCTCACGGCTGGCCATCATCGCGGGCGAAGGCGCCGTCCAGGCCTTCGGGGCGGCCCTGATCATCGCTGGCGCGGTGGGTGGCCGCCGCGAGCTCGAACGCGACGACGTCAAGCGCTTGCGCGTCGCTCCCGCCACGGTGACGGGCCGGGGCGGGGGCGTCACCGTCGAGTTCGCGTTCTGACCGGGTGTCATTGGCTGGCCCTTGGGCGCGGCGGACTGTTTCCCTGGCAGTGCGCTCCTGCAACCGCCACGAGCAACTGCGCGCAGGCCCGGCCGACAGAGGATCCGTCGCCACAGGAAGGAGATTTCCCATGACCACGCGCCTCACCACGGCCGGCCCCACGAACGGGGTCACCCGGACCCTCACCGCCACCCGCGTCACCCCGCCGCCGGCTCGCCCGTTCCGGGCGGTGATGGACGCCAGCGCCAGCGCCGTGCTCACGGGGGCGGAGTCCGCCGCCGTTCGCATGCCCGGCGGGCCCATCCTGGCCGCCGCCTTCCGTTCCCAGCCGGGCGCCGGTGCGCCCCCCCCGGGCGCGGCCGCGGCCCCCGAGGGATCTGCCGGGACCGCCGGCGGGTTCCCCCTGAACGGGAGCGACGCGGTCGCTGCGCCGGGAGAGCTCACGGTAGCGGCCGGGGCGGCAGGCGCCGCGGGCGTCGAGGCCGCTCTCACGACCGGCTCGGACCGCACCCTGCAGTACCTCGAGCTCCAGGAGCGCATCAGCTCCGAGAGCAACGCCTATACCGCCCTCAGCAACGTGCTGAAGGCACGCCATGACACCATCAAGAACGCCATCGGCAACATCCGTTGAGGTGACCCGGTCGCCTGGCCCCCCGGGCCGTTCACGGCCCAAGCGCGCCCGAAACGCCCGCCGGCGGTGCGATTCCATCGCCGCCTCTCCTGCGTGATCGTAGAATGAACCGGCCATGAGCATCGACGGCATCGGCAAGCCAGGCGCGGGGCCGCTCCCGGCTCTCCAGGGCGTCACGCCGCCCGCGGGCGGCGCCCCCCCGGTGACCTCCTTTCGGGTGGAGCGTCCGACCGAAGCGGGCGCTACGAGATCGGACGGCGCACCGGGGGCGGTGGATGCTCCGTTGGCCCGCCTCGAGCGCGGCGAGATCGACGTCGCGCAGTACCTCGACTTGCGGGTGGAGGGAGCGACGAGCCACCTCCGGCACCTGGCGCCGGACGACCTGGAGTTCATTCGCCGCACCCTGCACGAGGAGCTCAGCCGTGACCCAGCGCTGATTGAGCTCGTGCGGCGCGCTTGCGGCAGTGCCCCGGTCGATCCGGAGCCGTGACTGCCCGCCGGGGACCGAGTACCGCGAGGCGCCGCGTTCGCGGCGACGAGGTCTGGGTAGTTCCCCGGCCGATGGCACGGCTGGACCGGTTCTTGACCTCGCTCGTTCCGGAGGCGAGCCGCCTGATCGAGGACGGCCGGGTCTTCGTCGACGGGGTCCGGGCAAGGAGTGGCTGCATCGGGCTTCAGGCCGGCAGTGTCATCACCCTGAGTCGTATGCGCGCACGAACCGGGGCGGTGGAGCTGCTCGGGCGCCGGGGCGGCATCGTCGCGGTGGCCAAGCCCGCCGGCATCCCGACCGAGCCGGACCACCGCGGCGTCGCCGGCTCGGTGCGGCACCTGGCCGCGGCCGCGCTCGGGGTGCGGGAGCGAGAGCTGCACGCGGCGACCCGCCTGGACCTGCCCGTCAGCGGCGTGGTCCTGCTCGCGCTAGGCCTGTCAGCACGGCGGGACTTGGAGCGGTGGCGCGCCGAGGGTCGCCTCATCCGGCGCTATTTGGCGCTGGCCGCGGCCACACCGCGACCGGCCGCCGGGTGTTGGGACCGCCCTATCGGGCGGCGGTTCGCGCCCGGTTCGGCGGAACGAGGCGCGTTGACTCGGTATGCGACCGTGGCCACCGCGGCGCGAGGTGTCGCGCCGGGGCTCCCCGGCGTGGCGCTACTCACCCTCGCGCCGGCCACCGGGAGAGCCCACCAGCTTCGCATTCACGCGGCCGGGGGCGGAGCGCCGCTGCTCGGCGACCTCGAGCACGGTGGCCCCGGCCGATGTGTCCGCGACGATGGGTCGGTGCTCTCGTTCGACCAGGTCGGGTTGCATGCGGCGCGTCTCACCGTGCTGCTGCCCGACGGTCCGCCGTGGGAAATCAACGCCGAAACCCCGGCGCCCCTGCGCGCCTGGTGGGCGCAGCTTGGCGGCGACGAGGAAGCCTGGTCTAAGGGGCTCACGGTCGATCCATGAAAGCCGTCGCCGCGCTCGCATGCTCGATGCTCCTGGTCGCCTGCGGTGCCGGTGCGCCCGCTGCGCCCGCTGCCCCATCGCCCCCGTTCGCCCCGGGCGTCTCGGTGCCGGTCGCCATCGCCGAGGGCCGCCCACAGCCCAGTCAGATGATCACGCCCTCTCCGTCGGCGTCGGCGAGCGCGGCCGCGGCGAAGCCGGAGCCGTCCCTGCCGGACCCGGAGCCGCTGCGACTCGAGCGGCAGTGGGAGTACGAGCTCACGTATGATCGCGGGAACATCACCGTCACCAACGTTCGGCCCCTGCTCTACTCCAAGCCGGTCGTGACCCCACGTCGGGTCGGTCGCTACGCGATCGAGCTCTGGATCGGTCGTGAGCTCATCGACCGGATCCGGTTCGACTTTCCGGCGCTCGCGGCCGAGGAACCGCCGGTCGCCGGTGACCGGCGACCGTTGCACGAGCCGGTGTCGCTCGCTCCGGGGGCCACCGTGCGGCGCATCGTGCTCGTGCCTGCGAGCCCGCGCGCCACGCGCGCCGTGCTTGTCGACCGCGCGACGGGCGAAACCATCGCGCTGCCTTGGCCGCCCGATCGTCCGCTCGCTCCCATCGAACCGCGGCTCGAGCGGGCGGTGTCGGGGTCGACCCTGACGCCGAGCGGCGGGGCCGGAGCAGGGGTGGCGCACCCCTCCGAAACCGCATCACCGGACCAAGCCGCTCCGCCGGACGAGTGACCGGCGCGGGGGTGCGCCTCCGCGCGGCGACGGGAGTGGCCTTCCTGGCCGGATTCGTGCGAGGCTATCGCCGTCATGCGCTGCGAGGCCTGCGAACACGAGAACGTCGACGGAGCGCGCTTCTGCCAGTCCTGTGGCGCGCTCATGCCTCCCTCCGAGTCGGGTCCCGACCCCCTCGTGGGCCAGGTGATCGGCGGCCGCTACCGCATCACGGGGGTGCTGGGCGAGGGCGGCATGGGCATCGTGTACGTCGGCGAGCAGCAGATGGGGTCGACCCTGCGCAAGGTCGCGGTCAAGACCCTGCACCAGCACCTGTCGAAGGATCCTTCCGTCCTGGCGCGGTTCCACCGCGAGTGCGGCACCGTCGCGCAGCTCGAGCACCCGAACACAATCAAATTCTACGACTTCGGCGCCACGGAGGACGGAACCCTCTACATCGCCATGGAGTTCGTGAAGGGCAAGTCCCTCGCCGACGTGATCGAGCAGGATCGGGCGATTCCGCCCGAGCGGATGCTCAAGATCATGCGCCAGATCTGCGGGGCGCTGGACGAGGCGCACGCCCAGGGCATCGTCCACCGGGATCTGAAGCCGGACAACGTGATCCTCACGACCAGCGCCGGTGAGTCGGACTTCGTCAAGGTGCTCGACTTCGGCATCGCCGCCCGCACGGAATCGACCGACGCCAAGCGGGAGCAGAAGCTCACCCAGCAGGGGATGGTGCTCGGGACCCCCCCCTACATGAGCCCGGAGCAGTTCACGGGCAAGGAGCTCGACCGGCGGAGCGACATCTACTCGCTCGGGGTGATGGCCTACGAGATGCTCACCGGGCGGCTGCCCTTCGAGGCGGACACCCCCTGGCAGTGGGCGACGCAGCACATGACCGCCCAGCCCACGCCGTTCGAGGCGTCGGCCCCGCACATGGCCATCCCGGAAGGAACGCGGCGCGCCATCCTGCGCGCGCTGAGCAAGGACCGGGAGCAGCGGCAGGCGACCGCCAAGGAGTTCTTCACCGAGCTCTCGGCGGGGATGGCGCTCCCGTCGACTGCAGACGATGTCGCCGCGCCCTCGCTCGCCTCCGCGGGAACCGCGGCCATGGCGGCGGTCCCCGATTTCTCGGCGGCAGCCGCCGGGGTGCTGCCGGCGCCCACCGGGGGACCGCTCCCCGTCGGGGCGCCGGGTTCGTTGGTTGCGCCCGTGCCCATGGGGATGCCCATGGGCCCGCCGGGGTCGATGGGGGGACCGGGGCCCATGATGGGGGCCGCGGCGGTGCCGCCGGCGCCGCCCGCCGCGCGGCGGGGCGGTGGCGGTGGGCTCGGCCTGATCATCGGGCTGGTGGTGCTGGGTGGAGTGTTGCTCGCCGCCATCCTCGTGGTCGCTGTCCTGTCGCTCAATGGATCCGACGACGATGACGACGTCGTGCTCACCAACCCGTTCGGCTCGACCTCGAGCGAGGGGTCTTCCTCCACCATCGCCCCGGTCACCGACGCCACCACGGGGGTGGTGAGCTTCCCCGGCGCGGAAACGGGGACGGGGGCGTCGACCGGAGCGGCGACGGGCACGGGCACGAGGGCCTCGACCGGGGCTCGAACGACGACCGCGACGGGTACGGTGACGGGAACCGGGACCGGAGCTGCGACTTCGGCGACCTCAGGGACGGGCACGGGGACGGGCACGGGGACGGGCACGGGTCATTCGACCGGGGGTGACGCGTGCGCCGCCTGCATCGCCGCTGCCCGCTCGGGCAACGTCACGGCGGCCGCCGGCCACTACGGCCGCTGCGCGGACGCGAGCGCCAAGGCGGCCTGCGCCCGAGATGCCCGCGCAGGTGCCCAGGCCTCGGCGGACGCGGCCGCGCTCAACGGCAACTGCGCGCTAGCGAAGAACATCGCCAACAGCGCCGCTTCGATGGGGGTTCGCGTCCGTCTCAACCCCAAGTGCCGCTGAAGCGCTCGGTCGCCGACCTAGAAGGCCGCTTGGCCGGCCCGTGTCATTGCGGACTCCTTGACGGAGGCCCAGCCGCTGGATAGATCCGGGGCGCGCCTAGGCGCTGCTTGATCCAATCCGGTTTCGTTCCTGCTGCAGTGGTCCGGTTCACCCCGACGATTCCACGGAATGCCCCGCGAAACTGAGGTCGAGAAAGCCATGAACACCAGGGTTGCATGGCCGGAGCTGCGTCGCTCCGGACAGCTCCGGGGCCATTGGGTGGCCCTCGACAACTGCCGCTTCGATCAGTCCACGCTCCAGCCCATCGAGGGTGATGTCGTGGACGCCGACGAGGACCTCGCGGCCCTGTGCGGTCGGATGCGCGACCTCGGTCGGAGCTCCTGCGCCATATTCTTCTGCGACCGTGACGTGCTGGTTGCCCCGAGCGAGACGGCCTAGGGGGGCGACCAGCCTCCCTTTCACAGAGAATCAACGATTCGGAGCGCCGAGCCGGTAGCAGCTCTCGAACTGAGGGCGCTGGCGAGTGCCTCCTCGCCCCACCAGTGGGTGCACCTCGGCACACCCGTGCCCCTGGCAGACGGATCCCTGCTCCGGGGTCACGAGCTTGGGAGCGGCGGGTGCTACCGGACGACGGGCTTGAGGACCGCCTTGCCGTCCTTGATCACGACCTCGAACTCCACCGTCCGGTGGCTGCCGTGCTGCTTGCGCAGCTTCTCCTGAGTCGCCAGAAGCGATCGCTTCAGACCCTCCAAGGTCGGAATGTTGGCGTCCGCCGTTCGCCGCTTGGCCTCGACCAGCCGGGCGTGGATCGCCTGAACCCGGTCGTCCGTCAGCACGCCCGGCGCGGCTCGGACGAAGGGAGTGGGGACGGCGGGTACATTCAGGGGCGGATCGGCTGGTGGGGACGGTAGCGGGGATGCCCTCCCAGTGGCGGCGTCCGGAACCGAAGGCTGCGGTCGGCGGGGTTTGGGCGGTGGCTGCAGCGAGCCCACACGGGGGGCAGTCGGCATGACCACGGGAGGCAGGTTGGCGGGGGGGCGCGGCGCCGCCTGGGCCTGCTGTGCTCCCCCCTGAGGGGGGACTGCTCCTGCTGGAAGAACCGGCGACCGCCCCGAGGAAGCGGGCACGCCCAGTCTTTCCGCGCCCGCGGTCCCATCGGGACGGAGTGGCGGACCGAATGACGGTCGGTCCGGTCCCGGGGCGGGCGGAGGGAGTCCGACTCGGGTCCGGGCCGGCGGGGGGAGTCGGGCAGGGAAATCCCCGCCGTCCGGGCGCGCGGAGGGGGCGATAGGCTGAGCCGGGCGTCGGGGGTCGGTGGCGTCGGTAGCGCCGCTGCCCGCCGGACTGACCACCCCAGCGGTTTGGGCTGCCCGCGGCGCGGGGGGTCCTATCTGGCTGAAACCTGGGCTCGCGCGCAACGACCCGCCAGGGCCAGGTGGGGGCAGGGGCCTCCCTGCCGGAGCGGCGATGGCCGTGGTCCCGCTAGGAGGGGCGCCGGGAGGGCCGGTCGCGACGACGCGTCGGGGCGTGGGCGGCTCCGGAGCATCGCTTCCCCACTCCGGTCGCCCCGGGGCCGTGCTCGCCTGGAGCACGCCGCCGACGGCGTCGAAGTCGAGGTCTATGGTGCCCAGGGTTCCGCCCGACAACGGAAGGCGGGGGCGCCGGGGGCTGGGCTGGTCGCTCTGGGGCGCCGGGCTCGGGGGCAGGGAAGGACCGAACAGCTCGTCGAGCCGGGCGAACGCCTCGTCCCGCTCGGCACCCAACCCATCACCCACATCCGAGACATCCAGGTCCGGAAGCTCCGAGTCGCGCGTCGACCGGTGATCGGCGCGTGCCTCGTCCTCGGCGGCAGCCTGCAGCATCCGGTGACGCTTCCGGGCCTGGTAGGTCAGCGGGTTGAAGGTCTCGAGGATCTTCTGCGCCTTGATCAGATGACGACGGTAGGTCCCGGCCTCGATCTCGCGGTTGATGCGCATCCAGTACTGCTGGTAGGTGTTGTAGCGCTGGATGATCGTCTGCAGGCGAAAGCGCTTGCGCGTGTTGCGGATCTGCTCCCGGCGCAGCACCCAGATCCGTCGGTCCACGTCCTTGCGGGCAGTGAGTGGCTCGATCTTCTCAATGCCGAGGAAGTACTGCTCGTAGAGCGATCGCAGCCGCTCCACCCGCTGCTCGAGCTCCTCGATCTCATGCTCCAGCTCGGCCAGATCCATGGCAGCGACCGATCAGAGCGGGGTGATGACGAGGTCGTCGAAACACACCTCGGCGTCCCAGTCGTTGAAGGCGAAGTGATCGTGCTCGGCGCCGGTGAGCGGCGCCGAGTCCGCGAAGGAGGCTACCTCGACGTCGTCGACGGACCAGCGCAGGGTGCGACCATCGGTGCGTTCGATCCGGAAGCGGTACGCGCGCCCCGGGATCACGGGGCTCCGCCCCGGTGAGCCCGCCGTCGGCTCCACCTCGACGGCGATGCGGTCGGCGCCGTGCTCGTCGAGCCGCGCGAGCACATGGAGCCGATTCTGCCAGCCCCCGAAGATGATGAGGTAGCTCGTGGCGTCCCGGTAAGACGACGAGGTGGCGTGCTTCGCCCCGTCGCCCCACGCCTCGACCTTGATGTCGCCTTCCGGGGATCGGCTCACGGCGGTGAACTCGACGCGGGCGTTCCGCGGCAGCCGCCGTCGCAGCCACACCGGGTGGTTGCGCGCTCCCCGGCCGCAGAGCTGACCATCTCGCACCCTCCAGTGTGGCGACGTCGGCCGGTAGTCCTCGCCCAGCGCGTCGCGCGAGAACGAGTCCCGGAAGGTGGCCGTCAAGGGGGGATCCTCGGCGATCGCCTCGCGGTTGGAGCCCGACCCCGACGGCGTCGGCCAGGGCGACTTGGTGCTCGTCACCGCCATCGTCCCGGCGTCGCTGAACGCCGATGCCCCCGCGGCGCCCGGCGTGCCGGCGAGGAGCGTGCCGGTGCGCGTCGTCGCCGAGCCCGCCGACGGCGGGTCGGGTGGGACGCAGGCGACGATCGCGCCGGTGAGCGCGCAGCGAAACGTCCTCCACGGCACCGACGGATGGTAGCATCGGCGCCGCGCGCCCCCAAGCGCCGCGGTGGCCCGCCCCAGCGCGGTCGCGGGTGCGCGAGCGGTCCTCGTGATGCACCCTGTGCTGCTCGAGATCCCCCTGCCGTGCTGGCCGATCCCGTTGGCGCTCGCGCTTGCCGGCCTGGCTGTCGCCGGGCTCCTCGTCATGGTGGCGTCGCGTCGGTGGCGCGCGGTGGAACTGGGCGCCCTCGGCGGCACGATCGCCGTCATCGGTGTGGTCGGTGCGCTCGCGCTGCGCGGGCTGGTCTTCACGCCACGGGCGGTGGTGGTCACGACCTACGGCGCGCTGTTCGCCGTGGCGATCGTCGCCGGTTGGATCATGGTGAGCGATCTGGGCAGGTCCGACGGGCTGGCACCCCGGAGCCTCGAAGGGCCGTCCTTCGCCGCCGTCGCCGGCGGCGTCGTTGGCGCTCGCGTCGACTACCTGCTCCAGGCCCCACCGGCGGATTTCACGCTGGCAGGCGCGCTGGACCTCGGCGGCGGCGGTCTCGCGCTCCAGGGCGCGCTGTGGCTCGGTGCCCTCTCGGCGGCGGGCGTGCTGTGGCGGCGGCGCCTCGCCTTCCTCCCTTTCGCGGACGTCGCCGCGCCCGCCGTCGCGCTCGGGCTGCTCCTCGGCCGCCTCGGGAGCTACGCCACCGGTGGTGGCTTCGGGCGACCGCTGGCCGCCGACGCGCCGAGGCTGCTCGCGGTGCTCGGCACGTTCCCGCGCTGGGACGCGGCGACTCTGGGTGGCCAGGGTGCGCCGGCCTGGGTAGAGCACGTTTCGCGCGGCCTCGTGACCGCGGCGGCCCCGACCTCGCTGCCCGTCCACCCGACGCAACTCTACCTCGCGCTGGCGGCGGCCGCGGCCCTCGGGGTGGCGGTCGCGGTGCGCCGGCGCCGCCGCTTCTCCGGCGAGGTGTTCCTCGCCACCGCGCGCGCCGCGGCTGCGCGGCGGTATCCGATCGATCTGCTTCGCGACGACCCCGACCGCTGGCTCGTGGGTCCCCGGCTCGCAGCGGCGCATGGGCTCGGGTTCGGGCTCGCGCTGGCGTCCATCGCCTACGTGCTCGGGCCGTCGCGGAGCATCGGCGCTGGCCGCACGCGGTGGCAGAGGCAGGGCGCGGCGCTGCTCGCCGCCGGCGTCGCCTGGGGTGCTCTGGCTGCGGCTGACTTCGGCCGCTTCACCGTCGCCCTCTCGCTCGGACAGTGGGGGGCGCTCGCCACCATGCTCACCGTGGCCGCGGCGTGGCGGCTCCTCTCGGGCTGCGGAGCCCGCGACGGGAGCAGCGATCAGGTCGATTGCCGCGACAAATCCAGCACCTAGCGCGCCGCGCCGGGCGCCGATCTCACCCGATGCGCGGCCAGGAATGCGTCCTCACCCAACACCGGCGCGTTCTCCGCAGAGGCCACCGGATCGGTGCTCCGTGCCTGCTGGACGGCGGACCGGGCACCAGCACCGTTCGTGCCGCGCCCCTCCTCGCGGGGTGATCGCCTTTACCGCTGCGGGCGTTAGGGGCTAGCCTTCGCGCGCTGGGCTCGCGTCGCCGCGCCCCGCGTCCGAACCATTCCAATCGACACCAGGAGCTTTCCGATGCGTGGATCGAGCGTTCAACTGATCGTGGGGGCGGTGAGCCTCGGGCTCGTGCTCGGCGTGACCGCCTGCAAGAAGAAGCAGGACGCACAGGCGGGCTACCCGCCGGCTGCCTACGGCCCGACGCAACCGGGCTACGGCACCGCGACGCAGCCGGCCTACGGCACGACGACGCAGCCGGGATACGGCACGACGACCGCGCCGCCCCCCGGCACGACCGCGCCGGGGACCACCGCGCCGGGGACCACCGCGCCGGGGACCACCGCGCCGGGCACGCCTGCGGCGGGCACCTGCACCGAGATCGACGCGGCGGCGGCCGCGGCGGCGCAGCCTATCATCACCGCGATGTCGTCCGGCTCAGTGCCGGCTGGCGCCAAGCCGCTCGGCGCCGTCATCGCCGCCAATTGCCAGGCCGGTGGTCGCATCACCAAGCCGATCCAGATGCAGCCTGGCAAGTGCTACACGGTCGTTGGCGCTGGCGTCGGTGTCACCGAGCTCAACATGGAACTCAAGACCGTCGCGGTCGGGGGCATGGCACCGGTGATGTCGCAGGACCAGGAAACTGGACCCCAGGCCGTGATCGGCAAGCAGCCCAACTGCTACAAGTGGGCCTGGCCGATGGGTGGCACGATGAACCTGGACATCATCGCGGCCGCGGGCGCCGGCATCGTCGGCGCGCAGGTCTACGAGAAGTGAGGGTCGAGCGACCCGCGGCGATGCAGGAGCGGTGAACGCGGCCCATCGGCGCCGCCGCGCCCATGTGCGGGCGCGGCGGCGTGTTCACGATCGTCGTTCGGCGTTGCGCTCGTGCAGGATGCGGAGCCCGATCAGCGTGAGGTGCGGATCGACCGATGCGATTTCCTCGCTGTGCCGCGCGATGAGCCCCGCGAAGCCCCCGGTGGCGAGCACCGCGCAGGGGTGACCGAGCTCCGTCACGAGCTTGCGGACCAGCCCGTCCACCAGCGCCGCGTACCCATGCACAATCCCGGACTGGATCGCGTGGGTGGTGTTGCGGCCGAGCACGCGTGGCGGCTCGGCGATCTCGACGCCGGAGAGCTTCGCAGCGCTCGCGACCAGTCCATCGAGACTCACCTTCACTCCCGGCACGATCACGCCGCCGAGGTACTCGCCCCGGGGCGAGATGCAGTCGAAGGTGGTGGCGGTCCCGAAGTCGACCACGATCGCTGGGCCCCGCACCCGGTCAAAGGCGGCGACCGCGTTGACGATGCGGTCGGCCCCCACCTCCCGGGGATTCTCGTATAGCACGGGGAGGCCCGTCTTGAGCCCCGGGCCTACCACCACCGGCGCGCGGGCGAAGCCCTCGCGCACGGCGTTGCCCAGCACATCGGTCAGGGGAGGTACCACGCTCGCGATGATGGCGGCGGTGATCGCGGCAGGATCGATCGACCGCGCGCGGAGCAGCTCCCGCAGCAGCACGGCGTATTCGTCAGCCGTTCGCTCGCGGGAGGCCGAGACGCGGAAGGTGTGCTCCAGGGACTCGCCCGCGAACAGGCCGAAGACGACGTTCGTGTTGCCGATGTCGATCGCGAGCAGCACGCTGCCAGCCTAGCCGTCGCTTCGACGGCGCGGAAGTGGACACCGGGGTGGTCGCTTCTGGCCGTGGTCCACCGCGGATCGCGGGCCAGCCATGCGCCTCCGGGAGCGGCGAACGGCACGATTGCCGCGAAGAATCGCCCGCCCCCGGGGTAGCGCGCGCGGCGGCTCGCGGCGCAGGCACCCTGGAGAACGCCCCCTCGTCCACATGGGGGCGTCGAGGAGGGTGCCGACGCTGCGAGCGAACCCGCGTCGGTGCGCTACGGGGCGCCGAGCGGGCGGACCTCCACTCGCTGGATGACGTCGCCGGCGACGACGTGGTTCCAGTCGCCCGTCGCCACGCCGATCCGGGTGTAGTCGCCCTCGAGGTGCGGGTAGCTCCCCAGGGTGACGAAGAGCTGGCTCGACCCCGTGTCCTTCCCCGACAGTGCCATCCCGACGGAGCCCACGTCGAAGGGGAGGGTCCCCGTCTCGCAGCGCAGCGGCCCCAGGTCGGAGCCGCCGTAGCCGTCCCCGCCGGGATCGCCGAACTGCACGACGAATCCCGGCACGGCGCGGTGGATCACGGTGCCGTCGTAGAACCTCGAGCGCGCCAGCTCGATCACTCGCGCCACCGCGAACGGCGCCTGCGCGGCGTCGAGCGTGAGCCGGAGCCGTCCGGCGTCTGTGTGCAGGACGAGCTCGAACCCTCCCACCGTGGGCGGGTGGATGGGGCTGACCGCCGTGCCCGCCGCCGGGCCCTCGCAGGTGCGCCGCCGGTCGCCCAGGCGCCGCAGAGCACGTTCCGCGTGAGAGCGCAGCGCGGTCTGGTCGCTCGTGCAGGACGCCTCGAGGGCCGGCTTGAGGCTCAGCACCGCGAGCGCGCCCGTCGCGTCGAGCAGCGAGAGGCGGGGCTCGAGCGTCCCCTTCGCCAGCGGTCGGGCGAGGGCGGCGGAGAGCCCGGACACGATGGCCGACTCCGGTTTCGGCGCCTCTGCGGTCGCGAGCCTCCGGTCGGCGTCCGCCCGGTCGTCGGTGGGCGTGATGGCGGCCCGATCCGGGAACGCCGCGAGGATCTTGGCAGCGGCCGCCACGACGCCGGGACGCTCGCTGGCGAGCGCCCGCACGAGCACCTCGTGGGGCCGGGGGATCTCGGGGTGTCGCGCCATCAGGCCGATGGCGGTTTCGCTCACCACCGGGTCGGCGGCCGCGGCGAGCTCGCGCCAGCGGCGGAGTCGGGCGCCCGTGATGCGGCCCCTGTCGAGCACCCGCAGGGTCGCCAGCGATCCGGCGCGTCCCTGCGGGTCGGGATCGCACGCCACGAGCCGCTGGCTGAGCGTCGCCTCCCCGGCGAGGATCGCTGCGGCGGCGCAGCGCAGCCACACGATCCGTCGCCGCACGGCCGGGGTCGCCTCCGGCGGCAGTGGGAGCTCGGCCAGCTTCGCGAGGGGATCGCGCGCCGCCCCCGCCGGGGCCTCGAGGCCCTCGAGCGTGGCGGCCAGGGGTGCCCACCCGGGACCGATGAGGCTGCCCGCGTCGGCAACCGCAGGCACCAGCGGTGCGAGCGCCGCACCGAGCGCGGCCTGTCCAGCCTCGCCGAGGCGTCCGAGCTGACGTGCCGCCTCCGCGCGGTCCGCAGGCGCGGCGGCAGCGTCCCCGAGGACCCCGGCGAGCGGCTTCACGGCTGAGCCCCCACCCTGTCCAAGCGCGCGGATCGCCAGCGAACGCCTGGTCCCCTCGCCCTCCAGCGCCGAGGCCGCCACTCCCACGAGGCGGTCCCTCACCGAATCGGCCAGTCCGTCGAGGTACGAGAAGGCGAGCAGCGCGTGCACCACGGGCTGCTCGGTCCGCGCAGCCGCGTCCAGCAGTGCCACCAGCGAAGCGTCGTCGAGGCGATTGCGGCGGAAGGCGAGCTGTCCCAGCCCGACGGCGCCGAGCTCGGCGCGCGGCGACGGTCCCTGCAACCACGCCCGGAGGGTGACCTCCGCCTCACGCGTTCCGCAGCGGGCCAGCGCCGTAGCGATGGCGCGCTGCGGCTCCGCGGCGCCGGGGAGTGACGTCCTCGTTGGGCTTGGTGGCGTTGGCCCCAGCGACGCGCTACGCGCCACGAGGCGCCGGACCGTCTCGCGCTCGCGTCCCGCGCAGGTAGCGCCCAACCCATGCGCGGCCCAGGCGACGACCTCCAGATCCTCGTCGGTGATCGCGCGGGCAACGAGCGTGGCGCTCCTGGCGTCGGCGATGCGGGCCGCCGCGCGGGCGGCGGCCCGGCGCACCGGCGCCGAGCGGTGGCTCAGATCCTCCTCGAGGATCGCCGCGGAATTGCGCTCCAGCTCGGCGCCGAGCAGGGCTCGTATCCGTAGCTCCTCGCCGGCGACCGCCGCCGAGGACGGGGGAGCGGCGACGATCCCCGAGCTCCCGGACCCGGTCGTCGACGGCACGGCGTGAGCGCGCCCGCGGTCCCCGCAGGCGAGCAGCAACAACCCCCCTGCCACGGCGGCGCGCCCCGTCCTCATGGGCCCTCCCACCCCCAGGTGCACCAGGCGTCGAGCGGACCCGCGACCCGTTCACGCAGGGTCCGCGCCAAGCGCTGCAGGAAGCTGCCCTGCGGCGAAGGGGCAGGGACCGGCACCGCCTCCAGCCCGGCGCGAAGGAACGCTCCGAGCGCCCGTGGCATGTGCCAGTCGCAGGTGACGACGCCGACCCGGCGAACGCCCTGCTCCGCGAGGATGCGGGCGGAGTAGCGGGCGTTCTCCGCCGTCGAGAGCGAGCAGCACTCTATCCACGTCGCAGTTTCGGGGACCCCGCCCCGTTCGACCAACCAGGAACGAAAGGCCGTCGCCTCCACCTGCCCCGCCCAGGTCCGGCCGCCGCTGAGGAGCACGGGCACCCGGTGCTCTGCATGGGCCTCTGCGGCGCGCTCCAACCGTCGCCGGGCCGCGGGTCCAGGGGCACCTTCTGGCTCCACCCGGCAGCCGAGCACAACCAGAGCCCCGAACGACACCCGAGCACAATACCGCCGCGTCCATCGAGAGTGAACTCGGCGTCCCGGGAACGCCCCGGGTCCGGCGCCCGCGCAGTCTTGCGCCGGAAGAGGCCGCCGGCCCGCCCCGGCGGTTTCGCGGTGCGCGTGGCGGAGCTCCCGAGTGGCGAACCCCTGCGGTCCCTGCTAGAAAACCGAGGGCGTGGGATCCCGGGCCCGTGACCGGTCCCCTGCGCTGGCGGACCAACTCCGCGCCCCACCTCCTTGACCTCGCCCTCGCACCCGCCATCGGCCGTCGCCGCCATCGAGAAGCCCCGTCGGGGTTTCCGTTGAGCCGCCAGGGCGGATCGCGTCACGGGCTGTCTGTTTTGCATGACACAGCGAGTTTCGCGTGACGAACTGGCCGCGCTGAGGCGCGAGGCCGCGCGGCGCCGTGCCCGCGCAACCGCCGAGGAGCCATCGGAGCCGATCGAGCCAGCGCCCCGGCTGGAACCGAAATGGCAGGTGGCCCCGGACGTCCGCCCGGTGGCGCTGGATGAGGCGCTGGTGGATCCGGACGCCGCGAAGGTCGTTCGCCGCTTGGTGCGGCATGGGCACGAGGCCTATCTGGTTGGCGGTTGCGTCCGAGACCTTCTCCTGGGCCGCCGGCCGAAGGACTTCGACGTCGCCACCAGCGCGCGTCCCGACGACGTCCGGACTCTCTTCCGCAACTCGCGGGTGATCGGGCGCCGCTTCCGGCTCGTGCACGTGCTCTTCGGCAGCGGCAAGGTAATCGAGACGGCCACGTTTCGCTGTGCGCCTCCAGCGGAGGAGGCGCACAGCGTCGAGGACCTCCTGATCCGGGACGACAACGCCTTCGGCGACGCACACGAGGACGCGCAGCGCCGAGATTTCACCATCAACGGCCTCTTCTACGACCTCGAGGGTCACCGTGTCCTCGACTGGGTCGGTGGCGTCCCCGATATCGAGCGCCGCACGGTCGCGACGATCGGCGATCCGATCGTTCGGTTCCAGGAGGACCCGGTCCGGATGCTGCGCGCGATCAAGTTTTGCGCTCGTCTCGACCTCGGGATGTCCCCCGCGGTCTACGACGCGATCGTCCGTTGCCGCGGCGCGCTGGCCATGGCGGCCCGGCCGCGGCTCTTCGAGGAGCTGCTGCGGCTGTTGCGAGAGGGCGCCGCGCACCGATCCATGTGGCTCGCATGGGAGACGGGGCTGCTCGACGTCCTTCTGCCCGAGGTGGCGGCCTACCTTTCCGACGACGAGGCGGCTGCCAGCGTGGTCTGGCGGCTGCTCACGGCTCTCGACCGGCGCGCGACGACGACCGGTCCGCTCGACGACACGGTGGTGCTTACGGTGCTGCTGCTGGAGCCCCTGCGGGAGGCGTGCTGCGGTCACCGGGATCGCATCCAGGCGGCGGGGGACTTCCTGGAACCCATCGTCGAACGGCTCAACGTGCCGCGGCGCATCGCGGACGGGGCGCGGCGCATCAGCGCCATCCTGCCTCGCCTGGAGGCGGGCCGCTCGGTGCGCCTCTCGCGCAGCATGGCCTACGATCTGGCGGTTGCGGTGAAGGAACTGCGCGACGAGGCGTGCGCAGCGACGGGGGGTGTCTCCGCCGGTTCTGGCACGGGAGCACGCGGCGGTCGTCGGCGGCCGCGCCGGACCGCACCCCCGCTGGCCGCGGGCTGACCATCGAGCGGGTCCCGCCGCCGGCCGCGGACGACCGCCGCGGCGAGTCAGTTCGTGTTGAGCTCGACGCGCAGCAGCTTGCGGCCGATGAAGAGGTAGTCGCCGTGGGCGAGGGGCGTGTCGGCCTTCACTCGGACGTAGGTGCCGTTGCGGCTGTCGTGGTCGGTGAGCAGGTACTTCCCCTCCTGCTCGGTGACCGTACAGTGCTTGCCCGACATGAACAGATCGCCCGGGAAGTTGAGGTCCCCGTCCTCGCGCCCGATCTGGAGCGTGTTGCCGCGCGTGCAGACGGTCATGCCGAGCGCCCCCCCTTCGAGGATCTGGTTGATGCGGAAGGCGCTGGGGTGCTTCGGAGACGAATAGAAATACGTGCCTTCCGCGTCGACGCCATCGGACGCCTTCGGCGTCGGATCGAGACGGAAGAGCTGCTCACCGGCGAGGAAGGTGTCGCCCGGGACAATCTCCACCGTCCCGCGGATCCGGATGTAGACCCCATTGAGCGAGCCCTCGTCACGGACCACGAGCCGGCCATCGCGGTAGAAGAAATTGGCGTGGCGCGGGCTCACGAACGGATCCTCCGGGAAGTCCACCTGCCCGGTCTTGCCGACCACGTGCGAGTCGGCCTTCAGGTGGTAGCTGAGCCCGTCCATGCCATCGCCCCGGATGAGAATGAGGCGGGCTTTTTCCGGGTTCTGCATGTCGCTGAAGTACCGGACCTGGAGGGCGAGGATCTCCTCCGGCACCGGCGCCCCGCACCGGCCGCAGAACTTGTGGCCCTTGGGGACCGGGGTCATGCAGGACTGACAAACGAACGTCCGCGTCTGCTCCATCAGCTCCTCCTCGGAGAGGCCGGCCAGGTCCGACCCAGACCGGGCCGCCGCCGGCGTGTAGCGTCCATCAGTTTCGGCCGGATGGGAACTGCCTTCCCGACTCGGCTCCGATCCTGCCGGCCCCGGAAACCTCGCCGCCGGGGGTTCGGCGGCGCCGCCCCGGCCGAGCGGGGGCCGCGCGAGATCTTGCCCGCAGCCGGGGCAATGCGCCGCCTGGAGCGGCGCGAAGGTGTCGCATCTGCCGCAAGCGACCCCAACCTCGAGCGCTGGCTCGTCCGGCATGGCCCCTCGATCATGAGCCCGCATCGTCGGCCCGCGCAACCGGTTGCCGGGGCGCCGAACCCGGGGTGGCCCGGTCCGGTCCGGTCCGCACCCTACATGATGCCGGTAAGCCGTCGCTTCACGTCGCCCCAGCCGCGGCCGCCCACTACCCGGAAGACGACCGATTCCTTGCAGGTGCTGCGGAGCACCGGGCCGTAGTCCCGGGAATCGAAGGGGTACAGACGGTTGTCGCTCACGAGGTACGCCTCGTCCTCTTGGAGGACCTCGTGGACGGGCGGGGGCACCTTCTTCTGTCCGCTGGTCTGCCCGGCCTGGTGCTTGTGACCGCCGAGCGCCTCGACCGAGCACCGGATCTCGACCTCCTGGTCGGTTTCGGGATCCACGACGACGAAAGGATCGCACGCGGTTTCGGTGCCGCTCCGCTCTCCGTTGAGCTCGATCGCGGAGCCCCGGATGGTGATGGAGTCGCCCCCCTCCGCGAGAATGCGACCGATGACCGTGGCGCCCTCGGTCTGCGGATCCTCGCAGAGCGCCAGATCACCGAACTTGGGGCTGGTCAGCCGCCACAGGAGCACGACGTCTCCGGGTTCGAGCGTGGGCGCCAAGGAGGCGACGAGATTTGGGTCGTCGCCAGGGACGACCCAGGTGCGGACCAGGAACGCGCGCGCCAGGCCAGCCAGCGAACCGACGATGATCACGGTCCAGACGACGAACCGAAGAAACTTCCTCTCCACGACCGCTCCGCGGGCGCGCGCTGTGGCCGCCGCCGGGTCGCCGGCACCCGTTCAGAGCTGCGGACACCCGGCGATCGGTGGGACTTCGGCGGGGCTCGCGCCCTCGGATACCATCTTCGCATTTGCGAACAGGGGGCGCCAATGATCCAGCCTGGTGAACTCCGAGCGACCGACGGTGCTGGCGCTGCCGTCCATCACCGCCGCCGAGATCACCCCGACCAGCTCCCCGTCACGGGTCAGGGCGGGGCCGCCCGAGTCGCCCGGGCAGATGGACGCATCGAGGCGAAAACGGTCGGCCCGGATCGCGTCGAGCGTTCCCCCGGTGCGGACGTGCTTCCGGATCCCGTCCTCGGTCGCCGGACAGACCCCGAACCCCGCGGGCTCGACGTACTCCCCCATGGTCGGTGCGCGATCCAGCACCGGCGGCAGCGTCGCCACGCCGACGAGCTCTCGGTCGAGGACGAGCACCGCGATGTCTCCGGCGCCGGCGCTGTGGCCACAGGGTGGCGCGATGATGGCGCGGACGCCGACCTCGCCCCACGGCAGATATCCGCTGCCGAGCTCCACCCGGACGTCCTCCGCGCTGACATCCTGCGCCAACGTGGTCCCGTCCTCGGCACGCGCGCTCACGCAGTGGTGCGCCGTCAGCACCTGATCGCCCGCTACCAGCGTCCCTGAGCAGGTTGTGTCGCCGGCGACGACGCGGACCACGTAGTCGTCATCGTCCACGAGCTGGACCACCGGCCCCGGGCGTTGAGCCTCCTCCGCCGAGGCGGGGCGGGGCGGCGGGCTCGCGTTCGGGACACCCCGCGCGCAGCCGCCCGTCGCCGCCGCGATGACGGCCAGCAGCCGGGGGAGGTGGATGGCGATGCGCAAGCCCGACCCCACATTCTATCGCGCGGGACGCCTGCGTGCAGCCAGGGATGAGCGCCGGCTCTCCACCGCTGCCGTCGCGGCGCGTGCTGGCGACCCGCAGCGCGCGATGCGCCCAACGCGGCGACCCGCCGCTGACCGCGCCGAGCGCATGAAGAAGGGACTACTACCGCGCCGCACCCGTGGAGCTACGACGAGCCGACCCGGACGGGTCTTGGTTCGGGAGCGACGACCGGAGCGGTTCCGTCGGTTCCGGTGGTACCGGGTCGTACCCCGGGGCCAGCCGGGCCGCGGCGGCGGGAGGCCCCCCGACGCCGCCTGCCGCCGAGAGCAGCGCGGGGCGGCGTTCCGCTCACCCGGCCAGGACGAGGTCGTCCCGGTGCACCACCACCACGTCATCGGTGCCGAAGAGCGGCCTGAGTCCGCCCCGGGGCACTCCCGCGGCTCTGGCCACGTCGAGCGAGCCGAGGCGGGTCAGCCCACGCCCGAGCTCCTGACCCTCGACGTCGAGCAGGCGGACCGCGTCGCCGGGACCGAAGAGCCCGCGCACCCCGAGCACGCCCACCGGGAGCAGGCTCGACCTGCCACCTCGCACCGCCTGCGCCGCGCCCCGATCGAGCAGGATCGTCCCGCGCGGGCGGAGCGTGTACGCGATCCAGTGCTTGCGCGCCCGGAGGCTGGAGCCGGCAGGCGCAAAGAGAGTGCCGAGGTCGGCGCCGGCCAGGAGCGATCGGAGCACGCCCGGCTGGGAGGCCGGAGCGATCACCGCCGCTGCACCCGCGCGGGTCGCCTTCCACGCCGCGTCCATCTTGCTCTGGATGCCCCCCGTACCCACGGCGCTTCCGCCACCGAAGGTGCCCAGCCGCGCGTCCGGCGTCATCACCGGGATTCGCTTGCCCTTGTCGTCGAGCACGCCTGGGACGTCGGTGAGGAGCACGAGCAGCTCGGCGCCGACGAGCGGGGTCACCATGGCGGCGAGCTGGTCGTTGTCGCCGAACCGGATCTCCTCGGTGGACACGGTGTCGTTCTCGTTGACGACTGGGATGGCTCCCGCCTCGAGCAGCTCGGCGAAAGCAGCGCGAGCGTTGTTGAGGCGGTCGCGGTCGGCCAGGTCCGCGTGCGTGAGCAGGACCTGCGCGGCCACCAGCCCGTGGTGCGCGAACACCTCGTCGTAGCGCCGCATCAGCTCCGCCTGTCCGGCTGCGGCGGCGGCCTGGAGCCGCCCCATCTCTCGCGGCCGTCGCCGGTAGCCGAGGCGCTTGACCCCGATCGCGATGGCGCCGCTGCTGACCAACACGAACGTGCGGCCCTCGCGGGCAAGCCCGGCGATCTCGGCCGCCAGCCGGTTCTGGGCGATCGCGTCCTCGGCCAGGGCGCGCGACCCAATCTTGACGACGATCCGTCGAGCGCGGACCACGGGCTCTCGTTGGGGCATGGCGGGCCGAGCCTAGCACCGTGGTGGCGAGCCCGGGGCCGCTCGGCCGGCGGGTCCCGCGAACCGACCGGGAATGGCCGCGCCGGGCTGGGCGTCGAGGGAGGATGCGACGGTGGCAGCTCGTCGTGGTGGTGGCGCTGGTGCTCGGCCTCGTCGGCTGCGACCACGCGACGAAGGGTCTGGCCGCGAGGCGCCTGGCGGAGGGCCCGGCCGTCGTGATCCCCGGCGTCCTCGAGCTGGTCTACGCCGAGAACCGGGACTCGGCCTTCAGCCTGCTCCGCCCCGCGGTCGCGGAGACGGACCGCCGACGCCTGCTGCTCCTCGCCGCCCTCCTCGGCAGCGCAGCGGGGCTCAGCGTCCTCGCCCGGCGGTGGCAGACTTCCGGCTGGCTCGAGAAGACCGCGCTCGCGACGCTGCTCGGCGGTGCCCTCGGCAACCTGCTGGACCGGGCGCTGCGCGGCTTCGTGGTGGACTTCATCCACCTCACGCATTGGCCCGTCTTCAACGTCGCCGACGTCGCGCTCTGCTGCGGTGGCGCGCTGCTCTGGATCGCGGCGCGATGGAGCGAGGCGGCGCGGAGTCCATCGCGGCCGGGGTCGGGAGGTGTCCCTGGCGCGCCGCGGTGAGATCGGGCGTCACCACGGCGCGCGCGCCGGAACGGCCGCGGCTACTGCGCCCGGCTCCTCGGGCCCGAGCGGCGCCAGCTCCACGATCGGCGCGCCGACCTCGTGGGCGCTCCGGACCAGGAGGTCGATGGTGTCGTCCGTCCGCGCCCGCCCCACCAGGCGCCCGCCCGGGCCCCGCTCGGCTTCGCGGCCTTCGCCGCCCCCGTCGCTGCCCGCGGTCGGACCGTCGTGACGTGCCGCGAGGGCGAGCACCTGCTCGTCGAGGAGGCGCTCCTCCTCCAGCGGTATTCCCTGGGCCACGAGCGCCGAGGCGAGCCGCGCCGCCCCGTCGAGGACGCTCACCGTCCAGCGAGCGCCCCCACGGGCCGGGAAATCGCCGCTCACGCCCGGTGTGACGTCGCCGCGGGGTCCACGCACGAGGATCTGCGTGCAGCTCTCCAGCAGCGCCGCCGTCGTCGCGTCCGCCGCCGCCCGACTCGAGACGAGGAGGCTCCGTCCCTGGCTCGCCCGCTCGAGGACGACGCGCAGGCTCGCGGCGGCGCCCGGATCCAGACCGTCCAGGGGGTCCTCGACCGCCAGCGCCGGGGGATCGTTGACAATTGCGTGGGCGACGAGCAACGCCCGCCGCTCGACCGGTGACAGTGCTCGGACCGGCCGTCGTGCCATGCGCTCCAGGCCGAGCCGCGCCAGCGTCCCCCGGGCCGCCGCGCCAGCGCCGCGACCGAGCCCGGCCAGGCGCGCGCTCTCGAGCACGTAGTCGCTGCCCCGCCAACCCGGCGGCAACGGGGCGGCCGCGAGGGCGACCCCCAGCGCGCCCCGCGCCACCGCCAGCTCGGCCGGTACGCCCAGCACCTCCGCGCGGCCGGCGACCACACGTGCCTCGCGCACCAACGCACGGAAGAGCGGTGCCCAGCCTCCGACGAGGCCAACCCTTGGACCCGCCGCCTCGGCGGTGAGGGCCTCCGCGAGCGGCCCGTCGCCGGGCGCATCGATCCGGGCGCCGTCGAGGCGAAGCAGCGCAGGCGACCCGGGTGACGTCACCGCGACGCTCCAATCCGTCAGAGGTCGATGTCGCCGTACTCCAGGAGCGCGAGCGGCTGCTCGGGCTCGTAGATCAAGAACGGACTCGCCGCTCGGACCAGCGTCTCCAGGCCTGGCGGTACCGGCAGGGTCCGCAGGTCGCGGACGCCCTCGATCTTGAGCATCCGACCGACCAGGGTCGTCTTGCGCGGTGGCAGCTCCACGAGGGGCACGTGCGCCGGGAGGTGGGCCACGCGGCGCGCGTACTCCAGCGCCTCGCGTAGCCCGCCCAGCTCGTCCACCAGGCGCCGCTGCTGGGCCTGCTCCCCGGTCCACACGCGCCCTTGCCCCGCCCGATCCACCTCCTCCTTGCTGAGCGAGCGGCCCACCGCCACCCGATCGAGGAACAGATCGTAGTAGACGCGGAGCTTGCGCTCGAGCTCCCGGCGCTCCTCGGCGGTGAAGGGGCGGAACGGCGACTCGGCGTCCGCGCGCGGGGTCGTCTTGTACGACTCGACGTCGACGCCCAGTCTGTCGATGAGCCGCGAGACGTCCGCCTTGCCGAAGAAGATCCCGATGCTGCCGGTGATGGTGAGGGGGCTGGCGAAGATCCGGGAGCCGGGCGCGGCGATGTAGTAGCCGCCGCTCGCCGCGACGCCACCCATGCTGACCACCACCGGCTTGACCTCGGCCGTGAGCGAGATCTCCCGCCACATCACGTCGGAGGCGAGCGCCGATCCCCCCGGGGAGTCGATCCGCAGCACGACCGCGCGGATGCTGTCGTCCTCGCGGACGTCCTGCAGCGTTTCGGCGAGCGTGTAGGACCCGAGGGTTTCCATCCCCACCAGGGGGACGACGCGGCTCCGGCCGTCGACGATGTTCCCCGTCGCGTACACCAGTGCAATCCGCCGCCCGGCCTCGAAGCGCCCCGGGTCGCGGGCGAGCAGATCCTCGAGCTCGATGAGGTGGGTGTGGCGTCCGACCAGCTCGTTGACACGCTGCTGGATCTCGTCGTCGAACGCGATCCCATCCACGAACCCGGCCGCCTCGGCCTCGCGTGCCGCGAACGGCCCCTCGGCCACACGCGCGCGCACGTCGGCCACGTCGAGCGAACGGCCCGTCGCGATGGCGCCGGTGAGGTAGCGCTCGACCTGCTGGATGAGATCGATGTGGTCCGCGTGCGCGGCGTCGCTGGCGCCCTCGCGCTCGAACGTCTCCGGGGCGCTCTTGTGCTCGCCGATCCGGACGAATTCGGCCCGGATCCCCGCCTTGTCGAGGAGCCGCGCGAAGTAGAGGTTCCGCGACTTGAGTCCCGCGAAGTGGATGCCCCCGGCCGGGTTCAAGAGGATGCGGTTCGCCCCGGCGCAGGCGTACAGCGCCGCGCCGCCGCCGTCCTCCAGGTGACAGAGGACGCGCTTGCCGTGCAGCCTCAGGTAGCGGACGGCGTCGCGCAACTCCTGCACGGCGGCGAGGCTGTCGCCGGGATCCGCGCGCAGCGCGAGCACCACCGCGTCTACCGCCCGATCGTGATCGGCGATGTCCCAGAGGTGGCGGAGGAGCGCGACGTGCTCGCGCGCGTCCGGGGTCTGCTCCACGCGCACCATCACCGCGTAGCGCGGCAGCTCGACCCCCGCCGGGGCCTTCACGTTCCGGAGCGCGACCTCGGCGAAGGCGTTGGCGTGGGGGCGGTCCTGGGCCAGCGCGCCGAGGCGATCACCGAAGGTGGTCCCGGCCGCCAGCTCGCTCGCCGCCTGGCCGCTGCTCAGGCGGACGGCGATCGCCGCGGACGCCTGCCAGGCGACGGCCCCGAGGCGCTCGTCCGGATCCAGCACGGCGACGTCGCCGCGCAGGCGGCCGATGCGTGGCAGCGCGACGTCGAGCGTCACCCGGGGGATCCAGAAGTCGCCCGGCGCGACGCTCGGCTGGTCGACGAGGCGCGTCTCGAGCCCGATCTCCAGCGCCTCCGACCCGAGGGGACGGACGGCCGCGCCGAAGTCGAACGTGCGGTCCGTCTGCCCGCCCGCGTCGTTGACCGGCGCGTTGAAGGCGTGCGCGACCGCCGCCAGCCCGAGCGCGTTCCAGGGGTGGAGCGTGAGCCCCGCCGACCAGGCGACGAGGGCGTGCAGGTTGGACAGGTTCGAGTAGCTGCGCTGGACCGTGAGCCCGAACGCGGCCGAGTCCGGGGAGCCGACGGCCAGCCCCCAGGTGAGCCAGTTGTAGCGGTGGTCGATGCCCCCCCAGGCGTCGGGCGGCTTCACGAAATCCGCGCGGAAGCCCGCGCCGAGGTAGGCCGCAGGCGCGGCGCCACCGAGCGCGATCGAGTGGCCCTGGAACGGCACCGTCGCCTCCTCGTCGAGGAAGTACCCCTGCCAGCGGAGCTCACCGGGGGGCAGGAAGGCGACGTTCGCGGGATTGACGACCAGCGCGGAGGTGTCGTCCACCGTCGCGACGCTGCGACCGTAGCCGGGGAGCGGCTGCGGGCCGTACTGCTCCGCGTGCTCGCCCGTCTGGGCGCGCGCCGCTCCGGCGACGAGCGCGCTCGCCAGGAGCGCGCTCGCGCATCGCGCGACCGCCCGGCGGCGGGGGCGGCTCATTGGATCCCTCGCGCGTGGAGCACCGCCGCGATCTCGGCCTGGCGTGCCGCGAGCTCCTCGGGGTCCTTCACCGGGAGGAATCGCGACTCGGCGCCGCTGCGGGGGACGTGGAGGAAGACGGTGTCGAGGTGGCTCGTCACCTCCCCGAGCAGCCGCTCGAACTGCACCGTGGGGGTGCCGTCGACCTGCTTGGTCACCGCGAAGAAGGTCCAGTCGAAGGCGAGGCTTGCCAGCGCCCGCGCGTCGAACAGGAAGGTGTTCGTGTTGAAGACCCGCACCGAGGCCGGGTCGAAACCGCGCGGGAGGCGGAACTCCTCGAGGATCACCGGGCGCCCCTCGAGGCGGACGGGGATCCCGCCCTGATCGGTGCCCACCTTGTCGACCACCTCGCAGGTGACGGGCTTGCCGTGCTCGAGGTGGAACCCGACGATGAGCGGGTCCAGCGTTGCTCCGAGGTTGTCGACGTTGGCGACCATCACCACCCGGCCGCCACGCGCCAGAAAAGCGGTGAGCAGCCCGCTGTCGCGCAGGGCGTCGACGAGATCGCCGTGGCCGGGGGCGTGCAGGCCGGGCCGCCCGTTCGCGTCGAGCAGCAGCTCGCCCCGCGCCGTGAGACGGAGGGAGAGCTGCTGCAGGAACGTCGCCAACTGCTCCCCGTCCAGGCGGTCGCCGAGGACGCGACGGAGCTCGGCGTCCGTGGCCCAGCTCGTCATCAGCCAGAGCGGCAGCGGCCGCCCGACCCGACGCGTCATCGCGTCCACCTCGGCGAGCCGCAAATCAAGGAACGTGCGCCCGGGCAGCGCCTCCGCCAGAGCCTTGACGATTCCGCCCATGCGCGTCGCCATGCCGCCCGCGAGGACCACGAGGGCGACCTCGCCCCGCGCGAGGGCTGCGAGCCCGACCTCCTCGCAGCGGGCGGCTTCCGGGGAACCGGGCGCGGGGAGCGCGCGGACGTCGCCGGGCCCGGGCGGGTCGACGGCGCCGCGGGCGCGGTTGTCAATCGGCTGACCTGCGCGCAGGCGCGCGGCTAGGCGCTCGAAGCGCGGCCGGTCGAAGTGGCATCGCTCGAGGTCGCGCCGCACGTCCTCGGACAGGTGATCCAGCTGTTCTGCCAGGTCCATCGCGGCCCACCTTACCGGATCTCGTGGGGCGTGACCACGCGCGGCCGCGGCGTGTTACCTTGCCACCGATGCCGTGGCTCGGCGCTCCCCGTTGGCGGCTGGCCCGCCCGCTCCTCGTCGCGGCGGTGGTCGCGCTGCCGCCGAGCGCGGTCGCGGCGGACGAGCCGGTCCTCCACGAGTACTTCGTGCCGGACGCCGCGGAGGACCTCGCGCTCGGCGCGACGACTCCGGACGGGCGCCTCGCCGCCGCCATCGACACGCCGAGCGGCGTCGTCCCGGCGCCGCTACCGGGTCCGGGCCCCGCGGCCCCCGCCCACGTGTACGGTGTCGGTGCCCGCGGCGCCGCGGAGGCGGACGAGTACCGCATCGATCGGAACACGATCCGGCCGAGCAGCGTGGAGTACGAGGACCCGTTCACGCCGTCCGTGACGCCGTTCAAGCGCTCCTTCGCCTACGACGCCGTGGACGAGCAGCTACAGCTCCGGGTTTCCGATCGGGGGCTCCGTCCGCTCCCGGTCGGGGGCGGGCCGCGCGCCGACGAGGACCAGTTCTACGCTGACCTCGCGGTCGACCTCGGCGCGCGCGGAGCCGTGCGCATCCCCAGCGTCGGTCCCGGGGCCCGCGTGCTCGCGCTGCAGACCTTCCCCGAGACGCCGCTCGAGCTCCTCCACGACGTCGCGGACAACTGGTTCGTGCGGGCCTCTGCGCGGCGCCGGGTGCGGGTCACCTTGCAGCTTGCCATCCCGCGCGCCGTGTTCGGCAGCCCCTTCGCCGACGTCGCCTACGAGGCCCTGGCTGATCCGCCTCCCTTACCCCCCGACTTTGCGCGGGCCGGCGATCGCGTGCTCGAGCGGATCGGGGTCAGCCGGGCGGTGCGTCCGCGGGATGCCGTGGCCATCCTCATCGACTACTTCCGCGGCTTCTCCCCCTCCGCGGACCTGCCGTCCGCCCGCTCTCCCGTTGCCCTCTACGAGGAGATCGCGCTGACGCGGAAGGGGGTCTGCCGTCATCGCGCCTATGCCTTCGTCCTCACTGCCTGGCACCTCGGGCTCTCCGCGCGGTTCGTTCGCAACGAAGCCCATGCCTGGGTAGAGCTCCACGATGGTCGGATCTGGCACCGGGTCGACCTCGGCGGGGCGGCCGGACACCTCGACTTGGACGTGAACGCATCGGGCTTCCAGCACGTGCCTCCGCCCGATCCCGCCCCCTGGCCCGAGGGCGCCGAGAGCGCCGCCGACCTCGCCCGGCGGACGAGCATCGAGCTCGCCGCGCGTCCGCCGAGGTCGCCTCCGGGTGCCGGAGCGAGGGGTGCCCCGACCACTCCGGGCGCGTCCCTGCTGGCTTCACCGGCGGTCCCGCCGCCGGGCGCCACCCCGCGCGGGCCGGCTCAGATGTCGCTCGGACCCGTCGAGCACGCTGTCCGCCGCGGTGAGCCCCTCCACCTCGAAGGGAGCCTGGAGCAGCACGGACGCCCCTGCGCCGGCGCGCGCGTCGACGTCGCGCTGCGCCGGGCGGGTGCCGACCCCATCCCCCTCGGTTCGCTGCCGACCGGTGCGGATGGGCGCTTCGCGGGAGCCGTCACCGTGCGACTCGACCTCGAGGTCGGCGAGTACGACGTGGTCGCGTCGACGCCGGGGACGCTCACCTGCGGGCCCGCGGAGGCGCGCTGACCCGCCGCCTCCGGACGGGGATGGCGCGCGCAGCGCCGCCTCCGCCCGGCGCCGTCGCGCGAGCTCAGCTCGACGCCTTGCGCATCCGGTCGGCCGCCGTCACCAGGTCGCGCAGCAGCCGATCGAGCCGCTGCGCCCCCTCCTCGAGGCGCTTGGCCGCCGCGGAGGCCTGCTCCGTCCCGCGGGCGTGCGAGCGGTGGGAGGCGTTGAGCTGGCTCACCATCCTGTTGATCGACTCGATCGCGCCCGCGATCTGCTTGCCGCCGCGCGCCTGCTCGGCGCTCGAGCGCTCCACCTGCTGCGAGACGGCGCGCATCTTCTCGCCACTGCGCATGATGAGCTCCGACCCGCGCGCCTGCTGGGCGGTGGCGGCGGCGATCTGCTGCACGGTTTCCGCGATGCGACCGATGGCGTCGGTGACCTGCCGGCTGCCCTTCGCCTGCTCGACGGTCGCGCGCGCGATCGCGCGCACCATGTTGGTGCTCTTCTGCGAGCTCTCGAGGATCTTCTTCAGCGCACGCTCGGCCTCGTTCGACACCTCGACGCCCCGGTCGACGTTCTGCGCCCCGCGCTCCACCGCCAGGATCGCGTTGCGGGACTCGGTCTGGATGGTCTTGATGAGCTCTGCGATCTCCTTGGTGCTCACTCCGGCGCGCTCCGCCAGGTCCTTGATCTCGTCGGCGACGACCGCGAACCCCTTGCCGTGCTCGCCGGCCTGAGCGGCGATGATCGCGGCGTTGAGCGCCAGCAGGTTGGTCTGCTCGGCGACCTCGTCGATCACGTTCAGGATCTGTCCGATGGCGTCGATGCGCGAGCCCAGGTTGCTGATCACCGCGACCGCCTCCTGGGTGCTCTCCTTGATCCGGTAGATCTCGCCGATGGTCTTGAGGATCGACTCGGCTCCGCGCTCGGCGTCTTGGGCCACCTCCTCGCTGAGGCGGGCGGTCTCGTTGGCGTTCGTCTGCACCTGGTCGATGGAGACGTCCATCTCGTTCATGCTCGAGCTCGTCTCCTCGGCGGTGAGCGAGAGCGCGTCGACGTTCTTCGCCACTTCCTTGATCGAGAACGCCATCTCCTCGATCGAGGCCACCGTCTCGCGGACGTTGTTGCCGAGCTCGCCAATGTTCTCCGCCACCTCCTCGGTGGTCGCGGTCATCTCCAGGATCGACGAGCTCGACTCCTCGGCGCTCTCGGCCAGGACCTCGACGCTCCGGGCGACCTCCCGCAGACTGCCCGCGATCTCCTCGACGCTCCGCGCCGCTTCGTTGCTGGCGTTCATCTGCGCCGCCACGCCCTCGGTGAGGTGGTGGACGATCTCGGTGAGCTCCTGGCTCGTGCTCTTGAGTCGCGCCTCCCGCTCGTCGCGCTCGAGGGCTGCCGCCTTCTGCAGCTGCGCGACCTCACGGGCCTGCGCCTCCTCCCGGTCACGGAGGTCGGTCAGCACCTCGCGCAGCTCGCCGATCTCGTCGAAGACGGCGCGCAGCGCTGCCCGGACCTCACCCGGGGGCTCCGCCCGCTTGCCTTCGAGGATCCGGCGCAGGGCGTCGCGGACTGCCCGCAGCTCGTCGTCCTCCGTCGCTCCTCCGGTCGCGACGAGGACCCCCGCGCCGCCCGCGGCCAGGGCGATGAGCGCGAGTACGGTCGGCGCCTGCGTCGCGCCGAGCAGCCAGACTGCCGCCGCGCCCGCCACCACGAGTCCCAACCCGAGGAACTGCCGTTGACCGAGTGCGTTCATGGTGTCCTTTCGCGCGCCTCCCCGGCAACCCGCCGGAAACCCTGACGAAAGAGTATGGGCGGTGGCGCCCGGTCACAAGGCGCATCCGAGGCCCGCGCGCCGCTCACCGGCGGGCGCTCGCGGGCTCGTCGGCCGCGCGGGCAGGCCCGCGTTCGCGGCCGGCGCCTGCTCTGGCGGGGTTCCCGGTGGCCCGGCGAGCGCCGCCCCGCGTCGTTCGGGGCTGCGCGCGCGCCACGTCGGGGGTCGCCGGCGTCCGCTCGGGGCGGATCTCGCGCCCTGGCAGCGGCACGTCCGGCCGGGAGTCCACGGCGTTCCACCGCGTGGGCACCGGGCTGGCCGGCGTCCGGCGCCCGACGTCGTGGACTCGTGCGGCCTCGCACGTGCCCGCCTCCACCGGGGGAGGCAACGGCCGCGGCGCCCGCCCCGTCACTACGGTGACGGTGCAGCTGGCCGTGGCGTACCCGACGAGGGCCAGGACCAGCGCCCCTGGTCCGAGTGAAGAGGCCACGATCCCTTCTCCGCGCGCAGCCCGTCAGATCTTCCCTGCCACCCGGCGTCAACGCTAGCCGCGCGGCTCCCGGCTCGACGGCGTCGGCGGCTCCGGCAGAAAGGCAGGGCCGGCGATCGGCAGCACGACCTCGAACTCGGCGCCGCCGGCCCGTGGCGCGCGGTGCACGATCTCTCCACCATGCTCCACCACGATCCGCTGCACGATCGCGAGACCCAGCCCCGTCCCCGAGGTCTTCGTCGTGGCGTAGGGCTCGAAGAGCCGGTCGCGCATCTCGGGGGCGACCCCGGGTCCGTTGTCCCGCACCCGCAGCGCCACGTGCGTCGAGTCCGCGCGGTCCAGCTCGACTTCCACGGCACCGTCCGGCGTGCCCCGGCAGGCATCGATCGCGTTCTGGACCAAGTTGGTGGTGATCTGGACCATCTGGTCGCGGTCGGCGGTGACGATGGGCACATCCTCCGCGCGCAGCGTGACGCGGACCCCCTCGGTGGCGTGCAGCCCCACCACCTGCCGCACCGTCGCGGCGAGATCCAGGGGCGCAGGGGAGGGTGGCGGCAGTCGCGCGAAGCGCGTGAACTCGCTCACGATGTTGCTGATCCGCGCCACCTCGTCGAGCACCGTTCGCGTAGCCTCGTCGAAGTACTCGTCGAACGCGGGGTCGTCGCGGGCCCGGAGCCGGCGCAGCGTCTCGACCGCGGTCCGGATCGGAGCCAGCGGGTTCTTGATCTCGTGTGCGACGCGTCGCGCGATCTCCCGGCGCGCCGCGATTCGTTCGGTTGCCGCCAGTCGCTTGCGCAGTGCGGCCAGATCCGCGATCGCCTGGTTGAAGGACGTCGCGAGCTCGCGCAGCTCGCGGCCGCCCCGACCCTCCACCGGGCGTGGCTCGCCGTGGACCACCTCCCGCGCCTGCGCGGAGAGCTTGACGATCGGGCGCGCGAGGCCGCGCGCGAGCAGGAGCGCGAGCAGCAGCGCGGCGCCAATGGTCGCGCCACCCACCGCCAGGATGGTCGCGTCGAGTCGCTGCAACGCGCGATGGAGCGGGACTCGCGACTGGGTCGCGTAGACCGTCAGGCCGGCGAGCTCCGGAAGGACCAGGCCCTCGATCAGGTGGTCAGGGTCCGGCGTGGGGCGGGCGAGCGAGAGGGTCACCCCGGGGGGCTGCAGGTCGGCGATCAGGGTGTCGAGGCGCCGGGCGGCGACGAGACCGACGGCGTGGGCGCCGCGCGCGGGCCGGCAATGCGTGACTAGCGCCGGGGTCGCGGCGCCACGCCGCAGCCGCGCGCGCGCGGGGGCGCTGGCGGCGATCTGCGCGGCGAGCGCCGGATCGCGCTGACCCGTCAGTCCTTCGTCGTGGCCGGCGCCGAGGATCTCACCGCGGCCGGTGACCAGCCAGAGCTCGTCGAAGGCGAACGCGCGCATCAGCTCCGGCACGCGCAGGCTCAGGGCGAGACGCCGCCCCGGATCCAGCGTCCCCGCCTGCAGATCGACGAGCGCGGCGTCGATGGTGGGGTCGTGCCGGCAGAGAGGCTCCACCAGCGCGGGCAGCGCGCCGGTCTGAGCGGCGAGCTCGCCTCGCAGCCGGTCGGCGGTGAGCCGGAAAGCTTCCCGGAACTGCTCCTCCTCCGCGCTGCGCCACGCCTCTCGGAGCCCCAGCGCCAGCGTCGCCGTGGTGGCGATCGTCAACAGCCCGATCGCGACGAGCAACCGCTGCGCCAGCGTCACGACGCGATGGTAGGAGCAAGTCCTTCCGACTTCCAACTCGGCGTCACGTGGCGGGTTGCGCGGGCGGCGGAGCCGCGCGTAGGCGGGCGCCGGGCGCCGTGCCCTCTGCGTGCCGATCCTGCTGCTGATGGCCGGCGCGGCGGGCTGCGCCGCCGGGGCTCGCTCGCGCGAACCCGCGGCGGAGACGCGGCGCGCAGTCGCCGCGTCCCCGACGCGAACGGTGCGACGCGCGCCGGCGGGGCTGCGCGCCACGGCGCTCGCCGACCTCCGGGAGGGCACCGTGGGACCGTTCCTGGGCGCCGACGCTGGCGGCCGCCTGGTGGTGTGGCTCGAGCCGGGGGAGAAGGGCGGGCTCTTCGCGCGCGCACTCGACCGGGCCGGGGCGACGCGCGGCGAGGCGCGCCGGCTGGGCGCCGTGCAGGGAGAGGTCGGGCTGATCGCCGTGCGGAGCGCGCCGGGTGAGAACGGTGACTTCCTCGTCCTCACCACTAGCCGCGGCGAGGCGGGCTACGCCCTCACCGTGCGGCGAGTCGCTGCCGACGGGAACGCGGCAGGATCCGCGGTCACCGTGGCAGAGGGGGTTTCACGGCCGCTCTGGCTGGACGCCTCGCCGCTCGGTGCGGGTGCCGTCGTCACCTGGGCCGAGGCTGTCGATGGCGCCGCGCGCCTGCGCGGTAGAGCCCTGGACGCGCTCGGGACGCCGCGTGGCGCCGCGCGCGAGCTGGTGAGCCGCGCGCTCGCGTGGCAGGCGGCGCCGGTCGGCGGGGGGCTCGTGATCGGATACGTGGAGGCCGGCAAGACGAGCGGCCGCGGCACGGTCGCACTGCTCGAGATCGGTGACGACGGGGCACCGCGCGGCCGCCCGGTGGTCGTCAGCGACTCGCCCACGGCGATGCCCGACCTCGACCTGGTCGCGCTGGGCGCCTCGGTCGTGCTCGGCTGGTCGGACACGCGGGGGGAAGACCCCGCGGTGTTCCTGGCGCCTGTCGACGGTTCGCACCGCCTAGCGCGCCCGCCCGAGCGCGCGTCGGGCTCGGTCGAGCCCGAGGCGTTCGTGCGCCTGGTGCCGCCGCTGGCCGGGGGCCCCGCGTACCTCGTTTGGGAGCCGCTCTCCGCGCGTCCCGAGCGGGGGCGGGTCGTGCACCTGGCCCCCATCGACGCGTCGGGGAACGTGCGGGAAGCGCGCGGAGAGATCGCCATCGCCTCCGACACGACCCTGCCCGAGATCGTGCCCACGTACGCCGGGCTCGCCGCGCTCACGCTGGCGCCCGCCTGTCCCCGCGAGGCGGCCCCGGCTCCCGCGCGGACGGACCGCGCCGTCCTCGGCACCTGCGCCGCCCCGGCGCTGCCGGTCTTCGTGTCGTTCGATCGGGAGCTCGGCGTGACCGGGGCGGAGCCGCTCCGGCTGGACGTACCAGGGGCCGCGCCCGCCGACGCGGCGTGGGGCCTGTCGTGTGCCGCCCAGGGCTGCTTGACACTCGCGGCCCTTCCCGGCACCCCCGCGCCCGTCTACGCGGTGCAGCTCGAGGCGCGGTCGACCGCTTGGCTGCCGCCCGCGGCGACGCTCCCGCCGGCGCTGCCTCCCCGTCCGCTTGGCGCGCGAACGCTCGCCACCCCCGCTCCGCTCGCTGACCTGGCGATGGCGCAGGTCGGTCAGGGCCTGCTGGCGGCGTGGGTGACCTACTTCGATCCTGGGACGCCCTGGGTGGTCCCCAAGACCCCGGCCCCGGACGGGCGCTTCGCGCCCGTGCAGGCGCTCCTCCAGGTGACCCGCGCCGACCTGGACCCTGCCCACCCCACGACCGTCTCGATCCGCGCGCGCTCGCTCGGGGGCGTGGCCCTCGCGCCTGCCGAGGGCCACGCCGAGGCCCTGGTGGCCTGGACCGCGATCGACCAGGGGCGGCCCCAGGTCTTCGCGACCCTGGTGGGGGAACGAGCCCAGAAGCTCGCTCAGCGCATGCTCACCGCGACGCCCGGAGAGAAGAGCGACGTCGCGGCCGCCTGGGCGGGTGACGGGTGGGCCATCGGGTGGATTGACGAGCGCGGCGGCGACGCGGCGCCCTATGTCGCCAAGTTCGACCGCACGCTGCGCCGGGTCGGTGAGGAACGACGCTTGACCTCGGGCCGTTCCGCGGCCTCGGGCATGGCGCTGGTGGCGCGGGACGCCCGGATCATCGCCGTGTGGGCGGACGCGGTGGACGCCGCCTCGCCGGGCGTTGCCGATCTGTTCGGCGTGGGTCTGGCCCCCGCCGATCTCACGCCTGTCGCGGCCCCCGTACGACTGGCGGCGACCCCGGCGCACTCCTTCGCGCCGGCGCTGGCTGCTTCCGAAACGGGGGTCCGGCTCGCATGGCTCGAGGCTGGTGACGCGGCAGCGGGCACCCCCGGGGCCGTGGCGCTGGCGGAGCTCGACGCGAGCGGGCGGGTTTCCGGCCCCGTGGCTCGTGTCGCCCTCGGCGCCGGGGCGCCGACCGGGCTCGCCCTCGGCGTGGACGGGACTCGCTGTCAGGTCGCAGTCAGCGCTGACGTCGGCGCTGTTGCCGTCGTCGACGCCTTCACCTGGGAGCCGGGCGGTCGCGACGAGCCGCGGCGGCTGCTCGCGCTCACCGGCCCAGCGGGGCAGGTCGTGCCGCTCGCTCTGGCGGCCGGGCAGGTGCTCCTCGGCGAGCAGCTCGATCGCGAACGCGGCCGCGTTCGCGCCCTGCGCGTCGCCTGGTGAAAAAAAGCGCACCCCCGGCCGAGTCCATCGACCGGGGGTGCGGGCGCTCAGTCTGGCCCCGGCGGGGCGGACGCTGCTCGCCGGGCGGTGCCGGGCTGGGGATGGGTGGGTAGTTCAGCACCGCGGGGCGATGGGATGGCTCGGGAGGAGCAGCGGCCAACGCCCCGCCTCGGGACCCACACTGCGCGCCTTCCACTGGTGTTCGCAAAGGTCAGGCGGCCCCGCCTCGGCGGTCCGCTCGAAGCACCTCCTCGGCTTCGCTCCCTGCAACCGGCGACGGGCGCGGTTCATTCCCCGGCCGATCCTGGCGCTCATCTCCGGACGCGACAGCGCCTGTTCGGCCACGGGACCGAACCCGAGCGTAGCCACGCGACCGCCCCCGATCGGCGGCGGGGGTCCTACGCGCCGGCGTTCGCCCCGACGCTCAGGCCTGCCGTCGCACGTAGGGGTCGCGGCCCGCGTAGATCGCGCCGTCGCCGAGCTCCTCCGCGATGCGAAGGAGCTGGTTGTACTTCGCGATGCGATCGCTGCGGCTCATGCTCCCCGTCTTGATCTGACCGACGTTGGTCGCGACGGCCAGATCGGCGATGAAACTGTCTTCCGTCTCGCCGGACCGGTGCGAGATGACCGAGGTGTAGTGCGCGCCGGTCGCCATCCGAATGGTGTCGAGCGTCTCGGTGAGCGACCCGATCTGGTTCACCTTGATCAAGATCGAATTGGCGACGCCGAGCTCGATGCCTCGCTTCAGGCGCGTGCGGTTGGTGACGAACAGATCGTCGCCCACCAGCTGGATCCTACCGCCCAGGCGATCGGTGAGCTTCTTCCAGGTGTCCCAGTCGTTCTCGTCGACCCCGTCCTCGATGCTGATGAGGGGGTACTTCTCGACGTAGCTCGCGTAGATGTCGATCAGCTCGTCCGGGCTGCGGTCCTTCCCGTCGAAGGTGTACTGGCCGCTCTCGCGCTTGAAGAACTCACTCGCGGCGCAGTCCAGACCGACGAAGACGTGCTCACCCGGCTGGTAGCCGGCGGCGGAGACGGCCTGCAGGATCTTCTGGATCGCCTGCTCGTTGCTCTGCAGGTTGGGGGCGAAGCCGCCCTCGTCGCCCACCGCCGTGACCAAGCCGTCGGCCTGCAGGATCTTCTTGAGGCTGTGGAACACCTCGGCGCCGCAGCGGAGGGCCTCCGGGAAGGTGGCGAACCCGGCCGGGATGATCATGAACTCCTGGCACTCGAGGTTGTTGTCGGCGTGGGCGCCGCCGTTGATGACGTTCATCATCGGGGTCGGCAGCACGCGCGCCTGGACGCCGCCGAGGTAGCGCCAGAGGGGGATGCCGACCGTCTCCGCGGCGGCGCGGGCCACCGCCATCGAAACCGCGAGGATCGCGTTGGCTCCCAGCTTCGACTTGTCAGGCGTCCCGTCGAGCTCGAGCAGGCGCTGGTCGATGCCGGTCTGGTCGAGCACCGAGAGTCCCGCGATGGCCGGGCCGAGTCGATCGTTGATGTTCGCGACGGCCTGCTGCACCCCCTTGCCGAGGAAGCGCTTCTTGTCACCGTCGCGCAGCTCGAGCGCCTCGTGCTCACCGGTGGACGCGCCGCTCGGCACGGCCGCGCGTCCCAGGCTGCCGCTGGCCGTCTCGACGTCGGCCTCCACGGTGGGGTTTCCGCGAGAGTCGAGGATCTCGCGCGCGGTGACGGAGATGATTTCGGGCATGGTCGGCGCCTTATCACGGACGGCGCCGCGTCGCGAGCGCCGGCCGGCGCTCGCGCTCGGCGGCGCCGGTGGGCGCATAAGCTCCGGAAATGCAGGGGAAATCGTCCGGCCCCGGCCCCGGCGCGCCGCCCCGGGCGCGGTCGCGCATGCCGCGCGCGGCCGTGGCTTCTTGCTTGACGCGACCCGTCGGTTGCGTGGATGCTTCGCGCGGGGTCCTTCCAAACCTCACGGAGAAGCCGATGCGGATATCGAACTCGTCTGCGCGACGCGTCGCCGTCTCGCTGTTCGTCGTTGTGGGCTCGGCCACGATCCTCGCGGGTTGTGGCAAGGTGACCGTCTTCGAGGGTCAGACACCGATCTCGATCGCGGGTGATCCGCCGCCGCTGCCGCCCCCGCCGCCCGCG
>CAYVRP010000011.1:0-104048 GCA_964454025.1 uncultured Polyangiaceae bacterium | reverse complement strand
CCGGCTCCCCCGGCACCGCCCCCGGTCCCGCCCCCGAACGTGCCGCCGGCGCCGCAGCCCGTGCTCACCCCGCCGCCCGCCCCCGCCGAAGCGGCCGCAGGGCAGGCGAAGGAGCAAGAAGACGAGGAGGAGGAAGAGGAGGAGAGCGAGAAGGGGGAAGAGGAGGAAGGAGAGGGCGATCCCGGGGAAGGCAAGGGTGAAAAAGACGGGGAGTGAGGGGACCCCACGGCCGGGGACGCCCGCGATCTTCGGCAGCCGCTAGCCGAGCCGCGCCCGAAGGCGATCGAGGGCGCGGCGCTCGACCTTGGTGGGCCGCCCGGCACCCCGGAGGCGAGACGCGACCCGCTCGTCCGGCGGCGGCGGGGGCGGCGAATGGTCCTCGTAGAGCGCGCGTGCGCGCGACGGCGGCTGGCGCCGGCTCTCGAGCTCGGTCACCACCAGTACGCACAGTCCCCGCGGGGCATGCGCCGCCACCCGGTCTCCGACGCGCAGGGCGTGGCTCGGACGGACGGCAGCGTCGTTCAGCTTGACGAGCCCGCCGTCACAGGCTCGCGCGGCGGCGGTCCGCGAGGGATAGATCCTCGCCGCGGTGAGCCACTGATCGATGCGGACGGCGAGCGTGGGGGCGGCCATGGGCGCGCCCGCGCAGGCTACCACCTCCGTGTCGGCGGCGTCATGGGTCGGGAGCCGCCATCCTGGCCGTGAGCCCCCGGGCGAAGCTGCCCCGGCGAGGCGGGGACTGTGCTACGGTGAAGCCTCGGTGGCCGAGGACATGACCGCCTCCTCGCTCGTCGTGCCCCGGGTGGTCAGCGAGCTCCTGCAGCTGGCCCAAGAGGGGCAGACCGGCGTGCTGGAGGTGCGCGCGGAGCAACTGGTCACCATCGTCTATTTCGACGCCGGGACGCCGGGGTGCGCCGAGGAGGGGACGCTGGGAGAGTCGCTCGGCCGCGTCCTGGTGCGCCAGGGCAAGCTCACCCAGCAGCAGTACGCCGACGTCATCCATCGCATGACCCGCTGCGTGATTGACAACGAGCAGGCGCGCTTCGGGGAGGTCGCGGTCGCGCTCGGGTTCATCACCGCCGAGGAGGTGAACGACGGGCTCCGGGAGCAGGTGCGCGCCAAGGTGGCGCGGTGCCTGCAGTGGCCGGACGCGGAGCTGACGTTCCGCCCCGACGCCGAGGCGGTCGCGGAGGTGTCGCACTTCCCCTGCCCGATGCCGCGTGTGCTCTGGTACGGGATCCGGCGCCTCTACGACCCGGATCGCTGCCGCGAGGTGTGGGGCGAGCGCGGGGGTCGGCAGTACCCGGACGCGAGCGCCGATCGTGCCGCCACCGCGGCGATCCTGGATCTGGGGCCGGACGAGCGGGCGCTGCTGAAGTTGATGGACGGGACCCGTTCGGCCGACGTGCTCGTCCAGTCGAGCCCGCTCGACGTCGTCCGGGCCACCCAGCTGCTGACGACGTTGCTGCTGATCGGGGCCGCCGTGCTGCGCGACGAGGCGGCGGAGCCGCCCTCGCGCCGCGGCGCCGAGCCCCTGCCGCCGCCGAAGCTGTCGCCCCCCCCCGTTCCGGAAAAGCCCGCGCCCGCGCCGGTGGCCCCGCGCCCGCCGCGTGCGATCGAGCAGCACCAGAACCGCCTGGCGGCGGAGCAGCACTTCGAAACCGGCAAGCGCCACCTCTTCGCAGGCGATCCCGCGCGCGCCTTGCCCGAGTTCCTGGAGGCGGTCCGGCTCCTGCCGTCGGCGGCCGAGTACACGGTCTACGCGGAGTGGACCCGGTACCTGCTCGTCGAGCACCCGGGCGAAAAGCTGCTCAAGCGCCGGGAGCTCCACGGCGTCGCCGTCCGGGCGCTGAGGCAGGACGCCACGCTGACGATGGCGCACTACGTGCTCGCCGAGCTGGCGTTGCTCGACGGCAACGAGGCGGGGGTCCGGCAGGCGATGATCTTCGCCATCCGCTCCAACGCCCGCCACCCGCTGGTGCAGCGCTTCGTCAAGGCGCACGGGATCCCCTCTTGAGCCCCCTGGTTGGGCCCACTCGCCCTCCTGTCGAATCGAGAACGTGCCCTCGATGTCAGCTCGTCCTCCCCGCCCCGTGCTCGCCATGTCCCGCCCGACCACCTTCGCTCACCGCGGGGGCGCGGCCCTCTGGCCCGAAAATACCCTCCTGGCGTTCCAGCAGGCCATCGCGACCGGGATCGACTTCCTGGAAACCGACGTGCACCTGACGCGGGACGGCGAGCTCGTCCTCTGTCACGACCCGACGGTCGACCGCACCACGGACGGTCACGGCGCCATCGCGGAGCTCACGCTCGCGGACCTGCGCCGCCTCGACGCGGGGTGGCGCTTCACCAGGGACGGCTCGACCTTCCCGTTCCGGGGGCGCGGCGTCACGATCCCGACCCTCGAGGAGGCGCTCGCCCTCGATCCTCGGGTTCGGTTCAACGTCGACGTGAAGCCCTCGGATCCGGCGATCGTCGGGCGGCTGATCGACGTCATCGAGCTCGGCGGGTACGGCGACCGCCTGATCGTCGCCTCCCACTCCCAGGCGGTGATCGAGCGATTTCGGTCGGGGTGCCGCGGGCGCGTGGCCACGGCCGCGGGGCCGCTGGAGGTGGCGACGTTCCTCGGCGCCACCCGACTCGGCCTCGCGCCGCGCCTCCGGCCGAGCTACGACGCGCTGCAGGTGCCGCGGCGCAGAGCGCTCCTCGATGTCGTGGACGGGCCGTTCGTCGAGGCCGCGCACGCGCTCGGTCTGTTCGTGCACGTCTTCACGATCGACGCCCCGGCGATCATGCGTGAGCTCCTGCACCTCGGCGTGGACGGACTGATGACCAACCGTCCGGATCGTCTGGTCGCCGTCGTGCGCGACCTCGCCGACGTCGCGGGACCCATCTCGGGGCGCTGATCGGCGGCCGGGGAGGCGGTGCCGAGCCGAACCGGAGCCGCTCGACGCGGCGAGATCCGTCCGCCCCGCCGCCGCGGGACCGAGGGCGCCGGTGGGCGCCGGCACGCCGACGAACGGCCCCGCGGCGGCCGGCGCCGCCGCCGGGAGTGTGGTCTCGAGCCGATCTCGCGTGGCGGTGACCGGACGCGGCCCCGCGGGAGCACCGGAGGGCACCGGCCCGACGGCCCCCGATCCCTGCGCGCGCGGACGGCGTCGATGTCGCGCGGCAAGCGCCACGCGCGCGATTCCGCGCGCCACCAGGCGGCGCCATCGAGGAGCCCAGCGCGCCACGCGTCGACCAGCTCGTCGAGCGTCATGACCCGCGCTCGCCCGGTGATCGGCGCCCTCGGCGGGCGCCCCGCTCACGGCTCTCCAGGGCCGCTCCGCCGGGCGGCCCCGCGCGCCGGCCCGACCGGCGCTGGCCCGGGACCGCTCGGCGGCGCACGGCCCGGGCCGACCGCTCACTCGACGATCTTGTTGAGCGGGTACTCTACGATGTCCTCGGCCCCGGCGGCCTTGAGCTCGGGGATGATGTCGCGCACGACGTTCTCGTCCACGATCGTGCTGCCCGAGTACCACCCCTCGGCCCGGAGCTTGGCGATGGTGGGGCTCTTCAGGCTCGGCAGGATCGCCTCCACCCGCCCGAGCCCCGCCTCGGGCACGTTGAGCATCAGCCCGACCTTGCCGTCAGCGGCGAGCGCGGCGGTGAGCAGCATCGCGAAGCGATCGATCTTCGCTCGCTTGCCGTCGTCGGCGTAGGCGGTCCGGTTGGCGATGAGCCGCGTGGTGGACTGCATGATCTCGGCGATGATCCGGAGCTTGTTCGCCCGCAGCGAGCTGCCCGTCTCCGTCACGTCCACGATCGCGTCGGCGAGGTGCGGGGGCTTCACCTCGGTCGCGCCCCAGGAGAACTCGACCTGGGCGACGACGCCATGCTGGGCGAGGAAGCGCTCGGTGAGCGCCACCGCCTCGGTGGCGATGCGCTTGCCCTGGAGGTCGGCCACCGACTGGATCGACGACGCCTCGGGCACCGCCACGACCCAGCGGACGGGGCGCTTGAGCTGCTTGGAGTAGACGAGCTCCGCGACCTCCACCACATCGTGGTCGAGGATCCAGTCCTTGCCGGTGAGCGCGACGTCGATGACGCCGAGCTCGACGTACCGAGCCATCTCCTGGGGACGGATCAGCATGCACTCGACGTCGTCGTCGTCGATGGCAGGAAAGTAGCTCCGGCTGGAGACGGTGATGGTCCAGCCGGCCTTGCGGAACAGTTCGATGGTGGACGTCTCGAGCGAGCCCTTGGGGATCCCGAGCTTGAGCTTGCTCACGTCTTGCCTCCGTACATCGCCGCCGGATCCATCACGCGGGGCTGGTTCTCGACGAGGGCGCCGTCCTGGCTCAGGGTGCGGAAGAAGCAGCTCTTGTAGCCCTCGTGGCACGCGGGACCGCTCTGATCGATGCGGAGCACGATCGCGTCCCGGTCGCAGTCGACCCGGATCTCCCGCACCCGCTGCACGTTGCCCGACGACTCGCCCTTCTTCCAGAGCTTGTCGCGCGAGCGCGAGTAGTAATGGACGATCCCCGTCTCCGCCGTGAGCCGGAACGCCTCGGCGTTCATGTACGCGACCATCAGGACCTCGCCGTCCGTCGCGTCGACCGCGACCGCGGTGACCAGGCCATTCATCTTGGAGAAATCGAGATCGATCATGCTCAAGCCGAGCTCCTCGGACCGTCCGATCCGCAGCCGCTGCCGACCGCGGCCTCGGGGCCGCGCGCAGGGTAGCAGATGAGATCGCCCTGACCAGGGATCGGCTGGGGAGCCGAGCCGAGGCCCGCAGGACGGGCCATCCGCAGCGGCGCCGACGCAATACGAGGGGCGCTCGGTCCCGGGTTCGGCCGAGCAACGCCGCGCCACGAAGACGCCCATGCCCCCGCGCTGGTCACCACGGCGCCACGGCGGCCGGGGACGGGCGCGGCTCGCCGGCGGCAGACGAGTGGAGCGCGGGCAGGAACGCGCGTCGCGAGCGGCTCGGAGGGCGCCGAGCACGGCGGTGGGCGTGGCGCGCTCCGCGTCCCCGGGTCGGCCGTGCCACCCCGCGACGACCAATGCCCAGCTCCGCCAACGCGGGTTGACGGCGCGCGAACGCGTCAGCCAGCGCCGCGCCCCCGTCGCGCGAACGGTGGCCGCGGAGGCGGGACGGGCGAAGACCCTCGGCGCGAGGCGACGCCGACGCCGGCCACCGCGTCCGCGAACGCGCCGCGCGGTGCTGGGCGCCGGGGCGACGCCACGGCGAGGCGGGCCTCGACGCCACGACCACGTGCTCCCACCGGACCACCGAACCCCGCGCTCCGCTTCGATCCACCGGACGTCCCTTCGCGTCCCGGCGGAGGGCGCCGAACGACCCGGGCAGAGACGGCACGACCGCGCGTACACCGGGGTTCACACCGCGCCCTCTCGATCCCGACGGCTCCCGGGATCCACCGCCGAAAAGCCGCACCCCGTGCCGCTTGACAGCCGGGCACGACTATTGCTCGGCTCTGGTGCATGGCGCGCTGTCTCCTGATCTTCCGCACCCTCGCCACCTCGCTCGCCCTGTCCTGTCCCGCCTGGGCCGAGGTCGATGCGGCGGCGCCGCCGCCCGGAGACTCCGCGGCCGCCGCCGACGCCGGTGGAGGCGCGGTCGCGACGGCGGGCGCCGCGGCGACGGCGACCGCGCCCCAGGTGGCGGCACCGCCCAGCACCGAGCGCGCCGAGCCTTCGCCGCAGCCCGCGGCGACCGCGCCGATGGTGCTGTCCACGCCCGCCCCGGCTCCCCTACCCAAGGAAACCCGCCGGATCCACCGGGGCTTCTACGCCCGGATGTCGCTGGGGACGGGGCCGATGACCACGCTCTTCTCCGAAGGGTTGCTGACGCAGTCGCGTGTGACGGGCGCCAGCAGCGGGCTCGACGTCCTCCTCGGCGGGACGCCCTTCTCGGGATTCGTCGTCGGTGGAGGGCTGTTCTGCAATTCGCTCGAGAGCGACGACGTGTGGGCCGTCGACTCCGTCCGGGACCCCAGAGAAGATCTCGCGATCGGGCTCTGCTCCATCGGCCCCATCGTCGACTTCTTCCCGGACGCGAAGCGCGGCCTGCACGTCGGCGGCGTGGTGGGGATCGCGGGGCTCGGCGTCGACGCCCGGCGCTTCGCCGACGACGCAGTCCCCACCGCGGGGGGAGGCGCACTCGGGCTCTGGGTGGGTCACGACTGGTGGGTGTCCCGGGAGTGGTCGCTGGGCGTCTCCTTCCGCTACCTCGGCGTCGCGGTGGAGAGCGCCGACGAGGACTGGAGCGGCGCCGCGGACTCGTTCACGCTCTCGTTCACCGCGCTCGCGCAGTAGCGCAGCCGTGCCGGAGCGGCCCTCAGCATGATCGCCGCGGTGAGCCAGCGACCCGCATCGCCGAGCGAGCAGCCGGGCTCGCCGCGGGCGTCTCGGGGAGCGCTCTCGCGCCCTGCCGGAGGGCGCCGGTCAGGGCGCCGACGTCGCTCGCGGACCCCTCGGTACCCCCGGGGACGGTGAATGCTCCCCGAGCCTGGACTGCTCTCCCGCTGGCCGCTCGGAGCCGACGCCACGCTCGCGCCGGCCCCGAGCGGCCTCATCAATCGAACCTACCTGGTCCAGGTGCAGGGCCGCCCGTTCGCGGTGCTCCAGCGCCTGAACACGGCCGTCTTCTCGCCGATCGTGCACCACGACATCGAGGCGGTGACGGCGCACCTCGCGTCGCGCGGGATCCCGACGCCGCGCCTGATCCGCACCCGTGACGGGAACCTCTGGCACACGGCGGAGGACGCTGGCGTCTGGCGCCTGCTCACGTCGGTAGGAGATCGAACCGTGGATCGCCTGGCCACGCCCGCCGAAGCGCGCTCCGCGGGGGCGCTGGTCGCGCGGTTCCACGCCGCGACCGCCGATCTCACGCACGAGTTCCGCTCCGTGCGCGGCGGCTTCCACGACACCCAGCGGCGAATGGATGCGCTCCTCGCCGCCCTCGACCACCACCACGACCACCGCCACCGGGATCCGGTGGCGCGTCTCGCGGACGGACTGCTCGAGGCCTGGCGTTCCTGGGGCGAGCTGCCGCAGCTGCCCGCGCGGATCGTGCACGGAGACCTCAAGGTGAGCAACGTCCGGTTCACCGGCTCCGAGGCGCTGGCCCTGATCGACCTCGACACGCTGGGCCGCGGGACGCTGGATGCGGAGCTCGGCGACGCGCTGCGGAGCTGGTGCAACCCCGCGGCGGAGGACGAGACCCCCCGCTTCGACCTCGAGCGGTTCGCCGCGGCGATGACGGGCTACGCGGAGGCGTGCGCAGACGCGGCGCGGCGCGGGATCCCGGAGCCGACGGAGGCGGAGTGGGCGGCGGTCGTCCCCGGGATCGAGCGCATCGCGCTCGAGCTCGCGGCCCGCTTCGCGGCCGACGCCCTCGAGGAATGCTACTTCGGCTGGGACCCGGCGCGGTACGCGACGCGCTCGGAGCACGCGCTGGCGCGTGCCCGGGGCCAGGCGGCGCTCGCGGCCGCCGTCCGGCTGGCGACCAGCGCGGCCCGTCGGCGGCTCGACGAGGCGCGAGCCGCCGCGAGGCCCCCGCGCCGCGCGCCGCCCGGTCGCTGAGGGTTGGGGCCTCCCCGCGCCGTGCGGGCGCAGCTATGATGAGGCCATGCGTGGCCCCCGCGGACGCATCGCCGCCAGCGCGCTGGGCGCGCTCGCGCTGGGCTGCGCCGTGCAGCGCCCGAGTGTCCTGCCGCAGGCGGTGCGCATCGAGGGCGTCGACCTCGCGGGCGTCGTCGTGCGGACCGATCTGGACGTGTACAATCCGAATGGGTTCCCCCTGAACGTCGCTGCCGTCTCCGGTTCCCTCACCCTCGCCGAACAGGTACCGCTCGGAAGCGCCGCGGTTCCCACGGCGGGCCGCCTCCCCGCCCGATCTTGGCAGCACGTCGCCGCCAACCTGCACCTGCCCTGGCTCAACCTGCCGGGCGTGCTCGCGCTGGCGAGCACCCGGCGCGTGGTCGCGTACACGTTCGACGGAAACGCGACCATCGGGGGCCGCCTCCGGGTGACGATCCCCTTCCAGATCCGGGGCGAGGTCGCCGCCACGGAGCTGATGCGCGCCGGGGTGTCGTCGCCGCTCGGGGCGGCGACGAGCACGGCGCCCGCTCCGCTCGGGCTCTTCGATCCGAGCCCGCGCGCCTCCGACGCGCACCTCGCGCGGCCGCTGGTGGCGCTCGGCGGCCGCGACGCGCCGCCGGCCGCGCCCTGACCCCAGGGCACCCGGCGGCCGACGGGCGAGGCCGCTCAGTCCGCCGCGCAGGCGGCCACGGGCAGGTCGGGGACGGTGGCCACCGGCAACCGGCAGCGGCCCGGCGCCGACGACGCGGTCACCCCGCCGCGACCGGCGGGATACCGCGTGCGAATCGGGCGCGGCTGGAGGCGGTCGCCGAACCACCGCTGGCGCAGCGCCTCGACGCGAGCCAGCGCGAGAGCACCAGCGTTCCGCGCGCGCGCGTAGAGCGTAGTCGTCTCCGGGACCGCCGTCTCGATCGCCGTCCGGAGCGCTCGCACACGCGCGCGCTCGAGCTCGTTGACCGAAAAGCGCTCGATGACGTCGAGCATCGGCGCCCAGGCAACGACCTTCCGGCGCCGGTACTCCATCCGAGCCCGCCAGCAGGGGTCGTCATGCCCCGCGGCGCGGAGCGTCTGGTACCCGCGCCAGGCCGTGTACAGGACGCGGTACATCGAGCTCGAGTTGAGGCGATAGTCCTCGGCGAACGCCCGATCGAGCCACGCGCCGGGCTCGCCGTCGGCGAAATGCGGGTGTCGGTAGGCGAGGTGACGCTGCCCGTGCCAGTCCTCGTACCCCAGGTCGCGCCGCAGCAGCCCTCGAGCCTCGTGCTCCCGGTACAGCCGCGTGGTGGGCAGCGGCGTGAGCAGCATGAACTGCACGAAGTCGGCCTCGAGCCCCACCAGGAAGTCGATTTCCCGCTGCAGGTTGGCAGGCGTGTGGTGCTCCTGGCAGAGGATCCCCGAGGCGAGCACGTGCACGCCGTGTTCGCGGAGCTCCCGGATCAATGGCCGGGCATCGATCCCCGCGTTCTTCTCGAAGTTGCCTTCCTCGCTCGAGGACTCCACCCCGATCCAGACGAATTCGATCCCGAGCCGGACGAGCTGCTCGACGGAGAGCGCGGTGACCGCCTCCGCCGAGGAGAAGACCTGCAGGTTGAAGAAGCGACCGTGCTGCTCCTGGAGGCGGAGCAGCTCGACCGCGCGTGCCCGGTCCTTGAGGAAGTTCTCGTCCATGACGAAGAAGTCGTCGCTGCCCCGCGCGTCGCCCACGGCGCAGGCCGCCGCGAACACCTCCGCGCCGGTCCCGAGGAAGGGCGTGTAGGCCTTGCCGAAGAAGTGGGAGGTCGAGCAGAACTTGCAGGCGTTGACGCAACCCACGCCGGGCACCAGCAGCCCCGAAGTCGGCCCCGGCACCGGGATTCCGAAGATGGTCTGCCGCTCGGTGCTGGGCAGGATGGGGTGACGGATCGGCGCGTCCGGGTCCTGCCCGAGGAAGCGCCGGAGCCACCGGATCCCTTCGCCCCGGACCACGTGGTCGCAGTCGATCTCGCGCTCGATCCCCTCGATCGCGGCCCCGTGCCCGCCGAGCAGGACGATCGACCGCGGGGAGCGGCGGCGGACGATCCGGGCCATCTCGCGAGCCTTGAGGAAGTTGGGCGCGATGAACGAGATCCCGACCACGTCGTACTGACCCCGCGCCACCTCGCGCTCGAAGCGACGCCGGGAAGGGAAGTCGAGCACCGTCACGTCGGCGTCGACGTTCTCGGCGAGGAAATAGAGCCCGAACGAGCGGTGGTGGTACCGGAACGAGGCGAGGCCCTGCGCCTTGGTGACCTGGTTGTGGAACAGCTCCATCACGTTGTCGCGTCGCCCGAACGAGTCGTCGACCCCGAACGGCCCGAAGACACCGGCGAGCAGGATCCGGGGCCGGGACGGGAGGGGGCGGGGGGAGCGCGCGAGCTGGATCATGGTCATGCGACTGCAACCTCGGAGGCGGGGTGCCCGTCACGTCTCGCGCGCCGGGCACTCCGAGCTTGACTCAGGCTCGCCCGCTCGGCTGTCAGGCAACCGTCACGAGCCGCGGTAATCCGGTCAGGAGCAGGCGCCGCGGTCGGGAGGGTACCGCCCGTCCCGCCGCGGGACCCGGGCCGAGCCGGCGACCCGCGCGCGGAGGGCGCCCCGGCAGCGAGGGCGCCCTGGCCGCCGACGCCACCGCTCACTCGAGCTCGAGCTGGTAGCCGATCTCCATCACGCGGTCAGGTGGCAGATTGAAGAACGTGGTGGCGTTCACGCTGTTGCGCGCCATCGCGGCGAAGAGGTGGTGGCGCCAGGAGGCGAGCCCCCCCCGCTCGGCGAGCGGGATCTCGCGGCCGAGGAAGAAGGTGGTGTGCTCGATGGACAGCCCCGGGATCGCCGCCTGGCGGAGCAGGCCAGGGACGTCCGGGGTTTCCATGAACCCGTAGCGGCCCTGGAGACGGAAGAACCCGTCCGGCAGCGACTCGAGCTGGACCCGCTCGCTCTCGGGGACGCGCGCGGCGGTGGTGGTGACGACGGTGAGCAGCACCACCCGCTCGTGCACGACGTGGTTGTGGAGGAAGTTGTGGATCAAGGCGGGCGGGGCGCCCTCGGGGTTGCTGGTCATGAAGACGGCGGTCCCCGGGACCCGGCGCCCCATCTCGACGCGAATGAGCTCCCGGACGTCGCCGAGCGGGACGAGGTTCTTGCGCACGTGCTCGCCGAGGAGGTGCCGGCCGTAGCTCCAGGTGGACATCAGCGCATACATCGCGATCGCGATCAGGATCGGGACGTAGCCGCCGCTGGCGATCTTGGAGAGGTTGGCGGAGACGAAGGTCAGGTCGAAGCAGAGGAAGGTGAGGGTCACCGCGACCACGGCCCAGAGGGGCCAGCGCCAGCGGCGGGCCGCCACCACGGCGGCGAGGAGGGTGGTGATCACCATGGTCGACGACACGGCGCTGCCGTAGGCCGAGGCCAGGCGGGACGAGCTGCCGAACGACAGGACGAGGAGCGTGGTGGCGACGAGCAGCGTCCAGTTGACGACGGGGACGTAGATCTGACCCTCCATCTGGTCGGACGTGTGCGCGATGGAGAGCCGCGGCCAGTAGCCGAGCATGGTCGCCTGCCGGGCCAGGGAGAAGACGCCCGAGATGACGGCCTGGGAGGCGATCACCGTGGCCACCGTCGACAGGGCCACCAGCGGCGCGAGCAACGAGCGCGGGGCCAACGCGAAGAACGGGCTGTCGAAGGCGGTCGGATCCACGAGGGTGTTGGCGCCCTGACCGAAGTAGTTGAGGATCAGGCTCGGGAGCACCACGGCGAACCAGTCGGTCCGGATCGGGCGGAGCCCGAAATGCCCCATGTCCGCGTAGAGGGCCTCACCGCCGGTGACGGCCAGGAACACCGCGCCCAGCACCACCCAGGCGCGCTGGGGGTCGTGGAGGAAGAAAGACACCGCGTACCCCGGCCACAGCGCCGCCAGCACCCGCGGGGCGCGGGCGATGTGAACGACGCCGAGGGTGGCGAGCGTCGCGAACCAGGTCAGCATGACGGGACCGAAGAGGGTCCCGACCCGGGCCGTGCCCCGCCGCTGCAGCGAGAACAGCGCGACGAGGATGGCGATGGTGAGGGGGATCACCGCCGCGTCGAGCCGGGAGTCCACCTCCCCGAGCCCCTCCACCGCGCTGAGCACGGAGATCGCCGGCGTGATGACCCCGTCGCCGAGGATCAGGCCGCCGCCGCCCAACCCCGCCACGAAGACGAGGGTGAACAGCGTGGACTTCTTCTCCACGTGCCGCTTGGCGAGGGCCATCAGCGCGAGCTCACCGCCCTCACCGTCGTTGTCGGCGCGCATCACGTAGAAGAGGTACTTGATGGAAACGACTATGGTGAGCGTCCAGAAGATCATCGACAGGACGCCGAGCACGCTCTCGGGGGTGCGGGCCGCGCCGTGCGCCCCGACCGTGAAGCACTCGCGGAAGGCGTAGAGGGGGCTGGTGCCGATGTCGCCGTAGACGATGCCGAAGGCGGCGAGGTAGAGCAGGCTCGACGTCGGGTGACCGCCGGGGCGACCCCCGTACGCCGCGGCGGCGAGCGGCGACGAACGCGGGGCGGAGGGGGGCCGCGCGGAAGGCGCCGCCGGCGCCAGGGCCGCGTCCGGGACCGCGGAGGCGGGAGAAGTCTCGGGAAGCGTCCCCTGATCCGCGCCTGAGGCCGCCCCGTCCGGTGCGGTGCGGGGATCCTGCTCGCTCTTCGTCATCTACCTGAGGTCCGAGCCGCGCGTCGTGCTCCCCACCTACTCTGGACCCGGCGCGTCGTAAACACCGGCGGGTCCCGGCGTGCCCCGGGACGTGGCGGGGGCGCGGAGGCGCCCTTCCGGATCGCAGCCCGCTGCGACCGCTCAGGCGCCGACCAGCGCGCCCGTGGCCGAACCCAGCGACCCTCCGGCCCCCGGCCTCGCCGATCCCACCGTCGCCGGGCCGCCGACCGGCACGCCCAGCTCCTCCCAGGTGGGCTGGCGACGCCCGTGGCGATTCACGACCGCCGGGCGACGAAGCAATCCGAAGCCCGCGATGGTCAACCCGACCCAGGTCCACCGCGCGAGGAACGCGTTCGGGTTCTTGCGCGCGCGCGCGGCCCGGGTGTCCGCGCAGTGCCGCCGCGCCTCTTCGAAGACAGCGAAGTACCGCTCGATGATGCGGGACGGCTCCACGCGCCGGCGCGCGCGCGCCGCGGCCTCCGTCGCCAGGGCAGCCCGTCGCGTACGGTTCTTCAACAGCGCCACCACCTCGTTGCCGAAGCGCCAGTCGTTCAGGTCCGGGTCCGGTCCGGGCGTGACCAGCACGCCGTTCTCGCCGTCGCGCACCTGGCTCGAGACGCCCATGTCGTCGTGGACCGCGACCACCGGCAGGCCGCACCAGAGCGCCTCGCTCACCACCTGCCCGTACGTCTCGCTGAGGGAGGCGTACACGAACAGATCCGCGAAGCGGTAGAAGCTGGGGATCTCCTTCACCGAGAACTCCCCCGGGAAGAAGGTGCGGTCGGCGACGCCGTGGGCCACGGCGTGCGCGCGGAACAGGTCGTGATCCGGGCCGTCTCCGACCAGCGTGAGCGTGGCCTCTGGCACCGCCGGGGCGATCCACTTGGCGAACACCTCGATCAGGCGCTCGATCTCCTTCTCACGCGTGTGGCGGCAGACGCAGAGCAGGCGCCCGCCCCGCCGCGCCGCGGGGTCGAACGGGTCCACCTCCCCCGCGTGGTCGAAGATCTTGGGCTCGATGGCGCGCGGGATGACGTGGATGGGGGCGGTCACGCCCCGCGCTCGCCAGTAGCGCTCGAGCCCGTCGCTCAGGACCACCAGACCGTCGCTGTTGTTGTAGTTGTCGACGTACATCCGCTCGACCCAGGGGATGAACCAGTCCCCCATCACGCGCTGCGCCGCGTCGTTCTCCCGGAGCGAATCGGGCAGCACCACGTTGTAGACGCTGGGCAGGTGCACGGTGTTGACGCACAGGAAAGGAACGCCTTGCCGAGCACGCAGCCAGGCCCCCAGATCGAGGAAGGAGCTGCTGGTCTGGGCGAGGGTGAGGTCGAACCCCTTCGCCGCCACCGCGTCGAGCGCGGCCGGCGCGGGCATGGGCACCCGCACCCCGGGGTGGTTGCGCAGCGGCAGCGACGGGAAGGCGACGTGCTGTCGCGGCAGCTCGCCGGGCTTCGTCGCCGGGTCGCTCGGACCGAGGACCGTCACGTCGACCCCTCGCCGCCCGAGCTCTCGGTAGAGGAACTGGCTCGCGAACGAGGAACCGTTGGCATACGGGATCCGCAGGTAGTCGTTCAGGAGGCCGATCCGCCGAGGCCAGCGGGCTTCGGTTCGATCTTCCGGGAGGTTCTTGGCCATCGAAGTCACAATCCAGGGCTGTGATCGCCGCTCGGCCGGTCATCCGTGCTGCAGGTTGACCGGGAGATGAGCAGGCGACACCGGAGCACCATTCATACCAACCTTCGGTCTTCGGCCCATCAATCGGCCTTCGCCAGTCCGAAGGCCGTTGGAACTGCGTGCCCGCGACCACCCGGGCGGTTCAGCCGCTGGATCCGAGGCCAGGGTCGGAGCTCCTGCGGGAGCGAGGACCGGCCACTTGGCCGTTCCACATCGCCGTTTGCGCCAGGATGGAATGCGGTGTGGCAATTTCAATACGGTGGCGCCGCCCCCTGTGACGACAGCGCCACGGTGCCGGGGGCGTCGATCGGGCTCGCTTCGCTGCGGGGCCGCAAGGCTCGGGTCCCGCTGCTGGCCTCGCGGCCACCTCCCTGCGCGCGGCGGCTCGACCGCGCTACTTCGGGGGCTCGGCGCCCGGCTCCACTGCGGAGCTCAGCGCCCGCTCCCGCGCCGCCCGGCGGCGGGCCGCGCGCGTGCGCGCCGGGAGCTGCCCCAGATCCTCGAGGAGCGCGCCGAGCGACGCGACCAGGAGGGAGCCCGGGGGCGCGAACGCCTCGGCGATCGCGCGGAAGTCCTCGGCGCGACCTGCCCAGACCGCCGCCAGCGCGGCCCGGGCGGCGCGACGGTCCCAGCCCACGCGGATGGCCCGCGCGTCGCGCGGCGGGAGGCCGTGCTGTCCCCGCGAGAGCCAGCGGTCGATGGACTGGCGCCAGCGCAGGTCGCTCAGCGTGGACGCCGACTGCGCGCCGCGGTGGCAGCGATGACCGGTGAGCGGCGCAGGCACGGCACGGAACTCCCCTTCGCGGAGCAGCTCGAGGAAGAAGATGAGGTCCTCGCCGTGACAGGTGTCGGTGGGGAAGCGCGCGCGCACGTCGCGTCGCACCAGGGCGGTCGAGGGGAGCAAGAAGTTGTGGAGCGCGAGGTACGCTGGCCGGTAGCGCACCGCGGGGGGAAGCGAGGAGCGGTCCACGACCCCGGAGGCGGCGCCGAACTTGTAGTAGGCCGGGTGCACGCACACCACGCCGGGGCCGGTGAGGGCCACCGCCGCGGCGAGCTTGTCCGGGTGCCAGACGTCGTCGGCGTCGAGAAACGCGATCCAGTCTCCCCGCGCGAGATCGAAGCCGCGGTTGCGGGCGACCGACTCCCCCTGGTTCTGCTGTCGGACGACCCGCACCGAGGGTCCGAACGCGGCCGCGACCGCGGCCGAGCCGTCCGTCGAGCCGTCGTCGATCACCAGGATCTCGGCGGCCGGCCGGGTCTGCGCCAGCGCCGAGGCGAGCGCGGCGGAGAGATGACGCTCGCCGTTGAAGCACGGGATCACCACGGACACGTTCGGTCGGAGGTCACCCGCGCTGGTTGACATGGAGCTCGCCGCGGCGATGCTATGCCGGCTCGCGGTGGCTGGAAAGCCTGGCGGGGACGCGCGGCGCGCCCCGGGCGGCGAGCGCGCGGCGATGAGGATCCTGCACTACCGTCGGAGGTTCTCGCAGCTCTCCGAGACGTTCATCCACGACCACGTCGTCGAGCAGCGGCGGCTCGGGGCCGACGCGCGAGTCGCCACGGTGGAGCGCCTGCACGCCGACACGCGGCCGCTCGACGCCGTGGATCTTTTGGCGCTGCGGCCGACGGCGGTCGAGTGGGTCCGTGGGGTCGTCGCCGGCCTCGCGGGTGCGAGGCGGGAGGAAACCGAGCGGGCGGCGACGCGCCGGGCGCTGGAGTCCGTGATCCGCGACCGCCGCCCGGCCGTCGTGCACGCCCATTTCGGCAACGACGCCTTCACCGCGCTCCCTGTGGCCCGCGCCACGGGCGTTCCGCTGGTCGTCGGCTTCTACGGCTACGACGTCAGCTCGTTGCCGCGCCGGGAGCCCTGGAAGAGCCGCTACCGTGAGCTCGTCCGCGGGGCCGCCGCGTTCGCCGTGCTCTCCGCCGAGATGCGCGACGCGGCGCGTGACCTCGGCATCGCGCCGGAGCGGATCGAGATCGTCCACGTCGGCCGGCGGCTCGAAGACTACCCCTATCGCGTCCGTCGCGGTCCAGTCCGCCGCCTGGTGAGCGTCGGGAGGCTCACGGCCAAGAAGGGTCACGACGACGCCCTGCGCGCCTTCGCCGGGCTCCGCCGGAGCTACCCGGAGGCGCGCCTCACCATCGTGGGGGACGGCGAGCTGGCAGGCTCGCTGCGCCGCCTCGCCACCGAGCTCCGACTCGGGGACTCGGTCGACTTCGCGGGGGCCTGCGGCCCCAGCCGGCAACAGCTGGTGGCGGCGCTCGAGCCCGCTGACGCCTTCGTCCTCGCCAGCAAGACCTCGCCCCGCGGCGACCGCGAGGGCACCCCCACGGTGCTGCTGGAGGCGCAGGCGATGGGCCTGCCTTGCGTCGCGACGCGGCACGCGGGCATCCCCGAGGTGATCTCGCCGCGCGGCCAGCGCCTGCTGGCGCCGGAGGGGGACCCCGGCGCGCTCGAGCAGCGACTCCGCGAGCTGGCCGAGGCGACGCCCGCGGAGCTCGCCGAGCTCAGCGCCGCGGGGCTCGCGCACGTGCGCGCGGCGTTCGCGCTCGAGCCGTGCTGCCGCGCGCAGCTCGCCCTCTACGCGCGGGTCGCCGGTCGCTAGGACACCGCTCGCGCGCGCCCCGCCGGAGACTGTCGCTCCGCGCGCCCACGCGGCCGCTGGATCGAGGGGTGCTCGGGAACCGCCGTCCGTCAGCCGGCAGCGCCAGGGCACCCCGGAGCGCGGCGACGGCGGCGAGCCTCACCGGAGGCCGCGCCGCGGGCACGTCCTCGCCCAGCACGGGGAGTCTCCGGCGCGGCCGTGACCCTCGGCAACCGGCTCGATGCTGGAGGCGGCGCGGCCGGCGACGGCGCGATCGAGCAGCTCGGCGAGTCGGCGCGACGCGGTCGCGCTGTCCAGGCCGAGGTCGCGCCGCACGACGTCCGGTCGGCGAGCCCCGGCGAGCGCCTCCTCGATCCGGTCCGCGACGCCGGCCGCATCGCCTCGGGCGCACCAGCGGGCGCCGCCGGCGCGTTCGAGGAGCGACCGGAGCTCCGGGTTGTCCGTGACGACGAGCAGCGGGCGAGGCGACGCCAGGTACTCGTAGATCTTGGCCGGGATCCGCTGGCGGCCGGCGTGGCTCTCGGCCACCAGCAGATCGGCGGCGGCCATGACCGCCCCGATCTGACCGAGCGGGACGGCGTCCGAAACCTGGAGCTGGTCCCCCACCCCGAGGGCGCGGACGCGCTCGAGCACCGCCGCGCCGACGGCGCCGACGACGTGCAGCCGCAGCCGCGTCGGGCCGATGCCGCGCCGGCCCAGCTCGCCGAGCGCGGCCGTCAGGGTGTCGCCCTCGACGAAGCGGCGGAGCTGCCCCAGGTAGAGCAGCTCGAAGGGGGAAGAACCGGCCCGGTCCGCCGCCGACGTGGCCCCGATCAGGGCGCGATCCGCGTGGTTGCGGATGGTCACGAAGCGCGCCGGCTCGAGGTCGGCGTAGTGCGCGCGATAGGCGTCGCGCGCTTCCTCCGTGTTGAGCACCACGTCGGACGAGGCCTCCACGACGCTGCGCTCGAGCGCGTCCACGACCGCGCGCTGCGGGGCCGGGCGCAGCGGCCGGCGGAGCTCGCAGGGCGCCCAGGGGTCGCGCAGGTCGGCGACGAGCGGCGCACCGGTTTCGCGCGCCAGTGACCGCCCGACCAGCAGCGCAGCGAAGGGGTCCGCGTTGACGACGATCGCCTCGCAGCGGGACCGCGCGAAGACGCGCCGAGCCGCCTCGTGAGCGTGAGGTAGGTCGATCAAGTGCTCGCCGAGGGGGACGAGCTCCGGGTTCTGCACGAGGCGCTCGAGCCACCGGCCCACCGCGGCCCCGAAACGCCGGATGGCGCCGCTCGGGGCCGCGAGTGGCGCGGGCGGGCAGGCAGCCGGGCCCGAGCCCCGAGCAGCGCCCCACCACGCCCTGGCCGCCGCAGCCGCCCACCAGCCGTAGTCGAAATGGACCGCGACCCCGGCCGGTACCGCCGCGGCGAGCTCCGGAGCGCCCGCCGCTCCCGGGTGGAAATCGGCGAGCACCACCGGCTCCCAGCCGTGAGCGCCGAGGTGGCGCACGAACTTGAGCGGCCGGAGCGCCCCCACCCGACCGTCCGGGGGGAAGTAGGGCGAAATGTAGAGGAAGCGACGCATCCTTCGCGCGCGGGAGGCCTGCACCTGCCTCCCTGGCCCGGCGGCGAGATCGCCCACCGCCCCGATCTGGGCCGGAGAGCTTGGCAACGGCCCGGCCGCGGGTCAACGCGACCGCGGTGGTGGAACAGCGTTCACGCCCCGGGTGGCCCGGTGGCGCAACACGCGACAGCGCCGTCCGCCCTGCCCGGCGTCGCCTCGAGCTGGCCCGCCCGGAGGTCGCGCCGATCCAGCGGTGGATATGGCGGTTCCTTGGGTGGCGGGCGCGAACCCGCCGCGGGAGCCGTGGGCGGCACACCGGATGCAAGAGCCACCGGATGCAAGAGCCACCGGATGCAAGAGCCGCCTGCAGCCGGCACGGCTCGGCTGCCCTGCCACCCTTCCCCACCCGATGCGGCGACGCTCGCTCCGAGGGGGTTGCCAGGACCGGCGGCGTAATTAGCTCCTAAGTGATCGAGGAATCGAACGTGACTGCGAAGGGCTCCTGTCTGGCGGTAATGATGGCGATTCTGCTCGGCGGCGCGGTGGCCAGCGCTGGCTCGGGGAACGACGCGCTGGTCGAGCGGCTCCGGAGCATCCACCCCCTGGCGGAGCAGTACTCGGTCGACGTCAGCAACGGGAGGCTCAAGGCGGGCGCGGCCCGGGTGTTCGTCAAGGCTCCCCTCGCCACCGCCGTCGCCACCGTCACCGACTACGGCAACTACCGCGCGATGATCCGCCGCTTCGAGCGGGCCGAGATCGTCGGGAAGAACGGCGATCAGACCGACGTCGCGCTGAGGGTCCCGATCCTCAACGGCCGCTCGCGGGTCAACGGCACGCTGCGCTTCGATCCGCCCCGCGTGGTCGGGGACGAGGTCGTGGTGGTCGGCCGCATGATCGACGGCAACGTGAGCCGGTTCGAGGCGACCTTCCGCCTCAAGAAGATCGACGAGCAGAGCACGCAGCTCAACCTCGAGATGTTGATCGAGCCCAAGCTCCCGGTTCCGGCGGCGCTGGTGACACGGGAAACCGCCGACGCCTCGGACGGTGCCGTGCGCCGCCTGCGCGACTTCTCCGAGAAGCGCTTCCGGGCCGCGCAGGGCCGCTGAACGGACGCGGCGGCCCGCCCCACGCCTTCCGGGACGCGGAGCAGACCGCCGCCAGCGGGGGCGGTGATCAGCCGCGCTGGGCGGGGCCCTGCGCGGCCACCGCGGCGGCCGCCCGAGCGATCTCCTCGGGATCGCCGAGGTAGTAGGAAGGCTTGATCGGCCTGAGGTCGGCGTCGAGCTCGTACACGAGCGGCACGCCGGTCGGGATGTTCAGCTCCACGATGTCGGCCTCGAACACCTGGTCGAGGTGCTTCACGAGGGCGCGCAAGCTGTTGCCGTGGGCCGCGATCAGGACGCGCTTGCCGGCGCGGATCACCGGCGCGATCGAACCCTCCCAGCAGGGCAAGAAGCGGGCGACGGTGTCCTTCAGACACTCGGTGACGGGGATCTCACCGGGCGCGAGGTCCGCGTAGCGGCGGTCCCGGGCCGGGTTGTACTCGCTCGCGGGGTCGATTGGAGGCGGCGGGATGTCGTAGCTCCGGCGCCAGATCTTGACCTGATCGGCCCCGTGCTTCGCGGCCGTCTCCGCCTTGTCGAGCCCGGTGAGCCCGCCGTACATGCGCTCGTTGATGCGCCAGCTCCGGTGGACCGGGATCCACATGAGATCCATCTCCTCCAGCACGATCCAGAGCGTCTTGATGGCCCGCTTGAGGACGGAGGTGAAGGCGACGTCGAAGGTGTAGCCCTCCTCCTTGAGGACCTGGCCCGCTCGGACGGCCTCGGCGATCCCCTTCGCGCTGAGCGGGACGTCCACCCAACCGGTGAAGCGGTTCTCCTGGTTCCACTGGCTCTCGCCGTGTCGAAGCAGCACGAGTTTGTACATTGGGGGCTCCTGAGGGATGGGGGCGCGATCGCCGGCGCGCCGCGCCGCAGGGTACTCGAAGACGTGGCGAACCGGAAGGCGTCGCGACCCGCCCGCTCGCCCCTCAGGCCTCGGCCTCGACGGCCGAGATGCCCAGCGCTCGCTCGACCTTGCGGATGAGCTCGAGCCGGGTGAACGGCTTCTGCAGGTACAGCATGGTGGCGGGATCGAGGCCGCGCTCGGAGATCACGTCGTGCGCGTAACCCGACATGAAGACGACCGCCAGCTGCGGATAGAGCGCGGGCGCTTGCTCGGCCAGCGCGACCCCCGAGGAACCGGGCATCACCACGTCCGTGAGCAGAAGGTCGATCCGATTCCGGGCCAGCACCTCCAGCGCCTCCGGCGCGTCGCTGGCCGCGATCGCGTCGAAGCCCGCGCCGGTCACCAGCCGGGTGACGGCCCGTCGAACCGGGGCCTCGTCGTCCACGACGAGCACGCGGATGCTCCGGCGCGTCGGGGACGGGGGACGAGAGGAGGGCCGGCCCGGGTGGAGGCGAAGCCGCACCTCGAAGGTCGTGCCGCGGGACTCGGCGGTGTGGAACGACACCGCCCCGCCGGCGTGCTGCACGATGCCCTGGATGATCGAGAGCCCCAGGCCGCCGCGCTCTTCGCCGCCGCGGGTGGTGAAGAACGGCTCGAAGGCCCGCGAGGCGACGGCGTGCGACATGCCAACCCCGGCGTCGACGACCTCGATCACGGCGTAGGCACCCGCGGCGAGGCCCAGGGCGCTCGCCGCCTCCGCGTCGAGCACCTCGCCGCGAGTCCGCACCACCACCTCACCCCCTGGCGCGACCGCGTCCCGGGCGTTGGCCACCAGGTTGACGAGGACCTGCTCCAGCTCCGCCCGCGCGATCCGCACCATGCCCTTCGGACCGCCGAGATCGAGGCGGAGCAGAGCCACCTCTCCCACCGTGGAGCGCAAGATCCCGTCCAGCCCGGCCACCGTCGCGTCGAGGTCGATGTACTCCGCGCCGCGATCCGTGCCGCGCCCGAGGGCGAGCAACTGCCGCGTCAGGCGGGCCGACCGCTGCGCTGTCTCGTGGATCCGGAGCACGGCCTCTCGCGCCGAGTCGGCGGGCCCCAGGCGCTGCAGCGCGAGCTCCGCCTGCAGCGAGATCGCCGCCAGCACGCGGTTGAAGTCCTGCGCCAGGCCGCCCGCCATCCGCCCGAGCAGGGCGAGGCGCTGCACCGAGTCCGCGACGGCCACGAGCTCGGCCGCGCCGGACACCACCACCGGCGCCGCCACCACGTGGACCCAGCACCCCGGCGAGCTCTGGCCGTCCTCCGCCTCGTCTCCCGGCGCAGCCGCCAGGGTCGTGGTCACCAGCACGTCGAAGGTGGTGCCGTCTCGCCGCCGGCAGCGGCAGGGTGCCCCGGTGAGCATGGAGGTGGCCCAGCGCGTGCGAAGCTCGCCGGCTCCTGGCGCGAGGCTGAGCAGGCGGTCCACGTGGCCCCCGACCATCTCGGCGAGCGAGAAGCCGGTACGGGCGACCCACTCCGCGTTGGCATGAACGACGTTGCCCAAACCGTCGGTGGTGAGCAGCAGGGCGCCGGCATGCTCGTAGCCGCTGACGCGGGGATCCGCGCCGCCGCGCCCGACCGCCGGCGGTTCCAGCGCCGGGCTCGCCCGCAGCACCCCCGACACGCCCGGCCGCCGGCGCTCGGGCATCAACCCGGGCGCCGCGCCGTGATGGCCGCGCACGAGGCAGAGGCAGCCCGCCACCTCGCCCCCCTCACCGCGCAGGGGCAGTAGAGTCACCTCGAGGCGACCGCCCTGACCGTCGGTGACCGTCCCCACCCAGTCGACCCCGGCGCAGATCGCCGCGCGCCGCGCCGTCGCCGCGCACTCGTCGCGCGCCCAGAGCGCAGGGGCGCCGACGATCTCGCCGAGAGCGCGCCCGACGACCACCTCGAAGGGGCCGTTGGCGTAGATGACCCGGCCCTCGAGGGTGCTGGCCTCCATGGCCTCGGGCAGCGCGTCGAGGAGGCGACTGAGCGCGATGCCTCCGAGCGCGTTGAGCGCGACGGCCCCGCTCGCCGGCATCCGAGAGGCCGCCGATTCCTCCACCCCCTGGCTGGAGCAGTACGCCTTCATCGACCGAGCGGCGCGATCATCGCAAGTTCAAGGGTCCGGCCCCCGGGCTCGAAACCCGGGGTGCGGACTCCGATCCTCTACACCCGATCCGGGTCACCCTCAACAACGCCGCTCCGATACCGAGCGGACCCCGGCGGGAACGCCCGCTCCCTTGGCGCGGGGCGCGGCGCCGGCGCTCCGACCACCACGCCGTGAACGGCAGACCGGCACCGCTCGGCGCACGCGGTTATGATCGCGGCGCCATGCGGTCCACGTTCACGACAACGTTGTGCCCCTCGTGTCATCCTCGGCGCGCGCGGGCCAGGTGGGCGCGCGCGGGAGTCGCCCTCTCGGCGTTCGCAGCGCCGGAGCCCGCGCAGGCGCAGGCCGCCACCCCGGCGGCCGCCGCGCCGGCCCCGCCGCCCTGCGGGCGCGGGAGGTCAGCGGCGATCTCCGAGATCGCCTGTGAGCTCGCGCTCGCCCTGGCGACAGCCCCGGCCGGGGCGCTGGTCGTGGCAGCGCCCCTGGCGTCGGCGGCGCCGTTGCGCCAACCGGACGAGCTCGCGCGCCGGCTCGCGGCGAACCTGGCCGGGCGCCTCGGTCGCGGCGCCCGCGCCGCCGACGAGATCGCCGATCTCACCCGCGCCCGCGCCCTCGCCAGCGCGGCCGGCAACCTCGTCCACCTCGCGACGACGCTGGAGGCCGGCGAGGTTCGTGTCGTCGCGGACGTCTACCCGGTGCCGGCCCGGTTCTGGGACCGCGTCCGCGACCCCCGGCCGAGCCCGGTGCTCCATGCCTTCGCGAGCCGACGGCTGGACCCCGAGCTCCGGTCGTTCCTCCCGCCGGTGCCGCTGGTCGCGCGCCGCGTCGATCGCGCCGCCCTGCCCGAGAGCCCCGTGGTGTCGCTCGCCTGCGACGATCTCGATCTGGACGGGGTGCCCGAGGTCGTCCTCGTCGGCCGACACGCGCTCTCCGTCGGGCGACTGCGGCAAGGTGCGTTCGAGCGCGCGGCCAGCGTCGAGCTCTCGGCGCTCTCCCCGGTCGCGCAGTCGCCGCTGCGAGAGCCCATCGGCTCGGTCGTGGTGACGCCGGGCTCCTTCCTCGACGGCGGTACCAGCGATCGCGCGTTCATGATGCGCCTCGACGGCCTTCTCCACCTCACCGAGCATCCGGGACGGCGACTCCCCTGGCCGGCGGGCGGCTGCTCGCGGTTCGCCGGACCGGTGCTCGCCAGCTCCATCGAGCGGTGCGTGGCGACGGACCCGGCCCCCGCCCTGGACGACTTCGGCTGGGGTACCGACGCCATCGCGGGCGCCGCGCTGCTCGATCGCGCGGGCCGCCTGCGATCGATCTACGCGGGGCGCCGCGGGGACGCCGCGGAGGTGGTGCTCCTGGACGGCGATCGCCGATCGGCGCGCATCGCCGAGGCCGGCGCGCAGCTGGCCGTGTCCGATCTCGACGGCGACGGCGAGCCCGAGGTCCTGGCGAGCCTCGACACGCTCGATCCCGCCGCGGACGCGGTCGTCGTCCGGACCTGGCACGGGGACGGGCGCGTCGAGGAGCGGCTGCGCGTCCCCGTTCCCGAGGGGGTGCGGGCCATCGGCGTGTGCCCGCCCGAGGGGGAGAAGATGACCCCGATCGCCATCGCCACCAGTCGCTCCCTCTGGATCGTGCGATGAGCCCGCTCCCCGCCCCCGGCGGCCTCGGGCGCCGCGCCTTCCTCGCGGTCACGACCGTCGGTTCCGTGGCCGCAGGCCTGGGCCGCACGCCCCGCGGTGGCCTGCTGCGACTCAGCGTGCCGTGGCCCGTCACCGCGCTCGATCCGCACGCGGTCGACGATCCCTGCGCCGCGCTCTTCGGGGCCGCCGTGGCGGAGCCGCTCTTCGCGCTGGACCCGCGCGGACGCCCCTACCCCACGCTCGCGGCGGCGCTGCCCGACCGCGGTCCGCAGGGAACCAGGCTCCGGCTTCGTCCCTTCCTCAGGGCGGGCCGGGGCCCGAGCCTCGATGGGCGCGATCTGCTCTTCTCCTGGCAGCGCGCCCGCGCCCGCGCGGCGGCCGGGCTGCTCGGCCCCTTCGGTGAACCCTTCCACGATCGCGAGGACGGGCTGGTCGTCGTCGTCCCCGACGCGGAGCCAGAGGCGCTGGCGCGGGCGCTCACGAGCCCGGTCACCGCGCTGGTGCCGCGCGGCTTCGACCCCCGCCGACCGGACGGCACCGGACCCTTCACAGCGACGCCGGGGCGTGACCAGCTCCGCCTCGAGCGCAACGCCTTCGCCGCCCGCGGCGCGCCGTGGCTCGACGCCGTCGAGGTGAGGCGCGCGACCGACCTGGCCGACGCGCTGCGGGCGTTCGAGTCCGGTGAGGTCGATGTCGGCTGGCTCGGACGAGGCCTGCACCGGCCGCGCCCCGGCGCGACCGACTTCGTCGGGCCACCGTTCGGGTGGGCGCCCCTCTGGACCGGGCGCCGGGCGGGTACGTGGGGGGCGCCGGGCGTCGCGCAGCGACTGCTCGACGGCATCGACCCCGCCAGGCTGGCCCACCTCGGGTTCGGCGCGCTGCCGCCGGCACAAGGATCCACCCGGTGGGGCGGTGACCCCGCAGGCGTCCTGGTCCGGGACGACGCGCCGCAGCTCGTCAAGATCGCGAACGCGGTGGCCTCGGCCCTCGGGCAGCCCGGCCACGAGCTGGCCGTGGAGCCGCTCCCGGCGAGCGAGATCCAACGGCGCCGCCGCGACGGGGACTTCGCGCTGCTGGTCGAGTTCGTTCGCTCGATCGGGCCGGGCGCCGGGCTGGCGCAGCTCGCGCTCCTCGCCGCCGCGGACCCGGCCATGGCACGCCGACCGCCGCGCGTGGCCGAGGCGGACGTCCGCGTCGTGGGCCGCACCCTGCCCCTCGGCGTCATCGGAGAGGTGGGTGTCCGGGGCGCCGAGGCGGGCCAGGTCCGCGGGCTCGCGACGTGGGATTTCGGCGCGATGTTCGTGCCGCGCCGATGATCCGCGCGGCTCAGAGGCTCTCGTGAAGCCACCACGCGAGCCAGGTCACGGTCGCGAGCAGATCGAGGGATCCGAGCACGATCCCCGTCACCGCCAGGCCCCACCCGGATCGCGCGGTGGCCCGGACGCGCAGCAACGCGACGGCGCCGGTGACGATGGCGCCCAGCGCCGCCAGCGGGCTCAGGAAGGAGCAGCACGCGACCGAGAGGAGCGAGCCCAGGCCGAGCAGGAGGGAGGTCAACGCGAGCGGATCGGCCGGCGCCATCCCCGGCTCGCGCGGCAACTCGACGCCCGGCGGCAAGTCGAGCCCGTAGCCACCGGGCGGACCACCCGGTGCGCCCCCGCCGCGTGGCTCCCCGCCCTGGCGGTCCGTCCCCGCGTTCATGCGCGCAGCGAGCGCCTCCGTGCCCGGCGGCGGTCGAACAGGGCCCGCACCAGCCCGTGCAGACCGTAGGCCGCGAGCCCCCAGAAGAGCAGGTAGACGCCCGGCGCGGCCAGGTTGTAGTGATACGCGCGCACCAGGTCCCCGTGGCTCAACGCCATGAAGGCCCGCGTCATCCCGCACGTCGGGCACCCGACCCCGAAAACGGCCTTCATCATGCAAGGCGCCGAGAGGACGACGCGCCCCGACTCCACCGCGTCCGGAGTGAACAGGAACGAGACGAACAAGGACCCCGCGGTGGGTCCGAAGACCGCCGTTGCGGCCACCAGGCGCCGGTCGGCGTCCTCGCGGGCGCGACGCGCGGCATCGGGGTCGGTTTCCGGCATGACGCCCGCCAACGATAGCGCACCTCGACGCGAGGGCGTCGCCCGATCGCGCGCGAAACCCGCGGTAGGCGGCTCGACGCGAGGTGGCGCACCGGACGGCACCGGGCACCGCTTTGCGGTTGCCAGGACGCAGGCCCGGATCTAAGCGTGCGACCGTGTGTCCGCCCTCCGCCGCCATGAGCTCGAGCGGGCCACGGGTCCCCGCCGTCGCACCCGTGATCGTGGCCATCGCGATGGGCTACGGCCACCTCCGCCCCGCCCACGCGCTCGCCGACTTCCTGGGCACGCCCGTGCTCCACGCGGACCAGCCGCCGCTCGCGCTCGGTGACGAGCAGCGAGGCTGGGCGGTGACGCGGCGGCTGTACGACGGCGTCTCGCAGCTCAGCGCGGCGCCCCTGGTGGGGCGCCCGTTCCGCGCCCTGCTCGACTCGGTGACGGCGATCCCTCGGCTCCACCCCTTCCGTGACCTCTCCAGCCCGGATCTCCCGGCCCACCTGCTCGCGCTGTCCGCGCGGCGGGGCCTCGGCCGGTCGCTGGTGGGCTTCCTCCGCGCCCACGACGCGCCGCTGGTCGCGACCTTCTACTCGCCGGCGATCCTGGCCGAATACCACGGCTACGAACGTGTCTATTGCGTCGTCACCGACTCGGACGTCCAGCGGGTGTGGGCGCCGCTGCACCCGCGTGACACCCGCATCCACTACTTCGCGCCCAGCAGCCGGGTCGCGCGGCGCCTGCGCGCCTACGGCGTCCCGGCGGAGCGCATCGACTTCACCGGCTTCCCGCTCCCGCACCCGCTGGTCGGCGGCCGCGACCGCACCGCGCTGCACCGTCACCTGGCGGCGCGGCTCGCGCGCCTCGATCCGAGGGGCGTCTTCCGCCGCCAGTTCGCGCGGAGCGCGGCCACGCTCGGGGTGTTGCCCCCGCCGGACGGACCGCCACACCTCGTCTTCGCCGTCGGCGGCGCTGGCGCGCAGGCGGACCTGCCTGGCCAGTTCCTCCCGAGCCTCGCGCCCGCGCTGCGCGCGGGGCGTCTGCGCCTGACGCTGGTGGCGGGGATCAAGGCGGAGGTGGCCCGGGCCTTCGAGGCGCAGATCGACGCGGCGGGTCTGGGCGGTGAGCTCGGCCGCTCCGTGGTGATCCTGCACGCGATCGATGTCGCCACCTACTTCGAGCGGTTCGACGAGTTGATGGCGCGCACCGACGTGCTCTGGACCAAGCCGAGCGAGCTCACGTTCTTCGGGGGGCTCGGGCTGCCCCTCGTGTTCAGTCCACCGGTAGGTCGGCACGAGACGTACAACCAGCGCTGGGCGCTGGAGAACGGCGCGGGGCTCGCGCAGCGCGATCCCCGCGCGGCAGGCGACTGGCTGCTCGAGTGGCTCGCCGACGGAACGCTCGCCGCCACGGCGTGGGCGGGGTACCAGCGGCTCCCGCAGGACGGCCTCTATCGCATCGCGGAGCGGCTGCGGGGCGACGATCGGGTCCCGCGCAACACGCTGTCTCCGCCCACCCTCTGAGCGGCGGAGCGGGCTCGCGCCGCGCACCGCCGAAGTGAGCTCAGGGTAGCTTCTCCGGCGTGGGCAGCTCGATCCCACCGCGCACGGTGGCGACGACGGCCTCCGTGAGCTTCCTGTCCCACTTCTCGCACTCCTGCGACACCTCGCCCATGGTGGCGCCCTTGCAGTGCCTTCGTCGGTTCTGATACGCCTCGTCGACCGCGGCGTTGGTGCGGAGCGCCTCACGGATCGGCTCATCCAGGTAGCGGAAGGTCACGACGGCCGCCTTGAGGTGCCCGTTCTGCTCGAACCCCATCTCCCCCTCCGATACCGTCGCGCAGGTGCCGTCCCAGCGCAGCACGTCCCAGCCCCCCGCGCCGGTCACCTGCATCCCCCCGGCGGGCTGCGCGCGCACCCGCACGATGAGCACCTCCTCGCCGGGCAGGAGCTTCCCCTCGCCGGTCATCCCCCCCGAGGCGTTCACGGGCTCCACCTCGGCGCGCATGTAGCCTCGCTTCCACGGCGAGCTCTTCTCGAACATCACCAGCGCCACCCCGGGGAAGCTGCCCTGGCAGAGCCGATCGACGAAGGCCCTCGGCGGCACGCACGTCCCGTGCTGGTCGACACAGGTGGTGGGGATCCCCTCTGCCGACGCCTCGCCGCCGGCCGGCGCGGGCGGCGCGGCCTCGTCCGCCGCCGCCTCCGCAGCCGCGCCGTCACCCGTCTCGGTCGGGGTCGCGGCGGGTTTCTTCCCGCCGCCGCAGGCGACGAGCACGGCGGACAGGCACGAGGCGAGCGAGATCGCGGGGCGCATGACCCCTTCAACCGCGGACCAGGGCGCCGCGTCAAGCGCCGCTCCGCCCGGCGCCGGGCGGTCCCGTCCGATCGAGCCCGGGACGGGGACCGAGGAGCGCGGCGCGAAGAGCGCGACGGCGTGAGGGACGCCGAGGGCGGTCGCGAGCAGGCGCGAGCGCTGGAGCTGCGCCCCGAGCTGGGGCGCCGAGAACCGCCCGTGCCCCGCCAGCACGAGCCGGCGGCCCGCCCCGAGGCCAGTCGTGGCCGCGCGGAACGAGCCGGCTCGGCCGCGGGCCAGGGACCGCGATCGCGGTCCCACGACACGCGAAGCGGCGCGGTCAGTACGGAGCGTCGCCCGGCGCCGCGGGCGCCGGGTTGACCGGCGGCGGAGCCGACGACACCGGGGCGAGCAGCGATCGCGGCGGCGGCGCCGCGGCTTGCCCCGCCGCCAGGGCGTGCGGCGAGGACGCGACGGGCGCGCCCTCCGCGGGGGACGACGCGCCTGCGCTGGCGGCGGCCGGCGCCTTCGCCCCGACCTCGAGCAGCGCCGGCAGCGGCGTGACCGGGGGAGGGTCCCGTGGCGCGGCCGGGTCGAGGCCGAGCATCGCGGTGGGCGGCAGGGCCGCGGGCGGCGGGGCGGCGCTCGTAGCGCCCGGCACCCCAGGGGCTGGCGAGCGCGAGGCCGAGGGCCGCGCGCGCGGCAGGCTCGTCACCACGAGCAGCGTGACGACCGCGAGCCCGACCGCGACGGCCACCCAGGTGGAGACGGGCACGCTCCGCAGCCGCTCGCCGATGCGCGCGGTCACCGCCGGGCGCCGGGAATCACCCGCGCGCTCCGGGCGCTCCGGGCGCTCCGCGCGCTCCGGGCGGCTGCCCTCCGCGCGCGCCGCGCCCGTCGTCGACCGCCGCCTGCCCGCCGCGCCGAGCGCCGGATCGCGCCGGGGCGCCGCGCCCGTCTTCCGGGCGGGGGGCGGACGCGAGGACGCCGCGACGGAGTGGCCGTGCTGCTCGGCCCGCGAGCGGCGCTCGCGCTCCGCGCGCCGCTGCCGCCGGCTCGACCTCTTGCCTCCGCGCTTCGCCACCGCCTAGCCCTCTTGGAGCGCGTTGGCGCCGCCGATGATCTCCATCAGCTCCGTGGTGATCGCCGACTGGCGGGCCCGGTTGTACTGCAGGGTGAGCTTGCCGATCATCTCCTCGGCGTTCTTGGTCGCCGCGTCCATCGCGGTCATGCGCGCGCCCAGCTCCGAGGCCATCGACTCGTACAGCGCGCGAAGCACCGAGATCTCCACGTACATCGGCGCGAGTCGCGCCAGCAGGGCGGCCCGATCGGGCTCGAAGATGAACTCCTGGGGCGTCGCCGCCGGTCCCTCACCGCCAGGCAGCGGCGTCACCGGGAGCAGGGCCTCGTTGACGACCCGCTGGCTCATCGCGCTCTTGAACTCGTTGTACACGATCCGGATCGAGTCCACCTCGCCCGCGAGGAACGGATCGAGCAGCACCCGCGCGACCTCGCGCGCGCTCTCCCCCCCGAGCCGGTCCCAGATGCCGGGGAAATCGTACACGGTGGGGGCGCCCCGCCGCCGGAGGAAGTCCCGCCCCCGCCGCCCGATGGTGGCGATGCTCACCCGCTGGCCCTGCGCCTCCGCCTCCCGCCAGGCCTGCATCGCGGCCTTGCCGATGTTGCCGTTGAAGGCCCCGCAGAGCCCGCGGTCGCTGGTGATGACGAGCAGGAGCACGTGCCGGGCGCTGCGCCGCCCGAGCAGCGGCTGCTCGAGCGCGATCGGGTCGATCACGACGCCGTCGCCCTCCGCCACCTCTCCGACGCTCCGCGTGATGTCGGCCAGCACCTGCTGCGTCTTCACGGCGTAGGGACGGAGCGCCAGGATCCGCTGCTGGGCGCGGTTCAGGCGCGCCCCCGCCACCATCTTCATGGCGCGCGTGATCTTCTGCGTCGACTTGACGCTCCCGATCCGCTTCCTGATCTCCTTCAGGCTCGGCACCCGTCAGCCCTCGCTCGGAACGAACTTCTTGCCGAACTTCTTCAGCGCCTTGTCGAGCTTCTTCTTGAGCTCGTCGGACAGCTGCCGCTGGTCGCGGATCTCCTCCAAGAGCTCCGGGTGCTTGGCGTCGAGGTGGCGGAGCAGCTCCGCCTCGTACTGGGCGAGCGCGCTCAGCGGGAGCTTGTCCACGTAGCCGTTGGTGCCCGCGTAGATGATCACGATCTGCTTCTCGACGGGGAGCGGCTGGTACTGCCCCTGCTTCAACAGCTCGGGCAGGCGCTCGCCACGCTCGAGCTGGGCCCGGGTGGCCGCGTCCAGGTCGCTGGCGAATTGGGCGAAGGCGGCCATCTCCCGGAACTGCGCCAGGTCGAGCCGCAGGGAGCCGGCGACCTGCTTCATCGCCTTGATCTGCGCGTTGCCGCCGACGCGGCTGACCGAGATGCCGACGTTGATCGCCGGTCGCACGCCCGAGTAGAAGAGATCGCTCTCGAGGAAGATCTGGCCATCCGTGATGGAGATCACGTTGGTCGGGATGTACGCGGAGACGTCGCCGGCCTGGGTTTCGATGACCGGGAGCGCGGTGAGCGAGCCGCCCGACCAGGGATCCCGGACCAGCTCGAGCTCGTCCTTGTCGGCGCGCGCGGCGAGGATCTTCCTCGCCTCCGCCTCGCCGCCATCCCCGATGTGAACCGCGCCGTCGACGCCCCGGAAGGCGTGATCGCCGGGCGTGACGGCGGTGCCCTTCCGGACGATGAACCAGCGGTTGGCCAACTTCGCGGCCCGCTCCAGCAAGCGGGAGTGCACGTAGAAGACGTCCCCGGGGTAGGCCTCGCGCCCCGGCGGCCGCCGCAGCAGGAGCGACATCTGCCGGTAGGCGACCGCCTGCTTGGAGAGGTCGTCGTAGATGCAGAGCGCATGCCGTCCGGTGTCGCGCAGGTACTCGCCCATGGTGACCCCGGCGTAGGGCGCGAGGAACTGCAGCGGCGCCATCTCGGTGGCGGTGGCGACGACGACGGTGGTGTAGTCCATCGCGCCGTGCTGCCGCAGCGTCTCCACCACCTGCGCCACGGTGGAGGCCTTCTGCCCGATGGCGACGTAGATGCAGAAGACGTCCGTGTGCTTCTGGTTGATGATCGTGTCGACCGCGATCGCCGTCTTCCCCGTCTGGCGATCGCCGATGATGAGCTCGCGCTGACCGCGGCCGATGGGCACCATCGAGTCGATGGCCTTCAGCCCGGTCTGCAGCGGCTCCTTGACCGGCTGCCGTCCGATGATCCCCGGCGCCTTGACCTCGATCCGGCGCCGCTCCTTGACCTCGATGGGTCCCTTGCCGTCGATCGGCTGCCCCAGGGCGTTCACGACGCGGCCGATGATGGCGTCCCCGACCGGCACGTCGGCGATCCGCCGGGTCCGCTTGACGGTGTCGCCCTCCTTCACCCCGGTCGCGTCGCCGAGCACCGCGACGCCGACGTTGTCCTGCTCCAGGTTGAGCACCAGGCCGTAGATCTCGCCCGGGAACTCGACGAGCTCCCCGGCCATCACGCCCTCGAGCCCGTACACCCGCGCGATGCCGTCCCCGGTGGCGAGGACGGTCCCGGTTTCGGCGACCAGGGCGGCGCGGTCGAAGTCCTTGATCTGCTGCTTGATGATCTGGGAGATCTCGTCGGCGCTAAGCTGCATGGTTTCCTCGGACTGGGCGGGGCGGGCGGACCTCGCGGGTGGGGCGGAGCGCGCGGGGTCGCTCACGAACGGAGCAGGCGGCGTTCGAGGGCGTCGAGGCGCCCGCGCAGGCTGCCGTCGATGACCTTGTCCCCGATGCGGGTGACGAGCCCGGCGAGGAGGGTGGGATCGACGCGCCGCTCGAGCACGACCTTCCGGCGGCTGGACCGCTCGAGCTGTTCGGCCAGCCGCTGCGCGTCGGCGTCCGCGAGCGGGGTCGCGCTGGTGACCACGGCGCGGATCATCCCGGTCCGCTCGTCGGCGAGGCGCCGCAGCGCCCGGGCGAGCTCGGGGAGCGCCGCGAGGCGGCGGCGCCGCACGAGCAGGCGCACCGTGTTGCGGGCGGCGGTCCCGAGCCCCAGCCGCTGCACGACGGCCTCGAGCACCGCGGCGCGCGTCGCCTCGGGGACGATGGGGTTGTCGAGCACGGCGCGAAGATCGGGGCTCGATTCGTAGAGGGCCGCCAGGTCGGTGACCTGCCGCGTCGTGGCCTCGAGCTGCCCGCTCTCGAGGGCCAGCTCGCAGACGGCGCGGGCGTACCGCTCGGCGACCGCCGCGAGGCTCACGGCGCCTCTCCCGCCTCGGCGCCGCGGAGCGCGCGCAGGTAGTCGTCCAGGAAGCGCCGCTGATCGGCCGCCGTGGCCTGGCTCGCCAGCACCTCCCGCGCGCGCGCCATCGCGGCGCGCACCGCGCTCGCCCGCAGGTCCTCGATCGCCGCCTTCGCCTCCAGGGCCACCATCGTCCTCGCGTCGCGCTCCATGACCTCGCGGCGCTGGCGGGCGTCCGCGAGCACCCGCTCCCGCTCCGCCTCGCCGGCGGCGCGCATCTCGCGCTCCACCCGGGCCACTTCCTCATCGATGTGATCCAGCCGGGCCTGGTACTCGGCGAGGCGCGCCGCGGCGTCGCGCTTCATGGCCGCGGCCTCTTCGATCCCCTTGAGGATGGCGTCCCGTCGCGCCCGGAGCGCCTCGGCGAGCGGCCGGCGCCCGAAGTAGTAGACGGCGCCGAACACGCGCGCCGTGTTGAACAGCAGCGCGAGCAGGGGCGACGCCATCCCGGGCGGGCGAAAGGCGAGGCTCGGCTCGACGCCCTCCCGCTCGCCGAGGAGCCCATAGATCCAGTTGATCTCCCCGGGGGCCTCGTGGTGCCCCGGTCCGTGCGCCCCGTGCTCGGCGGCCCCGTGCTCGGCGGTCCCGTGCTGGGCGGCCCCGTGCTGGGCGGCCCCGTGCTGGGCGGCCCCGTGCTCGGCCACTCCGGGCGCCGCCGCCTCCGCGCCCCGGGGCGTCGCCCCACCGTGACGCGGTGGCCTGGCATCGGCGACGCCCAGGTGAAGCCCCCAGGCGAACACGGCGGCCGCCGCCGCGACGAGCGCGCGATGGACCCTTCGGTCCATCACGAAACCTCCCGCCCGAGGGCGCTGGCGGCGATCTCCCGCACGAGCTGCGGGCTCCGCGCCTCGATCTCGCGCTGGAGCTGGGCGACCTCGGCGGCGATCCGCGCGCGCCCCTCTTCGACGATGCGGTTGGCCGCGCTGCGCGCCTCCTCGAGAATGGCGGCCTCGAGCCGGGAGGTTTCCGATCGGACGCGATCCCGCTCCGCGGCGGCGACCCGCTGCACGCGCTCGACCTCGCGCTCGACGCGGAGCAGGAGCTCTCCGGCCTGCTCCTGGAGCGCGCGCGCCTCGGCACGCGCGCCCTCGGTGCGCCGCTCGCGCAGCTCGAACACCTTCAGCAGCGGGATGAAGAGGATGCGGTTCAGGGCCAGCATCAGGGCGACGAAGAGCAGCGCCGCGTAGACGAAGGTGGCGTCGAAATCGACCCGCACCGACGCCAGGGGTGCGGCCACCAGCGCCCCGAGAGGCGCCTTGACGGCGGGGACGCCCGCGGCGACTTCGGTGAGGAGCATCGTCATGGGGGGCCTCGAGGGCGGGTCGCGGCGGACCACGGATCGGCGTCGAACGCCTCGCAACCGGCCCTCGCGAGTAACACCTCGCGTCCGGAGTGTCTACACCTACGGGTGCTGCGCCGCCTCGCCGCCGAGCCCGCAAGGTGCCGCTTCGTCACGGCATGAGGGGGCCAGGTCGCCGAACGCGCCGAACCGCCGCACCCGCGCCGGGGACAGGCCCGCGAGCACGGCCGCATACGCCTCGCCGGTCCTCGGGTCCCGAGCAGCGGGGACGACCTCGAGCAACGGGACGAGCGCGAACGCCCGCTCCGCGAGGCGTGGGTGCGGCACCTCGAGGTCGGGCTCGGAGACGATCAGGTCCCCCGCCCAGAGCAGGTCGAGGTCGATGCGGCGCGGGGCCCAGCGTTCCCGGCGCACCCGACCCAGGGCTCGCTCGGCGGCGAGGAGCGCCTCCAGCAGCGGCCGGGGCGCGACGGTCGTCTCGAGCAGGGCCGCCGCGTTGAGGTAGTGCCCCTGGGGTGGACCGCCCACGGGCTCCGTTTCGTACAATGAGGAGACGGCGAGGAGCGCGCCCATCCTCGAGAGCGCCCACAGCCCTTCGGTGAGCGCGAGGACCCGGTCCCCCAGGTTGCCCCCGAGGCCGATGACGTAGCGGACGGCGCGCGGCGCCCGCGAGGGCGGGTTCGGGGGCTTCCACATCGTGCTATGAAGCTGCTCGTGCTGGGCCTGACCGGAGGCGAGCTGTTCCTCGTGGCCTTCATCGCCGCCGCGCTGATCAGCGCGCGCTGGTGGCCGCGGCTGGGGGCCATTGTGGCCCGCCGCCTCGCCAGGGGCGAGGATGACGCCAAGTCGCCGCCCTGGCCAGACTCGGAAAGCGCCGACGATTAGCCAGTCGGCGCGCCGGTCGAATAGACTTCGCTCGTGGTGCCGCCCCCGCCCGCGTCCGACCCCCCTGGGCCGCCCAGCGCCGACCCCATCGTCCTCCTGAGCGACACCACGGACGAGGGGGAGCGGCTGGGCGCGGCGCTCCGCACGCGCGGCTACTCGGTCGTGGACGTGCCCGTCGCCGGGCTGGCCAGCCGCGCCCGGGCGGTGATGCCCTCGCTGGTGCTCTGCGATCTGGACGTGGCCGCCGCCGCACCGGCGCTCGCGGCCTTGCTGGATCTGGGGCTCACGCCACCACCTCGGGTAATCCTCTTCAGCGACCGGGGCCCGGCCGCGATGGCGACCCATCCCGCAGTCGAACGACTGGGGGCCGAGCTCTTCCCACGTCCGGTCGACGTCTTCGGCGTGCTGCGGCGTGTGGAGGCCCTCGTCGGGGCGCCGAGCAAGCTGCCGGGCGGCTCGCTGATGCCGCCCGGCAGCCGCTCCGTCAAGCCGAACCCCGGTTCGGATCCGGGCCTCGGCTCCGCCGGCTCGATGCGCCCGTTGGCGTCGCGGCCCAGCGGCTCCGCCCCGGGGTCCAGAGCCTCGGAGATCCCCGGCGCGTCGCTGCCGGCACCTTCCCTGCCGGCACCTTCCCTGCCGGCGCCCCACCTGCCGGCGCCGTCGCTGCCCGCGCCGTCCGTAGCGCCGCCCGCGCCCGCGAAGGCCGCGCCGCTCGAGGCCGGGCCGGAGCCGGCCCTGCCCGCTGCGGTCCCGCTGCTTGGCGCGACGGACGGAATGGCCGAGGACCCGGCGCTCGGAACCGGCTCGGTCGCATCTCCGGAAGACCTGGCGCTGCCGCTCCGTCCCGGAGCCGATCCGGAAGCGGAGAGCCCTTTCGGTCACCTCCCCCAGTCACCGATGAGCGCCGAGCTCCAGCGCCTCCTGGCCAGCGCGGAGCAGCGGATCCGCCACGCCCGGACGGGCTCGAGCCGCCCGCCGGCCCGGCTGTCGCCGGAGGCAGAGCTCGAGGCCGTCCTCCCCGCGGAGGTGCTCGAGGCGCTCGACGAGCCGCTGGACGACGAGGCGGAGAGCCCCGCCTCCGAGCCCGACTCGGACCGCGCGCGGCCCTCCAAGGACGACTCGGATCCGGGCTGGACCGAGGACGAGGCGGAGTCCACGCGGGGCGGAGCGCCGTTGAGCGCCGCCCGACGAACACCCGGCTCGACAAGGGACGCTGATGACGGTCAGCCCGGTACCGCCGCCGAAGTGCCCGGACGGAGCGCGGAGTTAGAGGAGACGCCGCTGCCGCGCCCGCGGCCGGTCCCGCCGGTGGCCGAACGAGGCGCCCGAACCGCGGCAGAGGCGCCCGAAGCGCCGGCGGCCAGCGGCGCAGCTCCGGCACCCGGCGCCAACCCGCCTCAACTCTCCCCGAAGGGGCGGGACGATGCGGATGGGCTCGCCACGGCGCCGCCCGCCCGCCCCCAGCGTCCCGCGGAGCCGGCCCGTCCGCGTGGCGAGGCCGCTCGTCGAGTGAGCCCGCCGAGCCACTCCAGTCCCACGGCCGCCCTCGACCCGAGCACCAACCCGCCGCCGCGGGTCGGGGGAGAGCCAGAGCACGTCACCCACCGTCCGGGGTCGGCGCCGCCGCGCAGCGACCAGCCGCGCGGCCCCGCCAGCCAGCGACCGACGAACGAGCCCCCCTCCGCGCGCACGCCGCGCCAGGCCCCGGAGGCGCGGCGCGCGGCGAGCCCCCTCCCCGAGCGCCCGAACCAGCCCGCGCGGGTGAGCCCGATCCCGCCGAGCGACGCCCCGCGCCGGCCGACCCCGCCGGGGCCCGCGCGCGCCCGTCCGCTCCCCGAGAGCTCCCCCCGCTCGAGCTCGATCCCGCCGCTGCGCGGGGACCCGCTGTCGCTCGCGCGGCCCGGCGCGCGCCCGGTGCTGCCCGGCTCCGTCGCCCGCCCCGCCTCGGGCCCGCCGCCGAGCATGCCGTCCAACGCCTTCATCGCCGGCGCCGTGGAGTCGCCCCACCTCTCCAGCGGTCCGCCGATCGTGCAGGCGATGCCGATCCCGGCGCAGGAGCTGCTCGACGAGCCGTTCGCGGCCGCGTCCGATCCGCGCGCGCTGGCGCCGCGCGCGGCCCCGTCGGTCACGATCCCGACGTCGCTGCAGGAGGGCGACGCCGTCCGTGCGCTCGCCATCCTGGTGCGCACCCGGTACACCGGGGCCGTCGCGTTCGAGACCGCGCAGGGGATCCAGCGGGCCGTGCTGCGCGACGGGGATTTCGTCACCGCCGCCTCGGGCCTGGAGACGGAGTCGCTCACCGCGTTCCTGGTGCAGCGCGGCGTGCTCACAGCCACGGCCGCGATGAGCCTCGCCCGGCGGATCCCGGGCTTCGGGCGCCACGCCGGCGCGGCGCTCATCGCCCACGGGCACCTCCGGCAGGACGAGCTCTGGCCGGTGCTCCGCGCCCACGCGGAGTGGATCCTCGGTCGGATGATGATGGTCGATCGCGGCGCGGCGAGCCTCGAGCCGGAGGTGCCGGTGCGCCTCAAGTCCGAGCCGGCCGTGTTCGGCGGCGCCACCGGCGCCGAGGGGCTGGGGGAGATCGCCCGCCGGGTCGTGCCCGCCGAGCTCGCGGTGCGGCGGCTCGGCGGGCCGAACGCGCGCTTCGGGGACGGGGGCGCGCCCGCGCTGCTCGGCGAGTGCGCATTGCCCGACCACGAGCAGCTCCACGTCAACCGGGCGCGCAGCGCGCCGCTGCACGAGGTCCTGGCCAGCGCCAAGGCGCCGGACTTCGCGGCCGTGCTCTACGCGCTGGTCGAGCTCGGCGTCCTCGATCGGCGGCCGTCGGGTGCGCCGCAGCCGGTCCCGACCGCGCCCCCGGCGCCGCGCGCCGCGACGCCGCCGCCGGCCGTTGCCCCGACGGCGCCGCCAGCCGTCGCCGCGGCGCCGCCGGCCGTCACCCCGGCGCCGCCGCGGAAGGTCGAGCTGGACGACGCCGCGCGGCGCGAGCGAATCGTCGCTCGCCTCTCGCTCGTCCGCGAGGGCGACTACTTCGCCCTGCTCGATCTGCCCCGCGACGCCAGCGCGTTCGACGTGCGGCGCGGGTACGAGGAGCTGCGCGCGGAGTTCGAGCCCGAGCGCCTGCTCACGGCGAAGACGGCCGACCTCAAGGACGATGTAGCCCTCATCCTCGAGGTGCTCGAGGAGGCCTGCGAGATCCTCAGCGACGACGCCCGACGCACGCGGTACCGGCGAGCGATCGAAACCGTCCCGTGAGCCGCGTCCCGGGGCGGGATCGCCCCGCGACGCGCGGGTTCGACCGCGGGCGAGGACCGGCGGGGGAGCCGGCCACGCGCCGGGCTGTACGCGGGTGACGGCGGGGCTATCATTCGCCGGTGAGCACCGCCCCCGGAATGCCGACGGCGCCCCGGCGCCGCAAGCGGATCCTCATCGTCGACGACGATCCCGCCATCGGCCGCATGCGGGCGCGGCTCTTCGAGCGCGATCACGACGTGGTGGTCGCCGGGGACGGCCCGAGCGCCATCGCGCTCGCGAGCCGCGCGCCCGTGCCGGACCTGGCCCTGCTCGACGTGATGATGCCGGTCATGGACGGGTTCACGCTGGCGCTCCGGTTCAAGGCGATGCCGGAAACCCGGAAGATGCCGGTGATCTTCATCACGGCCAAGGGCGGCTCGACCGACGTGATACGGGGGATCCAGGCGGGCGCGCGGAGCTACATCGTCAAGCCCTTCAAGCTCGAGGACGTCCGCGAGAAGGTCCAGAAGGCGCTCGGCCCCTGACGGCCGCCGGCGCCGCCGTCGGCAGGGGCGGCCCCGGACTGCCCGCACGCGGCGACCGTCCCCCCCGGTTCGCGGGGGCTGCGGGCGCCGCGCGCGGCCGGCGCCGCGGCCTCGCGCCGGCGCGGGCGCGCTGGGGGCGCGAGCCGCTCACCCGCTCCGGGGCCGCGCGCGGGAGTATCGCGGCGCGGGTGAGCCGGGTATATGGGCGCCCGATGCACGTGCTCGTCACCGGCGGCGCCGGCTACCTCGGGTCGACCCTGGTCCCTGTCCTGCTCGGCAGCGGTCACCGGGTGACCGTCCTCGATCGGTTCTACTTCGGGGTCGAGCCCCTGGCGCCGGCCATCGCCCGCCACGGGGCCGACCTCGTCCTGAGGCGCGGGGACGTGCGGCGGGTGACCGCCGCCGATTTCGCGGGGATCGACGCGGTGGTGGACCTCGCCGGGATCTCCAACGACCCCTCCTGCGAGCTCGACCCCGAGCTGACGCGCGCCATCAACCTCGAGGGGAGCGTGCGGGTCGCCGGCGCCGCCGCCGAGGCGGGGGTGTCGCGCCTCGTGTTCGCCTCCTCCTGCAGCGTCTACGGGCACGGCGAGACCGAGCGGCTCGACGAGGCGGCCCCGCTGCGCCCGGTGTCGCTCTACGCGCGCTGCAAGGCGGAGGCCGAAGCGCGCATCCAGGCCATCGGGGCCGAGCGCGGCCTCGCGACGACGGCGCTCCGCTTCGCGACCGTGTTCGGGGTTTCCGGTCGTACCCGGTTCGACGTGGCCATCAACGTCATGACCAAGAACGCCTACGTGGATCGCCGCATCACCGTCGAGGGCGGCGGCCGCCAGTGGCGGCCGTTCGTCCACGTGCGAGACGTGGCGCGCACGGTCGCCACCGTGCTGGAGAAGCCGCGTGAGCTCGTCCGGGGCCAGGTGTACAACGTGGGGTCCGACGCGAACAACTTGCGCATCCTCCAGCTGGCGTACCGCGTGCGGGACCAGATCCCGGGCACCGAGGTGGTGATGGCGCCCACCGATCCGGATCTCAGGGACTACCACGTCTCCTTCGCCAAGCTCGAGCGCGAGCTCGGCGTCGTCCCCGCCGTGTCCATCGACGAGGGCATCGCCGAGGTGCACGCCGCGCTCCGCGAGGGGCGCCTCGATCCCCACGACCGCCGCGGCTACACGCTCAAGCAGTACGTCTTCCTGGTCGAGGTCGAGCGCACCTACGCCGCGCTGGCCCTCGACGGCCAGATCCTGAGCTAGGCCGATGTCCCGCCCCGTCGAGTTCTTCCGTCACTGCCTGGGCCCGGCCGAGGTCACGAGCGTGGCCGAGACGCTCTCGTCGATCTTCATCACCCTCGGCCCGCGCGTCGGCGAGTTCGAGCGGCAGTTCGCCGGCTATCTCGGCGTGGAGCACGTGGTCGGCCTCGCGAGCTGCTCGATGTCGCTGGTCCTCGCGCTGCGCGCGCTGGGCGTGGGCCCGGGCGACGAGGTGATCACCACGCCGATGACCTTCGTGGCGACCCCGAACGCGGCGCTCCAGGTGGGGGCGCGACCCGTCTTCGCGGACATCGATCCGCGGACCGGCCTCATCGATCCCGAGCGGGTCGAGGCCGCCGTCACCCCGCGCACGCGGGCCATCCTGTCGGTGGGCCTCTACGGGCAGCTGGCGGAGCTCCGGGCGCTGCGCGCGATCGCGGACCGCCACCACCTGTGGCTGGTCGACGACGCCGCTCACTCCATCGAGGCCCGCGACGACGACACCCGCACCGGCGAGCTCCCCGACGCGACCGCGTTCAGCTTCTACGCCACCAAGAACCTGACCTGCGGGGACGGGGGCGCGCTGGCCGTCCACGACCCCGCGCTCGCGGCGCGGCTCCGCAGCCTGCGCAACCACGGCATCACCAAGGACGCCGCCTCCCGGTACGGCCAGGCGTACCGGCACTGGGACATGGTCGAGCTCGGCTACAAGGCGGCGCTCACCGACATCCAGGCGGCGCTGCTCCTGCCCCAGCTACCGCACCTCGAGGCGCGGCGCGCCCGCCGCCAGGCCCTGGTCGAGCGCTACGAGCGCGAGCTCTCGGGCCACGAGCACGTGCGGCTGGTGGCGCGGCGCGGCACCTCCGCGCACCACCTGTTCACGGTGCAGGTGCCCGCGCCGCTCCGCGACGCGGTCCTGGCCGGGCTCGGGCGCCGCCGCGTGGGGTGCGCGGTCAACTACCGCGCCGTGCACGCGCTGGCCTACTACCGCGACACCTTCGGCCTGTCGCCCCACGACTACCCGCAGGCCTTCGCCTTCGGCGAACGGACCGTCACCCTGCCGCTCTACCCCGACCTGCCCCCCGACGACGTGAGCGAGGTGGTCGGGGCGCTGGACGAGGCGCTCCGCGAGGCGCTCGCGGGGGGCGTCCCGGCCGCCCCCGGGGGCGCCGGATGACGGACGCGCCCGAGCTGAGCGTGGTCGTCCCCGTCTACAACGAGGAGGACAACGTCGAGGAGCTGGTGCAGCGGCTGCGGGCGGTCCTCGAACGGCTGGGCCCGCCCTTCGAGATCGTGATCGTGGACGACGGCAGCGGCGACCGCACCCCGAGCCTGCTCCGCACCCTGGCCGCCGGCGACCGGCGGCTCAAGGTGCTCCGCTTCGCCCGCAACTTCGGCCAGGAGGCGGCGGTCCAGGCCGGCATGCTGCGCGCGCGGGGCCGGTGGATCCTGCAGACGGACGGCGATCTGCAGAACCCGCCGGAGGAGATCCCGAAGCTCCTGGCCAAGCGCGACGAGGGCTACGAGATCGTGTACGGAGCCCGCGAGCGGCGCCAGGACCCGCTCCTGCGGGTGCTCGCCTCCCGCCTGCTGGTCTGGTTCATGCGCACCGTGCTCGACATCCGTCTGCCCGAAGACGTGACCACCTTCCGCCTGATCCGCGGCGACGTCGCGCGCCTCATCGCGGGGCTGCCCGAGAAGCGCAAGTTCTTCAGCGCGCTGGCGGAGTGGACCGGCGCTCGCGCCGCCTCCATCCCCGTGGCGCACGCGGCACGGCGCGCTGGCCGCACCAAGTACGACCTCGCCAAGCTGGTCAACCACACCTTCGACCTGATGGTCGGCTTCAGCGTCCGGCCGCTGCGCCTGATCGGCACCGCGGGCGCGGCGTTCGCGCTGGCCGGGATCGCGTTCGCGCTCTACCGGGTCGTACAGAAGCTGCTCGGCGTCGACATCACGCTCGGCTACACCAGCCTCTTCAGTGCCGTGGTCGTGATCGGCGGGCTCCAGCTCATCGCGCTCAGCGTGATCGGGGAGTACGTGGGGCGCATCTTCATCCAGACGCAGGACCGCCCCCTGTACCGGATCGCGGAGGAGCTCAACCTCGACGACGCCGCGCCGAGGCCGGAGGCAGACCGATGACCGCCCCCGGCGCCGCGCGGATCCTGATCGTAGGCTGCGGCTTTCCCCAGCTCGGCCTGCTCCGGTTCTGCCGCGCGGAGGGGCTGTTCGTGGTAGGCCTCGACCAGAACCCGCGCGCGGTAGGGCGTGACCTGTGCGACGCCTTCGCGGAGGCCTCCACCACCGACGCGGACGGGATCGCCCGCGCCGCGCGCGAGCACGGGGTCCGGGGCCTCACCACCGGCGGCTCGGACCACGCGGTGATCCCGACCGCCCGCGCGGCGGAGGCGCTCGGGCTGCCGTTCTACGCCGCCAGCGCGCGGATCGCGGCGGCCGTGCACAAGGACGACATGCGCGCCCTCTACGCCCGCGGGGGCGCCCCCTCCCCGGCGTACCGGGTGGTCGCCACCGCCGCCGAGGCCGCCGCCTTCGTCGCCGAGCACGGGCTCCCCGTGGTGCTGAAGCCGGCGCGCGGATGGGGCCAGCGCGGGGTGCGGGTGGTGATGCGCCCCGACGAGCTCGCGCCGGCGATCGCCGATGCGCTGGGCGCGGCCGGGCGCGTCATGGACGCGCCGCGCTGCGTGCTCGAGGCCTTCATCGAGGGGCGCGAGTTCAGCGTCGCCGCCTACACCCGCGACGGCGCGACCGAGATCCTCGCGGTCACCGAGCGCATCATCACCGAGTACCCGGAGCCGCCCGGGATCACCTTCGCCGAGGTCCACCCGCCGGAGCTCGTGGACGCCGATCGGGCACGCGTCGAGGCCGCGGCCATCGCCGGGCTCCGTGCCCTCGGCTACGACCGTGGGCCGTCCTATACCCAGGTGCGCTGCGGACCCCGCGGCGCGTTCGTCGTCGAAACCGCGCTCCGCCTCGGGGGCGGGCTCGACCCGGACGTCACCCTGCTCGCCTCGGGCGTGTCCCTGTACCGCCGGATCGTGGGGGTGGCGCTCGGCCGCGAGGACTGGGAGCGCGCCGGGCCCGAGGCGCCTTCGCACGGCGGCGCCACCGGCCGTTTCCTCGTCGGCCGGCCCGGGCGCGTCCGCGCCGTGCGGGGGCTCGACGCGGCGCGCGCGCTGCCCGGCGTGGTCGACGCGCAGGTCTACGTGGGCCCGGGCGACACGGTGCACCCGCTCACCGATGGCGCCAAGCGCGCCGGCCACGTCCTCGCCTGCGGCGCGAGCCGGGCCGAGGCCGAGGCGCGGGCGGCGGCCGCGATGGCGCGGATCGAGATCGACACCACGGAGGCGTCGTGACCGGGCGGGGCCTCGGCCTGCTCGAGCTGCTGCGGGACCGGCGACGCAAGCGGGGCCTGTACGACTCACCCGCGTACTGGGACAAGAAGGCGCGCGCCTACCAGGGGCTGGCGCGGAGCAACTGGCCCAGCAACGCCTACAACGAGCACGTCCACGCGCGCCAGGTCGCGCTGCTCGAGGAGCTCCTGGGGCCGGTCGCGGGGCTCCGCGTCGCCGACGTCGGCGCCGGGACCGGGCGCATGAGCCTGCTGCTCGCGCGCCGCGGCGCCCGGGTGCACGGCTTCGACTTCTCGCCGCTCGCGCTGGAGGTGGCGCGACGGGACGCGGCCGGGGCGGGGCTCGACGTCACCTTCTCCGAGCACGACGTCAGCCGCGCGCCGGACCCGGCCCTCGTCGGCGCCTTCGACGTCGCGCTCACCGTCGGCTGCCTCGCGCTCGCCTGCCGCGATCTCGACGAGCTCGAGCGGACGCTCGGCCACGTGGCCTCGCTCGTCCGCGCGGGCGGGCGCGTGCTGCTCATCGAGCCCGTGCACGCGGGGCGGCTGCTGGCGCGGATCCTCCGGGCCAGCGTCGACGACTGGTGCGAGCGGGCGCGCCGCCAGGGGCTCCAGCTCGTCGCGCGGCGCGGGGTGATGTTCGTGCCCGCGCGGTACCTGCTCGCCTTCCGCGACCTGCCCCCGCTCCTGACCACGCCCCTGTTCCGCGCCGGCGAGCAGGTGCTCGACCGAGCGCACGCCGCCGGCTTCGGGCGCGCGCTCGAGCCGCTGGCCGACTACAAGGCGCTCCTCTTCTGCCGCGAGGCCCGCGCCGCGCCGCCATGAGGCGCCCGGTCACGCTGGCGCTCAAGCTCCTGGTCACGGTGGCGCTGCTCGCCGCGGTGCTGCTGCGGGTCGACCTGGGCGGGGTCGCGCGGGCGCTCCGCTCGCTCTCGGCCGGCGCCATCGCCGCCGCGCTCGCGCTCACGGCGCTCTCGGTGCTGGTGTCGGCCTGGCGCTGGCACCGGGTGCTCGCGCACCTCGGCGAACGCGTGTCCCCCTGGGCGCTGGTCGGCGACACGCTGGTCGGCACCACCTATAACCTCCTGCTCCCCACCTCCGTCGGCGGCGACGTCGCGCGCGCCCTGCGCGCGAGCCGCCGCGTGCGCGACGCCGAGCACGCCTGGGCCTCGGTCGGGTTCGAGCGGCTCCTCGGCCTCTTCTCGCTGGTGCTGGTGTCGGCCGTGGGCCTGCTGCGCGGGCTCACCGGCGCCACGGCGCCGGTGCTGGCGGCCGCCGCCGGGATGGCCGCGGTCCTCGCCGCGCTGGTGGTGGGGGCGCCCGTGCCGCTCCGCCTGGCCGCGCGGCTCGGCGAGCGCCGCGCGGCGCCGCTCTCGGCGCGCCTCCGGCGCGTCGCGGCCGCCTGGGGCGGCGCGCTCGCGCGCCCGGCACCGCGCCTCGAGACCCTGGCCTGGTCGGTGCTCTACCAGGTGGTCGCCCTGACCATCCTGGTGCCCGTCGCCGCCGCCTGGTCCGTCCCCAACCTGGTGGCGGCGCTCTACCTCGGCGTCCCCGTCGCCCTGGTGGCGGCCACGCTGCCGGTGAGCCTCGGCGGGCACGGCCTGCGGGAGTCGCTGTTCGTGGTCGTGCTGGTGCCGTTCGGGCTCGAGGCGGACCAGGCCTTCGCGCTGTCGCTGGTCTGGCTCGCCTCGAACCTCGCCGTGGGCCTGGCTGGCCTGACGGTGCTGCTCGGGAGCGGCCCCGCGCGGCCCCCGCCGGCGGCGAGCGCGGGAGAGCGAGCGTAGGATGGCGCCGAACGGGGAGGCCGTGACCCTGGAGGACGCGTACCTGCGCGCGAGCGAGGCGCTCCGGGAGCGCGCGGCCGGCGACGGCGCCGCCCCGGCGACGGCGCTCGAGCCGCGAGCGCGGGGGCTCCGGGCGGGGGTGCTGCTGGCGGTCGCGCGGGCGCTGCTCGAGGAGGTGGGCGCGGATCCCGGGGCGCTGCGCGACGGCGCGCTCCACGCCCTCGGCGGCGCGGTGGAGCTCCCGCCCGCCCTGGCGGCGGCGGCGGCGGCGTTCGCGCGCGCCGAGGTGGGGCCGCCCCCGCGCGCCGAGCTGGAGCGGGCGCTGCGGCGGGCGCACCGGATCGGCGAGGCCCTCGACCTGCTGCTGGCCCTCGACGCGCGCCAGCGGCGCGCCGGCGACGTGCCGGCCGAGCGGCGGCGGACCGGGAGCTACTTCACCCCGCACGCGGTCGCGCGCTCGGTCGTCGAGCGCGCGCTCGAGCGCTCCTCGCTGGCCGCGGCGGCCGCCGCGCCCGGCTTCGTGGTGCTGGATCCGGCCGTCGGGGGCGGGGCGTTCCTGCTCGAGGCGGCCGCGGCGTTGATCCGCGCGGGCGGTCGCGGCGAGGGGCCGGCGGCGCGGCGACGGATCGTCGCGCTCCTGCGCGGGGTGGACCTCTCCTCGCTCGCCGTCGGCGTGGCCGAGATCGCCCTCTGGCTGTTCGTGGAGGAGCGCGACGCCCCCCTCGGCCGCCCGGGACCGCTCGTCCGCGGCGACTCGCTGCTGGACGCCCGCGCGCCCTTCACCGACGTGAGCTGGCTGGTCGGCAACCCGCCCTGGGTGGCGTTCCAGGGGCGCGCGGCGCAGCCGCTCCCGCCCGCGGTGCGCGCGGAGTACCGGCGCCGCTACCCCGCCTTCCGCGGCTATCCCACGCTCCAGAGCCTCTTCGTGCAGCGCGCGACGGAGCTCGCCCCGCGTGGCGTCATCTCGCTCCTGCTCCCGAGCTCGGTCGCCGACCTCGACGGCTACGCGAGCTGTCGCGCCGCGCTCTGCGCGACCCACGTGCCCGCCGAGCCGCTGCTCGAGGACGGCCAGGACGCCTTCCCGGGGGTCGTGCAGCCCTGCTTCGGCCTGGTCGCCACGCCCCGGCGCGCCCCGCTCGCCACCGACGAGGAGCGGTCCCGCCCCTGGGTGCTCGCCGAGCGGGCTCGCCTGCGCGGCGACGCCCGCGCGATCGGGGTGCCCGCGTGCCTGCTCGAGCTCGCGGGGCGGCCGCCGTTGCCTCCCCGCACCTTCGGCGAGCTCGGGCTGCAAAGCAATCGCCGCGTCACCGCGGAGCTCTTCCGGCGCGCCGGCGCGCCCGCGGCGCCCTTCGTCGAGCCGCTGCTCGAGGGGCGCAACGTGCAGGAGTTCCGGGAGGACCCGCCGGAGCTCTTCCTGCACCCGGACCCGGTCGTCCTCGCCGCGGCCCGCTGCCGCCTGCGCCCCCTGGCGGACTACGCGCGGGCCACCCTGGTGGTGCGCCAGACCGCGGCGTACCCGATCGCGGCGCGCCACGGCGGCCTGCGCTTCCGCAACTCGCTCCTGGCCGGCTACGAGGGGCCGGACCTGCCCGGCGAGCTCCTCCTGGGGCTGCTCAACAGCGCGCTCTACCGCGCGCTCCACCTGAGCCGCCAGCGCGACGCGCGGCAGGCAGCGTTCCCGCAGGTGAAGATCGCGCACCTGCGCGCGCTGCCGTCGCCGCCCGACGACGGCCCCGGGCGCGCCCGCGTCCAGCAGATCGCGAGCGAGGCGACCCGCGGCGGCGGGCTGACCCGCGCGGCGCGCGAGGCCCTGGATCGCGCGGTGTTCGACCTGTTCGCGCTCCCGACCGACAGCCGGGCGGAGGTGCTGGCGTTCCTCCGCCATCGAGCCCCGAAGGCCCTCGCCCCGTCGCTGCCGTGAGCGGCGCGGCGGCCGTCACGCCCAGACCTGCTTCGCGCGCAGCGTCGCGACGGCGCCCCCGCCGGCACCCGACGCCCCGGCGAGCCCGCCGGCGCCGGCGACGGGCTCGCCGCCGTGGCCCGCCGTGCCGCCGTCGGCGGGCACCCTGTCGGAGACGAAGCCGCCGAAACCGCCGAGAGGGATGGTGTCGCCCTGAGAACCCCCGCGCCCGCCCGCCGGGAGATCGTCGGACACGAAGCCGCCGGAGCCCCCCGCCCGATCCGAGCCCCCGATGCCGAAACCGCCGGCGGGCAGCGCGTCCGACACGAAACCGCCCGTGCCCCCGTCGGGCCACGGATCGTCCACCGTGCCGCCCAGGCCGCCGCCGCTGGGCGTGGAGTCGTCGATCATCCCGCCGAACGCGCCCGTCGGCAGCATGTCGTAGGCGTAGCCGCCGCTGCCGCCGAAGGGCAACGGATCCACGGTGCCGCCCGCGCCGCCGAGCTGCACGAAGCCGCCCGCGCCGCCCTCCTCCCCGGCGCCGCCCGCGCCGGCGTCGGCGGAGGGACCGGGATCCCCATCGTCGTGGGTCGCGCGGCCGCCGCAGGCCTGCGCGCCGAGGGACATGGCGCCGACGACGGCGACGCCCCCCACCGCGCCGCGCAGCGACCGAATCCGCGCGCGCCGCGCGGCCTCCTCCCGCTGCTCCTCGGTGAACGCGAGCAGGCCCTCGATGAGGTCGTCGAGAGCGGCGTGCCACTGCCGAGCGTGGGCCGCGACGCGGAGTGCGAGCCGGGCCGTCTCGCGCTCGATCCGGTCCCGGTCCCCGAGCTCGGCGCCGGCGGCGAGCGCGATGGCCGCCTCGAGGTGCGACGCGGTGTCGAGCGTAACCCTTTGGACCAGCTCCGCGCCGCGCGCCAGCAGCCGCCGGCCGCGCGGCGCGGATGCTTCGTAGAACGTCGCGAGGACCTGGGTCATGTAGCCGAGGCCCATGGTGCGGTTGGCGACGCCGCCGGCGTCGAAGTTCCGCTCGTGGAGGGAGGCCGCCGCGATCCGGTAGAGCAGCTCCGCGCGGTCGTCCGCGATCCGGTAGTCCCAGCCGAGGTGGCTCCCGCCGAGCGCGCCGCGCGAAGGGCAACGCGTCGAGATCCTCGTGCAGCGGCCGCGGCGCCGTCCGGAGCGGCGCGCCGTCACCGCCGCGGACGACGAGGCCGGGGACCGCGTCCAGCGGTTCTCGCCGCTCGAGCGCGCGGAACAGCTCCACCACGGTGGTTTCCCCGTCGTGGAGCACCACCGAGTCGAGCGCCGCCTCGTGCCGGACGAGCTCGTCGGCCGCGAGCGTCGCGTACTGCCCGCCCGCGCCAGGTGGCCCCGGAAGCCCTCCGCGCGCAGCCCCCGCGCCAGCATGAGGAAGTCCCGGGCGCGGTGCTGGAACTGCATCCCGAGCCCGATGAGCCCCGGGCGGCGCGCGCGGCGCTCGGCGAGGACCGCGTCGAGCTGATCGAGGTCGTTGTACGGCACCACCTCGACGCGGTGCCGCGCCGCACCGAGCGCCGCGGCGACCATCCCGAGCCCCAGGTTGTCCTCCACGTCGGCGCCGACCAGCGCGATGCGCATGGAACACCTCCCGATGAGCTCGACCGAAGCACCGCGCCGCTCCGCCGACGGCGAGGGCACGAGCGCTTCGGCATTCCGCCGCGACTCGGGAACCGTCCGACGCGCCTGCGCGCCGCCGTCAGTTGCGGCGGGATCGCATGCCTGCTCGGCGCTTCCTGCAGCGAGCTGCGCGATGAGCCCCCGAGCAACCGTCGCCGAGCAGCTCGGTTGCCTCGAGGTGACGCCCCTGGCTATCCGACCAGCAGCTGGGTGACCCCGGAAGGCCCCCCGCCTCGGCCGGCGCCCGGCTGCCCCTGGCGCTGCTCGAACGGCGGCGAGGCGACCTGCACATGCTTCGACGGCACGGGGCCGAAGCCGCCGAGTCGCCCTCGGGCCACGCGTGACGAAGGAGCCGCGAGCGTCGCCGGACGTGACCGGGCGGCGCAGCGAGGTGGCTCGAGGTCTTCCGTGATACCCTCCGAGCCGTGACTCGGCGGCGCGTCCTCGCGGCAGCCCTCTGCCTCGTCGCCTGCTCCTCGGCGCCGTCGTCGCGGGAGGGCTCGCCGGGGGACGGCGGCGCGAGCCCCTCGAGCGGCGGCGCCGGAACGGGCGCGACCACCGCGGGTGCAGGCGCGGCCACGGACGGCGCTCCCCAGTCGAGCGGCGGGAGCTCCGCGTCGGGCGGCGCGACCGGCGGCAGCATGGGGGGCACGACGACCGGTGGCACCCAATACACCTCCGGTGGCGCGCCGACCGGCGGCACCGCCGCCGGCGGGGCTCCTTCCGGCGGGGTCCCGGCGGGCGGGACGGCGACCGGCGGGGCGGCGACCGGCGGCGACCCCGCGAGCGGCGCCCCGTCCGGCGGGTTCACGGCGGGCGGAACGGCGACCGGGGGCGATCCCGCGGGCGGCGCGGCGACCGGCGGCGCCGGGGGCGAGCGCCCCGTCGACCCGGACGTGGTGGCCGCGCTCGAGGCCTACCTCGCCGTGCCGCGCGCCGATCGGGGCGCCATCGACCAGGAGCCGTTCGCGGCGGTGCCGCTCACCCGCGAGCAGGCGGAGCGCTGCGCCGCGTTGCTCGAGGACGACCACGCCGAGCTCGTCCGCGAGACGCGCCAGGCAGAGCACGACGCGCGCGCCATCACCCTCGGCGAGCACACCCTCCGCTACGATCTCCGGACCTTCGGCGCGGCGCCCGCGACCGGACGGAGCCTGTTCATCTCCCTCCACGGCGGCGGCAACGCGGAGCCGAGCGTCAACGACGAGCAGTGGCAGAACCAGCTCACGCTCTACCAGCCGGACGAGGGGATCTACCTCTGCCCGCGCGCGCCGACCGACACCTGGAACCTCTGGCACGAGGCGCACGTCGATCCCCTGCTCGAGCGGCTGATCGAGAACTTCGTCGTGCTCGAGGGGGTGAACCCCGACCGCGTGTACGTGATGGGCTACTCGGCGGGCGGCGACGGTGTCTACCAGCTCGGCCCGCGCCTGGCCGACCACTTCGCGGCCGCGGCGGCGATGGCGGGGCACCCCAACGACGCCCAGCCGTACAGCCTCCGCAACCTCGGCTTCACCATCCACGTGGGCGAGCTCGACACCGCGTACGATCGCAACCTGGTCGCGCAAGAGTGGTCGGATCGGCTCGATGAGCTCGCGGCCGCCGATCCCGGCGCCTACCCGCACGTGGTCGAGATCCACGCCGGCAAGCCCCACTGGATGGACCTCGAGGACGCCGTCGCCGTCCCGTGGATGGCCGCGTTCACGCGCGATCCCACCCCGGACACCATCGTCTGGTACCAGGACGACGTCCCCCAGCGGCGATCCTACTGGCTCGCGGTGGACGCGGACCAGGCCCTCGCCGCCACCCTGGTGCGGGCGACCCTGCGCGGCCAGGCGATCACCCTCCAGACCACCGGCCTCTCCCGACTCCGGGTGCGGCTGTCGGACGAGCTGCTCGATCTGTCCCAGGCGGTGACCGTGACCGCCAACGGCACCGAGGTGTTCGCGGGGACCGTGCCCCGCACCATCGCCGCCCTCGCCGCCACCCTCGCCGAGCGCGGCGATCCGCGGCTGGTGTTCAGCGCCGAGATCCCGGTCGAGCTCTAGCCGCCGTGGACGGCTGCCTCCCGGCGGACCGTGCAGGGTCCGCAGCCACTCACGAGTCGCCGCAGCCGCTCGGATCCCAGGGCGGGTCCGGCACGAAGTCGGGGGGCCATGCGTCGTGACGGGTGAGGACCGCGCCGGGATCCCACCAGGGCGCACGCGAGGCCCAGAAAATGTCCTCGGTGGGGCGGCAGCCGGGATCGTCGTCGAGCAGGCCAGCCGGGATCCCGACCCAAGGGTCCCCCGCCCCCCGGACGGGGAGGCGGGCGCCGCAGCGACGGCAGAAGGGGCGATCCACCCGGCCGCCCAGGTACGACTGGATGAGATCCTCTCCCCTGTCGTAGGCGAAGTCGGCGGCGCGCACCACGGCGATGGTGCCGAACGCCGACCCGTACGCCTTGCGGCACCGCGAGCAGTGGCAGTTGCTCATCGACAGGACCGAGCCCTTCACGGTGAACGTCACGCCGCGGCAGAGACAGCTCCCTCGAATCATCCCGACCTCCCGGGGGCGACGGCAGGGCGCTCGCTGCGCGCCGTCACGTCCCGAAGCTACCCCGCCCGCCGCGCGGCAGGAAGCCGACGCCCTGCTCGCCGGCACCGCCCCTGCTGCCGCCGGTCAGGCAGCACCGCACGGCTTCGACGTGGTGGTGAGGGCGAGTCGGGGCGGCCTCTCGCCGGCGCGCGAGGGACTCCACGACCGGTCCGACCTCGACGGCGTCCCGGAGGTGGAGGTACCGGGCGACCTGCCCGGCGTCGGGATCCTGGACGGGAGGCGGCGAGAGCTCCCGGGCGACGAGGGGACTGCCGGGACGGCGAGCGTCGTCCCGCTCGAGGCGGCGGCGGTGCGAGCGCGCCGCTCTTCGCGGCGTTCCCCGTCCGGCAGCGAGCGCCCCGGCCTCGTGCGGTGGTCCGCGAGGCACCTCGTGAGCGGGGGGTGGAGCAGGACCATGGGGGAAAGGCGGGGAGATCTCCCGGGAGCACGACCGGCAGCGGATCGCCTGCCGGGAGGTGGCCTCGCCGAGCGTCCCCTCGATCCATCGCCGGGGGCGCCGGCGAGCCGGAACCGGGCCCGCCAGCACGTGGCCGAGCTCCGGGGAAGACGCGAAGGAGCAGCGCGCCCGGCGTCGCTCCCACGCCGGGCGCGAGACGCAGCTCCGTCCCGCGGGGGTGCGCCGACGCGAACACGGCGGCGGTTCCCGCGGGATGGCCGTGGGCGGCACGCGGAGGGGGTCGAGGGCGGCCTCCGCGAGCGCCCTCGAAGCAGGCAGCCGCCTACCGGAGCCCCCCTCGCCCTCGGCGCGCAGGACCCCCTCCGCGGTCGGCGTCCGCGACCTCGATCGAGAGGGTCGCTCGGCTCCCACCCGCGCCACGAGCGGCGCCACCTCGAGCCGGTGGATGACCATGCCGTGGAGCGCGGTCACACCGTACCCGGACAGGTAGTTGCCAGCGCCGGCGTCCGCCAGCCGCTCCCGCATCGCGTCCCGGTGGTTGCTCGCCCCGAACCCCACCGTGGAGAGCGCTACCCCTGGGGAGCGCTCGTAGGCGATCCGCGTCAGGATGGCTCGGGGCTCGGCTCCCCGAGGTGGGCGTCGCCGTCCGCGGGCACCAGCGCCCGGGGCACGGGGCCGCGGCGCTGGGTCCGCGCGGCGAGCCGGCAGGCGAGCTCGAGCCCGCTCGCCATGGCGGTGCAAGGGCGCCTGACCACGCCCCCGCCGGGGCGTGGCGAAGGCGGGCTCCCGATCGAGGGAGGTGTCGCGCCGGCGGTGTGAGGAGGGCGCGCTCGGATCGGAGGCGGTCCCGGCGGCGAGGCGCCCGATCATGCCCGACTCGGCGGCGCTCCTCGAGCGCCGCCGCCCGCGCCCGGCGCGGTTCGGGGTTGTCCGGCGGTCCCGGTACCGCGACGCGCCGGTGGTCGCGGTCGGTCCGCGCGGATCCCACGGCGCCCTCCTCACCCTGCGCGCGGTGCCCGGAACCGGCTCGAGCTCCCCCGGGCTCGGGCACCGGGCTCGCCTCGAGCCCATGCCGCCTCCGCACCAGGCGGGCCTCCCGCTGCTCGAGCTCGGTGAGCGGCACGGCGCGGGACAAGCCGCGCAGCAGGCTCGCGTGGAGCGCCGCCGAGCCGGGCGCGAACCCGAGGCCACGCCAGGTCCAGCGCCGCGGCCGCGCGGGCAGGCAGAGCGACGCTTCCCGTCCCCGTCGCCGGCCGACTCCGTCGCCGAGTGGCTCCGCTCGAACGGCCGCGGCCAGGACGGTCGAGGCGGGCGCGCCTCGCCGGGGGCGCGCGAGACGACGCGACGCTGGCTTGATAGACTGGGGCATCTCGGAGCCCCGGTCATGGCCAGACACCTGCGCCTCCTCCTCTGGATCGGAGCCCTGGTCCTGGGCTGCGGCGGAGACGACGACGACACCGCGCCGCCAGCTGGCGGCACGGTGGAGGGCGACTACACGATCTCGATCACCAACCGCGAGAACGGCTGCGGCTTCGACGACTTCACCACCGGGGAGTCCACCGCGGGCATCGGCCTCCGGCTGGAGGCCTCCGGAGCCACGGCCACCGGCACCGTCACCGAGGTCGGCTCGGCGCTCGTCCTGACGCTGGTCCTCGGCTCCAACGTGTTCGAGGGGACGGTGTCCGGCAGCAGCGTCACGCTGACCCGGGAGGGCACGACGCCGTTCAGCCAGGGCAACTGCGCCTACACCCTCAACGCGACCCTGACGGCCACCGTGTCCGGCGACGTCATCCAGGGCAACCTGCGCTACACCGCCGCCACCAACGACGCCTCCGACTGCGCCGACCTCGAGGGCTGCGTCACGCGCCAGGAGTTCAACGGGACCCGCCCCCCGACCTGAGGCCCGGGGCCGTCATCGGAGCGGCGGGGCGCTCGGCGCGGGCGCGGCCGCGCAGTCGCAGCGACCGAAGCCGGAGCCGTCGGGCAGGCATGCCTGGCCCCCCGCGCAGGCGCCGGGCCCGACGCAAGCCTGGGTCGCGCCCGGGACGCAGAGCGGCGCGGGCGCGGCGGCGGTCGACGGGGGCGCGGCCGGGGCCGGCGCCGGCGCCGCCCCCGGGGGCGATTTCTTGCGCCGCAACGGGTTCTCCAGGTGCACCAGCGCCTTGCCGCAGACGAAGCGCACCTCGGCGATGGTGGTCGCGTTCAGCGCCCCGCCGTTGCCGACCGAGCCGTCCCGGAGCCGACCGCCGAGGAGCTCGATGCGGGCGTCACCGCAGTAGTCCTCCGCCTGGCGCACGCAGTCGGACAGCTCGCCGTCGCACTCCAGCAGCAGCGTGCCGTCCTCGAGCGGCCGGGGATGCACGCCGAGGCTGCCGCACCCGGCGACGAGGGCGACGCCGGCGGCCACGGCCAGCGCGCCCGAGGCGACGAGGCGAGCGGAGGGCCACGGGGCAGAGCGGTGGGGTAGGGTCACGGGGAGATCCTCGCAGGCGTGGGTGGACCCGCTGCCTACGCCGGCTGGCCCCGCTTGACCAGGGTCCCTCGCGCCCCGGCTCGATTCGGCTGCCGGCGAGCGCGCCGCGCGCCCCGCTTCGCGCCCGGGGCCCGACCGGCTACCTTCGCCCGCGAGCGGGACGCGGGGAGGGGCGAGGAGCGCACGATGCAGGCACGACCCACCATCAACCTCCACACCCATTTCTTCTCCATCGACCACACGCCGGAGGCGCAGTTCTACTATCTGTTCGTCGAGTACCTGGCGAAGGGCCTCTGCCATTTGACCCGGCGGCAGCGGCAGCACCCCCGGATCCTCGAGAAGCGGCTCGAGCGGGGGACGCTCTGGGTGCGCCTGCAGCTCTACCTCATCCGCTGCTGTAGCCGTTACTTCCGTCACGACCTCATGGTCGAGGATCTCGAGGGACTGATCCGCATGGCCATCCAGACCTCGTGCCTCGACCGGGACACCGTGCGGAAGGAGCTCGGGCTCACGGAGGGGGTCGCGCTCTGGCGATTTTTGGACCTGCTCTTCGACCTCGCCCAGAAGCACCGCAAGCAGGGCGAGTCGCGCGACCTCGGGGCCGCCCTCGCCGAGCTCGCCCGGAACCTGTACGCGGCGCACGCGCGTGCCTGTCCCCCGGGAAGTCACGTGACCCACCAGGACATGTACCGACAGTACATCGCCGCCAGCACGGACCGCGGCGTACCCTGCTCGCGCGTCGTGCTGCTCACGGTCGACTTCGACCATGCGTTCAAGGCGCATCCCCCCTCCTTCGGCCTGCAGGGCGCGCCGCGGCTGGGCTTCGACGACCAGCTCCGGGAGGTCGAGGCGCTCGTGGCCGCGGTCAACGCGTCGCCCCCGCCGCACCCGGAGATCATCCCCTTCCTCTGCGTCGATCCGCGCCGGTACCCCGGCTCGCCCGAGGCGCTGGTCGCCTGGGCGCGCTCCCTGCTCGCGCCGGCGGGGGTGTTCCGCGGAGTGAAGCTCTACCCGCCGCTCGGGGTGCCGGTGGGCTCGATCCCGATCGAGCTCTTCGAACATTGTCGGCAGCACGGGCTGCCCGTGACCGCCCACGCGAGCCGCTTCGGGGCCGGCGCGCGCGGGCAGGACGCGGAGCGGGCCGCGCTCGCGCGACCGCGGTGCTGGCGCCCCACGCTGGCGGCGCTCGCCGCGACCTGGGACGGCGATCCGTCGCACGTCCTCCGCGTCAACCTGGCCCACTTCGCCGAGCTGCAGGAGCGGCACGACGAGTGGGTGGACGAGCTCCTCGCGCTGATGGCGGAGTTCGACGGGTCGCGCGGCGTCCTCGTCTACTCGGACATCTCCAACGATCTGGTCGTCAAGCCCAGCCGCCGCCGGCGCTACCGCCGGAACGCGCAGCGGGTCCGGGACCTCGGGTTCGAGGATCGGGTCCTCTTCGGCTCCGATTGGTGGAACAACCTCCCGGCGAGCCGCGACGAGGCCTATTACCTCGCGCAGCTCGGGTACGACAGCGGCGAGGCGCCCTTCGACGGCGCGGTCCTCGACGCCAACGCGCGCCGGTTCCTGCCCTGACGCGCCGCGGGGCGCGTCACCCCTCGCCGTCCTCGTCGTCGCCGAGCAGCCCGCACGGGACCACCTTGAGCCGCGAGAAGCGGCGGAGCAGGACCTGCCCCGCGGGCGCGCCCCGCTCCTTGGACACGTCGGCCACGCGGCAGCAGTGCACCTCTACCCGCGGCGCCCCCCGCGCCTTCGAGTACCAGGCCGCCAGCGCCGCCGCGCGCTCCAGCACGGGCCGCGGGATCTCGATCGCCTCGGGGTTGCGGATGACGACGTGGCTGCCGGGCGTGCCCCCGGCGACGTGGAGCCACTGATCGCGCGGCGCCGCCACCCGGAAGGTGAGCTGATCGTTGTCGGCCGCGCTCCGCCCGACGAGCACCTCGAAGCCGTCGATGACGACCGTGCGGTAGGGCCGACCCCGGCTGCTCACGCTCGGACCCCGACGCCGCCCCGGCTCACGGCGAGATGTACGCCACGCCCACGTTGAACATGCCCGTCCAGCGATGATAAAGGTCGAAGTCCGACTGGTAGCGCACGCTGGGGAACGAGAAGTCGAGGAGCAGGTACCTCGTCTTCACGGAGATGGCGAACAGATCGAGGCGCCCGAGGAAGTCGGTGCGATCGCCGGTGGCGATGAAGCCGGCGCCGAGGCGCAGGGTCCAATAGGCGCCCGGAGTGAGCGGGAGGTGGTAGCCGACACCGCCGGTGAAGCTGTGCAGCGAGTCGTCGTTGTCCAGCGCCGGCTCCGAGTCGCCGATGATCGGCCGGAAGGTGCTCGGCGCCCACTCCAGCGACACCTCGGCCTGGTCGACGGTGACCCCCGCGCGGAGCGCGAAGAGGAACGCCCCCCAGGTGGTCGGCGTGTCGAGGGTCCCGTCCGGCAGACTGAAGGAGTGCAGCGTGACCCCGCCGCCGAGCACCACGCCGCCGAAGCCGTGCACGCCGGTCAGCGTCCGGGCCGGATCGGTCGACTCGGGCTCGAGATCGCGCGCGGGCACGCAGGCGCCGCTGGCCGCGCACACCTCGTCGGCGGCACAGGGCGGGTTGCAGGCCGTGACGCAGCGCCCCTCGACGCAGACGAACCCGGCCCGGCAGGCGGGGCTGCACGCGCCGCGCGCGCCCGCGTCCGGGTCGAGGGTGACCTCGGCCTCGGCCTCGTCCGCGACGTCCGCCGATTCCGCCACCGCGTCGTCACCCTCGTCGCCGCCGTCGCCCGCCTCGTCCGCGGGGTCGGCAGTGTCGGTGGATTCCTGCGCGAGGAGCGGAGGACAGAGCAGGAGCAGCCCGGCGAGAAGACACCGTGGCAGGGCGGAATCTCGTGGGTTCATGGCGGCGGCGAGACGATGCCGCGCCCGCGTCGAGCCGTCAACGCGGCGGCCGCGCCGCACCCGCCCGCCCAGGCGCCCGCGCGAGCGACGCGGCCGAGCGGCGCGCTCGCCCGTCGCCGATCGATCCTTGGCCCGACACGGTAATACTGCGGCCGCGTTGCAGGCGGCGCGACGAGGCGGGCTCCGCGCCGTTGGTTTCGCCTGCGCGCGCGGGGTACCGTTGACTGTACGCGAGACGAGGAGGCGACCCATGCCGAACCGACGAGGCGTGGCCGCGATCGCGGCCGTCCTGACCACCGCGACCTGGGGCAGCGCGCAGGAGTACTACCTCGACGCCGACGCGGGCGACGACGCCAACGACGGCCTCTCCGAGGCCACCCCGAAGCGCACGCTCGCGAGCGTCGCGGGGAGCGGCTTCGGCGGCGGCGGCTACGAGGCGCTGTACCTCAAGGCCGGCACCGCCAACCCGTACGAGACGAGCGGGCTCAGCATCCGCAGCGCCATCGTCACCCGCTACGGCCCCGAGTCCGCGGCGCGGCCCGTCATCGCGGGCACGGGCGCCGGCTTCGGAGGCGTGACGGTGGGCCAGGACGGGGTCCTGGCCGGAGTCAAGGTGATCGGCTCCGGACGGGTGGGGATCTCGGTCCAGGGCCCCGGCGCCGAGGTGCGAGACTGCGAGGTGGACGGCTCCGGGGGTTCGTTCGAGCTCGGCTTCGGGATCATGGGCGAGGGCAACTACATCCACCACAACGTGGTCCACCACCTCTCGGCCATGAGCGGCGACACGGGGGACATGAACACCTCGGGCGGCGCCGAGGCCTACATGGTGATGGCCTCGAACAACGAGATCGCGTACAATGTGGCCCTCGAGGCGCACGGCCCGAACTCCACGCTCGGGGGCTCGGAGGGCGGCTGCCTCGAGATCGTGAACGGGCAGGCCGGATCCACCATCTCTGGCGTCCTGTTCCACCACAACTACTGCGAGCAGAGCGTCGGCCTCTTCGAGGGCTGCTCCGGCAACTTCCAGGGCACCGACGCCATCCAGGAGCACCACGGCAAGATCGAGGACTCGCTGGTCGCCTACAACATCTCCGTGGACGCGATGTGGCTATACCTGCTGCAGCCGGTCAACACGGATTTCAGGAACCTGGTGTTCGAGCACAACACCATCGTCCACACGCCGAACAACCACCTCATCGAGCAGGCGGCGCGCGACATGTTCGGCCTCAACGTCGAGGAGGACGCGGGCTACACCGGCGTGCTCGAGCCCGGCGAGATCGTCGTCCGCAACAACATCTTCGCCGTCGTCCAGGGCGCGAGCCCCGGCTTCGGCGGGATCCAGCTGGGCAACGTCCCCGACGGTGATCACTACCACAACCTCTTCGTGGGCGCCGCGCCGAGCTGGACGCTGGGTCCGGGCGAGCTCCAGGTGGACGAGGCCGCGGCGGCGTTCACCGCGGACTATCGCCTCGGCGCGGGCAGCGCGGCCATCGACGCCGGTAGCCCGCTCGCCTGGCGGGACTGGACCGACTTCGACGGCAACCCGGTCTACCTCGGGGCGGCGCCCGACATCGGCGCCTCCGAGTACTGCGACCAGGCCAGCGATCCCGCGTGCAGCGCCGCGCAGCCGCTCGACACCGGCTCCACCACGGGGACCAGCACCGGCAGCGACGCCTCTCCCACGGGGGGCTCGTCGACCCCGCCGGTGGCGCCCCCCACGTCGCGCGGCGCGGCCGGTGACGGCGGCGCCGCGGGCGGCTGCGGCTGCGCGCTGGTCGGCCGGGCCCCGGCGCCCGCGCGGGGCGCGCTCGTCGCGCTGGCGCTGCTGCTGCTCGCCCGGCGGCGCCGGAGCGCGGGCGGACGCTGACGCCCCCTGGCGGCCTGGGGGGCGACCCGCTATCAAGGCGGGCGCCGATGACCGCCGCCGCGCCTGCGCCCGCTCGACCGCCGCTCCGCGCCGCGCGGTGGCGCGGCTGGCTCGAGCGAGGACGCCTCGAGACGCCGGGGCTCACCGCCGCCTACTGGGGCGCGGTGGGCGTCTTCGCCCTCGCCTACTGGCTCACCCCTTGCCCGCCGTGCATCGACTACCCGCAGCACCTGGCGCTGGGCGCCATCCTGCGCCGCCTCCTGGACCCGTCCGCGCCCGAGCACGCCGTATACGTCGCGACGCCCCTCACCTATAATGGCCTCTTTCACGTCCTGGTCGCGGCGCTGGGCCTCGTCGTCCCGATCGAGGTGGCGGGCAAGATCCTGCTGTCGCTGGTGCCGATCCTGACCGCCTGCGCCGCGCTCGCGATCATGGACGTCGCCGCTCGACCGCGCTGGTACGCGGCCTTCCTCCTGCCGCTGTCCTACAGCTACGTCGTCGGCTGGGGTTTCATCAACTATGCCCTGTTCGCCCCGGTGGGGCTGCTCACGCTCGCCGGGTGGATGCGCTGGCGGGATGGGGAGCGCCATGCGCTCGGGTGGGTCGTCGCCGGGGCGCTGATCGTCGCCTACGCGCACGTCCTGGTTCTGCTCTGCCTGTGCATCAGCGTCGGCGTCGCCACCCTCGCGCGACGGCTGCCGCGCGAGGTGGGGCTGCGACCCTGGCTGCGCGAGGTGGTGACCGCACCCTGGCCGGTCCTGCCGGCCGCGGGCTACGCGGTGCTGGTCCACCGCGCCCACCGCAACGCGCCGCACATCTACTGGGAGCCCCAGCAGGACGGCCTGGACGCTCCGGCCTGGCAGAAGCTCTGGGAGCTCTCGAGCTTCGCCGTCGGAAACCTCGGCGACCAGGCCGATCGCGTCCTCTTCCTGGCTTCCCTCGGCCTGCTGCTGCTGCTCTGGCTCGCGAGCGCGGTCGCACCTCCGGCGTCCGCCGCGCCGCGCTCCCGCGAGTTTCGCGCGCTCGCTGCCACGTGGTTCCTGCTCTATCTCATCACGCCGCGGGTGCTCATGAGCACCTGGTGGATCTTCGAGCGGCTGCCGGTCCTCTGGCTCACCTTCCTCGTCGCGGCCACGCCCCGCGGGGAGGGCGGCCTCGCGCGGGGGGTCCGCGCCGCGATCGTCACCCTGGGGCTCACGCTCGCGCTGACGACGGTCCGCGCCTTCGCGACCATCCCGGGCGCGCGCGACGCGAGCGCCATCATCGATGATCTGCCGCCGGGGGCGCGCGCCATCGCCGTGATGCACTCTTACTCGGCGTCGCCGGCCATCTGGCGCGAGATCTGGGTGCACCAGCTCGCCTACCACGTGGTGCGGCGCCCGGGCGAGATCGCCTTCGACTTCACCCGGTACGCGAGCCTCCCCGTGCGCCGCCGCGACGCGGGCGAGCGCCCGCCGCGCTTCCCGTCCGGGCTCGAGTGGCACCCGGAGAGCTACGATCCGCGCGCCGCCTACGCGGCTTACTTCGACTGGGTGCTGGTGCGCACCCCGGACGAGGACCCCGGCGAGGACCCCCGCTGGCGCACCTTCGGCGCCTACGCCGACCGGGTCATCGCGAAGAGCCACCGCGGCCGCTTCTGGCTCTACGACGCCGCCGCGATCCACCGCCCCTGGCCGGGCGAGGAGTGACCGCGCGCCGGGCGCGCGCTCAGCCGGCGCGCGGCGGCGGGTCGGGAACGCGCGGCGCCGCCGCACCGCCGGCCCACACGGTGATCTGCGGGAACGGGAACTCGATGCCGCGCGCGGCGCAGGCCGCCCGGCGCCGGCGGTTGTACTCCCGGCCCACGCGCCATTGCTTGCTCGGGAGGGTCTTGATGCGGCCCTTGATGACGATCGACGAGTCCGCGAAGCGATCGACCCCCAGCACCTCGAGGGGCTCGAGGATCTCACCGGCGTACGCGGGATCGGCGCGGAGGTCGGCGTCCGTGGCGCGCAGGGCGGCGAAGACGGCGTCCAGGTCCGCGTCGTACGCGACGCCGACGTCGAAGAGGTAAAACGAGAAGTCCTTGGTCATGTTGGTGACGACGTCGATCTTCCCGTTCCGGATGAAATGGACGTTGCCCGCCAGATCCCGGAGCTTCGTGGAGCGCAGGGACACGTTCTCCACCAGCCCCGAGCGGCCCGCGGTCTCGATCACGTCGCCCACCCGGATCTGATCCTCCATGAGGATGAAGAACCCGCTGATCACGTCCTGGACGAGCTGCTGGGCCCCGAAGCCGACCGCGATGCCGACGATCCCCGCGGCGGCCAGCACCGGGCCGACGTCGATCCCGAGCTCGCTCAGCACCACGATGGCGGTGACCAGGACCAGCGTGGCCGAGATCAGGGAGCGGACCAGGGCGCGGAGCGTCTCGGCGCGCTTGCGCATCTCCAGCTCGCTGGCGTCGACCAGCGGCTGGAACACCCGGCTGACGATCCGCCGGCCGAGGTAGAGGGCGGTGGCGCCGAGAGCGAGCGCGATGACCACCCGCAGCCCGTGCGTGATGAGCCACGTGGTGACGGCCTGCGTGAACCCCTGGACCGAGTCCATGCTGGGGGCTCGAATAGCCGATGCCTCGCGGGCGAGCCACCAGCGGGCGGTGGACGCGGCCTTGCGGTCGGCGCCGGCGCGCGGGGAACCGGACCGATCCCCCCGTGGCTCGGCATTGATCCGTTGCATATGACGGGCCTGTTCCCGTCATATTTGCCGGACCGGAAGAAAGTAGCGGAAATACCGGGTTCCGAACCGCGAACCTGATCGGCACGGTTGCTGCAACCAGGGGGGCCTCCCCCGGCCCATGTGCGCTCCCAAGCCGGCCCCCGTCGCCTCCCGCCGTGAGCCCCCCTGGGGGCCGCGCCACGGCGGCCCGCCCGCGGCGCCGGGCGGGTCTGGGCAGAGCGGGAGCGCCGCGCGGCGCCCGCCCGGACCTGCGCGCCACCAGGAGGCGACGTGAGCGGTGCGCTGACGCGGCGCGGGCTGCTCGCCGGCGGGGGCGTGGTCGTGCTCGCCTCGGTCGCGGCCGCGGCGGCACCGGAGGTCGGCGGCCCGCTGCTGGCCCCGGCGCCCTCCCGCCGCTGGGCGCTGGTGGTGGACCTCGCCCGCTGCGCGCGGGACCGCGGCTGCTCGGCCTGCGAGCAGGCATGCCACGCCGCCCACGCCGTGGTTTCGCCCGCGGATCCCCGCCACGAGCTCAAGTGGATCTGGAAGGAGCCTTACGCCAACGTCTTCCCGGAGCAGCTCCACGCGCGGGTGACCCCGGCGCGGCGCGAGCTCCCGGTGGTGGTGACCTGCAACCACTGCAGCGCGCCGCCCTGCACGCGGGTCTGCCCTACCCGCGCCACCTGGCAGCGCGAAGACGGCGTGGTGGCGATGGACCCGCACCGGTGCATCGGCTGCCGCTACTGCATGGCGGCGTGCCCCTACGACGCCCGGAGCTTCAACTGGGAGCGCCCGGCGTCGAGCGCTGCCGGCGGCCCCTTCCCGCGGCGAAGCCGGGGCGTGGTCGAGAAGTGCACGCTCTGCGCCGAGCGCGTGGACGTCGGCCTCGCGCCGGCGTGCGTCGAGGCCTGCCAGCGCGACGGCGCGGGGGCCCTGGCCTTCGGCGATCTCGCCGACGACGGCGCGGCCGTGAGCCGCCTGCTCGCCACCCGCCCGGCGTTGCGCCGCCGACCCGAGCTCGGCACGCAGCCCAACGTCTTCTACCTGGTCTAGGCTCATGCGGCAGGGCTCGGCAAGATTCGGCCTCCTCCAGCGCGGCGCCGTCGCCGGGCTGGCGGCCGCGCTCCTCCTCGGCGCCGCCGCCTACGCGACGCAGGTCCGCCACGGGCTCGGCGTGACGGGGCTGTCGCGGGCCGTCCCGTGGGGTCTGTACATCTCCCAGTTCACCTTCCTCGTCGGCGTCGCCGCCTCCTCCGTGCTGGTCGTCCTGCCCCGCCACGTCCACGGCCGCCGCGACGGCGCGGAGCTGGTGCTCTTGGGCGAAGCGCTCTCGGTGGTGGCGCTCCTCGAAGCCTTCACGTTCGTGCTGGTGGACCTGGGGCGCCCGGAGCGCGTCCTCTTCGTCCTGCTCCACCCGTCGCCCACCTCCCTGATGTTCTGGGACGTCCTGACGCTCTCCGGCTACCTCTTCGCCTGCAGCGCGGTGCTCGCCGGTTCGCTCCTGGCCCGACCGGGCGAGCGGGAGCACGCGCCGCGCTGGCTCGTCCTCGGGTCCATCCCGCTCGCCATCGGGATCCACGTGGTCACCGCGCTGCTCTACGCGGGCCTGGTGGCCCGCGGCGGCTGGATGACGGCGATCCTCGCCCCCAAGTTCCTGGCGACGGCGTTCGCCTCCGGCTCGGCCCTCCTGCTCCTGCTGGCGCGCGCGCTCGACGCCACCGGCGCGCTCCCCGTCCCCCCGACGGCGCTGGCGCGCCTGGCCGGCATCCTGACCTACACGCTCGCGGGCACGCTGCTCTTCTCCGGGCTCGAGACCTTCACGAGCCTGTACTCCGGGCTCCCCGGGGGGGCGGCCCACGTCCGTCACCTCTACCTGCCAGCCGCGCACGCCGCGGGTCCCGCGGCGATGATGCTGACGTCGACCGGGCTCGCGGCGCTGGCCCTGGGGGTACTGCTCTGGCCCGCGCTCCGGAGGCGCCCGCGCCTGCTCGACCTGGCGTGCGGCGCCGTCGTCCTCGCGGTCTATCTGGAGAAGGGCCTCGTCTTCGTCCCCTCGGGCTTCGCGCCCTCGGCGCTCGGCGCCGACGTCACCTACGCCCCGAGCGCGATCGAGGTCACGGTCGCCCTCGGCATCCACGCGGGGGGCGCCCTGCTCTTCCTCGCCCTCCTGCAGCTGGTCCTGGCCCGCACGCGCGCGACGACCGCGGCGGCCGAGACGTCCGCCACCGCCTCCGCGGCGGCCGGACCGTTGCTGGCGACCGGCGCGACCGCCGGCTGATCCCCCGACGCCGACCCGACACGAACCTGTCCGATTCGCTCCTTACCCCCAACCCCTCCCGGCGCCGACGTGCGCCCCATCCTCCGGAGGACCCATGCCCAGCTACGTCATCGCGAGCAAGTGCGACGGATGCAAGGCGCTCGACAGGACCGCCTGCCAGTACATCTGTCCGAACGATCTCATGACCCTCAACCCCGAGATCTCCAAGGCCTACAACCGCGATCCCAGCATGTGCTGGGAGTGCTTCAACTGCGTGAAGATCTGCCCTACCCAGGCCATCGAGGTGCGCGGCTACTCCGACTTCGTCCCCCTGGGCGCGACGGTGAGTCCCCTGCGCAGCACGGACAGCATCCTCTGGACGGTGCAGTTCCGCGACCCCTCGATCAAGCCCAAGCGCTTCCGCTTCCCGATCCGGCGCGACGTCGCCGAGGGCCAGGTCGAGCCCTTCGGCCACGCCCCCACGGCCACCACCGACCTCCGGAGCCCGCTGCTGATGGGTGAGCCCTCCGGGCTCGACACCCCGACCGGCCCCGTCCGGCACCCCACCCTCCCGCAGCTCGACGCCGCGGGCACGGAGGCGCGGTGATCATGGCGAACTTCAAGACCGTCGTCGTCGATACCGACCTGCTGATCTGCGGTGGCGGCATGGCCGCCTGCGGCGCCGCGGTGGAGGCCGCCTACTGGGCCAAGCAGCACGGCCTCAAGATCACGCTGGTGGACAAGGCGGCCATGGATCGCTCCGGCGCCGTGGCGATGGGCCTGTCCGCGATCAACCTCTACCTCGACCACTCGAGCGGCGACAACACCCTGCGCGATTACGTGGACTACGTCCGGAACGACCTGATGGGGATCACGCGCGAGGACCTGGTCGCCAACATCGCGCGCCACGTCGACGGCACCGTGCACCTGTTCGAGAAGTGGGGCCTGCCCATCTGGAAGAACGACCAGGGCCGCTACGTCCACGAGGGGCGCTGGCAGGTCATGATCAACGGCGAGTCGTACAAGGTGATCGTCGCCGAGGCCGCCAAGAAGGCGCTCGCCGAGGCCGGGGGCCAGTACCTCGAGCGCGTCTTCATCACCCACCCGCTGATGGAGGGGGACCGCTGCGTCGGCGCCATCGGCTTCAGCGTCCGCGAGAACACGGTCTACGTCTTCAAGGCGAAGGCGACGCTGGTCGCGATGGGAGGCGCCGTCCACGTCTTCCGGCCACGCTCGACCGGCGAGGGCCTCGGCCGCTCCTGGTACCCGCCGTTCAACTCGGCCGGGAGCGCGTTCTTCACCCTCTACGCGGGCGCCGAGATGACCTGCCAGGAGGTGCGCTTCGTGCCCGTGCGGTTCAAGGACGCCTACGGCCCGGTCGGCGCCTGGTTCCTGCTGTTCAAGTCGATCGCGACCAACGCGCTCGGCGAGGACTACATGAAGACCAACGACGCCGAGCTCGACAAGTGGGGTCCCTACGGCCGCGCCAAGCCGACACCGGCGAACCTCCGCAACTGGCTCATGATGCTGGACATCATGAAGGGCAAGGGTCCCATCAAGATGCGCACGGAGGAGGCGATCCGGCGGATCAGCGAGCAGGCCCCCGACCCCAAGGCGGCGCAGCGCAAGCTGAAGGAGCTCGAGTCCGAGGCGTGGGAGGACTTCCTCGACATGACCATCGCCCAGGCGCTGCTCTGGGCCGCCACCAACGTCGAGCCCGAGAAGAAGCCGTCGGAGATCATGGCCTGCGAGCCGTACTTCATCGGTTCGCACTCCGGCGCCTCCGGCGCCTGGGTGTCCGGCGCCGAGGACCTGCAGACCGCCGCCACCCGCGGCGAGTACTGCTGGGGACACACCAACATGACCACGGTACCCGGGCTCTTCGCCGCGGGCGACGCGAGCGGGGCGTCGAGCCACAAGTTCTCGTCCGGCTCCTTCACCGAGGGCCGCATCGCCGGCAAGGCCGCGGTCGCGTTCATCCAGCAGGAGGGCGGCAAGGCCCAGGTGTCCGACGCGCGGGTCGCCGAGCTCACCAGCCAGATCCTGCAGCCGCTCGCCACCTTCCGCGAGCACTCGGGCGCCACCACCGACCCCGATCTGAACCCGAAGTACCTCCGGCCCAAACACTTCATGCACCGGCTGCAGAAGATCATGGACGAGTACGCCGGCGGCGTGTCCTGCCAGCTCGCCACCAGCGCCCGCCAGCTCGAGGTCGGCCTCGAGCAGCTCGCGCTCCTGCGCGAGGACGCGCGGTGCCTGGCGGCCAGCGACCTCAACGAGCTGATGCGCTGCTGGGAGAACGTGCACCGCCTGCACCAGGCCGAGGCCCACGTCCGCTCGGTGCTCTTCCGCGAGGAGACGCGCTGGCCGGGGTACTACCTGCGCGCCGACAAGCCGACCCTCGATCAGGACAACTGGCTGGCGTTCTGCAACTGCCGGTACGACCAGGCCAAGAACGAGTGGTCGATGATCAAGCGCCCCGTGAAATACATCACGAGCGGCAACGGCGGATGAACGATCGGGACCCGCTCGAGCTCCCCCGAGGCCCCCGCGGACGGCTCCTCGTCGTCGGCGGGGGCATCGCCGGGCTGTCGGCGGCGATCGAGGGCGCCGAGGCGGGGTTCGGCGTCGTGCTCGTCGAGCGCGCGGCTCACCTCGGCGGGCGGGTCGCCCAGCTCCACCAGTACTTCCCCAAGCTCTGCCCCCCGCTCTGTGGGCTCGAGATCAACCTGCGGCGCCTGCGCGCGGGGCGGGGCCTCGCCTGGCTCACCTCGACCGAGGTGGAGCGAGGCGAGCCGACCCGCGACGGGCGGCTCCGGGCGCGACTGCGACAGCGGCCGCGCTTCGTGACCGAGCGGTGCACCGCGTGCGGCGCCTGCACCGACGCTTGCCCGGTGCTGCGCCCGCGCCCCTTCGACCTCGGGCTGAGCACCGCGAAGGCCATCGCCCTGCCCCACGCCGCGGCGTTCCCCGCTCGGTTCGCGATCGAGCGCGATGCGTGCGAGCCCGGCTGCGCGCGGTGCGTCGCGGCCTGCCCGTACGGGGCCATCGATCTCGGCATGGGCGACCGCGAGCTGGAGCTCGAGGCGACGGCGGTGATCTGGGCCACCGGCTGGGATCCATACGACGCGAGCGCGCTCACCGACCTCGGCTTCGGGGCGCACCCCGACGTCGTCACCGGCCTGATGCTCGAGCGCCTCGCGTCGCCCCAGGGGCCGACCGGCGGGCGCATCGTCTGCCCCTCCGACGGGCGCGCGCCGCGGCGCGTCGCCTTCGTGCAGTGCGCGGGCTCGCGGGACGCGGGCCACCTCGAGTACTGCTCGGGCGTCTGCTGCCTCGCCTCGGCCAAGCAGGCCCGGTACCTGCGCGCGGCGCACCCGGAGGTGGAGATCGCCATCCACTTCATCGACCGCCGCGCCACCGGGAACGCCGAGCGCTTCCTCGCCGCCACCGCCGCGGACGAGCGGCTCCGCTTCGTGCCCGGGAAGGTCGCCCGGGTTGACGTGTCGGGGGCATCGCCGGTGGTCGTCGTCGAGGACCTCTCCAGCGGCCAGCTCGCCGCGACGGCCGTCGACCTGGTGGTCCTCGCGACGGGGATGACCCCGTCGCGGAGCGACACCCCCGCGTTCCAGCAGCTCTCGCGGGACGTGAACGGCTTCTTGGCTTCGGCGCAGCCTCCTCGGATCGGCGCGGGGCAGTACGTCGCGGGCTGCGCACGGCAACCCATGGACGTCGCCACGGCCGTCCGCGACGCTACCGCCGCCGTCGCCCGGGCGCTCGCGCGGGCGCCGCGCGCGGCGGGCGACCCCGCGCCGCGAGGTGCGTCATGAGCCAGGCGGCGGTGCTCCTGTGCGCGGGGTGCGAGCTCGGGTCGGCGCTCGACCTCGCCGCGCTGACGCGGCTCTGCGCCGACTACCCGGGCGTCGGCAGCGCGCAGACGGTCCCCTGCCTCTGCGACGCAGCGGGCGCGCGGGCCCTCCGCGACTGCGCGCGCGCCGCGCCGTCCACGATCGTCCTCGGCGCCTGCTCGGCGCGCTTCACGCCGCTCCCGACGGCGGACGTGACCTGCCCGGTCGAGCGCGTCCCCCTGCGCGAGCTGGTGGTCTACAGCCACGAGCCGGGTCACGCCGAGACGCAGGCGCTCGCCGCGGACACGCTGCGCATGGGGCTCATCCGGGCGCTGAGGTCGACGCCAGCCGTGCCCCAGGGGTTCGAGGTCGAGCGCTGCGTGCTCGTGGTCGGCGGCGGCGCGACCGGGATCGCCGCCGCGCTCGTCGCGGCGAAGGCCGGCTACCGGGTAGCGCTGGTGGAGCGGGAACCGGCGCTGGGCGGGTGGCTCCGCCTGACGCGGCGGTTGCCCCCGAGCGTGCCCCCGTATCGCGAGCTCGAGGACAGCCCCCTCGAGACGCTCCTCGCCGAGCTGGGGGCGGAGCCCCTGGTCACCGTCCACAAGGGGACCACCGTCGAGCGCATCACGGGCGAGCCCGGGCGGTTCACGGTGACGCTCCGCACCCCGACGGGGCCGCACGAGCTCCGGGCCGGCGCCGTCGTGCAGGCGACCGGCTACGTCCCGTACGACGCGACCCGGCTGGCCCACCTCGGCTACGGCAAGTCGCCCGACGTGGTGACCAGCCAGGAGCTCGAGCCGATGCTGGCCGCGGGCCGGCTCCGCCGCCCCTCCGCCGGCCAGCGCGCGCGCCGGATCGCGTTCCTCCTCTGCGCGGGCTCGCGGGACCCGGACCACCTGCCCTACTGCTCCACCGTCTGCTGCCGCACCGCGCTGAAGCAGGCGCTCTGGGCGCGAGAGCTCGACGGCGACTGCGAAGCGTACGTGGTCGCTCGAGACCTGCGCACCCCGGGCCTGCACGAGGCCTTCTACCGCCGCGCGCAGGAGGATCCGCTCCTCTTCTTCACCAAGGGCGAGGTCAGCGCGGTGGCGCTCACCCGGGAGGGCCGGCTATCGGTGGCGGTGAAGGGCGGGCTCCTCGGCGACGACGTCGCGCTCGAGGCCGAGCTGGTCGTGCTCGCGGTGGGGATGGTTCCCCGCGCCTCGGACAACGACGCCCTGCGGGAGCTCGCGGACGCGCGCGCCGCGCTCGCCCGCGGGGATCCGGGCCAAATCGCCGCCGAGGAGACGGTCCGCCGCCTCGAGGTCATCGCCGACTCCGGCACGCTCGGCCTCGGCTACCGCCAGGGGCCGGACCTCCCGCTCGACCGCTACGGCTTCCCCGACTCCCATTTCATCTGCTTCCCGTACGAGACGCGCCGCACGGGGATCTACGCGGCCGGGGCCGTGCGCGCGCCGAACGATCTGGAGGCCTGCCGCATCGACGGCGAGGGCGCCGCCCTGAAGGCGATCCAGGCCATCGAGCATGCCGCCGCGGGGCTGGCCCTGCACCCGCGCTGGGGCGACCCGGCGCCGCCCTCGTTCAACCTCCAGCGCTGCACCCAGTGCAAGCGGTGCACCGAGGAGTGCCCGTTCGGCACCCTCGACGAGGACGAGCGCGGCACGCCCAAGCTCCATCCGACCCGCTGTCGCCGCTGCGGGATCTGCCTGGGCGCCTGTCCGGAGCGGATCATCTCCTTCCCGGACTACGGCATCGACGTCGTCTCGAACCTGGTCAAGTCGGTGCCGATCCCGGACGAGTTCGAGGAGAGCCCGCGGATCCTGGTGCTGGCCTGCGAGAACGACGCCTACCCGGCGCTGGAGCTCGCGGGGTTCCACCGCCACCGCTACAGCGCCTACGTCCGCGTGATCCCGGTCCGCTGCCTCGGCTCGGTCAACGTCATCTGGATCGCCGACGCCATGGCGCGCGGATACGACGGAGTGCTCTTGCTGGGTTGCGTCCCCGGCGACGACACCCAGTGTCACTACCTGCGCGGCAGCGAGCTGATGACGACGCGCAGCGAGAACGTCAAGCAGAAGCTGACGCAGCTCGCGCTCGAGGACGAGCGGGTGCGTATCGAGTACGTCACCATCACCGACTACTCGACGCTCGGCGGTCGTATCGACGCCTTCGTGCAGCGCATCCAGGAGATCGGCCTGAACCCCTTCAAGGACGTGTGATGATCCGCGGAGACGCTACCGCAGACGGGGCGAACACGGCGACCGGGTCCGGGCCCCGCGATCGCGCCCCGAGGACTCGGCGCCGCGCCACCCGCCTGGCGCCGGACCGCGCGCTCGTCCGGCGCCTGCTCGACGGCGGCGGCGACGCCCTGCGCCAGTGCATGCAGTGCGCGACCTGCTCCGCGGTCTGCGAGCTCACCCCCGAAGACGCGCCCTTCCCCCGCAAGGAGATGCGCTGGGCGCAGTGGGGGCTGGCCGATCGGCTGCTCGTCGACGTGGATCTCTGGCTCTGCCACGAGTGCCACGACTGCACCGGGCGCTGCCCGCGCGACGCCCGCCCCGGCGACGTCATGGCGGCGCTGCGCCAGGAGGGCGTGAGCCACTACTCCTGGCCGCGGGGGCTCGCCCGCTGGGCGGCGAGGCCGGGGGGGCTCGTCGGGCTCGTCGTCGGCGCGGCCGCGCTGCTCGCGGCGGCCGCGTGGGGTTGGGAGGCGGCCGGGGCCACCGCGGCGGAGCTCGCGGGCACGGGGCTCCCCGACGCGGGACCCCGCATCGTGATCCCCTTCTCCCCGCGGCTCCCCCACGGCCTGCTCGGCGTGCTCTTCGCGACGCTGCTCCTGCTCGACGGCGCCTTGCTCGGGCTCGGCGCGGCGCGGTACTGGCGGGCGCTGGTCCGGGCCAACCGCTCCGGCGGCCAAACGCGGGCGCCCCCCAGCTGGGGGAGGAGCCTCCGCCTCGCGCTCGGTCGCGTCGCCTGGCACGAGGACTTCGGGCGCTGCCAGACGGAGCGGGGGCGCAGGGTGGGGCACTCGCTCGTCTTGTACGGGATGCTGGGGCTCGTCCTGGTGGATCTCTGGGTGGTGACGGCGCGGTACAGCCCGCTGCGCACCGGGCTCGTGTACCCGCTGGGGCTCACCGATCCGTGGAAGATCCTGGCGAACCTCGCCGGCGCCGCGCTCGTGCTCGGCTGTGTCACCATGGCCGTGGAGCGCTGGGGTCGCCCCGCGCGGTGGTTCCCCGGCGGCCAGACCGCCGCGCCGAGCCGCCCGCGCTCGGCGCCGTCGGGCACCTACGGCGACTGGTTGCTGCTGGCGCTGCTGCTCACGGTCGCGCTCACCGGGTTCGTGACCGAGGCGCTCCATTTCGCCCGGATGGAGCCCACGCGACACCTGGCCTACCTGGTACATCTGGTTTCGGTCGTGACGCTGCTGCTGGTGCTGCCGTACACGAAGCTCGCCCACCTCGCCTATCGCACGGTGGCGTTCGTCTACGTGGAGCGCCACGGCCTGCGGCGGCGGCGCGCCGGGCCGGCCGCCCCGGCGCCGTCGCCATCCCCCGCCGCGGCCACGCTCGCGCCCCGGGAGGTACCGTGCCCGCGCGCCGCTACCGCCGCGCCGTGACGGCCGCGTTGCTGATGATGGGCGCGCCGCTCCTGTTGTCGCTGGTCGGCCTCGCGCGCGGCGCCGGGCCGGAGCCGTTCCTGGCCCCCGCCCGGCCCGAGACCCGCTGCGTGCTGGAGGCAGGCGCCATGCGCCACACCCACATGACCTACCTGGCTCGGCGCCGCGACCGCGTGGTACGCGAGGGCGACGCGGCGACCGTCGCCGAGAGCGAGACGCGCGGCCTGCGCTCGTGCCGCGGGTGCCACCCCGATCGCGCCACCTTCTGCGATCGGTGTCACACGCGCGCCAGCGTGAGGCTCGACTGCTTCGGGTGCCACGCCTACTGACGCGCCGTTCCCACGCCGCGAGGCCACGGCGACGGCAGGATCGGCCGGCGAGCGCCGCCGTCAGCGCTGCTTGGCGGGGACGCGCCGGGGCGGAAAGCCGCTCTCCCGCCCCCGCCCCGAACCCCGAGCCCGCGCGACGGTCACGAACGCTGGCCCGAGGAGGGTGTCTCGGCGGCGCCAGCGCGCTGCCCGGTGTGCAGCCCTCGAACCCCACGGGATGGCCGAGGGGACGCCCGTCGCGGTTCTCTCGCCCGTCCGTTGGCCCCGCCGTGACCTGGACGACGCCCCCGGCCCGGCAGCGAGCCGATTTGCTGAACCATTTCGGGGCGAGGACGCGACTGCGGGACGGCTTTCGAGCCAAGGGAACCCGTCGATGTCACGAAGCAGGTTCATGAGAGCAGAATTGTTCAGTCTCAGAGTCCTTCTCGCTGGCACGGTGAGCGTCGCGGTAGGAAGCGGGGGGTGCTCGTCGCGTGGCGACGAAGGGGGTGGGGAGGCGATGGGCGGGGCGACCGCAACGGGCGGTGTGATCGCGGGGGGCACGCGCGCCTCGGCAACCTCGACCGTGGGTGGCAGCGCCTCGCCGCCGAGCGGCGGCCAGTGGGCGACCGGCGGTGCGGCGAGCGGAGGCGCTCCCGCCGTCGGTGGCGCTCCGAGCGCCGGAGGAGTGGTCGCAACCGGTGGGACATCGCTCGTCACGACGGGGGGTACCGGCGGCGCGACGACCGGCGGCGTGCCAACGGGCGGCGCCCCGACCGGCGGCGTGACGACCGGCGGCGTGACGACCGGCGGCGTGACGACCGGCGGCGTGGCAACGGGTGGCGCCCCGACCGGCGGCGTGACGACCGGTGGCGTGGCAACGGGCGGCGCCTCGACCGGTGGCGTTTCCGCTGGCGGTGCCGAGGAGGCGGGCGGCGCGGGAACGGCGGGTGTCCCGGAGGCGGGAGGCGCGGAGGCCGGCGCGGGCGGCTCCGCGGGGGCGTCGTTGGACTGTGGAGCCCCGATGCCGACGGGCAACGGCACCACTCACTGCGGGAGCGACAGGACCGGCAGAGCGGGCGACCTCGCCTGGGAGCTCTGGTCGAACGCCAACAACGGCAACGATTGCATCACCTACTACGACACGCCGGCCTTCAGCGCCAGATGGAACAACAACGGCGACTTCTTGGCGCGCCTCGGGATCGAGTGGGGAGGCAGGCCCATCGCCCAGTTGGGTGAAATCACCGCCGAGTTCACCTATCGGAAGACCGGTTCCAGCGGCGAGTATTCGTACATCGGCGTCTACGGTTGGGCGACCAATCCTTGTGTCGAGTACTACATCATCGACGACTCGTTCAACGGGATGCCCTTCAGTCCCTGGGGGATGCAGCAGAAGGGATCGGCCACCATCGACGGCGAGGTCTATCGGTTCTTCTCGGGCACCACGGGGGGAACCGGTGGCTCCCGCTGCGCGGGTGGCGGTGGCTTCACGCAGTACTGGAGCGTCCGTCAACGGGGTCGGTCATGCGGCGTCATCAACGTCACCAAGCACTTCGAAGCCTGGAGGAATGTGGGCATGAACATGGACAACATCCTCGAGGCCAAGGTCCTGGTCGAGACGGGCGGCGGTCAAGGGACCGTCGAGTTCCCGATCGCGAACGTGCGATCCAGCCGGTAGCCCGCTGACCGCCGGGAGGGTTCCGGGGCCCAGGGCTCGGCCCGCGGGCACCCCTCGGGCGGTGAGGTGGTGCAGCGTCGCGAACGGGTCGAGCTCCCGCTCGTCACCGGTCGACCCTTGCCACGGGGCCCCAGGCAACTAGAAAACTTCGACTCCGTGTCGACATCTCCGGGTCTGCCCCCAGGGTCCTGGGACCATCGCTACTCCGCGCGCGAGTACCTGTACGGGACGGAGCCGAACGATTTCCTCGCGGCGCGCTACTCCGCACTGCCGGCGGGGGGTGAGATCCTGTGCCTCGCCGACGGTGAGGGGCGCAACGGGGTGTTCCTGGCGACGAAGGGGATGCGCGTCACGGGCGTCGACAGCTCCGCCGTGGGGATCGCCAAGGCGCAACGGCTCGCCGCTCAGCGTGGGGTTCCCTTCGAAGCGGTCGTCGCCGACCTGTCGACCTGGGACCTGGGCGAGGCCCGCTGGGACGGCGTGGTTTCCATCTGGGCCCACCTGCCGGCTCCGATCCGGGCGACGCTGCATCCGCGCGTCGCCCGCGCGCTCCGCCCCGGCGGCGTCCTGCTGCTCGAGCACTATCACCCGCGCCAGGTCGGCTACGGCACCGGCGGGCCGCCCGACGCCACCATGATGCTCACCCTCGACGAGCTCAGCGCCGCCTTCGCCGGCTGGACCCGCGTGCACGCCTTCGAGGGTGAACGCGTCGTGATCGAGGGCAGCGGTCACGGCGGCACCGGCTACGTCACGCAGGCGATCCTGCGCAAGCCGATGGCGCCCGTCTAGTCGGGCACCTTCGGGTCCGCCTCGCGCCGGCGGGGGTCGGCCGCCGCTCACGGACACGGCCGGGCACACCGGATCGGTGGCGCCGAAGGCCGGGCAAGAGGTCCTGACCCGTGAGGGGGGCGCCGCCGCGGGCGAAACCGGGCGGCGCCTAGGACCCTCAGCGCCACTCCCAGTCGACGTACCCTGGCTTCACGTCCACCATCGCGTTCACCATCAGCTCGGCGAGGCCCCCGTAGAAGAGCCCGGCGCGCTCGTGCGCGCGGTAGGCCGTGAACAGATCGCGGAGCTGGCCCTTGCAGTTGCTGCAGGGCGCGCAGACGTACTTGTGGTGCTCGGCGCCCCACGGCTCGCCCTGAAAGGCCTCCAGGATCTGCCGGAATTTCCGCCGCCCGGCCACGCGGTTGCGGAAGCCGAGGAAGTTGTGGCCGCTCATGATCGCGAAGCCCGACCCCCCGCCGCAGCAGTAGTTGTCCACGCCGTGGGGCGACATCTCGCGGAAGCGCGCCGCGGGGACGACGTGGCGGAGCACCTCGCGCTGCGGCGCGACGATCCCCATCATGCGCGTGATGTTGCAGGGGTCGTGCAGGGTGACCGGGAAGTCGTTGCGGCTCGGGTCGAACCGGATCTTGCCCGACCGGACGATGTCGGCGAAGAGGGGCAGGGCGCTCTCGCGCGGGACGTTGAGGCCGCCGGTCAGCACCCGGTCGGCGACGACGGTGAGGGCCTTGTGGGCGTGGCCGCACTCACCGAGCACGATCCGCCTCACCCCGAGCTGCCTGGCGATCTCGGCGTGCCGCACCGCGACGCGCGCGAACTGGACGTCGTCGTAGAAGACGCCGTAGTTGACGCCGTCGTAGCCGGTAAGCTCGCTCGACAGGGTCCAGTCGAGGCCCGCCCGGTTCAGCAGCAGACTGATGGCGCCGATCCCCTCGGGCCAGGAGAGGATCTCGCCGGCGTTGTGGATGAGCAGGATGTCGGCGCCCTGCTTGTCGAAGGGGGTCTTCACCTCGAGCCCGGTGCGCTCGCTGGTGTCCTCGTCGATGAACGCGACGTTGTCACGAAGCGCCGCGGGGCTCATCCCCGTGGAGGAGCCGACCCGGAGCTGGAGCTCCGAGCCGTCACGGTGGAGCTCCTTGGGGTGGATCCCGAGCTCCTGGCTCGCGATCTTGCGGAGCTCGCGGGCCAGGAGCCCGTTGTCGACCCCCATCGGGCAGGCCTGGGCGCAGCGGCGGCAGAGGTTGCAGCGATAGGCGAGCTCCACCAGGCGGGCCACCGTGCTCCCGTCGAGCTCGACGTCCCCGTGCGCCCACGTCGAGGCGCCCTTGACGTACTTGTAGTAGATCCGACGCAGGAGCTCGGAGCGGAAGTTCGGCCGATAGAGCTCGTCGCGTCCGCTCTCCGCGAAGACGTGGCACGCCGCGGAGCAGGTCTGGCAGCGCGCGCAGTGCTCGATGGAGAAGAGCAGCGGCTGCAGGAACGTCCAGTTGTCGGACGCGGCGAAGAGCTTGCGCAGCCCCGAGAGGAACCCCGCGACGAGCCGCGCCTCCTCCGCGGGGCTCGCCGGCCTCGGGATGCCGACGGCGACGGTGTCGTCCAGGCGGACCAGCCCGTCGCGCGCGGCCGCGGAGAGCGGCGGCAGCGGGGGCTCCGCGGCGAGGTCGTCGTAGGGCGGCGGCAGCGGGCGCTGGGCGGCGGGGTCGAGCTCGCTCACCGGCCCGTCGCCACGGGAGAAGCTCCGGAGCGTGACCGGGCGCCTCACGGCGGCAACTCCTCGGGGCGGCCCTGGGCCAGCGTCCCCCAGGTCGCCCTTCCGCCCCCCGCGACGTGCCGCGCGGCCCAGCTCACCTCCTGGCGGAGCAGCGCCTGGATCTCCGCCTCTCGCCGCCCGCCCGCGGGGTGCGCCTCGTCGTTCCAGCGGATCGCGTGGTACGCGAAGAGCTTCCCCACGAAGTGCGACATGTGCGTGAGCGGCACGTAGGCGACGAGCGCACCGAGCAGCAGCACCGAGGTGACCGGGAGGACCCGCGCGAGCCCCTGCCCCGCCGGCGGCACGAGGTCGAACGAACAGAGGCGGACGGCGAAGGCCAGCGCGCGCGCGCCGTCGGGATCGATCAGGACGATGGTGGCGAGTCCGACCCCGAACGCCACCACGAAGAAGGCGAGGTTGAACAGATCGGCGGGCGCCGAGTAGCCCCGCAGCTCCGGCGACGTCAGGCGGCGGAGGAGCAGGCCGAACGCGCCGACCCCGCCGAGCGCGAAGCCCCCCGCGCCGAGCGCGACGAGCACGGGGCGCGCTGCTGCGCCGAGCGCCCCGTCGAGCCGCGCGAGGGCGAAGGCGCCGACGATCCCGCCGGCGAGCCACAGCCCGACGGCGGCCGCCAGGAGGTAGAGGCCGAGATGGAACGGGAACGTCCAGCGCCAGAGGGCGCGGTTGTGCGCCCACACCCCGTGCAGGAGCAGGATCTCCTTCGCCATCACCGCGAACTCGCCGAGCCGGGTGCGGCGGCGCGGCCGCCGCCACCACTCGGGCACCTCCATGAAGGAGCCGCCGTAGCGCCCGCGCGGCCGCGGCTCGTGCGGCACCGGGTAGAGCTCCCAGCGCAGGTGCGGGGGCTGCCGCACCCACCAGAGGACACGCGCGAGCACCGCGCCCGTGAACACGGCCAGGGCGAAGTAGCAGGTGAGGTAGGGGAGCATGATCAGGACGGCGCTTGCGCCGAGAGCCTCCGCGGGCGAGCCGGGGCGCCGCCCGTGGCTGCAGGAAGCGGACCAGGGTGGCTCGGCTCCCGGGAACCCGGCGGGCGTCGGCGCCGGCAGCCGAGCCACCAAATAGAGCGGGATCGGGCCGCTATATTTCACGGCCGCCAGGAAATGCACCGGGACTGAACCTGGATCTGGCGTGCGGAGGCAGTTTTTTCTGGCTCGGTCGCGGCCAAGTCGGAGGGAGCCCCGTGGCCTGCAAGTTGCTACGGACCCCGCGCCGCCCGCGCGACCGCTCCCTTCGATGGCGTCCCTTCTCGAAACGGTCGTCTCCCTCCCCGGGGTCGCGACTCGCTGCCCGCAGCCGGCGGTCATCGCCCCGACGCCGCCCGCGCTCACCCGAACCCTCGCCACCGGCGCGGGCGCCGGTGGCACCGCGCCGTGACCCCTCGAACGGAGATCCCCGCAGCGTGACCGAGAGACGCTCCCTTCCCCTGGTCGGACAGCTCCGCGGCGGCCCCTGGCCGAGCTTCGTGGACGAGATCGAGAAGAGCGCCGATAACCCCATGGCGCGGGACCTGCTCGGGGTCCTCGAGCGCTCCTACGCCGATCACGTCGGGCACTGGAAGCACGGCGGGCTCGTGGGGGTGCGCGGCTACGGCGGCGGCGTCATCGGCCGCTACAGCGATCTGGCCGAGGAGTTCCCGGAGGCCGCGGAGTTCCACACCCTGCGCATCATCCCGCCGGCAGGGTGGTTCTACACCTCCGACGCGCTCCGCCAGCTCTGCGACATCTGCGAGCGGCACGGCTCGTCGCTCACGAACCTGCACGGCTCCACCGGCGACCTCGTCTTCCTCGGCGCCCGGACCGCCGCGCTCGAGCCCCTCTTCGACGAGCTGCTCGCGGCCGGCTTCGATCTCGGCGGCTCGGGCTCCGCGCTGCGCACGCCGAGCTGCTGCGCCGGGATGGCCCGCTGCGAGTGGGCCTGCGTCGATACGCTCGACATCACCTACGAGCTCACGCGGGAGTTCCAGGACGAGCTGCACCGGCCCCCCTTCCCCTACAAGTTCAAGATCAAGACCTCTGGCTGCCCCAACGACTGCGTGGGGGCGATCGCGCGGGCCGATCTGTCCATCATCGGCACCTGGCGCGACGACATCCGCATCGACCGGGCGGCGCTCGCCGAGTACCTCGCGGCGGGGGTGCCGGACGTCGCCCGGGACGTGGTGGGGCGCTGCCCGGCCCACTGCATGCGGCTCGAGGGCGACGAGCTGCACATCGACAACGACGAGTGCACGCGGTGCATGCACTGCATCAACGCGCTGCCCCGGGCCCTCTCGCCGGGCGAGGATCGGGGCGCCATGCTCCTGGTCGGCGGCAAGGCCCCCGTCCTCGCCGGCGCCCTGCTCTCGTCGGTGCTGGTGCCGTTCATCGAGCTTGAGCCGCCCTACGAGGACGTCAAGGAGCTCCTGCGGGCGATGTGGGACCTCTGGTCCGACCACGGCAAGAACCGCGAACGCATCGGGGAGTTCATCCAGCGCATCGGCCTGCCCAACTTCCTCGAGCAGATCGGGCTCGATCCCATCCCCGAGATGGTCGTCCACCCCCGCACCCACCCCTACATCGCGCGCTTCGACGATGACTGACGGGCGAGCGCCAGCGCCGCCGCTCCGGAGACGAGACGCGACATGAACGACCTACCGACGAGGCGACGGACCGACATCGGCGCGCCGCATTACCGCCGCTTCTTGCCGCCGATCGTGCAGCGCAACTACGGCCAGTGGCGGCACCACGAGATCCCACGCCCCGGCGTGTTGGTCCACACCGCCGCGTCGGGCGAGCGGCTCTACACGGTGCGCGCCGGCTCGCCGCGGCTGCTGAGCACCAAGACGATCCGGCTCTTCGCCGCGCTCGCGGACGAGTTCTCCGGCGGGCACCTCCGCTTCACCAGCCGCAACAACGTCGAGTTCTTGCTCACCGATCCCGACCGGATCGAGCCGCTCATCGCCCGGCTCGCGGAGGCGGGCTACCCCGTCGGCGGGACGGGGGCGTCGATCACCAGCATCGTGCACACCCAGGGGTGGGTGCACTGCCACTCGGCCGCCTCGGACGCCTCCGGGGTCACCAAATCCGTGATGGACGAGCTCAGCCCCTACTTTTCGTCGATGCGCCTGCCGGCGCGGGTGCGCATCGCGTTCGCCTGCTGCATGAACATGTGCGGCGCGGTCCACTGCTCGGACATCGCCATCCTGGGGCTGCACCGCAAGCCGCCGCGCGTCGACCACGCGAGCATCGGGCGCGGGTGCGAGGTCCCGCCCACGGTGGCGGCCTGCCCGACGGGGGCGATCCGGCCCACGATGGTGGACGGCAAGCCCTCGGTCGAGGTGATCGAGGAGCGGTGCGTCTTCTGCGGCAACTGTTACACGGTCTGCCCCGCCATGCGCCTGAACGACCCGGGCGACGGCGGCTCCATCTGGGTCGGGGGGAAGGTGTCCAACGCCCGGAGCGAACCCAAGTTCTCGAAGCTGGCGATCCCCTTCCTCCCCAACAACCCGCCGCGGTGGCCCGAGGTGGTCGAGGCGGTCAAGGGCCTCGTCGAGCTGTACGCCGCGCACGCCCGGCCCTTCGAGCGGCTCGGGGAGTGGATCGAGCGCATCGGCTGGCCCCGCTTCTTCCGGCTCGCCGGCATCCGCTTCACCCGGGCGCACATCGACGACTTCACCCACGCCGGGGAGACGTTCAAGCGTTCGCTGCAGGTCCGCCGGTCACCGGCCTGGGGCGGGGGAGGTCAGTGAGATGACGGAGCTCTCGGTCGACGCGGTCGCGGAGGCGATGTACGCCCTGATCCGCGAGAACCACGGGAAGCGGAACCTCAAGCCCACCGATCTGACGAAGGCCATGCGGGAGCGCTTCGGCGAGGGCTGCGACAAGGCGCTCTGCAAGGCCGCCATCCGCCTGCTGGTCGACGACGGGCGGTGCATCTACTCGTACCTCGGGGGCAGCTACCTCGTGCTCCCGCCCGGGGCGTGATCGGCATGGCGCTGCTCCACCGTCGCGAGAGCGTCAAGCCGCTCAGCATCCCCCCGCGAGCCGCCGCGGGGCCGGGGGCCTCGCCGCTCCGGCCGCGCGGGGTGACCCGACGCAGCCCCTGCCAGCAGCACTGCATCGCCGGCAACGACGTCCGCGGCGCGATCGCGCTGATCGCGCAGCACGAGCGGCTCGGGCTCTCGCTGGAGGAGGCCTTCGATCGGGCCTTCTACCGCTTCGTGCAGACCAGCCCCTTCCCGGCGACCATGGGCCGGATCTGCCCGCACCGGTGCGAGGAGCACTGCAGCCGCGGCGCCCAGGACGGCAGCGTGTCGGTGGGGGCCATCGAGCGCTTCGTGGGGGACTGGGCGATCGCCCGGGGGCTGCCCCTCCCCGGGCCGGAGGCCCCCCGCGAGGGGACGGGGCCGATCGCCGTGGTGGGCGCGGGGCCCGCCGGGTTGACCTGCGCCTACCACCTCGTCCGCCGCGGGCACCGGGTCACGGTCTACGACAGCAGCCCGCGTCCGGGCGGCCTGCTCCGCCACGCCGTGCCCCCCTACCGCCTGCCGCGGCCGGTGCTCGACGCGGAGATCACCCGCCTGCTCGCCCTCGGCGTCGAGCTCCGCTCCCGGACGACCATCGGCAAGGAGGTCACCCTCGACGACCTGCGCCGCACCCACGCCGCGGTCTTCGTCGCGGTCGGCGCGCCCAACAGCCGCCCGGCGACGGTCCCGGGGGCGGACGGCCCCGGCGTGCACCTCGGCGCGCGGTTCCTGCGCGAGGCGGTGCGCGGGCAGACCCCCGCCGTCGGCCGCGAGGTCGTGGTGGTCGGCGGCGGCGCGACGGCCATCGACGCGGCGCGCGTGGCCGTGCGCCTGAGCCGGGGCCAGGCCCGGGTGCGGCTGCTGCGGCAGGAGAACGAGCACGTCAACCCCGAGCTCGAGGAGGCCATCGCCGAGGGGGTCGAGGTCATGCTCCTGACCACCGTCGTGGAGGTCCTCCGCGACGAAGACGGCGCGGTGCGCGCGGTGCGAACCCAGCGCGTGACGCTCGGACCGATGACCCCGTCTGGCTTCCCGGAGCTCGTCCCCGTCGCCGGTGAGGACCACGCGCTCCGGGCGGACACGGTCGTCTTCGCCCTCGGGCAGGAGCCCGACTGGGCGCGCCTCGGGCTCGATCCAGGGGCCCCGTTCGCGCCCGAGCCGGGCGGCGATCCCTCCCGCTGCCTCCTGTGGTCGGGCGGCGACGCCAACCGCCCCGGGCTGGCCGCGGAGGCCATCGCGCAGGGCCGGCAGGCGGCGTTCGCGATCGACGCGGCCCTGCGCCAGGTGCCCGTCCCCGAGCCGGTGACGGCGCCGATCTTCGACCCCACGCGGCTCAAGCTCACCTGCTTCGAAGGCAAGCCGCGCCTGACGCCGCGGCTCACCTCCATCGCCACCCGCCTGGCCGACCCCTGGAGCGAGGTGGCGCTGGACCACGACGCGGCGGCGATCCTGGCCGAGGCCAGCCGCTGCTACTCGTGCGGCGACTGCTCCGGCTGCGAGCGCTGCTGGATGTACTGCACGCCCGGCTGCATGAAGCGCTCGACCGACCGGCGGCCGGGACATTACTTCGAGATCAACCTCGACCTCTGTGACGGCTGCCGGAAGTGCGCGGAGGAGTGCCCCTGCGGGTTCCTGGAGATGGCGTAGTCACGGAGTCGTCCCCCCCGGAGTCGATCGCGTGTCCCTCGTCCCGCTCCCGCGCCTGGCCGTCGCCGGCCTCGCCGGCGACACCGGCAAGACGCTGGTGTCCCTGGGGATCACGATCGCGCTGCGCCGGCGCGGCGTACGGGTCGCGCCCTTCAAGAAGGGTCCGGACTACATCGACGCGGCCTGGCTCGGCACCGCAGCGGGGCGCCCCGCCCACCACCTCGACACCTTCCTCATGTCGGACGCGGCCGTCCTCGCCGCGCTCGTGCGCGGCAGCGACGGCGCCGATCTGGCGTTGATCGAGGGCAACCGGGGGTTGTTCGACGGGGCCGACGAGCGCGGCACCCACTCGACCGCCGCGCTCGCGCGGCGCGTCGGGGCGCCCGTCGTCCTGGTGGTCGACGCCAGCAAGGCCACCCGCACCCTGGCCGCGCTGGTGCTCGGCTGCCGCGCGCTCGAGCCCGGGGTGCCGCTGGCGGGCGTGATCCTGAACCGCGTCGGTAACGAGCGGCACGCGCGGGTGGCGCGGGCGGCGATCACGGGCGAGGCGGGCGTCCCGGTGTTCGGGGCGGTGCCGCGGCTCGACGTCGATCCGCTCCCCGCACGCCACCTCGGGCTCCGCACCCCCGGGGAGCACCCGGCCACCCACCGCGCGCTGGACGGCCTCCGCGCCGTGATCGAGGAGGCCGTCGACCTCGACGCGCTCGCGCGCCTCGCGGCCACGGCGCCGGCGCTCCCCGCGCCCGCGGCGCCGCCGCCGGCGCCGCCACCGCCCGTCCGCGTGGGAGTCCTGCGCGACGCGGCGTTCTCCTTCTACTACGCGGAGAACCTGGCGGCGCTGGAGGCCGCCGGCGCGGAGTTGGTGCCGCTCTCGCCACTGGCCGACGTGGCGCTCCCCCCCATCGACGCGCTCTACGCGGGCGGCGGCTTCCCGGAGGAGCACGCCGTCCCGCTCGCCGGCAACGCCCCGTTCCGCCGCGCGCTGGCGGCGCGGATCCGCTCGGGGTTGCCGGTGTGGGCCGAGTGTGGCGGCCTGATGTACCTCGCGCGGTCGCTCCGCCACGCCGGCGCCGAGCACCCGATGGTGGGCGCGCTGCCCATCGACGTCGAGCAGACCGGCCGCCCCCAGGGCCACGGCTACGTCGAGGGGCGCGTCGACGCCGACAACCCCTTCCTCCCGCCCGGGACGCGCCTCCGGGGCCACGAGTTCCACTACTCCCGGCTGGTCGCGGCGGGGGCGCCGCCCGCGACCGCGGTGACGCTCACCCGCGGCGTCGGGATCGGCCGCGGCCGCGACGGCGTCGTCGGGGGTCGCGTCCTGGCGAGCTACCTGCACCTGTTCGCGCCGGGGACCCCCGAGTGGGCACCGGCGCTGGTCCGCGCCGCGCGCATCGCGCGCGAGCGGGCAGTCTGGACCCACTGAGCCCCAAGGAGAACGAGATGGCGACCATCGCGGTAGGCGGCGTATCGATCGAGGTGGACGAGGACGGCTTCATCCAGGAACCGGAGAAGTGGAGCGAGGCGGTCGCGCTCCACCTCGCGCGAACGGAGGGCGTCGACGCCCTCGGCGAGGCCCACTGGAAGGTCATCCACTACTTGCGCGACTACTACCAGAAGTTCGGCGTCGCCCCCATGATCCGCAAGCTCTGCAAGGAGCTGGGGATGAAGCTGAACGAGATCTACGAGCTGTTCCCGACGGGCCCCGCCAAGGGGGCCTGCAAGGCCGCGGGGCTGCCGAAGCCCACCGGGTGCGTGTAGGGCGCGCATGAGCGAGGCACGCGTGCGGCACGGGTGGTGGCTCCGACACGCCGGCGGCTCCCTCGCCGCCGTGCTCGTGCTGGCCGCGATCCCGCTCGTCGGCGCCGGCCTGCTCGGCCTGCGCGCCCCGTTCGCGCTCGGCGTCCCGGCCCTCGCGCTCACGCTCTTCGTCGTCGGCGTCACGCTGCGGGTCGCGCGGTGGATGCGCGCCCCGGTGCCCTTCCGCATCCCCGTCACGACCGGGCAGCAGGCCTTCTTGCCGTGGCTCCGGCCGCGCCGCCTGGGCAGCCCGCGCGGCGCCGGCGAGGTGGCGGCGCGCCTGCTCGTCGACGTCCTCCTCTTCCGCCCCCTGCTGCGGCGCGCAACCACCGTGCCCGCGGGCCACGAGGAGCTCGGCGCGGCCCGGCTCCCGTGGCTCTGGCTCCTCGCCGCGCTCTTTCACGGCTCGCTCGCCGTGATCGCCCTCCGCCACCTCTGCCTCTTCGCCACGCCGGTGCCGACCTGGCTCGCCGCCCTCGCCGCCGCCGACGCCTGGCTCGAGCTCGGGACGCCCCGGCTGCACCTCACCGGGGTCGCCCTGCTGGTCGCGATCGCGGGGCTCCTCGCCCGACGCCTCCTGCTCCCGCGGCTGCGGTACGTCTCGCTCGCCGCCGACTACTTCCCGCTCTGGCTCCTCGCGGCCATCGGGGTCACCGGCCTGACGATGCGCCACTTCACCGGGGTCGATCTGGTGGCGGTACGCACCCTGCTGCGCACCAGCGCGAACCTCGCCGCCGTGGTGCCGGCCGAGCTCGATCCGGTGTTCCTGCTGCACCTGTTCCTGGTCGGCGCGCTCCTCGTCTACTTCCCAATGAGCAAGCTGATGCACATGCCCGGGGCCCTGATGAGCCCGACGCTGGGCCTCGGCAACACCAGCCGCGAGGTGCGCCACGTGAACCCGTACAACCCGCGGGTCGCGCCGCGCTCGTACGCGGAGTACGAGGCCGAGTTCCGCGAGCGCATGATCGAGGCCGGGTTGCCGGTCACGGAGGGGTGAGGTGGCCGCGCCGAAGCCCGATCAGGCCGCGTTCTACGATCCGGCGCACCTCCTTCGGGTCGACCACCGGCCCCCGCCCGGCGACTGGCTGGAGACGCCGGCCCGGTTCGAGCCGGGCGGCTACCTCTACCCCGCGAAGCCGAAGAACCTGCAGGCCCTGGGCCTGCCCCACGCGCACGACTGGTCCCCGAACGACGAGGACTGGCAGCTCCCGCAGGACTGGCAGCGGATCGTGCTCGAGGGGATGCGGGAGCGGATCGAGCGCTCGCGCACCCTCCAGCTCTTCATGGACAACTGCGTGCGCTGCGGCGCCTGCGCCGAGCGTTGCCCGTTCTTCCTCGGCAGCGGCGATCCGAAGAACATGCCCGTACTGCGCGCCGAGCTGCTGCGATCGGTCTATCGCCGGCACTTCACGCTGGCCGGCCGCCTCATGGGCGAGATGGTGGGCGCGCGGGAGCTCACCCCCGCGGTGCTGAAGGAGTGGTTCAAGTACTTCTTCCAGTGCACGGAGTGCCGGCGCTGCGCGGTCTTCTGCCCGCAGGGCATCGACACCGCCGAGATCACCATGCTGGCGCGGGAGCTCTTGCTGCTGCTCGGGCTGTCGGTCAACTGGGTGCTCGAGCCGGTCGCCAACTGCCATCGGACGGGCAACCACCTCGGCATCCAGCCGCACGCCTTCCAGGACGCGCTCGAGTTCCTCGCCGACGAGCTCGCGGAGATCACCGGCGTCCGGGTGCAGGTCCCGATCAATCGGCGGGGCGCCGAGATCCTCTTCGTCACGCCCTCGGGCGATCTGCTGGCGGACCCCGGCACCTACACGGCGATGGGCTACCTCGCCCTCTTCCACGAGCTCGGCCTCGACTACACCTTCAGCACCTACGCCTCGGAGGGCGGCAATTTCGGGCTCTTCGCGTCGGTGGAGCTGATGAAGAAGCTCAACGCGAAGATCTACGCGGAGGCGCGCCGCCTCGGGGTCAAGTGGATCCTGGGCGGCGAGTGCGGGCACATGTGGCGGGTGGTGCACCAGTACATGGACACCCTGAACGGGCCCGCCGACTTCCTCGAGGTACCGTCCTCCCCGGTCACCGGCACCCGCTTCGAGCGCGCGCGCTCCACCAAGATGGTCCACATCGCGGAGTTCACCGCGGATCTGGTGGCCCACGGCCGGCTCCGCCTGGATCCGGCCCGGAACGCGGCCGTGTGCGCCACCTTCCACGATTCGTGCAACCCCGCCCGCGCCATGGGGCTGCTCGACGAGCCGCGCGCGGTGCTGCGCGCCGTCTGCCCGCGCTTCTTCGAGATGGCGGCGGACACCATCCGCGAGCGCACGCTCTGCTGCGGGGGCGGCGCCGGGCTCGGCGCCGACGAGAACATGGCGGTGCGCCTGCGCGGCGGCATGCCCCGCGGCCGGGAGGTCGCCCGCGTCCGCGACGCCCACGGCGTGAACACGCTGGTCACCATCTGCGCCATCGACCGCGTGACGTTGACCACCGTCTGCGACTTCTGGGCGCCCCCGGTCCGCGTGGCGGGGCTGCACGAGCTGGTCGGCAACGCGCTGATCATGAAGGGCGAGAAGGCGCGCACCGAGAACCTGCGGCACGAGCCGCTGGCACCGGAGGCCGCGGGATGATCGACGGCGGCCGGGCAATCGGCGGCGCTTTCCTCGCCGTGCTGCTGGGGGCGGCCCCCGCCTGGGTCGCGTCCGCCTGGGGCGCCCCGGGTCCCGTGCTGAGCCGACCCGTTTCCCCCGGGGACTGCGTGGAGCCGGCGGCCGCGATGCGCCGCGACCACCCGGCCCTGCTGGTCGCCTGGCGCGACCAGGTGGTCCGGCGCGGGGATCGCTGGCACCGGACGGCGGACGGGCGGCGCCTCCGCGTGAGCCTGACCCGGACCTGCCTCGGGTGTCACGGCGGCGCGGCGGCGTTCTGTGATCGGTGCCACGAGGAGGCGGGGATCACGCCGAGGTGTTGGGACTGCCACCCGCGCTCGCCCGAGGGCGCGGGTTCACCCTGAGAGCGAGGACGGGGATGCACAGAAGGAGCTTCCTGAAGACCGGCGTGCTGCTGTCGGCGGGGCTCGCCGGCGGGAGCGGGCTGCCGCTGCTCACCGCGCTCCGCGCCCGCGCCGCCGGTGAGGAGCCCCGGGTGCCCGGCGTCCGCTGGGGCATGGTGATCGAGCTCGGCCGCTGCCCCCCGGGCTGCACCGCGTGCGTCGACGCCTGCCGGGTCGAGAACGGCCTGCACCCGGACGCGGATCCGCGCTGGGACGTGCATCGGATCCGCCTGGTCGAGGTCGAGAGCACCCGGTTCGCCGGCGCGACCACCAAGACGGTCCCCCTGCTGTGCAACCACTGCGACGAGCCCCCCTGCGTCCTCGCCTGCCCCATCCAGGCGACCTACCGCCGCCCGGACGGCATCGTGATCGTGGATCCACACCGCTGCATGGGCTGCCGCTACTGCATGATCGCGTGCCCCTACGACGCGCGTCACTTCAACTTCCGCGACGCCGAGGCCCCCCCGCGCCCCGACCGCCCGCGGCGCGCGCACGGCGTCGCGGAGTCCTGCGATCTCTGCGCGCACCGGCTCGATCGCGGCCAGCCGCCCGCGTGCGTCGCCGCCTGCGCGGCGGCGGGAGCCCGGGCCATCCACGTCGGCGACCTCGACGACCCCGACAGCGAGGGCTCCGCGCTCCTGCGCGCGCACCCGGCCCGGCGCCTCCGCGAGGGGATGGGCACGGAGCCGAAGGTCTTCTACGTGGGGCTCTAGCCCCCACGCGGCGCGGGGTGGAGCATGGACACGAAGTTCGAACGGATCGAAGGCGGCGCCCGGCGGCTCGTCCTGCTGAGCGCCGGGCTCGGAGCGCTGGTGCTGGCCGGCGTCTGGTCTACCTGGAGGATGCACGTCGAGGGGGTCTTCCTCTCGGGGATGACCAACCGGATCCCCTGGGGCCTGCAGATCGTGCTCGGCATCTTCTACATCGGGCTGTCGGCGGGCTCGCTCGTGATCTCGAGCCTGTATGGCCTCTTCGGACGGGGCGAGTACCGTCCCTTCGCCCGGGTGGCCGCGTTCGCGGCGGTGCTGCTGATGGTGGGGGCGCTCCTGTCCATCGTGTCGGACCAGGGGCGGATCGATCGCGTCTTCGTGCAGCCCTTCCTGCACCTGAACCCCCTGTCGATGCTCTCGATCAACCCCTTCCTCTACGCGAGCTACGTCCTCGTCGGCGTCGCGTACCTGACCGCCATGATGCTGGAGAGCGAGCGGTGGACGCGCGCCCTCGCCCTGCTGGCGGTGCTCTGGGCCGTCCTCGTCCACAGCGGGACCGGCGCCATCTTCGGGTTCGTCCCGCGCGAGCTCTACCGCTCACCGCTGCTGCCACCGAGCTTCGTGGCCGCCGCGCTCTCCTCCGGCACGGCGCTCATGATCCTCGTCCTCCTCGCCCTGTTCCGGCTGACCCGGCGGCGGCTGGACGATGAGCTCATCCTCTGGGTGGCCAGGATCCTCGGGGTGTTCGTGCTCGTGGCCGCCTACTTCGTGCTCGTCGAGAACGTGCACCGGCTCTACCTCCACGAGTCCCGCGAGGCCGCGCGCTTCCTCCTCTTCGGCGGTCCTCACGCCGCGCTGTTCTGGGTCGGGATGGTCCTGCTCGGCACCGTCGTGCCCGCCGCGCTGCTGTTCGGCCGCGGCACGCGGGGCTCCGTCCGCCGGGTCGCCGTGGCGTCGGCCCTGGTGGTGCTGGGCGTGCTCTGCGAGCGATACCTGGTCGTGATCCCCGGGCTCGCGTTCCCGCCCGAGCTCCTTCCCGGTTGGCGGATCGCGCGTTCGGGGTTCGAGGAGGGGATCGCGACGTACGCGGTCAGCGGCTACGAGCTGCTCCAGGCGCTGGGCGTCCTCGGCCTCGTCGTGCTCCTGTTCACCTGGGGGCTCAAGCTGATGCCGCTGCTCCCGACCGAGGCGCGCGCCCATCCCCGGGACGGGACCCCCGCGCGCGGAGGGTGACGCCCGCACCGCCTCACCGCCCGCCGCCCGCGCCGAGGGCGCTCACTGCACGGACACCGTGTACGCGACGCTCTGCAGCCCCTGGCCCCCTCGCCAGATCTCGAACCCCGCCTCGATCCCGAGCAGGTACCAGCTGCTGGTGAGATAGCCGCGCGCGATGGCGTCGTCGAAGAAGAACTTGAGATCGAGCTCGGCCGCGTTGACGTCCGTCTCGCGCATGTAGCTCAGGACCGTCCAGCTCGGGTTGTCCTCGGGGCTGCTAAGGTAGATGGTCCACCAGGATCCCTGGAACTGGAACCGGTCCTGCGCCTTGCCGATCGGCCAGACGCCGTTGTTCGGATCCTCGCGGTAGAGCCAGACCATGAGCTCCATCCCCCCGTTGGGGTCCTGGTTGCCGAGGCTGCCGTTGGTGGGGTGGAGCCAGATGTCGTAGGAGACGTTGTACTTGTCACCCGCCGTGGTGGCGAAGCACCACAGGCTCGGGACCGCGGTGAGGGTGGAGAGCTGCCGGCCGGTGGTGAAATCGGACGTCTTGAAACCCCAGTGCCAGCCCTTCACCACCGAGGGGTAGCCCGCGGGGGCGTCGTCCTGCACGACGTGGTTGGCGGAGGCGACGCGGAAGCCCGCGTAGTCACCGAACGTGTACGGCTCGATGCACTGGGTGCTCCCCTGCGGGTTCCAGACGTTGTTCTGGAAGTAGTAGCGATTGCCGGCGCCGTACACGGAGCCCTGCCGGTCGCAGACGCTCCCGAGCCCCGCCGCGCCCTCCACCACCGGACAGGTCACCACCGGCGCCGGGGTCCCACCCGTCGCGCCCGCCCCCCCGCCGGTGGCCCCCCCCGTCCCGGCCGGGAGCACGATGGGGCCGGAGTCCGTCGGGTCGGAGCATCCTGCCGCGAGCGCGACCAGGCCGCCCGTCACCATGATCCAGGGCCGGATCCAGCGCATGCCCGGACTCTATCAGACGGGGAGGCGGCGCGCATGCGGGGGGCGCGGCGCGCACCCGCGCCCCGATCCCGCCCGGCGCTCCCCGCGCACCGCCTCACGACGCCGTGCGACCCTGCTGATCGAGGTAGGCGACGACCCAGAGCAGCGGGGCGTTCCAGTTGATCGTCACCTCGTTGACGCTCCAGGCGTCGATGTGATCGTAGTAGCAGCGCATCGGCTTGCACCCGGCCAGCCCCGCCTCCTGCACGGTCGGGTCCTGCAGCGAGGAGTTCGGCCCGCCGGAGCCGGCGCCCGGCGGAGCCGGCGGGTTCTGCGGGTTGACCACGTGCGACCAGAAGCGATGGTGCGGCGTCTGCAGCGCGCGCGTGCCGTAGCCACTGACGTAGCTCATCCCCATGGGGTTGTTGCCCAGGATGTAGTTCATCGCGTCGATCATCCCCTCCACGTAGCGGCGATCGGGGAAGAAATCGTTGGCGAGGCCGAGGATCAGGGCGTTGTTGAGGATGAACGAGTTCGATCCCCACGGGAAACGCCCCTGCACCGACGCGAACGGGATCGCGTAGCCCTGACGGTCGCGCAGGGCCAGGTACTGCTCCGCCTCGCGGCGGATCTCCGCGCGATCCTTGGCCGCCTCGGCCTCGCCGAGCTGGTTCGGCACCAGGGCGAGGGAGAGGGTGCCGAGCGCCGCCACGCTGCGCCAGGTCATCGCCGTATAGTCGTCCTCCGTGCCTGGAGCCGCCCCGGCGCCGAGGTGGTGGTGATAGGGGCTCTGGACCAGCGCGGCGACGTACTCCGGCCGGCCCGTGGTGATGGCGAGCTCGGCGGCCGCCCAGTAGAACTCGTCCTCGACGTGGTCGTCGCTGTAGGCGCCGCCCCCGGTCCCGTCCTGGTCCGTGATGAAGAGCCGCGGGTTCGCCCGAGCCGCGGCGTAGGCCCGCTCCGCGGCGACCAGGCAGCGGGCGGAGAAGGCGTCGTCGATGCCCTTGTAGACCCGCGCCGCCTGCGCGGCGACGGCGGCCAGGTTGAGCGTGGCCGCCGTGCTGACGGGGCGAAGGAAGCGCCGCATCCCGATCTCCGCCGTGTCCGTGGGGGGGCGGGTGCCGATCGGGGTCCACTTCTCGTCGTGGATCTTGTGGTGCGCCATCCCGGCGCGAGGCTTGCCCTCGGGCACCTGCATCCGCAGCAAGAACTCCACCTCCCAGCGCGCCTCGTCGAGCAGGTCGGGGACGCCGTTGCCCTGCTCCGGGATGCCGAGCTTGCCGTCGCCGAAGCGCTCGAGCTCGCCGCTCGCGCGGTGCACCATCCGCTCGTAGAGGGCGAGGAGCGTCCAGGCCGAGATCCCGCCGTTGACCACGTACTTGCCGTGATCGCCCGCGTCGTACCAGCCGCCGGAGACGTCGAGGACGTAGTCGCACCCCGCGTCGGGCGCGCAGGGCGCCGTCCGGTCGCTGAGGTGCCCCGCCGGGCGCGTCCACTGCTGGCCGCCGGCGTAGGGCTCCTCGATCGGGATGCCGCTCCGGTTGTGATAGAAGTACTTGAAGGCGTCGCGGACCAGCGGCTCGTACGCGGCCGTCGAGATCGCGAACGGCGGGGAGGTTTCCGCGCCCACCCGTAGCCGCAGGCCCTCCCCCGGGGTCCGGTACCCGGAGAAGTCGAGCTGGTGCACGCGCTCCCCGGAGTCCGGATCGTCACCGAAGGGGCGGGTGCTGCCGGTGGCGAGCACCTGGCCGGCCGCGTCCACGAGCTGCCAGGTCGCGGGCGAGGCCGCCGCGGTCGCCAGGGTCGCCCGCTTGGCGAACTGCGGCAGGTAGCCGACCTGGTTCGCGCGCAGGGGCGGCACGGGGGGCGCGCGGCGCGCGGCCGCCCCCTGGCCGAGCAGGACCGCGCCCGGCCCGATCCCGGACCGCGGGGGCGCCGCCGGCGCCGGCGCGGTGCCGCCGCACCCCGCGGCGATGAGCAGGAGCCCGACGCCGCCGCCGAGGCGGGCCCGCCGGTTCGGTCCCTCGAAGCACCGGGAACGGTTCGTTCGTCGCGTCATCGCTGTCCTCCGCTCGAGGCCACCCCGCCTGCGGGGGGCGCTCCCCTTGAGTCTCCCGTGCCCCGCCCGGCGCTGCCTCCGAATCCTGCCTATTCCCTCTCATCGGCGGGCCGCCCCGACCCCGCTGATCGGCATCGCCTCCCGCCCGGGAGCGACTATGCTCGAGCGGCGGTCGGGGACCTTCTCGGTGAGCGCGGGCCTTGACGAGATCGCAGCAGCAGCGGCGGCGGGTGGACTGGCCCCTGGTGGTCGGCGCGAAGCTCCGTAACCCCCTGGTTTCCAGCCGCCCGTCCGGCGTCGTGAGCGTGCTGGTGGCCGCCGACGAGCTCGTGACCTACCGGGACCTCGACACCGTGCTGCGCCGCGCGGTCGAGCTCACCCGCGATCGCATCGGTCTCGAGCGCGTGGCCATCTTCCTGGAGGACGAGACCGGCAAGTACCTCTGCGGGACCTGGGGCACGGGCCTGGCCGGAGAAACCACGGACGAGCGCCACATCTTCTTCGACAAGGGCGGCAACCACCAGGCGGCCCACGCCCGGTCCCTCGCGGGGCTGGGACGCTGGCTGGTGCTGGAGAACGCCCCGCTCACCGCGCAGCTCGACGATGAGACCCGCGTCCTCGGCTACGGCTGGATGGCGCTCACGCCGATTCGTTCGGCCCGCGGTGCCCTCGGCATCATGGCGAACGACGCGGCCCTCTCCGGCGCCCCCCTGGACGAGGCCAAGCAGACGCAGGCGGCCGTCTTCTGCACGCTGCTCGGCAACATCCTGGACCTGAAGCGCCAGGACGCGCAGACCGTCCCCTGGAAGCCCCTGCTCGCGACCCTGCCGAGCGTCGCCCACGACTCCCCGAACGGGCTGGCGGTGTCCGCGGTGCAGGCGCTCCACGACGACGTGACCCTCAACGGGAGCGTGCTCGCCCGCCGCCTCGGGGTCAGCGCGGGCAAGCTCGCCCGCGACTTCAAGACCGAGATGGGCCTCTCCCTGGTCGAGTATCGGAACCGGCTGCGGCTCGAGCGGTTCCTCGCGCTGGTGGATCGGGGCGGCGGCAACCTCCTGCAGGCCGCGCTGGACGCCGGGTTCGGCAGCTACGCCCAGTTTCACCGCGTCTTCCGGTCGCTGCTGGGGACCACGCCGCGCGAATACCTGACGGGCCGGCGCTGAACGCGGCCTCGCGCCGCCCCCGGGGCATCGTTACTCCGGTAACGCGGGCGTATTGGTTTGAAAATCGGGCCCGGGACCACTAAGAACAGCCGGCCCAGCCGGGCGGTCATGGCCGGTCGGGTTGCCCGGTGGCCACCTCCCGTGGCGTCATCTGGCCCGCGACCGCCCCGCCTCGGCGGCCTGCACCCTCGCCCCGCGCGCCCGGGCCTGGCGCGCCGAGGGGCCGCGGGGGTGGCCTCGAAACCGCGTCAAGCCCTCAGGATCCCACGAGAATGCTCACCTCCCTCGTCCTCGTCAAGCAGGTGCCCGACACGGCGAACATCTCCGGCAAGGTGATGAACGACGACGGCACCGTCAACCGGGCCAAGCTCCCGGCCGTCTTCAACTCCGAGGATCGCGTCGCCCTCGAGCTCGCGCTCCGCCTCCGCGATCGGTACGGCGGCAAGGTCACCGCGATCACCATGGGGCCGCACCGGGCGTCCGACGTGCTGCGCGAGTGCCTCTTCATGGGCGCCGACGACGTCTGCCTGGTGAGCGACCGCAAGTTCGCGGGCGCCGACACCCTCGCCACCTCGTACGTCCTGAGCCGGGCCATCCGCAAGCTCGGGCGCTTCGACGTCATCATCGGCGGGCGTCAGGCCATCGACGGGGACACGGCGCAGGTGGGGCCGCAGACCGCGGAGAAGCTCGCCCTGCCGCAGGTCACCTACGTGGAGGAGATCCTCGACGTGGCGGACGGGCGGGCCACCATCAAGCGCAAGATCGACGGCGGCTACGAGGTGGTCCGCGCGCGCCTGCCCGTGCTGATCACGGTCGTGGGAGAGGCGGCCATCCCGCGGCCCTACAGCGCCAAGCGGGTGATGCAGTTCAAGAACGCCCGCACCCTGATGGAGCTCGAGAAGCTCGCGGACGACAACTCGCTGCTCTATAGCGATCGCCTGGTGCACGAGGCCAAGGGACGCGGCCTCTTCATCCAGACCTTCACCGCCGACGACCTCGACGTCGAGCCCGACCGCTGCGGCATCAAGGGCTCGCCCACGAAGGTGCACAAGATCGAGTCCGTGGTGCTCGCCGGGGGCGACCACACGCGCATCGAGCCCACCAAGGAGGGGCTCGGCAAGCTCATCGACGCGCTGGCGCGCGACCACCTCTTCGGGTGAGACCCCGACCCCCGCCCCGAACCCCCACGAGGAACGACGATGAACGGCAAGATTTCGAAGGACGTCTGGGTCTTTGTGGAGCAGCGCGACGGGAAGGCCGCCGAGGTGAGCCTGGAGCTGCTCTGCAAGGGCCGGAAGCTCGCGGACCAGCTGGGCGGCGAGCTCAAGGCGGTGGTCATCGCCGCCAACGCGCTCGAGCTCGCGGAGCGGACCTTCCGCTACGGCGCCGACGAGGCGCTGGTGGTGAGCCACCCCTCGCTCCAGCACTACCGCACCATGCCGTACAGCCGCGTGCTCATCGAGCTGGTCAAGGAGCACCAGCCGCGGATCGTGCTCTACGGCGCCACCGTCATCGGGCGCGACATCGCGCCGCGCGTCGCGTCCGCCACCGGGAGCGGTCTCACCGCGGACTGCACCGATCTGCAGATCGCCGACGTGACCTACCTCAAGCAGGAGCACCCCCAGCTCCTCCTGCAGATCCGGCCCGCGTTCGGCGGCAACATCATCGCCACCATCATCACCCCGGACGCGAGGGTGCAGATGGCCACCGTCCGCGAGGGTGTGATGGAGCTCACCCCCCTGTCGACCCCGAACCCGTCGCGCCTGGTCCAGGTCCCGTTCGCGCCGGAGCCGGTCGACGAGCTGGTGGAGATCATCGAGCGGCACCGCGAGGAGAGCCGGGTCAACCTCAAGGGCGCCAACATCATCGTCGCCGGCGGCTACGGCATGGGCTCACGCGAGAACTTCCAGCTCATCCACGAGCTCGCGCACGTCCTCGGCGGCGAGGTCGCCGGGAGCCGCGCCGCGGTGGACGCCGGGTTCCTCCCGCGCGAGCGCCAGGTGGGGCAGACCGGCACCACCGTCCGCCCCAAGCTCTACATCGCCTGCGGGATCTCGGGCGCCATCCAGCACCGCGCCGGGATGCAGGAGTCGAACAAGATCGTCGCCATCAACTCCGATCCCGACGCGCCCATCTTCGACATCGCCCACTACGGGATCTTCGGTGACGCCGTGGAGGTCATCCCCAAGCTCATCGAGGTCTACAAGCAGCGGCTCAAGTAGGCTCCCGCCCCGAGATCGCACCATGCCGAACTTCTTCACCGACAACGTCGACATCCAGTTCCACTTCCAGCACCTCGATCTCCGGGAGGTCGCCGATCTCATCGAGAACGGGTACGCCTACGCGGCCGACTTCCCCTACGCCCCCGTCGACTACGACGACGCCAAGGAGAACTACCGCCGGGTCCTCGAGATCGTGGGCGACATCTCCGCCAACTACATCGAGCCGCGCGCGGCCGGCGTCGACGAGGAGGGCGCCCACCTCGTGGACGGGAAGGTCCGCTACGCGAAGGGGACGCAGGAGAACCTGGCGCAGCTCGCCAAGGCCGACCTGATGGGCATGATCCTGCCGTACAAGTACGGCGGGCTCAACATCCCCTTCACCGTGTACTGCATCGCGGTCGAGATTGCCTCGCGCGCGGACGCCTCCCTGATGAACCTGTTCGGGCTGCAGGACATCGGCGACTGCGTCTCCAAGTTCGGCGACGAGGACCAGCGCGCCGAGTTCCTCCCCGGCTTCGCCAGCGGGGAGTACACGGGCGCGATGGCGCTCACCGAGCCCGACGCCGGCAGCGACCTGCAGGCCGTCAAGCTCCAGGCGATCCAGAACCCGAAGGGCGGCTGGAACCTGCGCGGCTGCAAGCGCTTCATCACCAACGGCGGCGGCGAGGTCATCCTGGTGCTGGGGCGCTCCGAGCCGGGGACCAAGGACGCGCGCGGCCTGTCGATGTTCGTCTGCCACCGCGACGAGACGGTGGTGGTGCGCCGCATCGAGAACAAGCTCGGGATCCACGGCTCGCCGACCTGCGAGCTCCAGTTCAACGACACCCCCGCCCAACTCGTCGGCAAGCGCAAGCTCGGCCTGATCAAGTACACCTTCGACCTGATGAATCGCGCCCGCATGGGCGTCTCCGCCCAGGCCTTGGGCATCGCCCAGGCGGCCTACGAGGAGGCCCTGAAGTATGCCCGCGAGCGCGAGCAATTCGGCAAAGCCATCATCAACATCCCGGCGGTCACCAACATGCTCATCGAGATGCGGGTGCAGCTCGAGGCGAGCCGGGCGCTGCTCTATCGCTCCGCCCAGATGGTGGACCTCAAGGAGCGGATGGAGCACCGGGTCGAGGAGCTCAAGGCGGAGGGGAAGAGCACCGCGGAGATCGGCAACCGCCTCAAGGAGGTGGTCAAGATCGCGAGCTTCCTCACCCCGGTCTGCAAGTACTTCTGCACCGAGGCGGCGAACCGGATCGCCTACGACGCCCTCCAGGTCCACGGCGGCACCGGCTACATGCGCGAGTTCAAGGTCGAGCGACTCGTCCGCGACGCCCGCATCACCAACATCTACGAGGGCACCTCGCAGCTGCAGATCGTGGCGGCGATCGGCGGGGCGGTCACCGACGTGATGGCCGACTTCTTCGCCGAGCGGGAGGCCAAGTCCTACCGGGGCGGGCTCGCGGGCCTCGCCGAGCAGCTCAAGGAGATCCGCGAGCTATACCGCGAGTGTGCGCAGACGGTCAGCGAGCGGCGCGACAGCTCGTTCCACGACGTCACCGCGAAGGCCCTGGTCGAGCTCTACTCGGCGGCGCTCATCGGGTACTGGCTGCTCGACGACGCGGAGCTCGACGACCGCAAGATCTTCATCGCCAACCGCTACATCTTGAGCGCCGTCGCAGAGGCCCAGCGGAACGCGGCCCTGGTGCGGCACGCGGTCTACAGCGACATCCTGCACGCACAGAAGATCCTGGTGTAGCGCCGGCGCCCCGCGCGGCGGCCCTCACCGCCCGCGGGCAGGGTCGCGAGGGCCGCCGTCGGTCCAGGTCCGGCTCGCCACCCGCCAGGAGCGCGCGGCGAGCCGGAAGGCGAAGTGGCGCTCGGCGAACCGCTGGATCGCGAGGATCTCCTCCGCGCCGGTCGCGCGCTCGGCGATGAGCCCGTGGCTGATGCAGGCATCGATCTGGCGCCGGCCTCCGGCGCGGGGGACCACCGCGAGGCGCAGGCTCGATGACGGCGGTATCCGGGCCGTGTAGAGCGCGGCCGCGAGCCCGCCCGCCGCGGCCGCGAGGAGGGCGTCCGCCTGCGCGCGCCGCGTGGGGCGCCGCCGGAGCTGATGTCCGCGCACGACGGCGCACCCGGCGCGCAGGCGGAACCCGACGCCGAGCACCCGCAGCGCCTCGACCGCAATGGCCCGCTCCTCCGCGGTCCACGCCGGGCGCACGAGCGCGCGGTTGCGCGCGTAGATCCGCCACTGCGTCGGGAAGGTGACGGTGATGTCGAGCGCGTCCTCGCCCCGCGGCGCGGCGGCGCCGCCGTCCGCCCCCCCGGCGCCGGCGCCCACGCAGAGGTTGGTGTACTCGGCCCCGCCGAAGGCGGCGGCGGCCTCTCGCACCATCTCCGGGTCGACGCGCTCCGCGAGCGTCGAGAGGTGCACGTCGAGCCGCGCGATCGCGCTCCGGAGCCCGTCGTCCGAGAGCGACGCCTCGAGCCGAATCGCCGGTTCGGCGGGCTCGCTGACCGGACAAACCTCGAGCAGCCCGCCGGCGTCGAACTCGTCACGGCCGACGGCGCGCGCCGCGGCGAGGACGACGGCATGCAGGTCTTCGTCGGGTCGCGACTCGAAGGTGACGACGCGGGTGCTCGCCTCGACGGCCATCCCTCCCCAAGTTAGGCCGCGCCCGGTTGGCTGTCGAGGCCCTCGACGCGGCCGTCAGCCGCGTTGGGTCGCACCCTCGAACTCGATCCACCCGATGTCGCGCGCCACCACCAGCGCCGCGCAGGCCTCCTTGTCGTGGATCTGCCGCGCGCCCCGACCGGTGCGCGGCGCGGTGATGCGCGCCACCGCCTCCGCGACGGTGATGTCCTGCCCGATCATCCCGGCGATGGCCTGGAGCGACGACGGGGCGAACCCTCGCTCCCGGTCGTCGCCCAAGGTCGACGCGCGCGGCCCCGGCCAGATCCGCGCGGCGCCGTCGGGCAGGAGCGACCGCGGGTCGCCTTGCGACGCGACGATCACGCCCGCCATCATGGGGCTGGTCAGGTCGAGATCGAGCGGAAACTCGACGTGCCCGGGGACGGTGCCCCGGTAGAACCCCGCGCTCCCGTCGGTCCACGCGCAGAGCACGGCCACGCGATCTCGTCCCTGATCCCGGATCGCGCGGAAGAGGTCCACCGGCTCGACGAGCCCCATTCCGATCAGGGTTTCCCCCAGGCGCCCCCCGTGCCGAGCGATGATGGACAGCGCGGCGTCGAGCTGCGCCCGCTCGAGGGCGCCGCGGCGAACGAGGTACTCGCCGAGCAGCTCGGCGCGGTCGCTGGAGGCGACGTGGAGGAGCCGGCCGTCCTGGAGGTAGATCTCCTTGCGGCGCTCCACCGGGCCCTCGCGACGGGTGACGAAGAGCGCCCCGGTCTCGCGGTTGCTGCGCAGGTAGGCCAGCACCGCGTTCATCGGCGTGTCCGCCAGTATCGCCTGGTAGTCGGGGACGCCCGGCTCGTGAAGCTGGCGCGTGGTCTGCGTGTTCGACGGCAGGAGGTGCCGGGCGAGCTCGTCGATGTCCTCGATGGCACGGAACGCCGACCCCATCAGCGCCACCGTGTCCCGCGCCCCGAGCTCGCCGGTCGCGACCATCTCGAGCAGCTTCGGGAACGAAACCACCTCGACGATGTCGGTGCCCTCGCGCCGCACGCGGGCGGCCGTGTCGGCGGGCGGTAGCGACGACTGGGGCGGCACGGAGCCCCCGCTCATCAGCGGCGGGCTCGTGGCGAGGCGCGCGGCGCGCATGCGCTGGACCGAGTCCCGGATCCGACCCTCAATCTTGCGAAAGAAGCCGCCGTCGTCCCGCGCCCAGCGCACCCACTCCGAGAGCTCCTGGCACAGCTCCTCGGGGGACGGGAGCTCGAAGGCGCGCAGCGCGGCGGACATCTCCTCGGCGCTCTGGAAGCGCGCCTCCGGCCGTCGCTCGAGCCCCTTCTGGCAGCGCGCATAGAGCGCCGGCGGCAGGGAGTCGGCCCGCTCGCGCAGACGCTCGTAGTCACCGTCGCGGATGGCGAGCAGCACCGCCAGCTCCCCGCTGCCAGGAAAGATGCGCTCACCGATCAGCATCTCGCCGAGCAGGACAGTGAGCGCGAACAGATCGGCCCGGTGGTCGAACGGCTCGCCAGCGACCTGCTCCGGCGCCAGGTAGCCGAACTTGCCCTTGAGCCCCTTGCCCGAGCCGACCGACAGCGGCCCCGGAGCGCCCGTCCGCGCGATGCCGAAGTCCCCCACCTTCACCGCGCCGGTGACCGAGAGGTACACGTTCGACGGGTTGATGTCGCGGTGGACGATCTCCAGCCGGCGGCCGTTGCCGTCGCGAGCGTTGTGGACGCTGCCGAGGGCATCGGCGACCTGGCGGGCGATGTGCACGGCCAGCGGCGGGGGGATGGGCCGCTGCTCCGACTCCGAACGTCGAAGCAGCCGGTAGACGTCGACCCCCTCGACGTACTCCATGGCGATGTACGGCTCGCCGTTCACCTCGCCGGCGCCGTAGACGGTCACCACGTTGGGGTGCTGCACCGCCCGGTGGAGCTCCGCCTCGCGCTCCAGGGTCCCGAGGTCGCTGTGCGCCCGGACCGCGGGCAGGAGGCGCTTGACGACCAGGCGCGGCGCCGGCTTCTCGCCTCGCTTCGGCCGCGCGAGGAAGACCTCCGCGCTGCCGCCCACGGCGATGCGCTTGTCCAGGAAGAACGGCCCGAACGGCTGCGCCGGTCCCGCTCCCTGATCGCCCGGTTCCTGCGCCACGCGAGGATTGTCCCGGATTTCCGCCGCGAGAGCGAGGGCGGCACGCCGACCAGCCCCGGTCACGGGCGAGATCGGGGAAAGCGCGGCGAATTTCCTGCCGCGAGGGCGGGGCGCGGCGCCGTCCCCGCGCGCGGCTCAGCCCGCATCCGCAGCCGCGAACCAGGCCTCCGCGATGGCGGTGAGGGTCTGCTCGCTCACCGTGTCCCCCTCCACGACCCCATTCGCGACGCCCCAGCTGAAGACGATGCGCCCCACGGGCACTCCCGCGACCAGGACGGCCAGGTTGTCGGGGCCGAGCTCCTGGATCCGGTAGGTAGTGCCGTCGAGCTCGACGGAGTGGTGGGCGACATCGACCTTGGGCTCTGACATGGGGCGGCGTCCTAGCACGGCCCGGGGCGCCGGGCGATGGCGGCCCGGTGCGCCCCGCCGACCGCGCCGAACGGCGCCGATGGACCCGCCCCGGTCACCGCCCGATGGCCCGGTAGGCCGCCTGCACCACTCCCGCCCGCAGCCGCCGGACGCGATCGACCCAGCGCGCGCCGTCCCGCGCCGCGTGCTGACGCCGCTCCTCTGGCGTCACCGGGGGAAGCTCGGCGCAGCCGGGGCCGAAGTCCACGTCGAGCAGCGGCACGTCCTCGGGGGCGAGCGCGCGGACGCAGTCGACGACGTACCGGAGCCCCGTGTACGGGTACTCGCGGTGATGGTAGCGCACGGCGTAGGAGGGCTCGAGGTAGGCGCGGCTGGTCCGGAGCTGGCGGCGCAGAAACGGTTCCATGCGGCGCTTCCAGGTGAACGCCTGGTAGTCGGCGAGCCGGCCCACGATCCGCCGGTCGAAGCTCGGCCGGGCCACGTAGTAGGCGGTGTTGATCTCGTGGAACCGCCGGTAGACCCCGACCTCGCTCCGCCCGAGCCGCTCGTCCCAGCGCCCGCATTCCGGATCGATCACGAGCGCGTCGTCCTCCAGCATGAGGTGGAAGTCCGCGCCTCGCTCGAGCGCCGCGGCGACGGCGAGGTGGTAGCCGGGCACCGTCGGGTAGGGGCGATGGACGATCTCGTGCCCGATGATCTCCGCACCCGCGTAGCGCCCTGCCGCGGTCCATTCGCGCACGGTGGCGATGCCTCCAGCGCCGCGGGCCAGCGACTCGAGAGCCGTGCCGCCGCCCGACGCATCGACGCGATGCTGAACGATCACGCAGTCGACCGGACCCGGAAACCATGCCCGCATGCGGGGAAGCACGTGCCGGACGAACAGGTACGGCAAGACTGCCCGCCGGCACTGGAGGATGGTCACGACGGCCTTCACGAGGCCGGGAGCGTAGCCGCGAGCGATGTGAGCGCCAGCGCTCCGAGGGGGCGACGCGCGGCGGTCCTGGCCCCGCGACGGCGGTCAGCGGGACCGCGGAGGGACGCGGTGCCCGGGCGGGGGTGCACCCCGGCCGAGACGTGCGAGGGCAGCAGGATTGAAAATTGGCGAGCGAACGGCACTGGAGAAAAAAGTACCGTCCAGCGACCGGAAGTGATCGAACCGCCACGCGACGGGCATTGATGGCCGAGCGCGGGGCCGCACCCTGCCGACCCTACCGTGCGGCTCCGCGCCCGCCTACTCTCGGGCCTCCGCGGCGCACCTAGCTATTTTGGGGGGCGATGCGCACGTGGGGGCCCTCGTCCATTTTCAACGGTCGCGTTCGAAGCAGGTCGGCGGCACGCGGTCCCGAGAGGGTGAGCCCGCGGTTTCGGCCACGAAGCGGTCCGTGCGCGGGTCGTGGTAGCCGCTCGGCAGGTCGCGGGCGGCGACGCCGGCGTGGAAGCGCCCGATGCGTCCCATGAACAGCTCGCGGAAGTACTTGCCGACCAGCGAGGCGAGCATGACGAGCGCGTCGGAGGCGTCCGCGTCCATGACGAAGTGGACCTGACCGAGCCCGGGAAGATGATACGCGGAGTGGGCGCGCTCGGCCGCGATCACCGAGTGCAGGCGACCGGCGAGCGGCCCGAAGAACCGGGGATAGTCGCCGATGCCCCCCACCTTGCCGCAGACCGCGTGCACGTCGGCGTCAACGGAGTCGCGGAGCCGGAGCAGCAGCCGCTCCATCGCGTGCAGATCCACCACGAACCGGCTGCGCCCCGCGGCCCGCTCCTCGTTGAGCCGGGCCGTGCAGACCACGCTGGTGAGCACGCGCTCGATCAGGACCCCCTGCGCGGCGAGAGCCCGGAGATGGCCGCGAACCCGGACCACGAGGGCATCGCTCGCCCGGAACGGCTCGTCGTCGTGGCCCCAGCACTGGTCGCGCGCCGCCGCGGGGCAGCGGGCGCGGAGCGCACCCGGGCCCTCGAGCGAGAGGCGCTCGAAGAGCGCGGCGGGACAGGCGGCGGGCGGCTGGCCCGGGCACTCGGCCAGCGCGCGGGCCCAGGCCTCGCCGCGCCGGCTATCGGCGTGCGAGGCGAGGACCTTGCTGTCCCCGAGGTCGGCGCTCAGCGCGGCGTGGCCGCCAGCCGCGAGCCACCGGGCTCCCGCGGGGGTGACGCGAGCGAGCGCGGCGGTGACGATCAACGGGCCGAGCCGCGCCCCGAGGCCGTTCTCGTCGATGCCGATGCGGTACCCTGCCGCCGTGGGCGCCACGTTCGCGCGGCACCCTAGCGCGGGCGGCGTGCTCCGCCCAGGGTGCAAGCCCGCTCCCGGGCCGCCGCCGGTCGGACTCCGTGATATGGGGACAAGGGAGATCCCCATGACCGACGACAAGCCCCGCCTCGGACGCGACGTCTTCCTCGCCCTGGCCGCGGTGGGGTGGGCGGACGGGCAGCTCGATCCCGACGAAGCCGACGCCATCGTGCGAACGGCGCTCGACGAGGGGCTCGAGCTCGAGCAGATCGCCGAGATCGAGGCGGCGACCCGGAACCCCCTGGACCTGGGCGAGCTGGACCACCGGTCCCTGACCCCGGAGGACCGCCTCTTCGTCTACGCCGTCGCCTGCTGGCTCGCGACCCTCGACGGGGTCGCCACCCAGGACGAGCTCGGCAGCCTCATGCGGCTGGGCACGCGGCTCGAGATCCCGCCGGGCCTGCGCCGGGAAGCGGCCGAGGCCGCGCGCGAGGTCGCGGAGATGCCTGAAGGGGACCGTCCCGATCGGTACGACCTCACCGCCCTCCGCTGGCTGCTCGGTGAGCGCCTCCGCGCCGCGGAGGCGGGCACCGGCGCGGACGAGGACGAGGGCGGCTAGCACGCCCATCAGCCTGGTCGCCGCGAACGATCAGCGACCCGTGGCGCCAAGCGAGCGGCGAACCCCGGGAGGGCGTGCCGGGGAACCCGCCCGCACCCCGTCCGGAGCCGTTCATCACGGCGCCGATGCAGCCTGACCGGTCGATCCGTGCCCCGGCCCGCCGACGCGCCCGTCAGGCCAGTAGCTCCGTCTTGGCTACCGGGTAGCCCACCGGACGATGAACGGCGTAGGAAAGCGCCAGGATCTCCACCAGCACCAGGCGATAGACCGCGTCCACGTCGTCGACGTCCACGGACTCTGCGTGCATCTGGAGCGTCGCATCGACGTGCTCGTGAACGAAGGCCACAAGGTCCGGCTGCTCCATGGCGACCACGTCATCGCTGTCGAGGGGCTCGAGGGGGTCGGCGCCGCGGAGCTCCTCGTCGAGACGGAGCAGCTCTTCGGTCGCGGCCAGCTCCTGCTCGGTCACCTCGGCCACGCGGTCGCTGAACGCGGCGTCGAAGGCGAGCCAGACGGCCAACGTGAGGAAGTAGCCGAGCGCCTGCGCGGTTTCGTCCAGGGAGCGGCCGAGCGCCTCGGCCACGCGGGCAGCGACCACCGGCTGTTCACGCTCGAAGCGGGCGAGCCCGGCGTCGAGCTGCTCCCGTGCCTCGTCATCGTCCTCCGCGAGCCCCTCCCGCACCGCGTCGAGGGCACGCCCCGGAACCCGGGCGTAGGCGGGGACCGGGCGTATGGCCGAGCGTCGAACCCACACAGGAGATCCTTAGCATGGATCGACGCCCGGCGGAGCGGACCCGCACCGACGAGAAGCCCGCGCTTTTCCTCGGGGATTCGAACCGGTACGCTACGAGCGGCCCTTGGCGCCGCGGGCCGGGGCCGATCGAAGGCGCACCATCGATGGGAGAGCGACCGGTGACCCGTCGTCCTGCAGGGATCGGCTGGCGCGCCCTCGTCGAGCGGTACGGGCGCCGGCGCTCCGTGACCGGCGCGCTCTTGTTCGTCGCGGTGGCGCTGGCCTTCTGGCTGCCCTCCGCGACCGACCGCGCGCTCCTGGGGCACCGGATCCTGCGCGGGGTCTGGGCGGGTCCAGTCGCCCTTTCGGCGCTCCGCCGCGAGGAAGCTGAGCGGGTCTTGCAGGAACAGGCGAGTCGCCTCCAGCGCGGTACGCTCACCGTGCGCGTCGGCCCGGCGCTGGTGAAGGTGACGGCCGAGGACGTCCGCTTCACCGTCAACGTCGAGGCGACCGTCGAGGCGGCGCTCCGTGCCGGTCGGGCCGGCGGTCTCCTGGCTCGCACCACCTGGTGGTGGCGGCGCTGGGCCAGTCCCGAGCTGATCCGGCTCGTCACCGCCGTGGACCCGGTGAAGGTGAGCGCCCTCGCCGACCGCCTGGACCGGCAGGTGATCGAGCGCCGCCCCTTCGGCGGCGGGCTCACGGTGGACCGTGGCAACGTCCTGCCCGTCCTTCCGCACGGCGGGTTCGTAGTGGACCGCGCGCGCCTCGCCGACACCCTCGCCGCCGCCTTCTCCGCGCCGTCGGCTGGCTCGACCGAGGTGGTCCTCCGGGAAGAGCCGCCGCCGCTCGACCCGGC